>CAZKBQ010000001.1:0-95037 GCA_964550855.1 uncultured Anaerolineae bacterium
GTTTCTTTCACGCCGCCGGTCTGCGTGTCAAGCAACTTTGGTTAATCTGAATAATCTTCAACGTCAGCACATACCAGACGTTAAGTTCTACCGGGTTGATTAGATCCGCAGGATAGACCCAGTTGACACCATCTGAATTATACTGCACGTAAATCTTGTTGCCACTGGCCACCACGCCAAAACGGCGATATTGAGTCGAGCCAGCCTCCAACATGAAATGGGCAATCGTATCGGTGTTATCTACCTTGAATTCGACTTTGATGCCCTGACCCTGGAGGCTACCGGACAGATTGTAGAGACTCCGATAAAAGTTGGCGCTATAGTCGCTGCCGGTCCCGATATTCCGGAGTGTGCCACTGTCTACGGTCTGACAGCCGGCTGTGGCACCCTGACAGCTAAAGGCCCAGTTCGCCGTGTTCAACGTGTCGAATCGCTCTTCTAATAGAGTTGGGGTTTCGTCGACCTGCTTCAGCCGACCGAAAGCATCAGTGGTGTTGACGTGATAATGTCCGTTGCCGTTGATTTGGGCGGCGTAGTCCACACCATAGATTGAAGTGTTGTCCGTACCATCGGGATTGGTCACGCGCACTGTGCGACCAAGCGCATCATATTGGGTCGTGGTACGAGGTTTGTTCGTATCGGGGGCGGTGTCATAGCGATGCGCGGGCAGCGGCTGCAGGGCGGGTCGCTCGCGCTCAAAGCGCTCGGTTACCACTTCCTTGAGCGTGCCGTGCATCCGCGGATCAGCTTCCTCGGCCAACCACTGCTCGGCCAGTTGGTTCAGGTGCGCCCAACTCTCGAAGGTCTGATACCGCACAAAGAAGTTGCCTTTGAGGTAGCCGACCATCCGCTCGTCTTTGCCCTTGGTCTGCGCCCGATACGGCCGACAGGCCCTGGGATTGAAGCCATACCACGCCGCCAGGTCCAGAAAGCGTTCGTTGAAGCGGGGGTGACCCTGGTTGGACGGGAGCAGCACCGCGCACTTCTGGTTATCGACGAGCACTTCGCGCGTCACCCCACCCAGGTATTCAAAACTGCGAATCAGCCCCTCATAGGTGTGCTCGGCGTCCTGACTGTCGGTGCACCAGAAGTGAAAGCGCCGCGAATAGCCTAAGGTATTGACGATGAACGACACCGTGGTCGGTGCCCCCGCCACCTCCACCTCGACTTCTCCCCAGTCGCTCTGCAGTTGCTCGCCCGGCGCGGTTTCGAAGCGCACGGTGGCCCGCCCCGGCCGCAACGCCCGTTTCGGCTGGATGTAGTCCCGCAGAATCGTGTAGCTGCCGACGTAACCTGCCGCCCGAATCTCACTCAAGATTACTTTGGCGTTCCAGACCCCGCCCGCCAACAACTGGTCCACCTGGGCTTTATGCGGGTCGAGCTTGCTCGCCGTCGGCGGCCGGCTGCGCTCGAGTGCCCCGTTCCGATCGAGTGCCCGCCGGACCGTGCGCGGGTGAACGCCCAATTCGAGTGCAATATCTTTCAGAAAGACACCCCGCTGTTGCAATGCGGTGATCACGGCAAAGTCCTCCTTGCGAATCATCCGTCCCTCCTCTTGCCTGGCAAGTTGAGAGACATTCTAATCGCGTTTTAGTGGACTTTTTCAACCGCCATTTTGTGGACTTATACCACCGGCACTGACAGCGGAGCTTAGCGCGATAAATGCGCAAAACATCCCGACCCAATTGGGACACCCGCCTCATGACAACGGGACACTCCTCTCGGTATAGTGGGAGCATCAAAACCAAAGGAGAATAAAAATGTCCAACAACAGTTTGTTCAAGTTCGCGGGATGGTCGGCCATCCTCAGTGTCGTGTTTAGTTTTGCGATGTTCGCCTTCGTCGACGGCGGGCGCGGCGGGATGTTCATGGTGGTCTCCATCGTTGCTTCCGTCTTTTCTGCAGTGGTTTTCTACGCGCTGTACGTGCTTCATCGCCCGCAATCTGCAGGGTTGAGTATGGCAATGTTGGCGCTGGCCGTTCTCGGTTTGATCCTTGAGAACATCGGCACGGGACCCGAAACCCCGCTCGGCGTTGTTACGAACATCATCTACGGCATGGCCTTCATTCTGGCTGGCTACCTCGGCTTTGGCAACTCACAAATGCCGCGCTGGATCGCCCTCTGTGCGTACGTGGCTGGCGCTGGTTGCATCATCTTTGGAATTGCAAACGCCATCGGTCAAGCATCGCTTGCAAATATCGGAGAACTCGTGCAATTTGTCGGTTGGGTCGCCTGGTCGGTTGGAATCCTCATCCGCTTCTCTCTCTCCAAGACCCAACTCTCAGCCGCGTAACAATTGACCGCATCCAACTCCCAGCCCAACCGCTTCCATTGGCGGTTGGGCTGAACTATAAACGAGCGTATAATCCCAACTCAACCATGACAGACATCCGCGCTGAGAATTACGGAACCCAATTACACGGTCACTGGCTGACCCTTGCCCGCGCCGCGTGGCTGATTCTGTCTTTTGTCTCCTTGCTCATCTTCATCATCGGAACCTATAACCAACTCCGCGTGCCCCTGCCTGCCTGCACTATACCCAACGCGGATTGCGGTCCGTGGGCGATCAGTCGGGAAGATGTTCAACTCGGCGTGCAGTTGGGCATCCGCGCGCAAGCCATGTTCCTGCTCGCCACGGTGGGAATTTGGTTTCCACGCATTGCCATATTCGCCATCGGCATCATCATCTTCTGGCGCAAGTCGTCCGATTGGCTGGCGTTGCTGTTGTCGTTGATGTTGATGGTCGGCTCGCTGGAAGGTATCAAAGAGGTCGGTTCATTACTGCCCTTGCAAAGCGGGCTGTATTCGATTGCGGTTGTCTTGTTCGTCTTGATCCCCTTCATTTTTCCAAACGGACGTTTCGTGCCGCGCTGGACAGCGTGGTTTTTTGTTCCCCTGGCCATCGCCTTTGTTGCGGCGACGTTCTTTCCGCAATTCATCGGCGTGGTAAGTTTGATTTGGTTCGCGTTGGCAGTCTACGCGGCGATCTACCGCTATCGCCGTATATCCAACGCAGTGGAACGCCAGCAAACAAAATGGGTGGTGGTCGGTCTCTTGAGCACGGCCATCGTATTCATCCCGATGGTGCTTGCTTCTGTGTTCTTTCCGCCCGCGCATCCCACGCCCGAACGATTGGCGTTCATGTTCCTGGTTTTTAATCCCGTGTACGTGGGCACTTATCTCTTTTTCTCCGCTTCCGTCGCCATCGCCATCTTCCGCTATCGCCTGTGGGACATTGACATCATCATCAACCGCACGCTGGTTTACGGCGCGCTCACCGCCATCACCATCGGCATCTATATCCTGTTTGTCGGCGGTCTGGACTATTTATTTGAATCAGACAATTTCTTTTTCTCATTGCTTGCCACGGGAATTATCGCCGTCATCTTCCAACCCTTGCGCGAACGTTTGCAACGCGGCATCAATCGAATGTTCTATGGCGAACGCGACAATCCAATTTCTGTTTTGACTCAACTGGGGCAGCGTCTCGAAGCGACCGTCGCGCCCGAAGCGATTCTTCCTACGCTGGCAGAATCCATCGCCCAGGCCCTGCGGCTTCCCTACGTGGCGATCCTGCTGAAAGAAGGGATGGAATTTTCCCTCGCGGCGGATTTTGGAAGTAAGCCCGCCTCGCTCCTGACCTGTGAGCGGCTCCCACTTAATTATCAGAATCAACCTATCGGGCAGATTCTCCTCTCGCACCGCGCGGGCGAAGACTCTTTCAGCGCCGACGAAAAGACACTCCTGCAAAACATCGCCCGCCAGGTTGGCGTCGCCGCGTATGCCGTACAACTTACCCGCGACCTCCAGCGTTCGCGCGAGCGCATCGTCACCGCCCGCGAAGAAGAACGCCGCCGCCTGCGCCGCGACCTGCACGACGGACTCGGTCCCAGCCTCGCCAGCCTGACCCTCAAACTCGACGCGGCGCGCAATCAACTCAAGCAAAATCCCGAGCAAGCCGATTCCCTTTTAGTCGAGTTGAAATCCCAAACTCAAGCCGCCATCACCGACATTCGCCGCCTTGCCTATAATCTGCGTCCGCCTGCCCTGGACGAACTGGGGCTGTTCTCTGCGATCCAACAATATGCTTCCAACATCACTCGCCCCGAATTTGTTGTGCGCGTCGAACAGGAAGGTGAGTTCCCCAAACTGCCCGCTGCGGTGGAAGTAGCCGCCTATCGCATCGCCTGCGAAGCCATTACCAACGCATCCAAACATTCACAGGGAACCGAGTGCCACATCCGCTTGAAGTTTGATGGCGGTTTGCAGATTGATGTCCAAGACAACGGCGCGGGATTGTCGGAGGAACAACGCGTCGGCGTGGGCATGTTATCCATGCGCGAGCGCGCCGCCGAGCTGGGCGGAACATTCGATATTGAATTGTCAAACGGCGTGCATATCCGCACCTCCCTGCCCTGCGAGGTGGACAATGACTGACTCCATCCGCATTCTCATTGTGGATGATCACGCGCCTTTCCGCGAAGGGCTGCGCGCCTTGTTATCTTCCGTGCCTGATATGAGCGTGGTTGGCGAAGCAGAGAGCGGCGAGGCGGCGATTCATTCCGCGGCAAAACTCCAGCCCGATGTGATTCTGATGGACATTCAAATGCCAAACATGAACGGCATCGAAGCCACGCGGCAGATTTATCAATCCAGCCCACACATTGGCGTCATTGTATTGACAATGTTCGAAGATGATGATTCCGTTTTCGCGGCCATGCGCGCGGGCGCGCGCGGATACCTGCTTAAAGGGGCAGATCAAGCCGAAATTTTACGCGCCATCCACTCGGTCAAGAGCGGCGAAGCGATGTTCGGCCCCGCCATTGCGCGGAGGCTGATTAGTTTCTTCAACCAAGTTCAGCCGCAGGCACAGAATCCATTTCCCCAACTGACCGACCGCGAGCGTGAGATCCTCGACATGATTGCCAGGGGCATGAATAACGCCGAGATCGCCAGCGCCTTCACGCTCAGCCCCAAAACCGTCCGCAACCATGTATCGAATATTTTCAACAAACTGCAAGTAGCCGACCGCGCCCAGGCCATTATCCGCGCACGAGACGCGGGGTTGGGATGATAGATTTTATTGAAGCGTAATATTGGTCTGGATAAGACAGAAAAAGAAAATCTCACGGGAGTATATTGATGATTCCTAACACACACTCAATGCTTTTGGTCTAAATCGCCGCCCAACACAGCGTCCTAAGAACGTGGCCGGCGAACTGACCAAAATCGACGCGGGGGAACCAGGTTCTTCGGCGAGGGAATGGTGCGGGCGCCAGGGTCGATTGCACCCGACGTAGCCCGGCTGCGTGTGTTGAGTGTTACTTTTGACCAGTGTCAGTCGGCAAGGTGGCAACGCGGCTGACGCCCGACCGTTGGGCGGCAACGCCTACAGAAATACGCGTTCATGATCAAAGATGAAACTCGTTTTGTTGAGATGATGGCAGTTTCAGATGGACGCAAAACTTGTTCGCGCGAGCAAATTCTTGAGTCTGATTTTACGGCATCAGCCTCAGAAATATGGTCTCACTCTAGACCAGCATGGCTGGGCGCAGATTGATGACGTGATTAGCGCTGCGAATCGCGCCAAGATTCCACTCACCTATCAACTCATCCAGCAGATTGTTTTAGAAAATGACAAGCAACGTTTTGTAATCAGTGAGGATGGGCGCACCATCCGTGCCCGCTATGGTCACTCTATCCTCGTAGACCTTGAACTGATTTCGCTTGAACCACCTCCACAACTCTATCATGGCACGGCAACCAGATTCCTTGAATCCATCCGTTCTCAAGGTTTGGTTCAGGGTTCTCGTCAGTTCGTACATCTTTCAACCGATATTCAAACAGCGATAACAGTTGGCAAACGTCATGGCGTACCTGTTGTTCTTACGGTGAACAGCGGTGCGATGTATGCGGATGGGTATTCTTTCTACTGCTCGGAAAGTGGAATCTGGTTGGTGAATTCTGTGCCAGTCAAGTATATAGTTTTTCCTCCGTAAAGCCGCCCCACCAGCGCATGCACCCGACAGGCTTCGCCTCGCTCCGCTCGGTGATGCCCAAGCCGTTAGGCGGCTGTTTCCAGCGAAAAGGAATTATACAGACGTCCGCAAAGCAATAGTTGGGCCGCGTGAACACCAACGTGGCTCGCAGTAGTAGGGAGGACAACCATGTACAAAGAAGGACAAGGTGCGTTTTGCGACGTCAATGGCGCAAGGCTTTACTATGAGATAGCCGGTTTGGGCACAGCCATAGTGCTCATTCATGGTTTCGGTCTCGACTTGCGAATGTGGGATGACCAATTTGGCGTCTTGGCAGAAGACCATCGGGTGCTTCGATACGATGCCAGAGGGTTTGGCAACTCCTCCCTCCCAGATGGCCGTACATACACACATGCCGACGATCTCAACACCCTTCTCGAGTTCTTAAACATCGACGCCGCCACCATCACCGGGCTATCAATGGGAGGAATGATAGCGTTGAACTTTACGCTTAATTTTGCGCCACGTGTTCACAAACTGGTGTTGGTTGATTCGGCGTTGAATGGCTTCCCATGGTCACATGAGTGGCAGGCGTTGTGGCAATCGATGGAAACAGCGGCTGTCGAACAAAGTCCCAAGGCGGCAAACGAGCTCTGGCTTGCTCATCCGCTCTTTGCGCCTGCGCGCGAGCACCCCCATGTGCGGGCACGATTAGCCCAGATGGTCGGCGACTATTCGGGCTGGCATTAGAACCATCAAGATTCGCATCGGCCAATCCCGAAGCCTGATGAAGGGAGACTCGCCGAACTCAACGTACCCACACTCGTGTTGGTTGGCGAACGAGATCTTCCCGACTTCCACAGGATTGCAGACATTCTTTATCGCGGCATCAAAGGAGCAAGAAGAGAGATCGTTCCAGGCGTCGGTCACATGAGCAACATGGAAGCGCCAAAACAATTCAATAGAGCCGTGCTCTTTTTTGCGAGCATTTGCCGCCTACCGATGAGATGCAGTTGTCAAGGGGCAATTGGTGTTAGGCGCGGGTCTCGCTACATGAAAACGAGAGGAGCCGTTGCGTGAAGCCAGCGACCTCTCCCGTTCCCTTTGGGGTAGTTTTAGAATAGTCGAAACGCCTACGGCTGTCAAGGGCCGTCGCACTTTAACAACACCTCAGCGCCCGGCCGATGAACCTTCTCATCGGGGGTATCGGTTTCAACCGGTCGTGGCGCGTGGCCGTGTTTAAGCGGCGGTGCGCAGGTCGGGTCGTAACTGGCGCACTTCGTCCACGGGCGCGAGCGGGCGTTTTGTTCCGCCGCGTTGGATGTGCGTCAAGTCATTGCCCAAGCCTAACTGCATTAAGTGGTAACGCACGAACTGGCGACGGCTCAAGCCGCTGTGCTGGGCGGGTGACAACTTCCACGACCAGGCAAAGAACTTCATCCCAACGATATGCGGGTCGGCATGGCGATCGGCTTGTCGCTTGGTCAACACATACCAGACGGCGACCAATAGTTTGCGGGCAACGGTCACCATCGCTTTGCCTTTGGCCATGCGTGCGGTCAGGCGTTCAAACTCACGTTTCCAGTAGGGATGATGCTGCACGGCGGTCCAGGCGGCTTCGATCAGGACGTGCCGCAGGTCTTTGCGACCTTGTTTGGTGATGCGGCCCCCCCGATGCATTTGGCCACTGTCATGGACGCTCGCACCGAGGCCGGCATAGCTCACCAACTGCTTGGCGTGCTCAAAGCGCGTGATGGGGCCGACCGCGCTCAGAATCGTCATGACGGTGAGCAAGCCAAAACCGGGCAGTTGCATCAAGAACGGCACGCCCTCCGCCCAGGGTGATTCAAGGCTGAGGCGCGCCAATTCCTGATCCACTTCGGCCAGTTGTGGCCGGAGATGATCCAGCGTTGCCAGGTCCTGACGCATGCGCAAGCGTTCGGTCGGTGACACGACCAACCCCTCCCACCAGGCGCGGTGACTGTCCCAGAACAGTTCGCCCGCGGGCGGCACGAAGTGATAGCGATGCAGCAGGCTGTGCAAGCGATTGACGATTTGGGTATGCATCTGCGTCAAGCGTCGCCGATGCGCGATCAAGTTGCGCACCTCGCGCACCTCGTGGGGTGGCACCCAGACTTCGGGAATTAGATTCGCCACCGACAGCCGGGCCAACTTGAACACATCCAGCGCATCCGTTTTCACGCGCGTTTTCGCGATTAGCGCAATCTTGCCCGCATTCGCGACTTGCAAGCGACCGACCAGCGGCCGCGCGTGATCGTAGAAGTCCCAGGTATTCGTGGTCGCTTCGACGACTAAACTATCGGTGGGCCGCAGATGGGTCTGCGCCCAGGCAGGCCAGTCTTTCAATTCAAACCGACGGGCCCCCAGGACGATCTCTTGCTGGGCATTCACGCCGCCGATGACCAGATAGTGCTTGTGTAGGTCGACGGCCAGATACCGCTGCCAGGGGCTTGAACCAGGAGGGTCTTTCATGTTACACTCCTTTCGCCGTTACGTGACCGGGTGAGCACCTTCGAGGGCAAGAAGGTCACCTACCGATGCGGGTTCAGTGCCAGACACTGTCCCAGATGAGGATTCGACGGGCAACCAAATAACACCACGGGCTTAGCTCCAGGCTATCCCAGGGCGGCGACCGGTTGGCCCAAGCGCTTCGTGCTCTCGCGCGCTTCCGTCACTCATCACTAGTGAGGATAACACGGCGCGTGCTCACCCGGCCAGCAGCTTCATTCTAATAACACCGCGTGCAGCCGGATGAAGGTCGTCAGCGGATCTGACATCGGATAAACGGATTGTGGCATCGGCGCGTGCTTTATAGATGCAGGTTAAGGTCGGCCAGCAATGCACTTGCTCTGCCGGGAAAGCCCAACAAGCGTTTGCAACCGACCGCCGATCTAGCCGGAGTTAGGCATAATTTCTGAAGGCCGTCGTTCAGGTGGGCGGCGGCTGACGCCGGGGCCGTTGGGCGCTTAATTCCTCAACGCATCCGCGTGCTACATCGCCCGTCGAACAGACCACGCTCCGAAGGCAACGCCGAGGCTTGCAACAATCGGCAAGGCAATGTAAACGCTGGATAAATCAGGTAGAACAGCCATGTGCATCATCGCCTGCATTGTCTCGAACACATAGGCAGGTAGCCAGAACACGTCGAACGCGCGCACGGCGGGCGGCAGAGTCGCCACACTGCCATAACCGCCAGAGGCAAAGAAACTGCCTGCCGCAGTCACTAACAGTAATGGTTGCAGAGTTCGGTAATCGCGCAGCCACGCGCCTAACCCCAAACCCAAGCCCGCCGCGGCAATCGCAACCATCAAGCCGATTCCCAGCAATGGCAGCCACCGATCCATAGGTATTTCCAGACCGAACAGGATGACTGCAACAACAAGTGTCACGGCAACATTGACGGCACAGGCAATCAAGCCTGCGATGATTTTGCCTGTGACAATGGCGGCAAGCGCGTGCGGCGCAAGGCGAATCTCCTTCGATGTGTTGCGTTCCCATTCACGCGCCATCATGATCGCCGTATTCAACGATGCGCCGACCAGCAGGGCAACAATCAACGCGCCGCCTGCAATGAACGCGCGCCGCCAAACATCCTGTGGTCGCGTGGTGAATTGCTGGACGATCACAGGTGCGTTACCTTGCGAAACTTGAAAATCCTGGATGGCGCGCTCCAGACGCAGACGAACATTCTTCATCATATCCGTGTTGATGTTGAACAATTGCGTGTAAATGATCGGGGTTTCACCTGCACTCAAACGCTGGTCAAAGTCCGCAGGGATGGTAATGACCATTTGCAATCTGCCTGCTTCCACCAATCGCTTCGCTTCAGCCGGGTCACGCGTGATGATTCGAAAATAGGGGGAGATGTTGCCGCTCAAATTCTCAATCGTTTGGGCAAATCGTTGTGACTGAGTTCCCTGCGACTCGACCACCAAGCCGATATTCCATTCATCGCCGCCATAGCCAAACAACACGGTGCAAATCAACATCAACACCAGCGGGATCAACATTGGACCGACTAGCGCCTGACGATCCCGCGCCCATTGCCGAACATCTTTGGCGATCACGCCGCGAGTTTGTTCCAGAAACGTTTTCATTATTGACCTCCTGGCAACTGACTATATGCGCGCCGCAATAGACTCGCCGCACCTGCCATTACGACGATTGTGGTCAACAAGACGATGATGAGATCGCGCCCCAGCGTTGTCGCGTCGCCTGTCAGCAAGAGACTGCGCGCGGCGAGAAAAGCATAAGTGGTCGGCAAGATTCGTGAGAACTGCCACAGCGCCACGATGGGTCCTGACCACGCCAAGCCGCGCATCGAATCTTCATTGCCCGAAATGAGGAAGATCAAAACCGACACCGCAATCAGGATTGAAGTAACAGCAAGCGTTTGCTTGCTGGCAACGCCTGCCATAGCGCCAATGCCCGCGCCCAACAGCATCACCACAAACATTATCCCTGCCATTGCCCAAAGTGACCCGATGGGACGAAAATGAAAGCCAAGAACGAGCGTCAGTGTCACCAACGCAATGCTCAAAAGACTCTGTCCCAAACCCGCCAACACTTTTCCCGCAATAAGCGCACTGCGACTGACGGGTGCGAGCAGCAGGGTTTTGACCGTGCGATCATTCCACTCACTGGCAACCTGCAGACCCGTATTCACCATCGCGCTATATAGACACGCGAACAGCAAGAGACTCGTGCTGATGTAATCCTGCATCACAGGGTCATGCGGAAGCCACGTGGTTTCTTCGATTTGCATCATCTTCCCTGTCAGCGCATCGTTGAATTGCCGCACCGCATAATCGAGCCGCAAGCGCAGGTTCTTGGAATAGTCGGAATTGATGTTGTTGAGGTGCAATTCGACGCGGGCTTGACCGTTCGCCAAATCCGTCTCGAAACCGGCAGGAATGACGATCAGCCCGAACGCATGACCCGAATCAAACGCGGCGTGGGCTTGTTTTGGATCCGTTGTGACGATCTCGTAGTAAGCACCTTCCTGCGAATGAATCTCGCGTAAGGTTTGGAGAAAACGCTGGGCGGCGGGCGAATCATCCTCCAGCGCCACAACGACGGGGGCAGTCGAACTCGACGGCACAATGATCGAGTAGAAGAAAATAAACACCAGCGGCATGACCACGCTCACCACAACCAGAAAAGGTTGGCGGCTAAAGCGCAGCCAGTCTTTCCACGCCAGCGCCAGGATCGGCTCAAAGATTTTTCTCATCGTTGTCTCCTCTCAATCCCGCAAGGCATGTCCCGTCAGGTTCAAAAAGACATCATTGAGGTCGGGTTGACGCATGGTGATTGCGCGCGGCGAAATGTGATGCGCATGCAACCAAGCCATTACCTCAGGCATAGCGCGGTCGCCGTCTGCTGATACGAGTTGGGCGCGATTCTGTTCCGAGTTCCACTTGACATCCGTCACCCCTGGGATTGTCTTGATTGTTTCACGTTGCGAAGGCGAAAAATCGGCTTCGATTTCGACAATGGTCTGTCCCATTTGATTTTGCAGTTCAGCGGGCGTGCCGCGCGCAATCAGGCAACCATGATCCAGAATTGCCAGATGATCGGCGAGCGCCTGGGCTTCTTCCATATAGTTGGTGGTAAGCAAAACCGTTCTGCCGCTACGCGCGATTTGACGTATCTGTTCCCATAGAGCGGCGCGTGATTGAACGTCAACGCCAAGCGTCGGCTCATCCAACACCACCACGTCAGGGTGCGTGAGCAAGGCACGCGCCAGTGCAAGCCGCCGTTGCATTCCACCCGAGTACGTGCCTACGCGGTCATGTTGACGCACCGTCAAATCAACCAGGTTAAGCACTTCGGCAATGCGCGCAGTGCGTTCGCTTGGGTTCATATTGTAAAGACGCGCGTGAAAGAGAAGATTCTCTTGCGCCGTCAGGTCGTTGTAGAGTGCGGTTTCCTGCGGCACGACACCGAGCATCGCGCGCACCTGTGCCACGTTCGCAGTCACATCCACACCCTGGACAAATACCTTGCCTGATGTGGGTTTCAATAATCCGCAGAGCAGATTAACGGTGGTCGTCTTGCCCGAACCGTTCGGTCCGAGCAAGCCAAACACCTGCCCGCTTTCGATTTGGAGTGCGAGACGATCCAGTGCCGTGAGCGGCTCGGAACCGTTTCGCTGAAAGCGCATGGTCAAGTCTTGAAATTCGATTGCGTTGTTCATAGGTAAACTCCTTATTGGCTTATTGAGTGATTACTCAACGAAGAAGGTAAAAAAAAGAGACGTGTTGATTTTACGGACGCGCGCCGTCCAGCCACACCGACAGCATGTCTTGAACAAATGCGGCAGATCGCGCCCCCCACTCTGACATTGGCAGGTGATTATTCACGATGAAGAAAATCATCAGCGATGAAAAGAACATTTGCGCGCTGTTTTGGATGGGTAAATCTGCGCGCAATTCGCCGGCTTTCACACGCGCGCTCAAGTAGGTAGATAACCGCGAAATACCTTCGGCAATTAACGCCTTGAGCGCCGCGCCAACTTTTTGATTTGTTTGGGCACTGCTGAACAATACCAAAGTGATTTCTTTTTCTCGTCGCAACGTAGCCAACCAGCCCGTTGCCAGTTCTTGCAAGACATCAACAACGGGTTTTTGTTCCGCATCATCCAGCAAGTCTCGCAACTCACTAATAAAAGAATGTTCCGTTTCCAAGACGGCGTTCAGCAAATCATCTTTGGTTGGAAAATAATGAAAGATGAGTCCTTCTGCTATGCCCGCGGTTTGAGCGATCTGCTTGGTCGAAGTGCCATCGAAGCCATGGCGGGCAAATAACTTCAACGCCGTCTCCAAGATGTGTGCCTTCCGCGCCAAAGCCTTGCGCTCGCGCTCCGTCAATTGCGGTTCGGTGATAGTGTTTGCTGAAAGAGGTGAAGTGGATTTCATTGAGTATCCACTCAATATTATACTCGATATTCCCGGCTTGTCAAGAGTTCGAAAAGTATTATAATCGCAGGGAACAAAAAGGAATCAAGCCCGTTACTGGCAGCCCAACACGGCATGCACCCGACCGCGCTCCGCGCGGAGCAGTTTCGCTCCATCGGGAACGAGTTCGACGCGAAAGAATCGCGGTTGGGCGTATTGATTTCGGCTTGGGCAGCGGCGGCTGAAACACGGGCTGCCAAGCGAGCCCACCTCCATCGCTGCGTAAATTCAGCTACAAGGCCACAACCAAAATGCCGTTCTTTCATCAAGACAAGTCAAAGCCCGGGGATAAACATGCACGACGGGGTCTCCAAGCCATTGACGCCGATGACTATCACGCCGCCATCTATGAACTCGAACTGGCTCTTCAACTCGATGTCGGCCATTATGGCGCAGCCGAACTCTATACGGTGCTAGGCAAAGCCTACGAACGCATTGACGACTACGATAAATCGATCGCAGCCTGCCAGAAGGCCCTGGAACTCAAGCCGGATTATCATCCCGCCTGGAACAACCTCGGTATTGCCTATTACTATCTGGGCCAATTCGATGAATCAGAACGATGCCATCGGCGGGCGATTAGTCTTCGTCCCGACTACGCCGCAGCACACGTGAGCCTCGGAGCAGTCTACATCGGTCGGGAACAGCCACAGAAGGCGGTAGAAGCTCTGCGGCAAGCCATTGTGCTCAATCCGAGGATGGGTTCAGCGTATGGCAATCTTGCATTAGCTCAGGCGATGCTGGGTCAGTATGACGAGGCAGCGGTCACGCTGAAGCAGGCCATTACCTTTGGCTACAAGAACTGGCGTGAAGTTCGGGAACGAATTGAAGCACTAAAGGCTTACGAGCAGATGCAAAGGGAAGAAGACGATCAATTCAACAAAACAAATCGGGATGCCGGAACCGAAACTCCGTGGTTTAGTCTCAATTGAGTGGCAGAGTAAAACGCATCGCCCGCTCAACCCGCGCATGCGGCTGACCCTCTCCGCTCACCTGCACTACGCTAGCGGCCGCCCGGCACCCCCTACCCAACCGGGCTTCACCCACCCTTCAATTAACACTCTCCTCCGCGCATGCACTACAAACGTCAGCGGCGTCGCGGCCGGCCACCGCGATCGACCGGCAGACGATCAAACAGTCGGGCCGCCAGGGGGTTTCCGATGATCGACGGATATGCATGGCAGCGCCTGACCCGCGCCGTTGGGCGTTTGGTGTATAAATAGAGTGTAATAAGAACTTGACACCATTAATGTAGTGCTCTTATCCACTTTGCAAAGGAGATAAAACGCATGGTCATAACTATTCTGGAAGCCCAGGTAGCACCCGAAAAAGCAACTACCCTAGAAGCAACTTTTAAACAAGCCATTGAGCATTTAGACGCTGGGATTACGCAAACTTTCCTGCTTCGTAATATAAAGGAACAGGGATTATGGCAAATCGTTACGGTATGGGAAAGTCGTGAAGCATTGGAAACAATGCGACAATCAGGTGAAACGCCACGCGGCGTTTTGATATTTCGCTCTGCAGGCGCAGAGCCTGTTCTATCTGTGTTTGGAGTGGTATCTCATGCCAAAGCATCAAACTAGATTCGTCCTTTAAGACCTACTGTGGTGTCAAACTTCCGTTTCTGTGCAATAACCTGACTTTGTTGATGGTCATGTCTCGTTTCAATTATTAAATCTGGCGCAACACAAAAACGCCCAACAAAGCGTCCTAAGACAGGGTCAGCGAACTGACCAAAATCGACGCGGGGGAACCAGGTTCTTCGGTGCGGGAATGGCGCGGGCGCCGGGCAGATTGCAACCGATCCGCGAAACTGCGAAAGTTGAGCATCAGTCGTGACCATTGGCGTTCGGGTGAGCGGCGGGCGGCTGACGCCCGATCGTTAGGTCACACGTTGCTAACGGTGTACCAGTATGAAACTACCTTTACTGGTCTGTGTCGTGGTGCTGCTTTTTCTGATGGCGAGTTGCCAGCCTGTCGTGTCTCCGTTCGCGGTTACCGCCCAGCCGGCTGATTCAGTACCGTCTTTTGTGGCGCCAACTTCTGCGTCCAAACCAATTGCAACGACAAACGCTATTCCCACTCAAATAGCAGAACCATCCACCGCTATCTCCAACAATGCGTCTGGGCAACCTTGTGCCATACATATGCCGGACGTGGAAACTCGGTTTACCACGCTTAGCAAGGAATGGCCTGTTCCGACCTGGCTTCCAACGCGATTGAAACTATGCAGCATATATCAGGAGCAGGATGAATCAGGCGAAGTGGTTAGCCTCGTGTATGAGGGTGAAGGCCGGAATTACAACGGCGTAAAGTTGTCGCTAAGGCAGCATCCGCCGCCACACCACCCGGCCATAGAGATCGATGAAGGCATCGTGAAACTTGGGAATGGCATCGAAGCACATCAATTCTATGTTCGCTATGGAGGCACGTTGTTATCATGGCCTCTTGGTAAATACTGGATTCAGCTGGATTATATGGGAGACGCGCTTAATCCAGAAGAGACCATCAAAGTTGCAGAAGGAGTTATTCCGCCCCAATAGCACCAGGATAGTGACCTTGAAAGACTCAAACGCCGCCCCACAAAGCGTCCCCCAAAAGACGGGGATTTCATGCAGCCGGATGAAGGTCGTCAGCGGATCTGACATCGGATAAACGGATTGCGCGCTCGACTAATGCCTTGTAGACTGAAACTAAAGATCGGTACGCAAGGCACGTGTTTCGCAGGCAACACCCCATACAGTGTGAAGCGGAGACAGGCAAGGTTGTGTTGCGAGAACGCGAATTAAGGCGGCTTTCCCTGGCTGACAATCGGCGGGTGTGGAGACTATGACAATTAAACGAATGGACAACGTCGGCATCGTGGTGGAATCCCTCGAGACTGCCATCACTTTTTTCACCGAGCTGGGTTTGAAGCTCGAAGGGCAAGCGATAGTCGAAGGAGAATGGGCGGGGCGCGTTACCGGACTGGGTACTCAGCGCGTCGAGATCGCCATGATGGTCACTCCCGACGGCCACAGCCGGCTGGAACTTTCACGATTTCTCACTCCTCCCGTAGTTGCCGATCACCGGAATGCCCCGGTGAACGCTCTGGGCTATCTGCGCGTCATGTTCGCCGTGGACGACCTCGACGAGACGCTCGCCAGGTTGCGCAAGCACGGCGCGCAACTTGTCGGTGAAGTGGTCCAGTACGAGAACTCATACAAGCTCTGCTACATCCGCGGGCCCGAAGGACTTCTCATCGGACTCGCCGAGCAGCTCGGCGGAAGCGTTTCTGCCTGAGCATTTGTTTCGCAGCCTTGGTCAGCCGCAGCTGAAACGCAGGCGTTGGACGTCGCATGGAGTAAGTCATGAATGTCAGATTGAAGCGAGCTTATGAACCACCGGCCAAAACAGATGGCCTACGAATACTGGTCGATCGTCTCTGGCCGCGCGGATTGGCCAGGGCCAAAGCCGGGATCGATCTCTGGCTCAAGGACGTCGCGCCCTCCACCGAACTTCGCCAATGGTTCGGGCACGACCCGGAGAAATGGTCTGAGTTCAAGAAACGTTATCGCGCCGAGTTGAAAAACAAGCCTGCATTGTCTGAGCTGCAGGCGCTGGCGCGTCAACGAGACATCACGCTCGTGTACGCCGCCAGGGATCAATTGCACAATGAAGCGGTAGTGCTCAAGCAGATTTTGGAGCGCCACACTTAACCATCGGCGGCCCGGCTCCCCCGTTGGGCCGCTGCCGCCATCGGCCAAAAAGCACGGCGACCCACATCATGGATCAGTTGAAGCAGCACTATCGCTCGTTGTTGCCAGACCTGCCGCGCTGGGTGGAAACGCGCGACCTCCTGTCAGGCGCGGGGTCGATTGTGGCAGAGAATGCGACGCGAACCGGCTTCGTCATCTGGAGCGAAGACGACGACCTGGGTTCCGTTGTCGGCGAACCGGCCTCCGAGGGTGTTCTCCACGCAGCCGACTGCGTATCGGAGGTCCTGGCGTTCCCGGAGAACATCGAGCAGGTGCGCGCCATCCTCCGGGATTTTCGGGCAGAGTCCGCCACCATCTTCTCGGCACCCGCCCAATTGCCGCCGGCACCGCCGCATGCCTGCCGTCAGCTTGGTCGCGCCGAGATCGCGTCGCTGCAGCACCTGCCGGCGGGGCTACTGGCAGAATTATCACAGGCGGCACAGGACGGCGCGACGATAGTTGCCGCCTGCGACGGCGCCCTGCCCGTAGCCTTTGCCTATGTTGCGTCGGAGACAGAAACTCTCTGGGATGTATCCATTGACACGATTGAGAGCCATCGTCGTAGAGGTTACGCCGCAGCCGCCGTCGTCGCTCTCATGCACGTGATGAAGCAGAGAGGCAAGACCGCAGTCTGGGGCGCGCTGGCAAGCAACTCGGCATCACACAACCTGGCCCGGCGCCTGGGTTTTACCGAAGTCGACACGCTCTGGGTCCTCGCGAAGCCGATTTGACACCGAGTGCGCGTCAAAGTCTTGCGGCGGCTGCATGCCGGCGATTGAAATCCCCCCCTTTGGAGCCGTGGGCTGAACGTCCACCCGTCGCAGGCTCAGGACGGGCTCTGCGTGGACGGAGTACCGTCGGCCCAGGCCCACGGTCGGCGGCACGCCCACCAGCTGCGAATTCATTCGCCGGAGAAGTCGATCGGCAATACAATGACGCGCACTCTTTGACACCGCGGTTTTTTGACAGATCATGGGCCTTGTTTTATAATCCAGCCCGCTTGGACAGTCGCGCCGGCACCTGAGGCCGGCGACTTTTTTGTGTAATTCGGGAGTGAGCATGTCGAGACGGACTCGCCTCTGGGTGGTGATAATCGTCGTCCTGGCGCTGGGCGCGGTGACGATTTCCTTTTTGCCCGCCGAACGCATCACGTTTGAGCTGCTGGGCATCGACCGCAACGTGCGGGTGCGGTACGGCCTGGACTTGAGCGGCGGCTCGCAGGTGCTGCTGCAAGCCGATAACTGCACGGGCGACGACATTAACGCCCGACTGGAAAACGCGCGGCAGATTATCGAGAACCGTGTCAACGGCCTGGGCGTGTCCGAGCCGCTGGTTCAGACCCAGGACAATTGCCGCATCCTGGTGGAACTGCCCGCCATCGATAATCCCGCCGACGCCATCGCGCTGATCCAGCAGACGGGCAAGCTGGAGTGGACTGACAACGGCAACGATTTCTACAATGAAGGCGCCATCATCCGCACCACGGGCAACCCTGACCCTAAAGTGAATTCCACCATCACGGATACCGTGCCACTGCTGCCCACCACTTCGGTGACGGATACGGGCGCGCTGACGCCGACCACCTCCATTCCCGACAAGGTTTATCAGACCATCGTCAGCGGCGCGGACCTGGATCCGGCGCGGCTCAGCGCGGGCCTGGGCGGCACCACCGGCAATCAGCCGGAGGTGCGCTTCCAATTGGTCGGCGCCGCCGTGCAGCGCTTTGCGCAGTTCACGGCCGCCCACAACGAGAGCACCAACGGCGGCCAGCCATACTATGCCTGCATCGTGCTGGATAATGTGGTGCAGTCATGCCCGTCCATCCGATCGTCCATTCCCGACGGCCAGGGCGTGATTACAGTGGGCAACGGCGGGATTGAAGAAGCCAATCGGCTGGTGAACCTGCTGCGCTACGGCGCACTGCCGCTGTCGTTGCAGGTGGTGCAGAGCCGCACCATCGGCCCGACGCTGGGTGAAGACTCCATCCGCGCCAGCGTGATTGCGGGTATCATCGGCCTGTCGGCGGTGGCGCTGTTCATGATCCTGTACTATCGGCTGCCGGGCCTGCTGGCCGTGCTGGCGCTGATCCTGTATGCCCTCATCGTCTTCGCGCTGTTCCGGCTGATCCCGGTGACGTTGACGCTGCCGGGCATCGCCGGGTTTATCTTATCGGTGGGTGTGGCCGTGGACGCCAACATCCTGGTCTTTGAGCGTATGAAAGAGGAGATGCGCGCCGGGCGCAAGCTGTTCGCCGCGGCCGAGATCGGCTTCGAGCGCGCCTGGCCGTCCATCCGCGACTCGAACATCTCCACGTTGATTACGTGCGCCATCCTGTTCTGGTTCGGCAACGCGTTCGGCGCCAGCATCGTCAAGGGCTTCGCGCTGACGCTGGCCATCGGCGTGTTCGTGAGCCTCTTTACCGCCATCCGCGTGACGCGCACCTTGCTGGAAGTCGTCATCAAGGGCGGCAATTTCGAAGAGCGCAAGTCGCTGTTCGGCCTGATCAACGGCTAACGGAGAGTCACCATGTGGGATATTGTCGGCAAACGCTATCTGTGGTTTGGATTATCGCTGCTGATTATCGTGCCCGGCCTGCTGGCCCTGCTGCTCTGGGGGATGCCGGTGGCGATTGACTTCACGGGCGGTTCGCTGCTGGACATCCGCTTTAACAGCACGCCGCCGCAGTCCGAGCAGATCAAGGCCATCTACGCGCGCTTCGGCTACGAAGACGCGGTGGTGCAGACCGTGGGCGACCTGGGTTACCAGATTCGCACCAAGGCCATGGACGACGCCACCAAGAATCAGATCTCAGACGCCATTCGCAGTGAACTGGGGCCGTTTACCGAGCTGGAATTCGGGACGGTCAGTGGCACCATCAGCGGCGAGGTGGTGCGGCAGGCGGCGCTGACGGTGGCCATCGCGGCGGTGGGCATCATGATCTATTTGTGGTTTGCCTTCCGCCAGGTGCCGCACGCCTTTCGCTACGGCGTGGCCGCCATCATCGCCATGCTGCACGACGTGCTGGTGATGATCGGCACGGCGGCCATCCTGGGCAAGCTGTTCGGCTGGGAAGTGGATTCGCTGTTCCTGACCGCGCTGCTGACGGTCATCGGTTTCTCGGTGCACGACACTATCGTGGTATTTGACCGTGTGCGCGAAAACCTCATCCGGCGGCGCGGCGAGCGCTTCGAAGCGATTGTCAACCACAGCATCATGCAGACGTTGGATCGCTCGCTGAACACGACGCTAACGGTGCTGTTTACGCTGCTGGCGCTGGTGCTGTTTGGCGGCCTCACCATCCGGCACTTCGTGCTGGTCATGTTGATCGGCATCATGAGCGGGGCGTACTCGTCCATCTTCAACGCGGCGCAGATCCTGGTGGTGTGGGAATACCGCGAGTGGCGCACGTGGTTCCGGCGCAAGCCGCAGGCCGCCGCCGCTTAATAACGCGCAATGAGCAATGAACCAAAGGGCCGGCTGGCGCAGTCGGCCCTTTTGCTTTCAAGGCGACGCGGGTAGAATAGTAGCATTCACCGTCACCGTCCCGACCTGCCGGAGTCCAGTTACTCATTACTCATCACTCGTCACTCGTTACTCATTACTCGTCACTCATTACTCGTCACTCATTACTCAACCATCACTCATCATGCTCTACCGCATCGACCCTCACCTCTTCCAATCTTATCCCGGCTACGTGCGCGGCCTCGTCATCGCGCGGCGCGTGATCAATATCGAGCCGCCCATCGACGAAGTGGCGCGGCTGCTGAAGAGCGCGCAGCAGACGATCCGCAATCGATCGGATCTGGAGCCGGCCAGTGCCCAGCCGCGCATCGCGGCGTGGCGCGAAGCCTACCGCAAGTTCGGCGCCAAACCGACCGAATTTCCCAGCTCGATCGAGGCGCTGGTCAAGCGGGTGCGCCGCGGCGATGACGTGCCGTACATCAACACGCTGGCCGCGTTGTGCAACAGCACTTCGCTGCGTTATCTGACGCCCATCGGTGGACACGCCATCGACGGGCTGCAGCCCGACGATCAGCTGGTGCTGGGTTATGCTTCGGGCGCAGAAGCTTTTGAGCCGCTGGGCGGCGACCCGGTCGAGCACCCGCTCGCGGGCGAGGTGATCTTTTTCGTCGCGCCCGCCAATCGGGTGATGACGCGCCGCTGGACCTGGCGGCAGGGCGAATTGACCAAGTTGCAGCGCACCACCACCGCCGCGGTGATCAACATCGACGGCCTGCCGCCGGTTACGCGATCGGACGTGGAGACGATCGCGGCTGATCTGGCCACGCTCGTCTCGATGTACTGCGGCGGCGCGACGACCGAAGTGAAAGTATTGAGTGCGGACACGCCTGAACAGGAACTATAAACTTGCGCGCTTTAGTGATCGACAACGGACTTCGATTGGAAACAGCTTATCCCCGGCCGGTGCCGCCTCAGGGCGAGGCGCTGATTCGCGTGCGGCAGGCGGGTGTGTGCAACACCGATCTGGAATTGATGCGCGGCTATCAGAACTTTCGCGGCGTGCCCGGTCACGAGTTCGTCGGCGTGGTCCAAGAGGCCGCCGGGCGCGAAGACTTGATCGGGCGCAGGGTGGCCGGCGAGATCAACGCGGCCTGCGGCGTCTGCGAGACGTGTCGCGCCAATCGACCCACGCACTGTCCGCATCGCACCACCCTGGGCATCGACCGGCGTGATGGCGCGTTTGCCGAGTATCTGACGCTGCCCTTTGAAAATCTGCACCCCCTGCCCGATTCGATCAGCGACGACGCGGCGGTGTTTGTGGAACCACTGGCGGCGGCCTGCGAGATCACCGAACAAGTCCGCATCCAACCGACGGATCGCGTGGCCCTCATCGGCGACGGCAAACTGGGCCTGCTGTGCGCGCAGGTGTTGGCGCTGACCGGCTGCGATCTGATCGCGGTGGGACGGCACGCCGAGAAACTGGCGATTCTCGGCAGACGCGGGATTAGCACGACGACGCAGATCGATCGGTTGGCGCGAGCCTCGTTCGACGTGATCGTGGAGGCCACCGGCACGCCAAACGGCTTTGAAGCGGCGCGCCGGCTGGTGCGGCCGCGCGGCGCCATTGTACTGAAATCGACGTATGCCGGTGAGGCGCTGCCCGTCAACCTGACGAAGATCGTCGTCGATGAAGTGAGCCTGATCGGTTCACGCTGTGGGCCGTTTGAGCCGGCGATCCGGCTGCTGGCCAACCACCTGGTGGACGTTGAAGCAATGATTCAGGCGCGCTATCCGCTGGCCGACGGTGTGAGGGCTTTTGAGCACGCCGCACGCAAGGGAACGTTGAAGATCATCGTGGCGAATGAACAATAAGCTGTGAGCAATTCGCATGCTCACTTGATCAGTCTGCCAGCTAACGAACCAACCACGCCTTTACACTCGTGAGCGGCTGCCCAGCGACCAGCCCAGTGCCACCGCGACGATGAGCAGCACACCGCCGCCCAGCGCCGCCAGCACCAACGTGCTATCGCCGCCATCGAGTGCGGCGCTGTCCGTCGGCGAAGGATCAATCGGCGCGGGGGTCGATACCGTCTGAACCTGTTCGCCGGCGGCCGCTTTGGCCGCGTTGGGCAGCGACTGGACGATCTTGATGGGCGTGGCCGTCGGCGTGTTGGTCGGCGTCGGCGTGTCCGTCGGGATTGGTGTATCCGTCGGCACGGGTGTGTCGGTGGGCGTGGGCGTAAACGTCGGCGTCGGGGTATCCGTCGGCGTGGGTGTAAAGGTCGGCGTCGGCGTCTCGGTGGGCGTGGGTGTGTTGGTCGGCGTGTTGGTGGGCGTGGGCGTATTGGTCGGCACGGGCGTCTCAGTGGGCGCAGTGATGTAGCTGCCGGCCGTGCGGCGATATTCATCCGCCAGCAGCGCGGACAAATTCAGATACGCATCGCCATAGGTCACGCTCGGCTCAATCTGTGAGCCTTCCACCCATTCGTTAAACGACGTAATGACGGCCCAATCGGAGTTGGCCTGGGTGACGCCCAGAAACGACGAGCGGAAGTAATCGCCGTTGGCCCGGGGGCGCTGATAGGCGCCCGCCCGTCCCGTCAGGCGATCGTCCCAACCGGGCATGGCCGTGCCGACGAAATACTTGAACGCGCCGAGCTCAATGGCCTTCTCGCGCACGCGCTTGCTCCACGTCACCACTGTGCCGCGCGGATCGGCTGACCAGGCGATGTTGTACAGGTGATGACCGTCGAAGACGCGCAGATAGTCAAGATTAGTGCCCTCGCTGATCCAGATCGACTGGTGCAGCGGATCGACCGCGTCGCGAATGGCGGCCCACACGTCCACGCTAAAACGCGAATTCTGCCAGAAGAAGATCACCGGCTTGCCGTTGACCTTGAGATAGGCGGGATGCTGCGCGTGCCCGGCCAGCAACGCCGCCAGCGCGGCCTGCACATCGTCGCGGCTTCTGAAGAAGGGGCTGTTCGTCTCAAAATCGACCGCGGCGCGGAAGCCTTTGGCCTGCGCCACCGCCAGCAGCGTGCGGAAGTTCGTCTCGGTCTGGTTGTCGGCCGCGTCGCGCGGGCCATACCACGACTGAATGAACGCATCGATGCCGGCCTGCTTGGCCTGATCGACCTGCCGCTCGATGGTGGCCCGGTCGGTGGACTGATAGGGCGTCACGGGCTGATCGGACGTCTTGCGCGGGCCGAACGAATCGGGCGAATACCAGGCGTAATAAAAGGCCAGCACCAAATGCTCGCCCTGGGCCGAAGTGGCGCCTGCCGGGGCGAGCATCGCAAACAACACGAAAATCAGGGCAATACGCGCTTTCATCAGGCTGGGATTTTACCATAGGATGAACAAACCAGACCCCGCCCTCCGGGATACGGTCAGCGCCTCGGCGCCCGGCAAAATCATTCTGTTCGGCGAGCACGCCGTGGTGTACGGGCGGCCGGCCATCGCCGTGCCCGTGTCGCAGGTGCAGGCCACCGCCACCGTTGCGCCGCACCCGTCGGGCGTCGTGATTCGATCGATCAACACGGGCGAATCGATGACGCTGGACACGGCTGATCCCCAAAGTCCGCTCGTCGCCATTGTGCGGCTGACGCTGGCGGCCCTCAACATCCGATCGGCTGATCTGGCCCTCACGGTTGACTCCAGCATTCCCATCGCCGGCGGCCTGGGCAGCGGCGCGGCGGTGTCCGTCGCCATCGTGCGCGCGCTGGCGCGCTGGTACCGGCGGGCGATTGACGACGAGACGGTTTCGAACTTAGCTTACGAAGTGGAACGCCTGCACCACGGCACGCCCAGCGGCATCGACAACACCGTCATTGCCCATCAGCGCCCGGTGTACTTCGTGCGCGGCGAACCGATCCGCACCTTCAGCGTGGCGCGGCCGTTCAGTGTCGCCATCGCCAACACCGGCCGGCCCAGCTTTACGAAGATCGCCGTGGGCGACGTGCGTCGCGGTTGGGAGGCGCAGCGCGATCAATATGAGGCGTGGTTTGACCAGATCGGCGCCATCGTCCGGCAGGCGCGGGCTGCCATCGAATCCGGCGCGAATGAGCAGCTTGGCCCGCTGATGGATCACAATCAGGCGCTGCTGCGCCGGCTCCAAGTCTCGTCGCCGGAACTGGAGCGATTGATCGCCGCCGCCAGACACGCGGGCGCGGCCGGAGCCAAGCTGGTGGGCGGCGGGCGCGGCGGCAACCTGATCGCGCTGGTGGACGAGCGGAATCGTGACGAGGTCGCCGCCGCGTTGCGCGATGCGGGCGCAACGAACGTCATCGTCACCAGAATTCAATAACGGCGGTAAATCAATACGATGATGGTCTTTCTCAAACTCGGCGGCTCGCTCATCACCGACAAGACACGTGCAGAACATGCGCGGCCGCGCGTCATTCGCCGCCTCGCCCGCGAGGTCAAGGCCGCGCTGGCGGCGCGCCCCGATCTGCAGTTGGTGCTGGGGCACGGCAGCGGCTCGTTCGGGCACGTGGCCGCGAAGAAATACGGCACCCGCGAGGGCGTGAAAGATCGATCGGGCTGGCAGGGTTTGGCCGAAGTGGCCGCCGCCGCCGCGCGGCTCAATCAAATTGTGATCGATCACTTCATCGACGCGGGCGTGCCCGTCATCAGCCTGCCGCCGTCGGCATCGGCGCGCTGCGAAGACGGGCGGTTGATCGAACTGAGCCTCGCGCCGATCACCAGTGCGCTCGATCATGGACTGGTGCCGCTGGTGCAGGGTGACGTGGCCTTCGACACGGTGCGCGGCGCGACCATCGTTTCGACCGAAGACGTGTTTCTGTATCTGGCTGAGCGCCTGCACCCGGACGTGATTCTGCTGGCCGGTGAAGTGGCCGGGGTGTACGCCGATGCCGCGTTGACTGGCCGGGTGATCGAGGCGATCACGCCCGACACGGCCGCCCGGTACGCCGCAGCGCTGGGCGGCAGTCACGGCACCGACGTGACCGGCGGCATGGCCGGCAAAGTGCAGCAGATGCTGCATTGGGTCAGGCGCACGCCGGGCGGGCGCGTGCGAATCTTCAGCGGCGCGCGGCCCGGCCATGTGCAGGCATTGTTGATCGATCCCGATCGGCCCATCGGCACGGAGCTGCGATATGACTGATCAGACGACCTTGACCTGTCCAGAATGCCAGCAGGGCGAACTGGTTGACACCGGCGACGGCCGGTTGACCTGCGCCAACTGCGGCCAGCGCTACCTGGCCCCGCAGCGGCTGTGCCCGTTTTGCGAGGAGGAGAACGAGCCGGGGGCCAAAGTGTGCGCGCATTGCGGCCGTTCGCTGGAGCGCACCTGTCCCCGCTGCAGCACGATTAACGCGATCCAGGCCGAGATGTGCGCGGTCTGTAGCTTGAAGTTTGACACCATCGGCCATATCGCGGCGCGCGAGGAGCTCCGCCATGTCGATCGGTTTTCGCGGCACGCGCAGGTGGCGAGCGAGGTGAAGGCCAACGATCTGGCGCACGTGCAGCAGCGTTCGGAGCAGATGTGGGAGCAGGAGCGGCAGCGGCTGGCCACGCTGGCCGCGCAGCGGCAGGAACAGCGGCGGCAGGAGCGCCGGATGATGTACGCGGCCATCGTTTTTGTTGCGGTGGTGGCGCTCGTCATCATCGTGGTCGCCATCAGCGCGGCGGGCAGTGGTTGATGCGCACGCGTGACTTTCAGTCGGCAGCGGGGTTATTTTTCTGGAACCAGACGACCGGGATAAGCGTCTTATTCCAGTAGATTCATCACGCGGAGGATCGGATGTCGAAGACATGGCGAATTGTGGCGACGATGGCGGCGGGCTTGTTGTTGGCTGCGGCCCTGACCTCGCAAACCGTTTCGGCGGCGGTGCTGCCTGCAGCGGGCGCGCCGCAGCAAAAAAGCGATCAGAGCACGCTGACATATGCGTGGGTGATCACGGCCAACGTGCCGGTGTTTGCCAATCCCGGTGATGCAACGCCGGTACGCGACCTGGGCGCGGGCTTCCTGTACGTGAGTCTGGCCGACGCGCGGCCCATCGTCGTGGGCGATCAGACGTGGTATCAGATCAATAAGGGCGAATACGTCAACGCCGCCAACCTGCAGCTGATCAAACCCAGCGCGTTTCGCGGCATCACGCTGACGGGCACGCCCGACAAACCCTTCGGCTGGCTGGTTTATGCGGTGTATCCCTCAGCGGAAGCGGGCGCCGCCGCGGAGAAGGGCGCGCCGCTGCTGCCGCGCTACACGCCCATCACGGTCTTTGAAGAGAAGCAATTGGGCGATTTGATCTGGTATCGCATCGGCGAGAAACAGTGGGTGGATCAGAAGAAAGTGGGCCTGGTCTTCCCCGCCCCCCGACCGGACGGCGTCGGCCCCAGCGACAAGTGGATCGACGTGAACACCTTTGAGCAGACGTTGGCCGCGTATGAAGGCGATCGGATGGTGTACGCCACGCTGGTATCGTCGGGGCTGCCGTACTGGGCCACCGATCCGGGTCTGTTCCGCGTTTACGCCAAGGTCAAAATGGCCAAGATGAGCGGCCGCGACGGTCTGCCCGATTACTACTTTTTGGAAGACGTGCCCTTTGCGATGTATTTCAATCGCGACATGGCCCTCCACGGCGCGTACTGGCACGACAAGTTCGGCTTCAAGCATTCGCACGGCTGCGTGAACCTGCCGCCCGCCGATGCGGAATGGCTGTACAACTGGACGACGCCGGAGGCCGGCGCGGCCAACTGGACGGTGGTGCCCGATCGGGCCAACAACACCATCGGGACGTGGGTGTGGGTGCACGAGGGCTAAGGGTAAGTGTTGAGCAGGTGCAAACGTGAACGGCGGGCCTTTGCCCGCCGTTTTTTTATCGCTCGCGCCGACGATCAGATCAACCCGCGCAGCCGCGCGAAGTGAATGGCCTCCACGCGCCCGTCTGCGCCCAGCTTGGACAGCACATTGCCCACGTGAAAGGTCGCCGTCCGCTCGGTGATGTTGAGCCGCGCGGCGATCTCTTTGTTGCGCAGCCCTTCCGACATCAACTTCAGCACTTCTTCCTCGCGCAGCGTCAACGGCGGCATGGGCAGCAAATTGGCGCGCGGCGCGGCGCGATGCGGCGGATCAACCGCCGCGTCCAGCGCCTCGGGTTGATCGAGCTGGGCGGCGTGCAGGGCCGCTTCGATCAGCCGCCGGACGACGGCCAGTTCGCGGGCGACCTCCGGCCGATCGGCCAGTTGCCCGATCGCGTTTTGCAGGCGTTCGAGCGCGCGCTTGAGGACATCGTCCACGGCTTCCTGCGTGATGTCGTCCATGCCCGCTCAGCGCACGATTTTGAAGTTGAACAGCGACGTGCCCAGCTGGCCCATAAGATTGATCCAGATCGGCAGCATCATCTCGGCGGCGCGGGCCGTAGTGATGTCGCCCAGATCGATCACAGTCTGCCAGTCGAACCACTCTTTCAAGATCGACGTGACCTGCGCTTTGGCGTCGGCGTCGTTCCCGCTGACGAAGACAAAGTGATCGCCCGGCAACAGCGCGGCGTTGACCATCAGCTTCCAATTGACGGTGTTCAGCGACTTGACGACCCGCGCCTCGGGGAAAGCGCGTTGAATCTGCTCGCCCAGCGAATCGATATTGCAGACGAACAGCGACGGCGGCATTCCGCGCGAAAAGTCAAGCGGATTCGAAATATCGATCAGCACTTTGCCCTTCAGGTTGTCGGCGCCCGCCTGCTGCAGTGCGGCCAGCGAGCCTGCGCCTGATGTGCAATTAAACAGGATCTCGCCAAAGGCAGCGGCCTCGCGGAAGTCGCCGTGCAAAGCCCGTGGGCCGGCCTGCGCCGCCCACGTGGCGGCTGTGTCATTTCCGGCCGAGCGCGCGCCCATCATCACCATGTGCCCCAGTTCCACCAGCTTCGCGCCGATCGTCCGCCCGACGATGCCCGTGCCCAGTACTCCGATCTTCATGAATCGCCTCCGTGGATGTGGTGTGGTTGACGGCGCGCAACAGAGTAATCATATCTGATTCCCATCAGATTTGCACTAGAACCGCCAACAACCGCCAACGCACAAGAGGCAAGGGCAAAAATCTCCCCTTGCCTCTTGTCGCGTGCTGCTTATCCACTCTACAGCGGCGTCGTCTCGCTCTTGATCGGTTTGGCCGGTTCCGGCTCCTGCCCTTCGGCCAGCGGACGCTTAAAGATGTGGAAGGCGGCGCCCATGGGCTGATGCTGAATGGCCACCAGTTCCCAGCCTTGCGTGCCGAAGCTGTTCAACACACGGCGGCCAAACGCCGTCATCCGTTCGCCGTCCTGAATCGTCGTCTCGTCGCCTTCCACGGACACACGCCCCCGAAAGTCAACGTACACCACCTTGTACTCAAATCGCTGTGCCATCTGCTCTCCTTTCAAACGGGTGCTTGATGATGCGCCTCTGATCTAAAGCATACCCGCCCTCGGTTCTCAAAACACCGATCAATCGATCAGGCCCGGCGGTGAATTTGCTACAGGCTGAGCTGATGAGTAACGAGTAATGAGTAAAGGAGTAATTACTCGTTACTCGTTACTCTTCGCCTCTTGCGGCGTCACGTACAGCACTCGCCTGTCGTTGCGGCGCAACACCACCACCGGCGAGCGCACGCCCACCTGCTGCTCAGTCAACAGGCGATGCAGCGCGTCCACACTGCCGACCGGTTGATCGGCAAACCCGACGATCACGTCGCCCTCGATCAGACCGGCGCGCTGCGCGGGACTGTCCGGCTCGATCGAGACGACCAGGATGCCGCTCTCCACCGGCAGATCGTGAAAGCGCACCAGCTGACGGCGCAGCGGCGTGTCCTGCCCGCCCACGCCGATGAAACTGCGCTTGACGCGGCCATCCTTCATCAGCCGGCCCGCCACGTATTTGGCCGTATTCACCGCGATGGCAAAGCAGATGCCCTGCGCCGGCAGAATCACCGCCGTGTTCACGCCGATCACCTGACTGCGGCTGTCCACCAGCGGCCCACCCGAATTGCCCGGGTTCAAGGCCGCATCGGTCTGAATCACGTTGTCCACCAGGCGGCCGGAATCGGTGCGCAGCGAGCGGCCCAGCGCGCTGACTACGCCCGCCGTCACCGTCGTCTGAAACCCGTAGGGATTGCCGATGGCAATGGCCACTTGCCCCACGCGCAGCGTGCTCGAATCGCCCAGCTCGGCCGCCACCAGGTTATCACCGTCGATGCGGATCACCGCCAGATCGGTGGCTGGATCATCGCCCACGCGCTGCGCCGTAAACGTGCGGCCGTCGCTCAACGTCACGTCGATCTGCGACGCGCCGTGCACCACGTGGCTGTTGGTCAAAATGAAACCGTCGGGCGTAAAGATGAAGCCGGAGCCAGTGCCGCGCCGTTCGTTGGGGAAGCGGCGGTTCAACGCACGCGATCCATTCGCGCCCTGATGCACATCGATGTTGACTACGGCCGGGCTGACGCGCTCAGCCACGCCGATTACCGCGCGCGAATACGCGTCGAGCAGTCCGGCATCGGCGGTGTATGTCTGGCCGTTGCCTCGATCGTTTACGTCTGCTGTGGTGTGGGCCATCATCACACTCCTTTGCAGACAAGCATACCCGGCCGCGCGCGCGCCGCCACTGTCCAAATGATCAGGCCTTCCGACAGTTTTGTCCGGGGCGACTGCAACGCAGACTTCGTGAAGCAGCGTACAGCAGAGGAGTGAGAAGGATCAGCGAAGGACGGCGTGGACGGGCATCGGGATGCCCAGTTCTACGGTTTACAGACAGGCTATCAGGCAGGCGGCAGGTCTTTGAGCATGTAGCCGCCTTCCAGCGCAAAGCCCTGCTGTCGATAGTAGCCGCGGGTGCCGATGGCCGAGATGACAGCCAGTCGTCGATAGCCGGCCGCACGCGCCAGATCTTCCGCGGCGCGAATCAGCTGCGCGCCCAGGCCGGTGTGCTGCGCCTGTCCCGACTGGCCGTTGCGCCCGATGGAGACGACCGGCCCGTAGACGTGCACTTCGCGGATGAGGGCAGCGTCGCGCAGCGCCGTGAGGCCGGTGAGGGCCACCGGATCGATCGAGGGCAGCGACAACCGCAAGAAACCGGCCAATTTGCCATCGAGCGTGTCGAAACTCAGGAAGTGCTCGCGTCCGCCGTGCGTCTCGTACTCGATCGAGTTGACGGCCTCGACCACGGAGGCGGTCGCATCGCGCACCTCGCGGCAGCGCACGCAGGCGCAGGCGCGGCCCGTTGCGGCCAGATGACGTCTGACCACCTCGCGCAGGTTGGAGAGCGTGCTGCCCGCCACGATGTGGTCTTTGGGAATGTCGCGGATGATGCGGTTGAGCCGCACATAAGGGGGAGTGCTGACTTTGCAGTCGGCGATGAGTTCGATCAGTTCGTCGTCGGTGTAGGGCCGGTACTCGCCCCGATCGTACCACCGCACCAGTTCGGCTTCGCGCACCAGCGCATTAGGGTAAATCTTGAGTTCGTCGGGGCGCAGACCGGGATCGCTCCACAGGCGCAGGTAATCGGCGCGATCCGAGGCAGGCGTCGCGCCCAGCAGGTTGGGCATCCAGTGCAGCTGAATCTTGAAACCGGCCGCGCGCAGCAGGGTCACGGCCTGCCGCGTCTGCTCCACCGTGTGGCCGCGGCGGTTGAGCGTCAGAATATCATCGTCGCAGCTTTGCGCGCCCAGCTGCACTTTGGTCACGCCGTAGCTGCGCAGCCGGCGCACTTCTTCGGCGTCGATGTAGTCAGGCCGCGTTTCGATGACCAGGCCCACGTTGCGATGGGCGGCTGTCTCGTTCAGGACGTGTGCGTCTTCCAGCGACGCAGCGTCCGCGCCGTTGAGCGCATCGAAGCAGCGCTTGATGAACCAGCGCTGGTAATCTTCGGGATAGTAGGACCACGTGCCGCCCAGGATGAGCAATTCGATCTTGTCGGTCGGGTGGCCGATGTTGTCCAGCGCGCGCAGCCGGCTGAGCGTGGTGTAGTACGGATCGAAGCCGTGATATTCGGCGCGGATCGCGCCCGGCTCGTCGTGCAAATAGCTCTTGGGCATGCGCATGTCGGTGGGGCAGAAGAGACACTCGCCGGGGCACGGAAACGGTTTGGTCAGTACCGTGACAGTGGCCACGCCGGAGAGGGTGCGCGTGGGCTTCATCTGCAGGCGGCGCAGCACTTCGGCGTCGAAGGTCAGCCGGCCGGTGTCACAGAAATACCGGTAGGCGGCCACCAGCTGGTCTTTGGAGAACTGCCCGCGCGCGCGGGGATGACGCCGCAGCAGGCGCTCCAAATCCTTGCGGCGTGGCTGGCGCAGCGCGGCGATGGATTCGATCAGCTTCAGCAGCTGCGCTTCCTCGTCGGGCGTGACCGACCAATCGTGTTTGGCATACCAGTCGGGAGTGCGCATGACTCCAGCAAGTAACGGGTAACGAGCGGGAGAAGCTATTGACTCGTTACGCCGGCAACTACCGTTAATCCACGAAGCGATATTTAATCAGCGTCCACAGTGCCTTGGGGCCTTCGCGCCAGGTGATCTTTTTGCCTTCGCTGTATTCGCGCCCGTAATAAGAGATGGGCACTTCGAAAATGCGATAACCGCGCTTGAGCACCTTGGCCGTAATCTCCGGCTCCAGTTCAAAGCGCTTCGAGCGCAGTGGAATGCCTTTGATGACATCGGCCCGGAAGACTTTGTAGCACGTCTCCATATCGCTGAGGATGGTGTTATACAACACATTGGTCACCAGCGTCAGGGCCTTGTTGCCCAGCATGTGCCAGAACAACATGGCCTTGCGCGGCCCCAGGAACCGGCTGCCGTACACCACGGCCACACGCCCCTCGACGATGGGGCGGATGAGCACACTGTAGTCGCGCGGATCGTATTCCAGATCGGCGTCTTGAATCAGGATGATGTCACCAGTGGCGCGATCGATGCCGGTGCGCACGGCGACGCCCTTGCCCTGATTGACGGGCTGATAGATCACGATGGTGCCCGGCTGGCTCTCTTCGATCTTGAGCAGTTCGCGCGTCCGATCGGTGGAGCCGTCGTCGACGATGATGATCTCGTCGGCCAGGCCCACGGCCCGCACTTGCTTCAGGATTTCTTGAATGGTGTTTTCTTCGTTGAAAACGGGGATGATTACAGACAGTTTCATCATGCGCACTTTCAGAGTTGACTACTCCATGGGATGGATTATAATCAAGGGCGTTGCGGGTGTAGCGCAGTGGTAGCGCAAGTGCTTCCCAAGCACTGGGCCGTGGGTTCGAATCCCATCACCCGCTCTAAACCAGACTTCGGAAGTCAACTGACTTCCGAAGTCTTTCTATTGGGCTGGATTATACCGCAGATTCAGCGCGCCAGATGACTCCCACCAGTAACGATCAAGGAACACTGACGCGCCAGTCGAACACGCTTGAACCCGGCAGGAACAGGTTGTCCTCTGTGGCCGAAGGCCCTCTTGTAATCTACTGAGCTTAGCGTCTGATCAACGGCAGATAGACGCGCAGCGGATTCAAGACGTACGGCCCCACCAGTCGATAGTTGCCCGCTTGATCGGCTGCCACGATCGAGATGAAGAAGCGCCCCACGCCGTTGTGTAGATAGGGCACGTAGCTCCAGCTGGCATTTGTACGCGACACGGTGTCCGTATAAGCCACACCATCGGGCGCATACACCATCGCCCACATCTGATCAAGGCCGCTGCCGTCGCTTACATTCCCGCTCAACACCGGCGCGCTGCTACGTGCGGGCGTGCCGTAATTCCCCGGGATGATATTGGGTGTATAGGTTGTCACCGTGATGAGGGGGGCCACCACATCGATGGTCGTGGCCTGCCACGGGCCGACGGTGACGTTCCCGGCCGCATCGGTCGCATGTGTCCTGATCTGAATGGGCACACCATCCGAAATGGGCGTTGACCAGGAGAGATTCCAACCTTGACTGCCTTGCATTGGACTGTAGGGCCCGCCCGCCGACAGCCACGCCGCGGCGCCATCCCCGATCTGCACTTCGACTTTACTGACCAGGCCGCCGGCGGGGAACGGATCGCTTGTCGTGCCGCCGATCTGCGCCAACGTGCTTGTGAGGTACGACGGCAAGGTCATTGTCACAAGCGGGCCAACGTTGTCGACCGCAAAAGTGTAGTTCTGGATCGGGCTGATCTGATTGTAGAAATCTGTGGCGCGCACTTGCACGGCGAAGGTCGAGACGTTGGGCATGTTTACAGCAGCCTGCCACGCCAGCGTGCCTGTCACCGTTTGCCATTGCGCGCTGCCTTGCGGCAGAATTTCAACCTTTTGCACGCCGATCCCGCTATCACCGGCCAGGCCGTTGAGTGTATTAGTACCAATCTTGAGCGTGGCGGGCACATTGGTGACCAGCGTCACCGTTGGCGGCACACCGTCGGTCAGCTGCGCGAGGGCGGCACTGCCCAACTTGATCGATCCCGCGCCGGCCGTCAAGGTGCTGGTCACGATCGGTTGGGCGCTCAAGTTCGCGGCCAATTGCCGGGTAAAGGTGACGAGTTGAGTGGCCCCCGCCGCCAGACCGGGCAATGTCAAACGCCATTGTGGGCTGCCCGGCACGCACGCATTACACACCGTGCCGATCGGACTGGCCACGGATTGATACGTCAAACCGCTGCTCGCCGTCAGCGTGAGGGCGACGTTGGACACCGTGCTCGCTTCGCGGTTGTCCAGTTGGATAACTTTGAGCACCTGCTGGCGGGCGTGCAACTGATCGACGACATTCTCACCCACGCGCCATACGTTCAAATACTGGTGACGTCGCGGCAGGTGCTTAATCTGCAAAGTGAGTGGCTGATCGAGATTACGGGTTTGCCGTATCTGGAATCAGATCCTGCAGCAGTTGCAACACAATCGGCGGCAGCGTTATTTGAGGAACGTTATCGTCAGGTATGCGCCCGATCAATCGATACGCCCGACGAGCGCGCCGCCGTCAGTCGCATCTGCCGGCTGGTCGAAGGTTTGCCATTAGCGCTTGAACTGGCAGCGTCGCTGGCGCGGCATGACAGTTGCGCGGCCATTGCGGCACGCATCCAGCACAATTTGGGCGAGCTGGCGACGACGCTACGCGACATCCCCGCACGTCAACGCAGCCTGCGGGCCGTGTTCGATGCGTCATGGCGGCAGTTGACAGCCGATGAGCAAATGTTGTTAGCGCAGTTATCCGTTTTCAAAGGCAGCTTTACGCTTGAGGCCATGGCGCATGTGGCTCAAGCGAGCAGCGCTGCGCTGGGGGCGCTGCAAGATAAATCATGCCTGCATCAGCTGGATCATGGACGTTACATGCTGCACGAGGTCTTACGCTTTTTTGCGGCAGAGAAGTTGGCCGAGTTGTCTGCGGTATCGCCCGCGTTGGCGCTCACGGCGCGGCGCCATAGCGCCTATTATTTGTCGCTGGTGAATCGGCATGCGCCGGCCCTGGGCGGCGCTGAATCACAACAGGCCGTGCAAGGTATTTGGACTGATCTGGATAACATCCGACAAGCCTGGCAAACAGCCGTCGAGCATTTGGATCTGGCCGCCATTCAGCGCAGCCAAAATGCCCTGATCTTGTTTTATCGACTGGCGGGGCTGCTGTCTGAAGGTGCAGCGGTCCTGGCCCAGGCCATCGATCAGCTACGCGCGCAATTGAAGCGCCTGCCAGAACCGGCGATCGAAATCAAGACCGTATTGAATCAGCTGTATATCAGCCAGTGTCATATCTTCCGGCGGTTGGCGCGCTACTCCTCGGCCCTGGAGGCCGCAGCTGAAGCTACCCGCTTAGCTCAGGCCGTGGACGACGCCGCGGGCGAAGCGGACGCGCACTATGTGGCCGGTCTGGTGCTGTGGTATCAAGCCAATTACGTCGAAGCCCAACAACAGGCCGAAGCGGCCTTGCAGCACTATCGGCAAGCGCATGATCTCATCAAGCAGAGCCGTGCTCACAACTTGCTGGGCGGCGTCATGCTTGAGCTGGGCCAATATCCTGACGCCGGAGATCATTTTGAGGAAGCATTGAAGCTATCCCGCACCGCCGCCGATCGCATCGGCGAGGCGATGGAACTGGCTAACCTCGGCCAGCTCTATGGCAAACAGGGCGATTACGGCCGAGAACGCGCCTATCTCCTGGAATCGCTGCCCATCGCGCAAAACTCCAGCGAGCCGCGCATGTATGCCAAATCGTTGTGCGATCTGGGCTTCAACAGTTATCTGTTGGGCGAATACACACCCGCTCGCGATCTCTACGAGCGCAGCCTGGCCATCCTGCGCGCTGGGGGTGATCGAGCCTGGGAGGCGGAAACGCTGGTCAAACTCAGCCTGCTGTTGCACCGGCTCGGTAATCAGACTCAGGCGCGCCGTGAGTGTGAGCAAGCCTTGACCATCGCGCGCTCGATCGATCATCGCGAGTATCAGGGTATGGCCTTGACGCAATTAGGTCATCTGGCTGCAGCTGAGCACAAATGGGCTGAAGCCGAAACCTATTATCAGGAAGCGTTGGCACTGCATCAAACCCTGGGGCTGCATCAAGGCCTGATCGAGATTCTGGCGGGGCAGGCCTGGCTGGCCGCGCAGCAGGGGCAAGTTGAGCGAGCCAAAGTTGTCCTGGAAGCCATCTTTGATGATCTTCAGATCAACCCAACTTTAGTGGGTGCGATCGAACCAGTGCGGATTTTATTAACCTGTTATCATAGCCTCACGCGCCTGGGGGATGAACGCGCCCGACAAATCCTGGACACAGCGTATGGTTTGTTGCAGGCGCAAGCGGCGCAAATTACCGACAGTCAACTTAGAACCAGCTTCCTGCAGAACGTGCCCACGCACGTCGAACTCGCAGCCAGGTGGCTCAGCTCTCAATAACGATAGACAGCAATTCGCCCGCCACTACTGCCCTGCTCTAACAAGACTTCCCAGGCACTGGGCTGCGGATTCAAATCCCATCACCCGCTCCAGACCCCTTTGTTGCGGCGCATAATACCGCAACCCAGGCCGCCTCTTTGCGCCGGCGGAGCGTCCGTCCGGCGAGCGTGACGCGCCAAGCCGGCTATAATTACCCCTCGGCGGCCTCGCGGCCGACTCGTGCTCGATCAGGAATTGCCTCATGACTTACCTTGATTCCCTCTCCAAAGTACTGCCCGTCATCTTGTTGTTTGTTCTGGGTCTGATGCTCAATCGCCGTCGCTGGCTGCGGCCGGACACGCTGACGGATCTGAAGAATCTGGTGATCAAACTCACGCTGCCGCTGGCGTTGTTTCTGGCTTTTTCGCGCGTCAGACTGGAGCCGTACCACCTGATCATTTTCGCAGTGATGTTCGGCAGTTGTGTCGTGGCGCTGCTGGTCGGCCGCGCGCTCCGGCCGCTGGTCCGCCTTCGTTCGCCATACTTCCCCGTGCTCATGACCGGCTTCGAGGCCGGGATGATGGGCTACGCCATCTATGGCGCGGTCTATGGCGCGGACAACCTGTACAAGTTCGGTCTCATCGATCTGGGACAGGTGGTGTTTGTGTTCTTCGTGCTGGTGGGCGTGCTGGAACGGCAGGCGTCTGCCGCTCGCTCCTGGGGTGACACCGTGCGCAATTTTCTGACCACGCCCGTCATCGATGGGATTTTGCTGGGCATCGCCGCCGGTCAACTGGGTGTGATGACTGCCCTGCTCGAGGTGCCGCTGGCTGACGGGGTTCTGCGCACGATCGAGCTGCTGGCCGGGCTGACCACGCCGCTTATCGCGCTGATCATCGGCTGCGAGATGCGGCTGGAGCCGGGGCAGATTCGCGAGCCGCTCAAGGCCATCGGGCTGCGGCTGATCTTCTGGCTGCCGATCGGCCTGCTTATCAACGCTTTCGTGATCGATCGGCTGCTGCAGCTCGATCGGGCGTTTCAGGCCGCCGTGCTGACGATGATCGTGCTGCCGCCGCCGTTTGTCATTCCGCTGTTCATCAAGGCCGATGATCCGGCCAACCGCACGTTCGTCGTCAACACGTTGTCGCTGGCGACGTTGGTGACGCTGTTCGCCTTCGCCATTGTCACCATCAGTTACGCGCCGTGACCGGCCGCCCACTGGACTAGGATTTGAAAACATTCTGCGACAAGATTAAACATAACTCAGCGAAAACGGGGTTTTTGTCCTCACGGCCCGTCTCAAACCCGATTGGATCGTTCCACCCTCCCGGTTTCCACTGCCCAATTTGTGAAGTCTCCTACTTTGCCAGTTGATTTTTCGGTAAAGTCGTGATACCCTCTTTCTGTTACGTTTGAACGGCGCGCACCATCAGCTAAACAGGCCCGCGTCGCAGGCGAAGCGGCCGTGCCGGTTCCGGCGCGGTTGCCAGCGAAGATCTCGGCGGTCCGAGCAGTCTGACAGAAACCGGCAATCATGTCTCGCGCGTGCAGGAAGAATCAAGAGCACGGTGCGCCGATCAGGCGGCGCGCAGGTGCTCTTTATTTCTGTTACAATCAATATTGATCCAGATCAGGCAGGTGTTTTCAATTGGCAACGAAAAAAACGGCAAAAGTCCCTGAGGCCAAAGCCAAAGCGCAGCCGCCGAAGGACCCCATCATCAAAGAAGTTCTGATTGAAGAGCCGGCCAGCAGCGCCGCCGAAGAGCAGCTGCTGGCGCTGGGCCGCGAGCGCGGCTACGTCACCTATGACGAAGTCCTCGAAGCGTTCCCCGAGGCCGAGACCAACATCGACCAGCTGGACGAGATCTTCGCCACGCTGACGGAAAACGGCATCGAGCTGGGCGAAGCCCCGGAAGAGGAAGGCCCGGAAGAAGAAGACATCAGCGACGAGCTCGACGACGGCACCGTGGCCGCCATCGAGACCGACGACACCGTGGGCCTGTACCTCAAAGAGATCGGCCGCATCCCGCTGCTGACGGCCGAGGAAGAAGTGTCGCTGGCCAAGCGCATCGAGCGCGGCAAGAACGCCATGAAGCGTCTGCAGAAAGACGGCCTCAGCGTCAAGAAGCGCTTTGACCTGGAAGCGATTTTGCAGGACGCCAAAGCGGCGCGCGAGCATCTGATCACCGCCAACTCGCGATTGGTGATCAGCGTCGCCAAGAAGTACATCGGGCGCGGCGTGCCGTTTCTCGATCTGATCCAGGAAGGCAACATCGGCCTGATCCGTGCGGCCCGCAAGTTCGACTATCATCGCGGCCACAAGTTCAGCACCTACGCCACGTGGTGGATTCGCCAGGCCGTGACGCGCGCCATCGCCGACCAGGGCCGCACCATCCGCGTGCCCGTGCACATGGGTGATCAGATCAACAAGCTGATCCGCGTCAGCCACTCGCTGACGCAGGAACTGGGCCGCGAACCCAATCCCGAAGAGCTGGCCGGCGCGATGCAGGTGCCGGTGAAGAAAGCCGAGCAGATGATCCAGGTGGCGCGCCGCCCCATTTCCTTGGAGACGCCCACCGACGAAGATGAAGACTCGGTGCTGGGCGACTTCATCATGGACGAGGATTCCGTCGCGCCCATCGAAGCCGTGACCATGAACATGCTGCGCGAGCAGATCAGCGACATCCTCAACAGCCTGCCCCCGCGCGAGGTGCGCATTTTGCAGCTGCGCTACGGCCTGGTGGACGGCCAATCGTACACGCTGGAAGAAGTGGGCAAGAAGCTGGGCGTCACCCGCGAGCGCGTCCGCCAGATCGAAGCGCAGGCGCTGTCGCGGCTGCGACATCCCACCCACGCGCGCAAGCTGCGCGACTATTTGCGCGAGTAAGCCGCGCCGGTTCACCCATCAGCCGCCTCGTCAAGCCCATCGGTTTCACGAGGCGGTTTGCGATCAGCCGCCGGAATCATGTTACAATGCGCCGCGTATGCCCGATCTGCTTGTCAGACTTTATGCCCTGCCCATCACGCCGCGCGAACTTGACGGCGTGATCATCCGCCGTCCGCTGCCCCACGAGCAGGGCGCGATCAAAGCCTGGATCGCGCGCCACTTCGAGCCGGGCTGGGCCGACGAATTCGCCGCCTGCTTCAAGTCGCTGCCGGTGACGGCCTTCATCGCCCTGCGCGACGACCAGCCGGTCGGCTTCGCCTGTTACGAGGCCACCGCGCGCGGCTTCTTCGGCCCGACCGGTGTGATCCAAACGGAGCGGGGGCGCGGCATCGGCGCGGAACTGTTGATGCGATCGATGCTGGGCCTGCGCGAACTGGGCTACGCCTACGCCATCATCGGCGACGCCGGGCCGGTGGACTTCTACGTCTCGGCGCTCGGCGCCATCGTCATCCCCGACTCGACGCCGGGCATCTATCCCCCGCCGCTTGATGCTTCGCGATGAATGCCATGCCGCTTGATTACGACGCACTGGAACGCGACTTCGCGGCGTGGGCGCAGGCGCAGCCCGACATCCGCGCCGTGGTTGTGATCGGCTCGCGCGCCCGCATCGATCCGCCGCCGGATGAATGGTCCGATCTCGATCTGATCGTGTTCACCTCAGACCTGCCAAAGTATGCCGCCGACAACCGCTGGCTGGCGTCATTCGGCGCGATCGAGCTCGCCGTGATCACCCATTCGCCGCGCGGCGACGTCGAATGGATCGTCGTCTTCGACAACGGCTTGAAGTTTGATGTCTTGCTCGCCCCGATCGATCCACTCAGCCCGATCGATACCGCCGATTACGACATCGTGCTGCAATACGGCGTGCGCGTGCTGTTCGACGCGAGCGCGCCCGATCTGAAACGCGCCTTCGAGCGCGATCCGCAACCGGTCGCGCTGCCGGCTGCCGGCGAGTTCGCGCAGGCCGTGCAGCGATTCGGTCTGGAGGCGTTGCGCGCCGCCAAATTCATCCGGCGCGGCGATCGGTGGCGCGCTCACGTCACATTGGACTGCCAGCTCAAGTCGCAGCTATTGACGCTGCTGGAATGGCACACGCTGTCCGCCGATCCGGGACGGCGCGTGTGGCACGACGGGCGCTTTATTGAGCAGTGGGCCGATCGGCGCGCCGTGGCCGCCCTGCCCCAGCTCAGCGCGCTGCACGATCCTGCCGATCTGCGTCGCGCGCTGTTCGCCATGCTTGATCTGTATCGATGGACGGCCGCGGAAACCGCGCAGCGTTTGGGCTTGAGCCATCCCGGCTGCACGGTGCAGCGCGTGACCGACTGGCTCACAGCGATCTTTGAAAATTGAAGGCGTGCCCGGGTCGATCACCATCCGCCCGGGCGCAGGGTTTAAGACGGGGGCAGGCAATGGGAATTTTCACCAGGCCGGTGCGGGTGGCAGGGGCGACCAACATTTTTGCGCGAGCGGCGAAAGACGGCCGACAGTTTCTGGCCTACAATTTTCGCTACGAGGCCGCCGACGACTTTGCGCTGATCCTGCCGCTGCCCACGCCGCCCGAGACGCTGCCGACTGACGTGCGCTTCATCGACCTATCCGGTTACGATTCGTTCTTTAGCGATCTGCGCCACGGCTTTCCCGAACTCGAGCGTGAAGCCGAAAAAGTGTCACTGACCGATCGGATTATCGAGAAAGTGCGCGACTGGCTGGACATCGATCCCACGCGCGCGGCGATTACGTTTGCGCCCAATCCGGCGGCGCTGTCACATATCGCCGATGAGTTTCAGGTGACGCCGGCGGTGCGGCGGGCGTTGGATCGCTTTGGCGCGACCGGTTGCGTGTGTCTGAAGTTGACGGCCGGCGCGAATCGTGTGCCGCCCCTGGCAATTGAGTTTCCGCGCCGCCAACCCGATCGGTTGTTCTTCCCCACCGCGCTGGCGGCCGGCGACGTGTATGAGGCGCGGGCCTCATTCAACTATCACCTCTTCGGCCAGCTGCCGCACTGCCCGCCGACGTGGCGGTCATCCACGTCGAGCGGCGACGAGCGGCTGCGGCTCGCGCGCGACTGGCTGAAGGTGGACAAGAGCAGCGGCCTGCTCGCGCCCGATCTGCCAATCGTGTGGCAACGGCTGAGCGGCCTGCACGATAACCTGGATGCGTATGTGCCCGATGTTTGACCGCCCCGCTCTTGCCAGTTGACCGTCCGCCTCCGATTAAGGGGGCGGCTTTTTTTAGGTGGAAAATTGCTTTATTTTTTGCGCGATGCGCAGTCTTGATCTATACTGCGCCGCAATTTTGCCACAGCAAGGAGCGGAGCATGAGCCTCGACAAACGCAATCTCTATCGTTTTCCGTGGTCCAAGAACGACAATCCCATCGGCTGGCTGGAAGTGACCGACATCTGCAATCTGGCCTGCCTGGGCTGTTACCGGCAAAAACTCAGCGGGCACAAGACACTGGAGCAGGTGAAGGAAGAGGTGCTGTACCTGAAGCGCTGGCGCAACGTCGACAACCTGTCCATCGCGGGCGGCGAGCCGCTGATGTATCCGCATTTGCTGGACCTGGTGGCTTTTGCGCGGCAGCAAGGCATCAAGCCGATCGTGCTGACGAACGGCCTCAAGCTCGATCGCGCAACGGTGGTGGAGTTGAAGAAGGCGGGGCTGGCCGGCTTCACCATCCACATCGACAGCAACCAGGGCCGCCCGCAGTGGCGCGACAAGAACGAAGTGGAGACCAACGCCCTGCGCCAGCACTTTGCGGACATGATCCACGACGTGGGCGGGCTGTACGTGATCTTCAACAGCACAGTCTATCCCTCCACCATGCAGTACATCCCGGAGATGGTGAAGTGGGCGCAGCGCAACATCGACCGGGTGCACGGCATGGTGTTCATCTGCTTCCGCACCGCGCCGCTGGATGAAGAAGTGACCTACCAGGTGGGCGATGATCTGGTGGACGCGCGCCATCTGACCTACGCCAGCGAAGTGACGCCCGATCGAAACATCACGTCCTACGAGGTGTACGATCTGATCAAAGAGCACGTGCCGGAGTTCGAGGCGTCGGGGTATCTGGGCGGCACGTGGAAGATCGATTCGATCAAGTGGCTGGCCGGGGCGATGATCGGCAGCAAAGAGCAGATCTACGGCTCCATCGGCAAACGCACGATGGAACTGGCGCAGGCGGGCCATCACTGGTTTACGGGCAAATACTTAGCCTATCTCAGCCAGTCCAGCATCGGGCGCAAGGTGTTCCTGGCGTCGCTGTTCGACCGGACGGTGCGCGCCGCGCACGGCCGCTATTTACGCGATCTGGTGCGGCATCCGGGCCGGCTGTTCACGCCGGTGTACGTGCAGAGCATCGGCGTGATTCAGGCGCCGGACATCATGCCCGACGGCACAGCCGATATGTGCGACAGCTGCCCGGACATGACGTTTTGGAACGGCGAATTGATCAACTCGTGCCGCATGGACGAGTATCGGCTGTTCGGCGGCTTTGTGACGGTGGTGGATCACACCAAAGAGCGCGCGAATTAGGCGCGATACCTCAAGACCACTGCCAGGGCTTTCAGGCGTTTCGCTTTATCGACTTGCAGACTGCCATATTTCTGTCGCCAACGGTGCAACGTCGCTTCGGCACTGCCCTTCCGCCGACAGAAGTCAGGCACAGATTTCTGGCTCGTATCGGCTTCGCGCAGAATCATCGCGATTTCTGCAGGTGTATGTTGCTTCATCGAGTGCGCTCCTTGGTTTCAATCGGGGACGCGGCACTCTCATTACACGCGGTGCTAATTTTGGTAGCAGGTCAGGGGCGGCAAATGCTGATCGCATTACTCGATTGGTGGCAGACAGGCGTCAACGACATCGGCACGCTGCGCCCTGATACAATTGCGCGCATTCCAGAAAGCGCCCCACTACTGGAAGCGGAGCGGATCGCGCGCGAGCGCGAGCCAGGAGACGGTTCGCCGCAGCAGAGCGTTGTAGAGCAGATGAAAAGTGCGTTGAACGAAATGGAGCGGGTTAACCCGCGCGTGCGGCCGCAGCGCCTCTGCTGCGCTTTGGCGCTGCGGCTGATGATGTAACGAGCACCCCAGTTGGGGAACCCTTCAGATGCCGGGCCGCCGTCCCTTCGACGCCCATTGACAAACTAGGAAACTCTTTTATAATCTAGACAGTCTAGACAGGAGGTGTGCCATGTCTCATGTTTGGCAACTTCAAGAAGCCAAAAACAAATTCAGCGAAGTCGTCGAAGCCGCGCTTACCCATGGGCCGCAGGTGATTACCCGACGCGGCGCCGAAACCGCCATCGTGCTCTCCTATGCCGACTATCGTGAACTGCTCCTTACCAAACAGAAGCTCTCTGATTTTTTCAGAGAATCCCCACTCGCTGGCGTCGAACTCGACCTGACCCGTGACACTGGCCCGGCTCGAGGTGATCCAGCGCTATGAGATACCTGCTCGATACGAACGTCATTTCAGAACTGGTCGCCAGACGCCCCAACGAAAGCGTTATTCAGTGGCTTGATGAACTTGATCCGGCCAGCGTTTACTTGAGCGTGATTACGATCGGTGAACTTCGCAAAGGCATCGAGAAACTGTCCGATTCGCTACGGAAGGAGCAACTGCAAACCTGGCTCACTGACGAGTTATTGGTGCGCTTTCGAGACAGAGTACTTGTGCTGGATGTGAGCGCGATGTTGATCTGGGGTGAGCTGGTGGGCAGACTGGAGCGAAGCGGCAGGCGGCTTTCAGCCATAGACTCGCTGATCGCCGCATTGGCGCTCTCGCACTCCTGTTCGCTGGTCACTCGGAACGAAGCGGATTTTGCAGACACCGGCGTAAAGATCATCAATCCCTGGCGGTGAGTGCGCTCGTTTCAGTAGCGGCAGCCCGATCTTCCCTCACAAATCCCGCCGCCCGAAGGACCACAACGCGATCAGCAGCATCACGGCGGCGTAAATCACGGCGTACACCCACACCCCGGCTTCGGGCACGCCGCCGATGTACATGAAGCGGAACGGATTGAAACTCACGCTGATCTCGCTGAGCGTCCGCCGCCACAACGCCTCGGTCGGCATCAGCAGGGCCGTGATCTGGCCGATGTTCTGCACCGTCGTGTTGGAAATGAACGTCCCCACCTGCCCGATCAGGCCGCCGACGAAGGCCATGCCAAACAGGCCAAAACCCAGCACGCCGTTGGCCAGCGTGGAGAGGCGCGTGCCGCCCAACAGCGACACGCTGAGCAGTACCAGCGTCTGCAGATATTGCAGCAGCAGACCAGTGGGCCAGTTGGGCGCGGTGTAGCCCGTGATCAGCCACGTGATCAGCATCACGCCGCCCACCAGCAGCAGCACGCTCAGCCCCAGCAGAATCACAAACCCCAGCCACTTGCCGAGGAGAATGTCACGCCGCGCCAGCGGCTTCACCGCCAACGACTGGATGGTGCCGCTGCTGATCTCGCCCGCCAGCGTGTCCACGCTGATCAACACCGCCAGCATGATCAGCAGGAAGTTGGCCGCGTACAGGCCGGACACCAGCAGAAAGTTGTACACAGTCTCCACGCCGCCGATGCGCGACGGCACCGACTGCCCGGCCAGCTCATTGTTGATGAAGATCAGCCCCAGCGTGTACAGTACCAGAAAAATGGCGCTGAGGATCAGCAGCCCGACCATCACTTTGCGGCGCACGGCTTCGCGCAGCGTCAATCTCATGATGACGGCGATCGGCATCACAGTCCTCCGTCCGTGCCCACGATCTGCAGAAACAGCTCTTCCAGCGAGACGTGTTTGGGCGTCAGCGCGTACACATCCAGTCCCTGCCCCACCAGCCAGCGCGCCATGTCGGGCAATTTCTGCCGCCCGTCCACGATGAGTTGTATGCGATCGGTGTCGATGTGCACATCGCGCCCGAAGGCGGCCAGGCCGTTCAGCAGCTCAGCCCGATCGGCTGGCAGAGCGCCCAACGTGATCTCCACCGGCACATCGCCCTGCCCGATCGATTTGAGATCGACCGTGCGGATCACTTCGCCATGCTTGATGAAGACGACACGATCACAGGTGATCTCCACTTCGGACAGCAGGTGCGAGTTGAGGAACACCGTCGTGCCGTCGGCGCGCACCTCGCGGATGATGTCGCGCACCAGGATGCGCCCCACCGGATCGAGGCCGCTGGTCGGTTCGTCGAGGAAGATCGCGGCCGGCCGGTTGAGCAGCGCCATCGCCAGCCCCGCGCGCTGCAGCATGCCTTTGGAATAGCCGCGCAGTTTCTTGGTGGCGTGTTCTTCCAGCCCCACGCGCTTCAGCAGCGCCGGCACGCGCTGAAGGCGATCGGCGTCAGACATGCCGTACAGGCGACCGTGCAAGTGCAGGAACTCTTCGCCGGTCAGCCAATCGTGAAAGCGGAAGTGCTCCGGCAAAAAGCCCACGCGCGCCCGCGAGCGCGGATCGCCGATCGGTTTTCCCAACAGCTGCGCCTCGCCACTGGTGGGCGCGGCCAGCCCCAGCAGCATTTTGATCGACGTGGTCTTGCCCGCGCCGTTGGGGCCGAGGAAGCCGAACACTTCACCTTCGCCCACCTGCAGCGTCAGATCGGCCACCGCCACTTTGCGGCTGTATTCCTTGCGCAGATGCGTCGTCTCGATGGTGTGCGTGATGCTCATGAATGTCTCCCGGTCTGCATCATACCACAACCAAACAGCCGCCCCGATTCGAGCGGCTGTTCTGATTCAAGCATTTTCCGGCGCGGCGGTCAAGCACTTGCGTGCGCGCCCCGTCAGCTCGCTGACGCCGCCTCAAGCGGGAGCGGCCTCCGGCTGCAGCGTTTCCGGCACCACGTTGCCCGCTTCGCGGATGGCGCGCGGCACGTTGACGGCCAGCAAAATCAACAGCCCGCCGCCGAACAGCACGATGAGCGAGAACACCGACATGCGATACGTGCCTGTGGCCTGCGCGATCACGCCGAACAGGATCGGCCCGATCCATGATGTGCCACGCTCGCTGATTTCGTAGAAGCTGAAGAACTCGGCCTCGCGGTCACGCGGGATCATCTGCGAAAACAGCGAGCGGCTCAGTGCCTGGCTGCCGCCCAGCACCAGCCCCACCACCACGCCCAGCAGCCAGAACTCGCCGGTGGAGCGCAGGCTGATGACCGCCCACAAACTGATCGAGCACCAGATCAGCAGCGTCACCACGATCGTCCGCTTGGCATTGAGGCGCTGCGCCAGCTTGCCAAAGGCCAGTGCGCCCACAAACGCCACCGCCTGCACCATCAGGAACAGCAGCGCCAGATCGCCTTCGCTCATGCCCAGTTCCTGATTGCCAAACGTGGACGACATGGCGATGACGGTCTGGATGCCGTCGTTGTACAGCAGATAAGCGATCAGATAGCGCAGCGTGTGCGGATAATTGCGGATTTCACTCAGCGTGCGCCGCAGCTGCCGAAAGCCCACGCCCACATAACCCTGCCCCGGCGGCAGCGGCCGCTGCGCGCCGCGCTCGCGCAACCGGCGGATGGAAAAAATGCCAAAGATCAGCCACCATACGCCCGCCGACGCCAGGTTGAGGCGCACCACCAATTCGGTGGGCAGGCCCAGCAAATCGCGGAACATGTAGAACACCAGATTGATCGCCAGCAACAGCCCGCCGCCCGCGTAGCCCCACGCCCAGCCCTTGGACGAGACTTCATCGCGTTTGTCCTCTGTGGCAATCTGCGGCAGGAATGAGTTGTAAAACACCATCGACGCGCCAAAGGCCAGGTTCGCCAAAATGAACAGTAACCCGCCCAGCAAGTACAGGTCAGCAGTAACCACAAACAACCCGATCGTCGATCCGGCCCCGAGGATCGCAAAAAACAGCATCATGCGCCGCTTCCAGTTGGAATAGTCTGCAATCGCGCCCAACAGCGGCAGGAAGAAGACCTGCAAAAACACGGAGACACCCACGCAATAGGCAAAGAACGATTTCTCGCTGATGGGAATGCCTATCAAATAAAACACGCCGTTCTCGCCCACCGCCGACTTGACCAGCCCGGTGAGATACGGCCCCAGAAACACGCCCGCCACCGTCGTTGAGAAGGCCGAATTGGCCCAGTCGTACATCATCCAACCGCGAATTTCACGTGTGTCGTTGATGGGTGCCGTCACGGCCATGTCTGCCTCCCGATGAAGAGAATGGTGGGAGTTTAGAAGCAATCGGGTTAAAAGTCAATCGCCGCGCGTAAAGTTCGCTTAACATCGGCTGGACAACGCCGCGCGATGTCTGGTACACTTGCCGCGCACAGAGGAGCGATTATGACCGGCTTTCATCAAGTTGAACACGAGTGGTGGTGCGATCAACTCCCGATCGATCTACTGGCCCGACAGTACGGCACGCCGCTGTACGTGTACAGCCGCGATCGGATCGAAGCCAATTACCGGCGCCTCAATGAGGCATTCAGACCACTAAACGCCCGCCTGCACTACTCGGTGAAGGCCAACGCCAACGGCGCCATCTTGCGCCTGCTGCGCGAGCTGGGCGCGGGCTTCGACGTGGTGTCGGCCGGCGAAGCGTATCGCGCGCTGCGGGCCGGCGCCGATCCGGCATCCATCGTATTTGCGGGCGTGGGCAAGACCGAGGTCGAGCTGGCCTACGCGCTCGATCAGCGCCTCGGCTGGATCAACGTCGAATCGGCGCAGGAACTGGCCGTGCTCGATCGGCTGGCCGCGGCCCGAGCGTGCCGTCCGGCGGTGGCGCTGCGCGTCAACCCCGCCGTCGAAGCCGACACGCACCATCACATCGCCACCGGCGGCTATCGCTCCAAATTCGGGATCGATCGGCTCGAAGCGCAATCGATCTTGCAAAGTCCAGATCGTTTTCCGCATCTCGACCTCGCCGGTTTGCACATTCACATCGGCTCACAGCTGGCTTCGCCCGATCGGACTGTCGAAGCGATCGGGCGCGTGCTGTCCATCGCCACGCCCGCCATCCGCCTGCTCGATGTCGGCGGCGGCTTCCCCGTCGCCTACCGCCCCGACGATCACTTTCCAGCGCCTGAAGAGTTTGCGCAGGCCATTGGCGCGGCGCTTTCTTCACATGTCACTCTTCACTCTTCATTGCAGCTCGCCATCGAACCCGGCCGCTCCATCATCGCCAACGCGGGCGCGCTGGTGGCGCAGGTGCAATACGTCAAAGAACGCCCCGGCCGCCGCCTCGTCGTCGTCGACGCCGCCATGACCGAGCTGCTGCGTCCGGCGCTGTACGACGCCTATCACTTCATCGACGCTGCGGATTGCGCTGTGCCGTCGCCCCTGCCCGCCGATGTCGTCGGCCCGGTGTGCGAATCCGCCGATGTGCTGGGCGTCGATCGCGCGCTGCCCGCCGTGCAGCCCGGCGACACCATCGTCATCTTCAACGCGGGCGCCTACGGCTTCAGCATGGCGTCCAACTACAACAGTCGCCCCCGCCCCGCCGAAGTGCTGGTGGAGGGAGTGGATCATCGTCTCATTCGCCGCCGCGAAACGTGGGAAGATCTGATCGGGTGGGAGGAGTGAAACGTGAAACGTAATGCGTGAAACGTAAAGCGTAATGCGTAAAACGTAATGCGTATTGCGTAATGCGTATCACGTTTTACTCATTACTCATTACTCGTTACTCATCACTCATCACTCACCACCCATCACTCGTGCTATACTTCACTTACCATGAACTTACTTCCACTTCCACAACCCGCCGCTGATTTCACGTGGAATTTCGCGCCCAGCATTCTGGTGATGCTGCTGAGCCAGGCCGCGCTGTACGGCTACCTGCTCTATCTGGCGCGGCAGGACGGTCGCTGGGGCGGCGATGTCAAGCTGCGTCATCCCGTCTGGTTTGCGCTGGGCCTGCTCACCATCTTCATCGCGCTGGTCTCGCCCATCGACGATTTGAGCAACCGCGTTTCATTTGCCGCGCACATGGTGCAGCACATCCTGCTGGCCGTCATCGCGCCGATTTTGCTGCTGCTGGGCACGCCCGGCTACTGGCTTCAGTATCTGTTCAAACTACCGGTGGTGAAGGACGTGCTGCGAGTGGCGACTCATCCGGTCGTGGTGTTGATCACCTTCAACGCGATCTTGTGGGTGTGGCACCTGCCCGATCTGTATCAGGCCGCGCTGGCCGATGTCAACATTCACATCGTGGAGCACATGACGTTTCTGGTGACGGGCGTGTGGCTGTGGGCGCCGGTGCTGCACGCGCTGCCGCCGGACAAGCCGATGAACTATCTGGTGCGCATCGCAGTGCTGTTCTTCACCATGGTGTCCAGCAGCATCCTGGCCGCCATCTTCACGTTCGCTCAGTCCATTGCGTATCCGTTTTACGGCACGGCCATGCAAGTGTTGGGGTTGTCGCCGCTCGACGATCAGCAGCTGGCCGGGGTCATCATGTGGGTGCCCGGCGGCGGCGTCTTTCTGTTCGCCACGCTCATCACGTTTGCGGCGTGGTTGAACAACGAGGAGAAAAAAGGTCAGGCCGATTATCCGCCCCCGCCCCAGGCGGCTTGATCCCAACCCCGGAAACTACAGAGGACACGGAGCAATTCAAATACTCCGTGTCCTCTGTGTTCTCCGTGGTCAATTCGCGCTCAAGCGTGTTACGCCAAACCCGCTTCCTTCCGCAGCAAGTCTGCCTTATCCGTCGCTTCCCACGGCGCGTCGATGTCGTTGCGTCCAAAGTGCCCGTACGCCGCCGTCGCCTGATAGATCGGCCGCCGCAGGTTCAGGTTCTGGATGATGGCGCCCGGCCGGAAGTCGAAGTGATCGTTCAGCAGTTTTTCGATCTTCTCCGGCGCGATATGATGCGTGCCGAACGTCTCCACCATTAGCGATAGCGGCCGCGCCACGCCGATGGCGTACGACACCTGAATCTCCAGCCGATCGGCCACGCCCGCTGCCACCAGGTTCTTGGCCGCGTAGCGCGCGTAGTACGCCGCCGAGCGATCGACCTTCGTCGGATCTTTGCCGCTGAAGGCGCCGCCGCCGTGCCGCGCCATGCCGCCGTAGGTGTCCACGATGATCTTGCGGCCGGTGACACCCGCATCACCCATCGGCCCGCCGATGACGAACCGGCCGGTCGGGTTGACGTAGTACTTCGTCTTGTCATCCAGCAGCCCGTCCGAGACGATCGGCCGGACGACACTCTCGATGACCTCTTCGCGGATCGTCGCGTGGTCCACCTTGTCGTCGTGCTGAGTGGAGATCAACACCGTATCCACGCGCACCGGCCGGCCCTCGCTATACTCCACCGTCACCTGGCTCTTGCCATCGGGCCGCAGCCACGGCAGCTCGCCCGCCTTGCGCACGGTGGCCAGCTGGCGGCACAGCTTGTGCGCCAGCGAGATCGTCAGCGGCATCAGCTCGGGCGTCTCATTGCACGCATACCCCAGCATCATGCCCTGATCGCCCGCGCCCAGCGCCTCGATCTGCGCATCGGACATCTTGCCTTCTTTGTGCTCCAGCGCGTCGTCCACGCCCATGGCGATGTCCGGCGACTGACCCTTGATGGACACGATCACGCCGCAGGTGCGCGCGTCAAAACCGTACGCGCCGTCGGTGTAACCGATGCGGGCCACGGTGCTGCGGACCACGTCTTGAATCTCAACGTAAGCCTTGGTCGTCACCTCGCCCATCACCATAATCAGACCCGTCGTCGTCGCCGTCTCCACCGCCACGCGCGAGCGCGGATCCTGCGCCAGCATGGCGTCCAGCACGCCATCAGAAATCTGGTCGCACATCTTGTCCGGGTGACCCTCGGTCACCGACTCGGACGTAAAGAACGTCTGCTTCGAAGTCATAAACGTGGTGCTCATCGAGTCTCCTTAGAGAATGGATTTTCAAAACAAAACGCCTCTTCTGGATACGAAGAGGCGGCCTTGCACGCTACGTCGCGCTCTCATCTTCCAGACACACTCTGCCGGACTTGGCACCTGGCTGGTCTGGAAATTGGAGAGTGGAGTTTGAAAGCGGGAGACAACGCCCCTCCAACTTCCAACATCCAACGTTCAACCTCCAATCCAGCTGGTTGTCGAGGCATCATCGGGCCGGTCCCTCCGCCTCTCTGGATAAGAGTCTGCTATTCAGTTGTCACGCCCTGCGGCGCGGCGAGAGCATACCACAAAAGTGGGCAACGCGCAATAAGCACGGTACAATCAAGAATAACCGGCCACCCAGGATGGCGACATGCGGATAGCGATTGCCAGCGACGAAGCGACTGAACTGACGACGTTCTTGATCAAAGAACTGCAAGCGCGCGGCCACACCCCCATCCCGATCGGTCCGCTTGCCCCCGACGATTCCGACGTTGACTGGCCGGTCACCGCCAGCCGCGCCGCGCAGCTGGTCGCGGCCGGCGCAGCCGACGAAGCCATTGTGTGCTGCTGGACGGGCACGGGGGCCAGCATCGCCGCCAACAAAGTGCGCGGCAGCCGCGCCGCGCTGTGCGGCGATGCCGAGACGGCCCGCGGCGCGCGCATCTGGAATCACGCCAACGTACTGGCCCTCAGCCTGCGCGCCACGTCCATCCCCGTGGCAAAGGAGATCCTCGACGCGTGGTTCAACACGCCGATTGATCAAGGCGAAGCGCAGAGCGAGTGGAACCTGCGGCAGATCGAGCGGGTGCGACAACTGGAAGCCAAAGAAAATCTGCCGGGTTGATCAGGCCCGGCAGATTTGGCAAAACCGAGGTCACGCCTCGATAAGCCTGCGTTATCAGCTAAAGCCGCCGCCCGGCGCGACGTAGCCGCAGGCCGGGCAGTACAATTCGAGCAGCCCGTTGTAGTCCAACCGGCCGCGCCCGCAGCGGGGGCATTTGCCCTGATACTTCGGCGCGCGGCAGGGCTTTACGGCCGATCGGGTCTTGCCGATTGACGCTTTCGTCCGCGACTTCGTCTGCGCAGTCACCGGCGCTCCTCAAACCACAATCCCACTTGCCCAACTATCTCACTATCCAACCATCTCACTATCCAACTATCTCACTATCCAACTATCCCACTACCCCTGCGCCATCTCAAACTGTGTCTTCAACCGCGACATCTCCGCTTCATCCAGCACCGTCATCAGGCCCTGAACCAGATGCGCTTCCGGCACGGCGCCCTCGATGTGCACCACGTCGTTGATGACGGTGCGCGGCACGCCGTACACCTGATACTTGTTGGCCAGCTGCGGAAACTCCATCGACTCCACCATGTCGGCGGTGATCAGCGGACTCGCCATCGCCAGCCGGTGCGCCAGCACCACCGCGCGCGGGCAATATGGGCACGTGGGCGTCACATACACCTGAATGTGGACCGGCTCCAGCAGGCGTTCCAGTTCCTTCACCGTGGCGTCGTTCAGGCCGTGCTCGCCGCGGCTGACCATGAGCAGGTCTTCGATCAACGTCGAGAACTCGTAGCCCGATGGGATGCCGTACAGCCGGATGCCGTAATCGACGGTGCGCTCACCCTCGACGCGCAGTATCGCCAGCGCCGGAATCTTGTCGATGCCCAGCTGCTCCGCCAGATTGGCATCGGCCACAAAGTCACGCACGTCCACCGTAATCTTGTCCGACAGCGCGGCCACTTCTTCCACGATCTGTCGCGTCTCCGCGCACATCTCGCATTCCAACGCCAGATCGGTTTGACCCTGGGTAAAGAGGATCACCTTGACGGCGCCGGTCATGTCCGCCAGCGCCTCACGCACTTGCTGCTGCACCTTGTCGTTGAGCAAAGCCATGTTGGTCTCCTGAAAGTATGTCACTTCGTTAGATGCGCTCAACGCCCCATGGTGACAAACACAACGGCGGATGAATCATCCGCCGTCGCATTGAGACATCGCTTCGACGCCGTCATTTGGACGCCGTCATTTGGACGCCGTCATTTGGACGCCGTCATTTGGACGCCGTTACCTGAACGCCGTCACTTCAGAAACTCGTTCAAATCCAGCGTTTTAAACAGCCGCTCGCGCGCACCGGCCGGCAGTTCGGGCTGCGGCAATTTGCGGTACAGGCTCACCGTCTTGCGCGTGGTGTCCACCACCGCCGTGCAATCTTCGCACTCGGCCAGGTGCCGCTCAATTTCGGCGCACACTTCAGCCGAGGCCGTACCATCAAGATATTCGGATAGGTCGTGGAGCAAGTGCCGGCAGTTGGGTGTGGGCATATCAATTCACCTCGCGCGCGTGCGCCACTTCGAGAAAATACGGCGACAATCGTTCGCGCAGCCACAGCCGGGCGCGGTGCAGCCGCGTCTTCACCGTCTCATTGGAGATCGACAGCGCCTGCGCGGTTTCTTCCGTCGATAAACCTTCCAACTCCCGCAGGACAAACACCACGCGCAGCTTGTCCGGCAATTCGCCGATGGCTTTTTCCAGCTCGGCGCGCGTCTCGCCGGTTTCAAAATCCTGCTCCGGCAGACAGCACCAGTCAAAGAGTTGCGTTGGCACCAGCGCGCCGTCGTCAGCGGTTTCGGTCTCTTCGACCGAGACGGTGTGCGGTTGATGTTTGCGGAGCCGCATCATGGCGGCGTTGTACGCGATGCGATATAGCCAGGTGCTCAACTCCGATCGGCCTTCGAATGATCCGATGGCTTTGAACGCGCTGATGAAGGTCTCCTGCATCACGTCTTCGGCGTCGGCTTCGTTCTGCATCAGGCGCAGCGCCAGCCGGTAGATGCCGGGCGAATACTTGTCGATGCATGCCGCGCAGGCGGCTTTGTCCCCGGCCTGGATGCGCTGCAATAAATCCCGATCGCTTTGTCCGTTGTCTGTCATGTTAGATGCACGTCTCGCTTGAATGTTTCATCCGATGGGGGCCGGCGCGGGCGCGTGAGCGGCGCGGCGATCGGCCAGCGCTTTCACCCCGCGCACCACCTGCACGCCGACGGCCGCCCACAACGCCAGCATCACGCCATAGGCCAGCTGGATCGACGCCTCGCCTGATTCGCCGATCGGATCGATCGGGTGCAGCACCAGCCGCGCCTGCGACAAGAGCCACAGCATAATCACCGGGAAAATCGCGTACAAAACGGCCGTCAGTCTTGGATTCTTCAACAATCGACCGGCCGCGTACAACAGCGGCGCCAGCCCGGTGAGCTGCAGGGTGAACACCCAGCGCGGCTCGAACCACGGAATGCCGCCCCACGTTTCCAGCGTGGTGACGACGCTGATGCCGAGGTAAACCACCCACAGCACGAGGCTGCCCTCGAACAGCGCCGACGCCCACGCCAAAGCCCCGGCGCGGCGCGTGACCACAAAGACCGCACCCAACACGCCCGCCAGCACGAAGGTCGCCAGCACGACGCGGATGATGGCGCCGTGAACGTACACGAGACGCACCCGATCGCCCAGGGTCTTGTCCAGCGGCGAAACCAGCGCCGTGATCACAATGGCCGCCGCCAACAGCACCAATGATGGCACAATATACTTTGTCTGTCGCAACGTCTTCAGACTCATTCGCTTTCTCGCTCTTTCGCCCAGGTGATTCTAACCGATTGTACCATCTCTGCAACTGCTGATGACGACCGCCCGGCGTCACCGCCGAATCTGGCTTTATGGCAAGTCTCAATAACAGCTTGACAGCCCTGCCAGAAGGGGTGTTATAATCTTCCCGGCAAGCCTAGGTTGGGCTGCGAAGGGAGAAACTTTACAAATGAAAACGATCGCTTTGATCGCCCACGATGGCAAGAAAGCCGACATGGTCGCGTGGGCGACCTACAACCGCACCATGTTGGCACATTATCATCTGGTCGCCACCGAATCGACGGCGCGGTTGCTGCAGCAGAAGGTGGGCTTGACGGTGGAAGCCGTGCAGCCCGGCCCGATGGGCGGCGACGCGCAGATCGGCGCGCGGGTGGTGGAAGGTCACATCGACGGCGTGGTGTTCCTCGTCGATCCGCTGGACAAGCATCCGCACGACCCTGACATCCAGGCTCTGCTGCGGCTGTGCAACGTTCACAACGTGCCGCTGGCGACCAACGTCGCCACTGCCGACTCGATCATGGTCTGGTTGAGCACCAAAGATGCGGAGGTGCCGCTGGCCTTGACTGAAGCGGCCTAGAACACCAAGAGACGTTACAACTGGAAACCCGCTTCCCAACCGGAAGCGGGTTTTGCGTTACCAGGCCTACTGATACGCCCGCACGTCGATGAAGAACAGGATGAAGTAACCGATCAGCAGCAGCAGCCAGCCCCCGATCTGCACCAGCTCCAGAAAGCGCGCCCAGGAAAACTCGAAGTTCTCCTGGATCACCTGCAAGATCGATTGCAGGTTGTCCAGCTTGGCCTTGATGACGGCTTCCCAGTCGTCCAGGTAAAACTCGTCGTAGATCGCGCGGTACAGCTTGGCGGTATACCAGTCGCCGATGAGCAGCAGCCCCTCCTTGATCTTCTCGAAGTTCAGCATCAGCATCAGGCGATTTTCAACCACCTGCCGCAGGATGCGTTTGGGGCGGCTGGGCAGCAGCGAGGCGCGCGCGCCCGCCTCCAGATGACGGCTGATCGTCTCCAGCTGGCTTTCGATCAGTCGATCGAGCAGGCGGTAACGCAGCAGCTGGTAATTGCCGATCTTGAGCAGTTCCACGTCCGACTGAAAATCGCTCTCGGTCGAGATGACCACCGCTCCTTCCCAATCGACCACCGTCATTTCCTGATCCGAATAACTGACGCGCGAGACCAGGATGTCCTGCACATCTTGCGCCGTAAACGCCTCGCGCTGCGAGCGGATAAAGCGCGCCAGCGCGGCGCGGTTGCGCTCGATGAACTCGTCGGGCGTGCCGTCGATCTGGTTGATCAGCAGCACCGTGTACTCTTCGGTCAGATCATCAACGTCGGGCCAGCTCGCCAGCAAGAGAGGGCGCAAGGCCGCCTGCAGCCGCAGCTTCAACCGCAGTGCCTCCGGGCTGAGGGCGTTGTCCAGCGTGTAAGCGCACTCGGCCACAAACGCCGCGTCCTCATAGCGCGCCCGGCGGATGGACACTGGACGACCCTCAAGTTGAATCTCTTCCACGCCCAGCTGCTGCACATCGATGTCCACGGGCGCAAAATACGGCGCGTCGCGCAGCGCGCGCAGTTCCAACGGCGCTTCCGGCCCCGACGCCCCTTCGCCCGGCCACGCCAGCAGATAACGCACCTGGGCGTTCACGCGATCGTAGGCCGCCTCGATCGGATTCATAGCCCCTCAAAGTCGCGCAGCGTCTGCCGCCACGCCTCGGGCAGCGGCACGCTCCGCCCGGCGGCGTAGTCGAACATCACCTGCACGGTGCGGCCGGTCGCCATCAGCCGATCGGTCGCGGCGTCGATCAGGGCGTAGTCCATATCGAAACTGCTGTTGCCCAACCGGCTGACGCGCGCACTGACGCGCAAATTCGTATTCAGATCGATCGGCGCTTTGAACTGGCACGCCGCCTCGGCAATGATGAAGAACGGTTCGGGATACGCTTCGCCGATCAGTCCGAGCTGCCTGAAGTAAGCTACGCGCGCCATTTCCATGTACGTGAAATACACGGCGTTGTTCACGTGACCCAGCGCGTCCAGATCACGAAAGCGCACCTCGACCGGCGTGCTGAAGCGGAAGTCCGATGTCATCGCATTGCCCCACGTTGGCTGAGATATGGCGGATTATACCCCGAGACAAACACAAACCCGATCGAGCCGCCGGCCCGATCGGGTTGTCGATCGATCACCTTTAGAATGATCCGAACTTTACGGCCCCGTCACCGTTTCGTAACCGGCGGCCTGCCACTGGCGGATGCCGCCCGCCACGCTCGTGACCTGCGTGAAACCCGCGCGCTTCAGAATGTCGCGCCCTTCCTGGCTGCGATTGCCCGATCGGCAGATCACAACCACTTCGCGATCTCTGGGCACTTCGTTCACGCGCGCGGCCAGCTCGCCCAGCGGAATCAGCGTCGCGCCGGGGACATGCAGCTCGTTCCACTCCGACGGTTCGCGCACGTCCAGCACAAAGGCACCCGCCGCGCGTTTGGCGGCCGCGTCGGCCACCGAGATTTCGGCGGGCAGGCTGGCCGCCTGCGGCGCGGCCGCGGCCGGCGCGCCGTTGTTTTGCAGCAGCAGCCCCGCGCCCACAATGACCGCCACGGTCAGGATGGCCGCGCCGATCCACCACGGATTGATGGACGTTTTCTTCGGCGGAGGCTGGCGCTTGCCGGTTGATGATTTTGACTTCGCTTTGCTCATGACAGGCTCCTCACGAGATCGATTGCTTCATTAGATGCACACCAACCGCAAAGGTTTCAACTGCGCTCCTGCCAGAATCGCCGGACCGCTTCCTCCAGCGTGAGCGCGCCCGCCATCACGTCGGCCTGATAGCGTGACGACCATTCAAACAGGTTGGAACGCGCGAGACGGAACTCATCGCGGATCAACCCGGCCAGCGGCCCGGCCTCGTCCAGAAAGTTCGTTTCTTCAAAATCCCGGTCGGCCCGATCGTAATCGTAATCCAATCGCACGATCTCGGCCTGCCAGTCGCCGTTCAGCGTCAGCCGCGCATAGCCCGCGCGCCGATCGCCGTCGAACGGCAGTCCCACCGAGCCGGCGTTGACCACCAGCGCATCGTCGATGCGCCGGATCAGCGGCAGGTGCGTGTGCCCGACCACCAACACGGCCGGCGGCGGCGCGATCTTCGTCCGCAGCTCGTCATCGGGCGTGGTGCGATGGATGCCGCTGCGCGTGCCCAGCATCGAGGCGTGCACGGCGCGCAGTTCGCCGCTGCCGTTCACCCGCAGACTGTGCTGAAACGGCCACGCGCTGATGGCAGACACATCGCAATTTAGCTGCTCGTAAGTCCAGTACGAAATGCGCCGCACGTCGAAGTCCGGCCCGTGCCTGGCCGCATCCGGTTGCGCATGATACAGCACATACTCCTCGTGGTTGCCAATGATGCACTGCCAGCCCTGCGTCCGCGCGCGTTCCCGCACAAACTCAAGGCATTCGCGCGGGCGCGGCCCGCGATTGACCACGTCGCCGCCCACGATCACGTAATCGGGCTGCCAGCGATCAATATCGGCGGCGACCGCTTCCAGCGCGGCCAGGTTCGCGTGAATGTCCGACAGCATGGCGATCTTCATGAGTCTCTCCAGGATAAGGACTTTGAGCATTTGTTGACCGCATCCCCGTCGCAAAAAGCTGCTGCGCGGGGAAGACATCCCGGCAAACAAATACGACTTTGATATAATCGGGCGGCATTCTACCAAAGGACGAGGGATCGCGCTATGAAAACCATCGATCGCCGCGCCGCGCGGCGTCTGGCCATCGTCAAGCAGCATCTTGCCGGTGAACGCCCTGCCGCCGATGCGCCCGGCCTGCTGCAGCTGGTGCGCGAGCTGGGTTGTCTGCAGATCGATCCGATCAGCGTGGTGGCGCGCTCACATCAGATCGTGCTGTGGAGCCGCGTGGGACAGTACGATCTGGCCGAGCTCGATCAGCTGCTGTGGCGCGATCGATCGCTGTTCGAGTACTGGGCGCACGCCGCGTCGATCGTGCCGACGGCCGATTACCCGATCCATCAGCACTTCATGCGCCGCTACGCCACCGAGCGGCCCGGTTCGCAGGTGGGGCAGCGCTACCTCAAATGGCTCGAAGCGAATCGTGGCTTGAAGCGCCACATTCTTACCGAGCTGCGGCGGCGCGGCCCCCTGCCCTCGCGTGAGCTGGGCGCCGAGGACAAAGTCTCCGACGGCTGGTATTCCACGGGCTGGACTTCAGGTCGCGACGTGAGCCAGATGCTCGATTACCTGTGGACCAAGGGGCAGATCATGGTGGCCGGCCGCAGCGGGTTGCAGAAACTGTGGGACTTGAGCGAGCGCTGTCTGCCCGACTGGACGCCGCGCCAGACGTTATCCGATCGGCAGTTGACCTATCGCGCGGCACAGACTTCGCTCAAGGCGCTGGGCGTCGCCAACGCCACGCAGATCAGCCGCCACTATATTCGTCATCGCTACGTCGATCTGCCGAATGTGTTGAAGCAGCTGGAGCACGAAGGCGTCATCGAACGGGTGACGGTGGACGGCGAGAAGGGCGCGTGGTACATTCACGCCGAGGACGCGCCGCTGCTCGATCGAGTGGCCGAGATCGCCGTCGAGCGCACGACGCTGCTGTCGCCGTTCGACAATTTGATCTGCGATCGGGCGCGCACCCGCTCACTCTTTGACTACGATTTCACCATCGAGATATACACGCCGCCGCACAAGCGCCAGTTCGGTTACTACGTGCTGTCGATCCTGCACGGCGATCAAATCATCGGCCGCATCGATCCGAAGTTTGATCGGGAGCACGGCCGCCTGCACATCCACGCCGTGCACGCGGAAAAAATCGCGCCGCGTGATCGCGCCACCGCCCGATCGATCCGTGCGGCGATCGAGGATCTGGCGTCCTTCCTCGGCGCGAACGACATCCATTACACGCACCTGGTGCCGGAGGGCTGGCAGCGCGATCTCAGGTGAGCACGTCCGCCGGATCGGCGTACTCATTCACCACGTCGCCCTCCACCGCCCACACGCGCGTGGCGAAGCCCTGGATGAAGTAGCGGTCGTGCACCACCGCCAGCACTGTGCCCTGAAAGCCCGCCAGCGCCTGTTCAAACTGCGTGCGCGCCGGGATGTCCAGATGATTGATCGGTTCGTCCAGCAGCAGGAAGTTGCAGCCCTGCGCCACCAGCAGCGCCAGCATCAGCCGCGCCCGCTCGCCGTAAGACAGCGATTTGTTCGGCAGCAGCGGCTGATCGCCCGTAAAGAGAAAGTAGTGCAGGAAACTGCGCGCTTCGGTTTCGTTCAGTAGAGCCACTGATTGCAGGCTCGCCAGCGGCGTCGCGGCCGGATCGAGCACGTCCTGTTCCTGCGCAAAGTAACCCGGCTTCACGCTGGCGCCCAGCCGCCCCTCGCCGGCCAGCGGCGCGAGTTGGCCGGCGATGGTCTTGATCAGCGTCGATTTGCCCGCGCCGTTCTCGCCGATCAACGCCACGCGCTCGCCGCGCCGGATGGTCAGGTTGAGGCCGCGCAGCAGCACGCGCTTGCCGTAACCCACGCTCAGATCGATCAGGCGCAGCACGTCCTGCCCGCTGACCGGCGCATCGGCAAAATCCACCTTCATCTGCCACGACTGTTTGGGCTTCTCCACTCGCTCGTCGGTCAGCAGCCGGTCGATGCGCTGTTCCAGGCTCTTGGCGCGCCGCATCGTCTCCAGGCCGCGATTGGCAAAGAAGCCTTTGGCAAATTTGTCGCCGCCGTCGGCCTTGCCGCCCTTGTTGGAACGCGACAGGCCGCGCACGTGACGCGCCGCCGCCTGCAAGCGCGCGATCTCCGCCTGCCAATCGCTGTAGGCCTCCCATTGCTTCTCGCGCTCGGCCACGCTTTGCTGCAAAAAATCACTGTAATTCCCCGGATATTCGCGCAGCCCGCGCGTCAGCGGATCGAGCACGAGCATGCGATTAACGGTGCGATCGAGAAAGACGCGGTCGTGCGAGACGATCAGCGCCGCGCCGCGAAAGTCGTTCAACCAATCCTCCAGCCACCGCAGCATCGGCAGATCCAGGTGATTGGTCGGCTCGTCCAGCAGCAGCACGTTGGGCGCCGACAACAGCACGCGCGCCAGGCCCAGCCGCGTCTTCTGGCCACCGCTCAACGTGGAGACGGGCGCGTCGATGGGGAAGTGTGACAGGCCCAGCCGCTCGATCACTTCGGCGCGCCGCGCTTCGTCGGGATAACCGCCCAGCGCCTCAAGGCGATCGAGCGCAGCCTGATACTGCGGCATCAACGCCGGATCGCGCGCCAGCCGATCGGCCAACTGTTCCACCGCGGCCGCGGCTTCCGATCGATCATCACGCAACACCTCGGCCAGCGTCGCGCCGGCGGGATATTCCAATCCCTGCCGCAAATAGCCGAGGCGCGCGGCAGGATCGATAAACACGCTGCCCTGATCGGGCCGCTCGTCGCCGACCAGCAGGCGCAGCAGCGTGGTCTTGCCGCCGCCGTTCGGCCCGATCAGGCCGACGCGATCGCCGGGGTTGATTTCAAAGCGAACGTCCTGAAAGATCAGTTGATCGGCGTAGGCTTTGGCGAGGTTGTTGACGTTTAGCATGTGGCGCACTCCGTTAGCCGTGAGAAAAGAAAAGCCGAGGGACACGCCCCCGGCTTGACGACAAACCGATCGGAATCGTTCCCTGAAACGTTTAAAACTCAGGCCAACCAAGTGTGCATGCCGGTTACTCCCGCGAGTGTGGGCGGTTGAATTCTCGCGCGATCACGCGATCTTGTTCTTGTACAATTCCACCGAGTAATTCACGATTCGCCGGGCCTGCGCCGCGCCTTCCCAGCCGATGGCCTTGACCGACGCGCCTTCCAGGTCCTTGTACACCGAGAAAAAGTGCGCCACTTCGTGCAGAAAGTGCTGCGGAATATCGGTGATGTCGTGATAATCACGGCTCAACGGATCGGTGGCCGGCACCGCCAGAATTTTCTCGTCGGGCTGGCCGCGATCCGACATGCGAAACAGGCCGATGGGTCGCGCCTGAATCAGACAGCCCGGAAACGACGGTTCGCTCACCATCACCAGCACGTCCATCGGATCGCCGTCGTCGTAGTACGACTGCGGAATGAAGCCGTAATCGCCGGGATAGTGAATCGAGGAGTACAAGACCCGATCGAGCCGCAGCACCCCCAGCTGCTTGTCAAATTCGTACTTGTTGCGCGATCCTTTGGGAATCTCCACCACCACGTTGATGATGTTGGGCAAATCCGGCCCGGCCGGCAATTCCTTCCACAAGTTAGCCACAGGCGCCTCCATCCATGCGAGCAAGATAATGCCCATTCTAAACCATCCGGCACATTCGCGCAAAACACCGATTTCGCCGACACCATGACCAGTAGAAACTCGTTCGGTGGAAAATGGGATAAAATTGACAGGCAGCCGATTGACCAGTATCATCTGCCCGTCACCGCCGCGCGGCCAGCCACCGCGCCTGATCAGGGGAGGAGCATCATGCCGCGTCTCGCATCGTCTGTCGAAGACATCCAGCCGCATTACGAAGTCATTGTGATCGGATCGGGTTACGGCGGCGGCATCGCCGCTTCCCGATTGGCCCGCGCCGGCCGACAGGTGTGCGTGCTGGAGCGCGGCAAAGAATGGCTGCCCGGCGAATATCCCAACACCGAACTGGAAGGCCTGCCTGAAATCCAAGTGCGCGTTGGCGATCAAATCCTGGGGCTGCGCACCGGTCTGTACGATGTGCGCGTGAGCGAAGATATGAACGTGCTCATCGGCTGCGGGCTGGGCGGCACCTCGCTCATCAACGCCAACGTCGCCTCGCGGCCAGAGCGGCGCGTCTTCGATGATCCCCGCTGGCCGATCGATTTCCGCAACGACACAGATTCTCTGCTAAGTCAATGCTTCGATCATGCCGAAACCATGCTGGGGTCCAAACCCTACCCCGATCGGCTGCCGGTCACCCGCAAGATGGCTGCCCACGACCGATCGGGTGCGGCGCTGAACGGCCAGACCTATCGGCTGCCGATCAATGTGACCTTTGAAGACGGCGTCAACAACGTGGGCGTGCAGCAAGCCGCCTGCAAACTGTGCGGCGATTGCATGAGCGGCTGCAATCACGGCGCCAAAAACACCGTCATCATGAACTATCTGCCCGACGCCCAACGCCACGGCGCGGTGATTTTTACGCAGGTGGAAGTGCGCCGCCTGGAGCGGCAAAACGACCGCTGGAACATCCACTACCAGCTGCTGGACACCGGCCGCGAAGGCTTTGACGCGCCCACGGCCACCGTCAGCGCCGATATGGTGATTCTGGCGGCGGGCACGCTGGGCACCAACGAAATCCTGCTGCGATCAAAAGCCGCCGGGCTGCCGCTGTCCGATCGGCTGGGGCACAATTTCTCCGGCAACGGCGACGTGCTGGGTTTTGCCTACAACAACGACGTCGAGATCAACATGCTGGGCTTCGGCCCGCGCGATCCCGACAAGCAGGAACCCGTCGGCCCGACGATCACCACGGCGATCGATCTGCGCGAGCAGCCCAACCTGGAAGACGGCATGATCATCGAAGAAGGCGGGGTATGCGCGCCGCTGGCCGCCTTCATGCCCAAGACGCTGTCGCTGGCGGCCAAGCTGGCCGGCCGCGACACCGACGAAGGACTGGCCGACGCCATCGCCGAAAAGCGGCGCGAACTCGACTCGTTGATTCGCGGGGCCTATTACGGCGCGGTGCGCAATACGCAGGTTTACTTAGTGATGGCGCACGACGACAGCGCGGGCACGCTGTCGCTGGACAAGGATCAACTGCAAATCAAGTGGCCGGGCGCGGGCGAGCGGCCCTACATCGAGCGCGTCAACGAAAAACTGCTGGCCGCCACCCAGCCGCTGGGCGGCACCTTTGTGGAGAATCCCGCGTGGAGCAAGCTGCAAAGCAAGAACATGGTCAGCGCGCATCCGCTGGGCGGCTGCGTCATGGCCGAGGATGCGCAGCACGGCGTGACCAACCACAAGGGCCAGGTGTTCTCATCGGGCAGCGGCACGGCCGTTTACGATAGTCTATACGTCAACGACGGCGCCATCATCCCGCGCTCGCTGGGCACCAATCCGCACATCACCATCTGCGCCGTGGCGGAGCGCAACATGCACTACCTGGCACAGGATCGCGGCTGGGTCATCGACTACGCTTTCAAGCCGGTCGCGCAGCCCATCGTGCTGGGCGCGGGGCCGCAGAAACCCGGCGTGACGTTTACCGAGGCGATGGAAGGCTGGTTCTCCGTCAAAGTCACCGATGATTTTGCGGCGGCCGCGCGCGCCGGTCAGGACGACGGTTCGCCGTTCCGCTTCATCGTGACCATCACCGCCGATGATGTCGATCGCCTGATCAGCGATCCCGATCACGCGGGGCGGCTGGTGGGCACCGTCACCGCGCCGGCGCTGTCGCCGCAGCCGATGACGCTGACCAATGGCCGGTTCTATCTGTTCGTGCGCGATCCCGATCAGTTCAATCTGCGCTATATGCGCTACACGGCCACCATGACGGCGCAGGACGGCACGACCTACTTCTTTGAGGGCAACAAACGCATCCACAATGATCCGGGGTTTGATGTCTGGTCGGATACCACCACGCTGTACATCACGGTCTATTCGGGCGCAGACCAGACCGCGCCGGTGGCCGGCCGGGGCATCCTCCAGATTCACCTGAAAGACCTGCGGCATCAGCTGACCACGATCAAGGTCATCAACGCCCGGGATCTGGGCGAGCGGCTGGCGACACTGTCCAGGTTTGGGCGCTTCTTCAGCGGCGAGATCTTCGACGTGTACGGCGGCGTCTTCGCGCGGGCCAGCGTCTTCAAGCCCGACGCGCCGCCGCGCAAGAAACGCCCGCTGCGCACAACCGAGCCGGAAGTCCATTACTTCAAGACCGACGACGACGTGCAGTTGAGGCTGACGCGCTATCAGGGCGGCAAGAAGGGGCCGGTGATTCTGGCGCACGGGCTGGGCGTGTCGAGCCTGGCCTTTTCCACCGATCTGATCGACACGAACATGACGGAGTATTTGTACGCGCACGGCTACGACGTGTGGCTGCTCGATTATCGATCGAGCATCGAACTGCCCTACGCCGCCACGCAGTACACCGCCGACGATGTGGCCGTGCACGACTGGCCGGCCGCCGTCAAGGCTGTGCAAGACCTCACTGGCGCGGCGACGGTGCAGGCCGTGGTGCACTGCTACGGCGCCATCACCTTCAACATGGCGATGTGCGCGGGCCTGCAAGGCGTGCGCTCGGCGGTGTGCTCGCAGGTGGGCGCGCACCTGTCGGTCATCCCGATCAACCGCATCAAAGCCGGCATTTACCTGGACGACTTCATCGGCCGGCTGGGCGTGAAAGACCTGACGATGTACACCGACGCCAACGCCGACTGGCAGGACAGGCTGTACAACGCGGCGCTCAACCTGTATCCGTATGCCTACGAAGAGCGTTGCAAAAGCCCGGTCTGCCACCGCATCACCTTCCTGTACGCGCCGTTGTACGAGCACGATCAACTCAACACGGCCACGCACGACAACCTGCACGAGCTGTTCGGCGTGGCGTCGATCGCCAATTTCAAGCACCTGGGCGCAATGTCGCGGGCGGGCCATATCGTGAACGCGCAAGGCGAGGACGTGTATCTGCCGCACATCGATCGGCTGAACATTCCCATCGCTTTCATTCACGGCGCGGAGAACGAGACGTGGCTGCCGGAGAGCACGGAGCGCACCTTCGATCTGCTGGTGCAAACCAACGGGCCTGATCTGTACAGCCGCTATCTCATCCCGCACTACGGCCACATCGACTGCATCTTTGGCAAGGACGCCAGCCGCGATGTCTATCCGCTGATCCTGAAGCACCTGGACGCGACGCAATGAGCGACGAGCAGGCCCGCCAGCTGGAGCGCTCCCGCGACATGCCGCCCGTCCACGGCACGGTGGACATCGACGTGCCGGCCAATGTGTTGTGGAACTGTTTTCGCAACGCCCAATGGTGGGCGCGCTGGAATGGCTGCATGTTCTGGGGCCACAACACCGATCTGGTGCAGGGCGACAAATTGATCTGGGCTTTTGAGCCGCTGCGCTGGTGGTACTTCTACAAACTGCCGGGCGTGGGCACGCTGGTCGAGGTGGAACCGAACCGCAAGGTCACCTGGGAGATCACCGCCCTGCCCGGCTTCTATGCGCGGCACACTTACTCCATCGAAGATCTGGGGAACGGCCGCTCGCGCTTCGGTTCGTGGGAGCAGGCCATGGGGCCGACCTTCCGCCTGCTCAAGTTCTTCTGGGTGGCGCACTTCGTCTTCGTCAAGAACCGCTCACTGCAGGGCGCGCGCCTGCTCGAATCGATCTACAAACGCACCGGCCGGCTCGATCACACCACCCTGCCCCCGCAGCGCGGCCCGCTGCTGCTGCGCCACCTGCGCGAAGTGTTCGGCTCCAGCGACATCCTCGGCCTGCAGTATCGGCCCTTAGCGCCCGGCGTGTGGGCGGCGCTGGGCGGCGGCGGCAATTCGCTCGTGATCAAAAGTGACGACGAAGTGCTCGTCGTCGATCCGAAGATGTGGCCCTACGATCGACAGCTCAAGAACTGGATCGCGCGGCATGTGGGCGGGCGCGTCACCGCCGTAATCGACACGCACTATCACTTCGATCACGCGCGCGGCAACCGGCTGTACCCTGAAGCGGCCATCATCGCGCACCGATCGGTGCCGGCGGCGATGCAGGCCCGCGACGCCGACTACTGGGAACGCCACCCGGCGGCGATGCCCGGCGCGGACAATCTGGTGGACGAAGCATTGACCATTCGCGTGGGCGATCAGGAAGTGCACATCCATCACGCGCGGCGCGCGCACACCACCGGCGATCTGTGGGTGCACGCCCGCGTCGCCGATCGGGACTTCATCGCCACCGGCGACTTCGCCACCATCGATCATTATCCGTTCTTCGACACGAGCGAGCACGGCGCCGATCCGCAGGGCTGGATTGACATGCTGCGCGAACTGGCGACGAAGTATCCCGACGCCACCTTCATTCCCGGCCACGGGCCGGTGGCCTCGGCCGCCGATCTGCTGCACCACGCGCACTACGTGGAATTTCTAGACAAGTCGGTGGCCGGCTCACGCGCCGATGGCCTCGACGAAAGCGGCACGGCCCGCAACGTCGATCTGTGGGCGTGGAAGTTGTCGCTGGCGCCCATCTTCCACTACGGCTGGTGGTTCCTCAGCAACAACACCAATGTGCGCAGCATCTTCCGCTTGCAGACCGGGCGGCGTTCTTGACAGACGGCTAAAAGCGGCTATAGTCAGTCACATCTTTGCCGAAAAGAGATCGAGATGGCGCGCTATCAAAAGACGGTGTGGATGGTGAACTGCGTGAAGCTGGGCCGCGAGGCGCTGGCGCTGGATCGCCCGCCCTTCGGCGGCGAACTGGGTCAGCGAGTGTTTGAGAATGTCTCCAAAGACGCGTGGCAGATGTGGAAGGATCAACAGGTGCTGCTGGTCAATCACTACGGGCTGAACCTGGCCGACCCCGAAGCGCAAAAATTCCTGATGGAACAGATGCAGGAATTCTTCTTCGGCGAAGGCGCGCAAATGCCCGAAGGTTGGACGCCGCCCGATCAGGCCGCGCCGCGCAAGAAATGATCATCGACGACAACCTGAATCAGCGAGCCGCGCCACACCCTGTGCCGGCTCGCTGATTTGCTCTACCGCCGATTCGCCCTACTTCCCGCGCTCGATCGCCCTCAGCGCCACTCGATCGGTCAACCCCGGCGCGATCAGCTTGACCCACTGGCCCAGCTTGCCGCGCAGGGTCATCACCTCTTCACGTTGGCGGCGCGCGGTCGCGCGGAGGATCAATCGGGCGCACTCTTCCGGCGACATCACTTCGCTTTCCCTCACCGGACTGTGGCCCAGCGGCCGGCCGTCGCTGCCATACGCGCGCTGGCGGATTTCGCTCGTCACGAAGCCGGGATAGATGATCGTGACACTGACGCCGCTGCCCATCAATTCGATCCGCAGCGAATCAAAGAAGCCCACCATGGCGTGCTTGCTGGCCGCATAGCCGCTGCGCGTGGGCACACCGGTCTTGCCCGCCAGGCTGGACACTGCCACAAGGCGGCCGCGCGATCTGCGCAGGTGCGGCAGCGCGTAATACGTCAGATAGGCCGCCCCCAGATAGTTGACGCGCATGATGGCATCCAGCACGCTCAGGTCTTGCAATTCCTCGAAGCGCGTCCACATGCTGATGCCGGCATTGTTGATCAGCGTATCAAGGCGGCCATACGCCTGCACCGATTGGTCGATCAGGCCCCGGCAATCCGCCTCGTTCGCCACATCGGTTTTGATCGCAATCGCCTGGCCCCCGTGTGATCGGCAGTCGGCCGCCACCTGCTCCAGCCGATCGAGATCGCGCGCGGCCAGTACCAGCCGCGCCCCCTGCTCCGCCAGCTGCCGCGCCACCGCCCGGCCGATGCCGGCCGACGCGCCCGTCAACACCACCACGTTATCCTTGAAATGACTGTCCGACATTTTCGGATTCTCCCTTATGCGTCAAGCTTGCCCGCAGTATACCAGCGTTTCGCCGCGGCGCGCCCCCGACAAGGCATCAGGTATACTATGAGAGAGCGGCCGCGCCCGTTGCGGCACTTGATCTTAAGGAAACGCGCATGAGCCACATCCTGCTGGTCGATGATGACGATCTGCTGCGGCGCAGCCTAGCCTTTAATCTGGAAAAGGCCGGCTACCGTGTCAGCACCGCGGCCACCGCCGAAGACGCGCTGAGCCACGCGCGCCGCGAGCCGCCCGATCTGATCCTGCTGGACATCGGCCTGCCGGGCATGGACGGCTTGGAGGCCCTGCGTCACTTTCGGGCGTCCTCGGCAGTTCCGATTGTTTTTCTCACCGCCCGACGGCGCGGCCTCGATCAGGTGTTGGGGCTGGAACTGGGCGCCGACGATTACGTGGTCAAACCTTTCGATCTGGATGTGTTGCTGGCGCACCTGAAAGCCGTGCTGCGCCGCACCGCCGATTCGGCCCCCGCCGCCGCCGAAGCCGCGCCGCTCACCGTCGGCGATCTGACGATCGACCCGCTGGCGCACACCGTGCTGCTCAAAGGCCGCCCGCTCGATCTGTCGCCGCGCGAATTCGATCTGCTGTACGTGCTGGCGCAGGACGCCGGCCACGTCGTGTCCACCGAGAACCTGCTGGCGCGGGTGTGGGGCGCGGAATACGACGGCGAGCCACAAGTGGTGTACGTTCACATCCGGTGGCTGCGCGAGAAACTGGAAGACGATCCCGGTCAGCCCCGGCGCATCATCACTGTGCGCAGCGTGGGCTACAAACTGGAACCGCAGGCCGACTGATGCTGACCACCCTGCGCGGTCGCTTCATCCTGAGCCACATCCTGCCCCTGCTCGTCATCGTGCCGCTGATGGGCATCGCGCTGATCTACGTGCTGGAAACGCGCGTGCTGATGCCCAGCCTGGTGAGCGAACTGACGCAGCAGGCGGCGCTCATCGCCGACGTGGCCGATGAACAATCGGGCGTCTGGACCGACCCCGCTCAGGCGCAGGCGTTGATCGCGCGCCTGGCGCCGCAGTTGACGGCCCGGCTGATGCTGCTCGATCCGACCGGCCGCCTGCGCGCCTCCAGTGACCCGGCCGACGCCAACCGCCTCGGACAAGTCATCGACTACGCCGGGCTGAGCGAGGTGCAGGCCGGTCGAACCTCGGTGACCCAAGATTACAACCGCTTCCTGCAGGCCGACATCGCCGATGTCTGGCAACCCGTGATGCGGCCCGACGGGACGGTGGCCGGTATCATCCGCTTAAGCTATCGTCTGACAGCCGTCAACGAGCGCTTCTCACAACTGCGCCTGATGGTGATGGCGGTGGCTGTGGCGGCCATCGGTCTGGGCGGCGCAATGGGCTGGCTGCTGGCAAGCAATCTGGAACGGCCCATCACTCAAGTGACGCACGCCGTAAACCAGCTGGCCGAGCGTCACACGGTGGAGATTCTGCCCGGTCAGCAACCGGCCGAAATCGATCAGCTGGTGCAGGCCTACAATGCGCTGGCCCGCCAGCTGCAGGCGCTGGAAGACGCGCGCCATCAGCTGCTGGCCAACATCGTGCACGAACTGGGACGACCGTTGGGCGCGCTGCAATCTGCCGTTCAGGCGCTGCAAGGCGGCGCAGCCGATGACGCGACGCTGCGCGGAGAACTGCTGCAGGGCATGGCCGACGAGCTTCATCGGCTGCGTCGTCTGCTGGATGATCTGCACGGTCACTATGATCTGGCGGTGGGCACGCTGGAGATCAAGCGACAGCGCATCGATCTGCGCGACTGGCTGCCGCAGGTGTTGGCGCCGTGGCGCGCGGCAGCCGAGCGTCAGGGGCTGGACTGGGCCGCCAATCTGCCCGCCGAGCCGCTGGTCGTCGAGATCGATCCCGATCGGCTGGGACAAGCCATCGGAAATCTGTTGAGCAACGCGCTGACCTATACTCCGCACGGATCGATTTCGATCGCTGTGCGATCTGATCCCTTCAACGCCTATCTCGCCATTGTGGATACCGGGCCGGGTATTGCACCTACTGATCTGGCCCGCATTTTCGAACCTTTTTACCGCAGTTCTGCCGCCCGCCGTTTCCCGCAGGGCATGGGGCTGGGTTTGGCCATCGCGCGCGATATCGTCACGGCGCACGGCGGCCGGCTGGACGTGAACAGCGCGCCCGGCGCGGGCAGCCGCTTTGAACTGACCCTGCCCCGCCCCAGAGCCGCTCAATCTCCCTCGACCATCGCTTAAGCTCATCTTAAGGCGTCTACAAAGTCGCGTTAAAGACTCCGCGGCCGATTCGCGCTATCCTGTGCACGTGCTGCAGAGAAAGCACACGGAGTGGCGAGATGCACAATCAGATTATTCCGCTGCTGTTGGGGATGCTGGTGGGTGGTGTGCTGGCCGGGCTGGGCTGGGGTGTTTTGCGGGCAGGCTGGCTGCGGCGCGGGCCACCCTGGCTGCGCTCGACCGATTCCATGCTGGTCTGGTTTCTGATCGTGGCGATGTTTGCGTTGGGCGCGTTTGTGACGTACGCGGTGTTGGAACTATAGCCGGTTTGACCGCCGGAATCATTTCTGAGGAGGCGCAGCATGTCCAAGAGGCACAGTCGGGTTCAACGGTTTTTGCACTGGCTGTTCGGTTCGCCATTTGAAGAGGTATCCACTGTCATCGGCGATCCGACCTCACCTGAGCTGCAGACCTTCAATGCCGAGACTGAGCATATGCAGCATCAACTGGATGGCCCTGCATCGCTGCCCAGCGGGCGACGCGGCCCGGCGCAGAGTCATCGCCGCTAAGGCGCCGCAGGACGATTTCGCCGGGAGAGGAGTGTCGGGATGCAGATTCAATCGGAAGCGCAGGCTCTGACGATGGTAAGCGACGTTCGCAATGACCCGCGCGAGCGCGAAGCGGCCGTCCGTTTTCTGACCGAGCATCCGTCGCCGCAGGCGATTCAACAATTGGTGCGGCTGCTGGAGGACGGGGATTTTGGGGTGCGTTGGGAGTCGGCGGTGGGGCTGGCTCAGCTCGGCGAAGTGGCGCTGCCGGAGCTGCTGAAGGCGCTGGTCGATCCGCAGCGGGTGGCGGATCCCAGACTGCGTGAGGGGGCATATCACGTTTTGCACTACAACCACAGCCCGGAGGTCCTCAGCCTGACGCGGCAGTTGATGCTGGCGCTGAAAGGGGCGGCCGCCGACATTGCGACGCTGGAAGCGGCCAGCAGCGTGCTGGCGAAAGTGCAGGCGCGACGGCAGGCGGCCGACAGAGCAGCGGCGGTGATGGCGCGCGCCGCGGAAAACGGTTCATGAGGCGCGGGGTGGGCGCGTTAACGCCTCCCCGCCCAATCGGGCGCCGGCAGCCGTGTAGGTGGTCGGCCGGTGCAGTGATGATGCGAAAGGAGTTTCATCATGTCTGAACAAAGTGCAATCGGTGTCTATGACACCATGTCGAAAGCAGAAGATGCCGTCCGCCGGCTGAATCTGGGCGGCTTTCCGATCAAGCAGGTGTCGATCGTCGCTCAAAACCTGCAGAGCGAGCGCGAGGTGCATGGTTTCATCACGGCCGGTGATGTGGCCAAAGACGGCGCGGCCACCGGCGCATGGGTTGGCGGGCTGTTCGGGCTGCTGATCGGCGCGGCGTTCGTGTGGCTGCCGGGCTTTGGGCCGCTGATGATTGCCGGGCCGCTGTCGGCGGCGCTGCTGGGCGGCGTGGAAGGCGCGGTGGCCGGCGCAGTGGGCGGCGGCGCGCTGGGCGCGTTGGTGGGCTGGGGCGTGTCCAAGCAGCATATCCTCAAGTATGAGGAGGTGTTGAAAGGCGGCAAGTACCTGGTCATCGCGCACGGTAGTGAGGCCGATGTCGAGCGGGCGCGCGAGATCCTGAGCAACTCCGGCGCGACTGATCTAAAGGTGCATGCTCAACAGCCTGAACCGGCGGCCCAGCCCGCGTCGGAAGAGGCTCTAAAAGGCGATTACGCCTACGGCTTGCGAACTCAACCGGCCGAGGCAGGCGGGCCGGACTTCGCGCAGGGCGAGCGCACGCAGCCGGCCGAACCTTCGCAGCCGGATTATGCGCGAGGCGAGCGCACGCAGCCGTCGAAGCCGGGCGCGCCGGACTTCGCGCGCGGCCAGCGCAAGCAGGGTGTGTAAGTCCGCGCTTGCACAGCGTCGCTGTGTGGGTGCCCACACAGTGGTCGCTGTGCGGGCGCGATCAAATTCGACTGACCCTGCCTGTCACAGGGTCAGTCCCCATCAGGGAGGTTATGGTATGAGCGCAGCAAAAGCAGCAGTTGACCAACGTCCGGCCCGCCAGCCGGTGACGGCCATTGAAGATTCGCCGATCGCACGATCGCTCTTCGGCGAAGTCCGATGGGCATGGATCTGGTTGATCCTGCGGATTTATGTGGGCTGGTCGTGGTTGTCGGCCGGCTGGGACAAGTTGCACAGCGATGTGTGGACCGGGGCCAAAGCCGGCACGGCGCTGACCGGCTTTATCAACGGGGCGGTGGCCAAGGCGACCGGCGCCCACCCTGACGTGCAGGATTGGTATAGCTGGTTCCTGCAGAACGTCGTGTTGCCCAACGCCAACTTCTGGAGCCATCTGGTGGCGTGGGGCGAGTTTCTGGTGGGCGTGGCGTTGATCCTGGGCCTGTTTACGGGCATCGCGGCCTTTTTTGGCAGTTTCATGAACCTCAACTATTTGCTGGCGGGCACGGTCAGCATCAACCCGGTGTTGTTCGTCATTGAGACGTGGCTGGTGCTGGCCTGGAAGACGGCGGGCTGGTGGGGGCTTGATCGCTGGGCGCTGCCGGCGCTGGGGACGCCGTGGAGTCCGGGCCGGGTGCTTAAGCACAATACGTAGCGTCTCAACGGTTCAGTCAGTCCGCAGTGTGCCAGGCGAGAGCGGCGGCTCCTCTCGCCTGGTTTTGTATGCCTGATCGCCGGCACATACCGATCGGGACGCAGTGAGGTCCATCGTTTAACCCCCGCTTAAGAAAATCATTAGCCGGCCTTCATCAAAATTCTGACAAATGTCACTTGATTCGATGGCTTTCAAACGTATAATCGGATAGGTTTGCATAGATTTAGTAAACTTTAATTTATCGGGCGTATCTTCACGCGATTGCCCGCGACTTCATTGCACAGGGTGACTATGACGACAACCTGGTTGGGATTGAATGAGGCGGCCAAGCGGTTGGGCATCCACCCGACGACGCTGCGTCGCTGGGCGGACACCGGTGAAGTTCCGGTGATGATCACACCGGGCGGGCATCGCCGCTTTGACGCGGCCGAGCTCGATCGGTTTGCGGTTGAACACCATCAGCTGCGCATTGTCGTCGGCATCGAGCAGACCCTGGCCGAGCGGCTGCTGGTGGAGACGCGCCAGCAGCTCGACAGCGAACGCGGCCAGCCCTGGCTGTCGATGTATGACGATGAGGCCCGCCAACACAAGCGCCTGCTGGGCCGACAGTTGATGGACACCCTGTTGCAATACATCTCGCTGAAGGACGGCGGCGAGGAGCTGCTGGAGAAGGCCCGCGCCATCGGGCGTGAGCACGCCGAAAGCAGTCTGAATCTGGAGCTGCCGCTCGCTCAGACGCTGAAAATTGTGCTGTTCTTCCGCGACATCATTTTCGATGTGGCGCTGTGTGTGCCCGAAATTGCTCAGGCCAGGACCGAGGTGAATGCGCCGCTGCTGCGCCGCATCGATGCCCTGCTCAGCGCCGTTGAACTGGCCGTGGTCGAGACGTACGATCAGTCGGGCCTGCCGGGCCACACCAGCCGATCGGAACTTCACGCTTAAATGACCATCCTCTGCGTAGGGCTATCGCATCACACCGCGCCGGTGGATCTGCGCGAGCGCCTGCATTTTTCGCCGGCCGCGCTCAAGGCGGCGCTGGCGCGGCTGGGCTGTGATCATACGGCGCGCCCGGGCGAGCTGAGCGAGCTGGCGATCCTGTCCACGTGCAATCGATTGGAAGTTTACGCGGTCTCGCACGCCGATCGATTTGAGCCGCTGATCGATTTCATAGCCGACACCACCGGTCTGCCGCGCCGCGAGTTTGAGCCGCATGTGTATCGCCATGCCGATGAAGCCGCGGTGCTGCATCTCAATCGCGTGGCGGCCGGGCTGGATTCCATGGTCCTGGGTGAGCCGCAAATTCTGGGGCAAGTGACCGAAGCCTATGAATTGGGCTTAAGCCAGCGCGCCATCGGCCCGGTGCTCTCCGCCCTACTGCGCGCGGCCATTCACACTGGCAAGCGCGCCCGCACGGAAACCGCCATCAGCCGCAATCCGGCCAGCGTCAGTTCAGTCGCCGCCCACCTCGCCGAAAGCATGGTGCACGATCTCCGCGCCGCACAAATTGTCGTGCTGGGCGCAGGCGACATGGCGGAATTGGCCGTGGAAGCGCTGCGCAAGCGGCAGGCCACGCACATCACCGTGGTCAATCGCACGCACGCCCGGGCCGCGCAGCTGGCCGCCCGCTGGCAGGCGCGCGCGCTGACGTTTGAGCAACTTACGCCGGCGCTGATCACCGCCGACATCGTGATTGCGTCAACCGGCGCGCCGCACATCTTGATCAAGCCGCCGCTCGTGCAGGAAGTGATGACGCAGCGGCCCGATCGGCCGTTGATCTTCATCGATATTGCCGTGCCGCGCGATGTCGATCCCGAAGTCAATGCACTGCCCAACGTGCGCTGTTACGACATCGATCAGCTGGAAGCGCGCGTCAGCGGTTCGCTCGGCGAACGGCAGGAAGCTGTGCCGCACGTCGAAGCGATCATTGCCGATGAAACCGCAAATTTCATGCTGTGGCTGCACAGCCTGGACATCGCGCCGGTGATCGCCGACCTGCGCGCCAAAGCCGACGCCATTCGCCGTGCCGAAGTCGATAAAACCCTGCGGCACCTGAAAGATCTGAGCGACGCCGACAAGCGCCGCATCGAGGCGCTGAGCGAAGCCCTTGTCAGCAAGCTCTTGCACGATCCTACGTTGCGCCTGAAGGCTGAAGCCGGCAACGGCCATGCCGCGGAGTATGCTGCGGCTGTTCGTCACTTGTTTGCGCTAGGATAATGAGATGTTGATGACGACTCGCACGCTGACGATTGGGACACGTGGTTCGGCGCTGGCCCGCTGGCAAACCGATTGGGTGATCGCCCGCTTAAAGAGCGTCTGGCCCGAACTCGATTGCCCGATCAAACTCTTTCACACGTCCGGCGACAAGATCCTAGACAAACCGCTGCCCGAAATCGGCGGCAAAGGGCTGTTTACCGAAGAGCTCGAGAACGCCTTAAAAACAGGCGAAATCGATCTGGCCGTGCATTCGCTCAAAGACCTGCCCATCGACGACGCGCCCGGGTTGACCATCGGCGCAGTCTGCGAGCGAGAAAATCCGCGTGATGTGTTGGTGTCGCGCCAGTATCACACCTTGAAGCATCTGCCGCACGGGGCGCGCGTGGGCACCTCCAGTTTGCGACGATCGGCGCAACTGCTGGCCGCCCGACCGGATCTGCAAATTCTGTCGCTGCGCGGCAACGTCGATACCCGTCTGCGCAAGGCGATGCAGGGTGAATATGACGCCATTGTGCTGGCGGCAGCGGGCGTATTGCGCCTGGGTTTCGCCTCGCACATTTCAGAATACCTGTCATACGACGTGATGCTGCCTGCGCCCGGTCAGGGCGCGATGGCGGTGCAATGCCGCAATGACGATCACAGCACGCTCGATTTACTCAAACCGATCGATCATCTGCCCACCCGATCGGCCGTCCTCGCCGAACGGGCCTTTCTCAAGGGATTGGGGGGCGGTTGCTCCGCGCCCGTGGCCGCGTTGGCCGAGGTCACTCATCACTCATCGCTCGTCACTTTGACGGGTTTAGTTGCTTCAACCGATGGCCGGCAAGTGATTCGTCTTTCCGGTGAAGGCCCTGATCCAGTTGAAGTCGGCACACGCTTGGCACAACAAGCGCTGGCGCAAGGCGCGAAAGAGTTATTGAAGTGAAATCAACCTTGCACGGCAAACGCATCCTCATCACGCGCCCGCGCGCACAGGCCGCCGATCTGTACGACAAACTCGCGGCCCTGGGCGCAATCCCGATCGTGTTTCCGACGATCGAGATCGCGCCGCTGGAAGACACGTCGTCGCTGGATGAGGCGATTCGCAAATTGGATCAGTATCAATGGATCATCTTCACCAGCGTGAACGGCGTCAAAGCCTTTTGGGATCGATTAGATGTTGTAGGGGCAGGTCTCGCACCTGCCCTCAATTACGCTGCCATTGGCCCGGCCACGGCGCGCGCACTTGAATCGCACGGCGTCACCGTCACGTTGATCCCGGATGAATACGTCGCCGAGTCAATCGCGGCAAACATCGACGACGTGCGCGGCCAAAGAATTCTGCTGCCACGCGCCGACATCGCCCGCGAGGCGCTGGCGATCGAGCTGCAAAAACGCGGCGCAATCGTGGATGAGATCGCCGCCTATCGCACCCTGCCCGCCGCGCCCGATCCGATTGCCCTGGCCGAACTTCAACGCGGCGTCGACGTGATCACGTTCACCAGTTCATCGACTGTGCGCAACTTCGTGGCGCTGGTCGGACAGGATTCGATCTCACCGTCAACGCTCATCGCCTGCATCGGACCAATCACGGCCAGCACGGCGCGCGAACTCGGTCTGCGCGTGGACATCATGGCGAGCGAGTACACGATGAACGGTTTGGTCGCTGCCTTAGTCGATCATTTCGCGGCCCTGACCACAGAGACGCTGAGTCACAGAGGTTAAAGATGTTAAAGACTGTGCCGCCATCTCACGACACGCTGGCTATCAATCTGCAAGCTGAAATCAAAAATCCACAATCGGCTCGTCCTCGCCGCCTGCGGCTGAATGCCGCGTTGCGCGGCATGGTGCGCGAGACGACGCTGGCGCCGGACGACTTCATCTATCCGCTGTTTGTCACCCACGGCCAGAACGTCAAGCACGAAGTCGGCTCGATGCCGGGCGTGTACCAGTGGTCGATCGATCAGCTCGCCCACGAAACCGACTCGATCGCGGAGTTGGGCATCCCCGCCGTGATCCTGTTCGGCTTGCCGGCGCAGAAAGACCCGATCGGGTTGGAGAACTTCGCGCCGGACGGCATTGTGCAGCAGGCGATTCGCGCCATCAAACGCGCCGTGCCAGACCTGATCGTCATCACAGATGTCTGCCTGTGCGAATACACCGATCATGGTCACTGCGGCATTCTGAACCACGGCGATCAGCCGCATCTGCCGGAAGGCTACGTGCTCAACGATGAAACGCTCAATGTGCTGGCGAAAGTGGCCGTGTCGCACGCCGAAGCCGGCGCCGACATCGTCGCGCCCAGCGGCATGATCGACGGGATGGTCGCCGCCATCCGATCGGGGCTGGATGCCAGCGGCTTCGAGCACCTGCCGATTCTGTCGTATTCCACCAAGTACGCCTCCGGTTTTTACGGCCCGTTCCGCGAAGCCGCGCAGGGCGCACCCAAGTTCGGCGATCGCAAAACGCATCAGATGGATCCGGCCAATGCGCGCGAAGCGCTGCGCGAAACCGCGCTCGATGTGGCCGAAGGCGCAGACATGCTGATGGTCAAACCGGCGCTGTCGTATCTGGACATCATTCGCCAGACGCGCGAACAATTTCCGCAGCTGCCGCTGGCTGCCTACAACGTCAGCGGCGAATATGCCATGGTCAAGGCGGCCGCGCACAACGGCTGGATCGACGAGGAGCGCGTGGTGCTTGAGATTCTCACGAGCATCAAGCGCGCGGGCGCCGATCTCATCATCACCTATCACGCGAAGGATGCGGCTCAATGGATCAAGTAACCCTCACCCCTACCCCCTCTCCCATCAGGCGAGGGGAACTTACACCGCAAGCCGCGGCCGAGCGGCACCTGCACGACGCGCACATGCTGGAAGCCGATTTCGATCGCGCGCCGTTTACGATCGCGTGGGAGGTGACGCGCGCCTGCGCCTTTGCGTGCGTGCACTGCCGCGCCGACGCGCAGCATCAGCGCGATCCGAACGAGTTGACGACTGACGAAGCCCATCAGTTGATCGATCGCATCAAAGAGTTTGGCAATCCAATTTTGATCTTCACCGGCGGCGATCCGATGATGCGGCCCGATCTGTTTGATCTGATCAAGTACGCGACGGACAAAGGGCTGCGCTGTTCGCTCACGCCGACGGCGACGGCCCTGCCTACACCCGAACGATTGAACAAGGCGAAAGAGGCCGGCATTCGCCGCATCGCGCTGAGCCTCGATGCGCCGCGGCCCGAGGTGCACGATGCCTTCCGGCAGGTGCCCGGCTCGTGGGCGCGCACGATGAAGATCCTGCGCAATGCCCAATCGATCGGGTTGAGTGCGCAGATCAACACGACGGTGACGCGCCACAACGTCGAGCTGCTGCCGGAGATGATCCAGTTTGTGCAGGAAGTGGGCGCGGTGCAGTGGAGCGTGTTCTTCCTCGTGCCGACGGGCCGCGGCCAGATCGACGACATGATCTCGGCGGAGGAGCACGAGCGCGTCTTCAACTGGCTGTACGATCTCTCGCAGCGCGGCACGTTCGACATCAAGGCCACCGCCGCGCCGATGTATCGCCGCGTCGCCATCGAACGCAAACGCGCCGCCACCGGCGAACTCAGCGCGACGTTTCAGGGCGCGGGCTTCCAGTACGCCGATGGACTCAATCGGCCGGTGAAAGGCGTCAACGATGGGCGCGGCTTCCTGTTCATTTCGCATGTGGGCGACATCATGCCGTCGGGCTTTTTGCCGCTGCCCGTCGCCAACGTGCGCACCGCCGATGTCGTGGAGACGTATCGCCATCACCCGGTTTTCAAGGCGCTGCGCGATCCCGATCAGTTGAAGGGCAAGTGCCACGACTGCGACTATCGCGTGGTCTGCGGCGGCCAGCGCGGTCGCGCTTACGCCATCACCGGCGACTATCTGGAGACCGATCCGGCGTGCGCGTATGAGCCGCAAGCCAAGCACGTGGCCGCTTGAGTACACGGTATGGCAAAAAGCCAACCGCGAAGACGCCAAGACGCTAAGTTATTCTTTGCGCCTTAGCGTCTTCGCGGCGAGTGTTTGAGGAGACTAATCGATGCCGGAAGAAACACCCAAGACGTTGAATCACTTCGCGTTAATGTCGTTCAAAGATGCGTACTGGTCACTGTCCACCGATGAGCGCGCGACCTTCCATCGCAACTGGTTGACGGGCCTGCGCGCCGCCGCGCAGAAAGTGGACGTGTATCAAGTCTTTCCAGCCGAAGATCGCGCCGACATCCTGGTCTGGAGCGCGCTGCCCATGCTGGAAAAATGCGATACCGCCGCCTTCTTCGATCGCTTCGCGCGCGCCACCAATCCGTATCGAGGCTACTTGCAGATCAACACGGCGCTGTGGGGCTACACGCATCCGTCGCAATACACCAAGACGCGCTCCACGCAGGAAATCGATCCGTTTGCCGAAGAGCGGAAACCCTACCTCGTTATGTATCCCTTCGTGAAAACGATCGATTGGTATTTGATGGGCCGCGAGGCGCGGCAGGGCATGATGAACGAACACATCCGCATCGGCAAGCAGTACGAGGACATCACGCAGCTGCTGTTGTATTCGTTCGGCGTGCAGGATCAGGAATTCATCGTGGTGTACGAAACCGACGATCTGGCGCGCTTCTCCGATCTGGTTTACGAACTGCGCAGCACCGATGCGCGCCGCTACACCGAGCGCGACACGCCGTTGCACACGGCGATTTATCATCCCGCCGAGGAAACATTGGCGCTATGGCGATAGCCTCACCCCCCAGCCCCCTCTCCTGAGTTGAAACAGCTCAACTCAGGAGAGGGGGAGCGGCCACTCCCATCTCCACGGAACAGCAGCATCGTTCGGAGGAGAGGGGGCGGGAGTAGGCTTAACGAAGCCGTTCTTACCGGAATAACCTATGAACTCCAATACTCGTTTCTTACAAGCGTGCCGCCGCGAAGACGTGGACTGCACTCCGGTCTGGTTCATGCGACAGGCCGGGCGCTACATGGCCGAATATCGCGCCATTCGCGCGAAGCACACACTGCTGGAGATTTGCCAACAGCCAGAACTGGCCGCCGAAGTGACGCTGCAACCGGTGCGCGCCCTGGGCGTGGATGCGGCGATTTTGTTTGCCGACATTCTTTTGCCGCTCGTGCCGATGGGCATCGATCTCGAATTTGCGAAGGGCGAAGGGCCAATCATCCACAACCCGATCCGATCACGCGCCGACGCCGAGGCGCTGCGCCCGGTTGAGCCGCGCGAATCGCTGGCGCATGTGCTGGAGGCGGTGAAGATTGTGCGGCGCGAACTCGACGGGCAGACGCCGCTGATCGGGTTTGCGGGCGCGCCGTTCACGCTGGCGAGTTACCTCATCGAAGGCGGCTCGTCGCGCAACTTCGCCCGCACCAAACAACTCATGTACAACGACGCGCGCACGTGGCATCTGCTCATGAGCAAACTCGGCTGCATGATCGCGGATTACCTGACCGCGCAAATTCAAGCGGGCGCACAGGCCGTGCAGTTGTTCGACAGTTGGGTCGGCGCGCTCAGTCCTGATGATTATCGAGAGTTCGTCTTGCCCCATTCGCGCTTCGTCATCGAGATGGTGCAGCGCGCCGGTGTGCCGATCATTCATTTCGGCGTCGATACGGCGACGTTGCTGCCGTTGATGAAAGAAGCGGGCGGCGACGTGATCGGTCTCGATTGGCGCACGCCGCTCGATTGGGGTTGGAGCGTGCTGGGCGACGACGTGGCCGTGCAGGGCAACCTCGACCCGGTGGCGTTGTTTGCGCCGCGCAATGTGCTGGAAAACAAGGTCAAAACCATTCTCGATCAGGCCGCCCATCGACCCGGCCACATTTTCAATTTGGGGCACGGCATCTTGCAAGAGACGCCTGTCGAAAATGTAAAAGCCGTGGTTGAGATGGTGCATGAATTTTCAAAGCGAGCGAGCGTATGAGCATCGGCGTACTCATCATGGCCTACGGCGGGCCAGACAACATCGACGAGGTTGAACCGTATCTGCTGGACGTGCGCGGCTATCGCCCCACCGCGCCGGAGATCATTCACGAAGTCCGCGAGCGTTACAAACTCATTGGCGGACGTTCGCCTATTCTGGAACAGACGCAAGCGCAGGCTGACGGACTTCAAACCGCGTTGGACGCCGCTGGCCCGGAATTCAAGACGTTTGTGGGCATGCGACACTGGCATCCTTACATCAAAGATACGCTGGCGCACATGCAGGCCGCCGGCATCGAACGCGCGATCGGGCTGGCGATGGCGCCGCAGTATTCGCGCATGAGCATCGGCGCGTACTTTAAGAAGATCGAAGAAGCGCAGTCGCCGATCGAGATGGCGCGCATCGAGCGCTGGCATCTGCTGCCCGGCTATCTCGAGGCGCTGACCGATCGGGTGAACGACGCACTGCTGAAATTTCCCGAAGACGCGCGCGCCGACGTCCCGATCATTTTTAGCGCCCACAGTTTGCCCGAACGCATTTTGAGTTGGAACGATCCATATCCTGACGAATTGCGGGCAACCGTTGAGGGCGTCATGCAGCGGCTTGGCCCGCAGCCGCACGAATTTGCGTTTCAGTCCGCGGCCATCTCCAGCGAACCGTGGCTCGGCCCCGATGTCGGCGCGGCGCTCGATCGGCTGGCGCGTGAAGGCCGCAAACACGCGCTCATCGCGCCGATCGGTTTCGTCGTCGAACACGTCGAGATTCTGTACGACATCGATGTGGTGTATCAGCAGCAGGCGAAAACGCTGGGACTGCACCTCGAACGCATTGACATGCTGAACACTGCGCCCAGGTTGATGGCCGGTCTGGCCGGCCTGGTGCGCGAGACCGCGCAGCAGGCGGGTTGGCTATGAAGCGCGTCATCGTCGTCGGCGGCGGCATTGCCGGGTTGAGCGCGGCTTATCGGTTGAAGCAGCGCGCACCCGATGTGGCGATCACGCTGATCGAAAGTGATGCGCGCCTCGGCGGCAAGATCATCACCGACCGGGTCGACGGCTTCGTGATCGAAGGCGGGCCGGACACGTTTCTGTCGTACAAGCCGCGCGGCCTTGGCTTGTGCCGCGAATTGGGTCTTGAAGATCGCTTGCACGGTACGAATGAAAAAATCCGGCGGACGTACGTGATGCGGCACGGCAAGTTGTATGATCTGCCGGAGGGCCTGACAGGCTTGATTCCGTCGCGGTTTGGGCCGATGATCAAGACAGGCTTGATTTCGCCGTTGGGCAAGCTGCGCATGGGGCTGGATTATTTCATTCCACCGAAGTCACCGAATGGCGATGAATCGCTGGCCCAATTTGTGGAGCGGCGGTTGGGCCGTGAATTGTACGATCGGATGATCGAGCCGTTGATGAGCGGCATCTATGCCGGCGACGGCGAACAGCTCAGCCTTGGCGCGACGTTTCCGCAGCTGCGGCAAACCGAACTGACGCACGGCAGTTTGGTCAAAGGAATGCTGGCGACAAAACGGCAGACACAGCGTAGAAGCGGCATCCCCATGCCGTCAGTCTCCACGAAGAAATGGCCCGCCTTCGTTACGCCGGAAACCGGTCTGGCTGAGATCGTCGAAGCGTTACAAACGCGGTTGGCGGATGTGGAGGTGCGCTTGCAGACGCGCGTGGTGCAGGTTACGGCGAATGAATTCGCCGCCTGGCAACGAAAACCGGCTGAAGCCGGTTCGCATGACATCACGGAACCTGTTTTAACAGGTTTGAGTTATCCGCCATCGAGTTCACTCGATGAGCAGGCGGCAGTATATCAGGTGGTGCTTGACACCGGCGAAACGCTTGAGGCCGAGGCCGTGATCCTCGCCACGCCGGCCTATGCCACTGCGTATCTGGTCGTGGGACTCGATCCTGAAATGGCGCAAGCGTTGAAAGGCATCCCGTATGCTTCAACCGTGACGGTTTCGGTTGCCTATCCTTTGAAGGATATTCCGCGCCCGTTGAACGGCTACGGTTACATCATCCCGCGCGCCGAAGGTCGTTCAATCCTGGCGTGTACGTGGACTTCCACCAAGTTTCCACATCGCGCCCCGGACGGCTATGGCCTGATTCGCGCCTTCATCGGACGTGCGGGCGACGACGAGGTCATCAAGCGATCGGATGAGGAACTGCTGACCATGGTGCGCGATGAATTGCGCGAAGTGCTGGGCATCACCGCGGCGCCGATCGTTCAGCGCATCTTCCGCTGGCCCAAAGCCATGCCGCAGTACACGCTGGGCCATCTCGATCGGCTGGCCGTGATCGAGCAACGGCTGGCGCAGCATCCCGGTTTATTCGTCGCCGGCAACGCCTATCGCGGCATTGGTATTCCTGATTGCATTGCGTCGGGTGAACAGGCGGCAGATCAAGTTGTGACTTATCTTTCCACAGTGTAATAGTGCGATAGTGCGATGGCACTCTCTGCCCGCCATCACACTATCGCACTATCTCACCAACGCACTAAAACACTTTGGTTTTGGAGAACTCATGGACATATCGAAGTCACGGCAACTTTTTGCCGAAGCCCAACAGTTACTGCCCGGCGGCGTCGATTCGCCGGTGCGGGCTTTTCGCGCGGTGGGCGGGCAGCCGCTGTTCATCGAGCGCGGCGAAGGCGCGTATCTGATCGACGTGGACGGCAATCGCTTCGTCGATTACGTGTTGTCGTGGGGGCCGTTGATTCTGGGTCACGCGCAGCCACGCGTTGTGAAAGCCATCAGTGAAGCGGCGTCGCGCGGCACGAGTTACGGTGCGCCCAGTCCGCTGGAAGTGGAACTGGCGAAGTTGGTGAGGCAGTTCATGCCCAACATCGAGCTGATCCGCTTCGTCAACTCCGGCACGGAAGCGACGATGACGGCGCTGCGTCTGGCCCGCGCGTTTACGAAGCGCAACAAGATCATCAAGTTCGAGGGGGGCTATCACGGTCACGCCGATATGCTGCTCGTGCAGGCCGGTTCGGGCGTGGCGACGCTCGGCCTGCCCGATAGTCCCGGTGTGCCCCCGGCGACCGTGGCTGACACGCTCGTCGCGCCGTTCAACGACAGCGAAGCGGTGCAGGCGTTGTTTAAGCAATTTCCCGACGAAATCGCGGCCGTCATCGTCGAGCCGGTGGCGGGCAACATGGGTGTGGTGCCGCCCAACTACGTCTTTCTGCAAGGGCTGCGCAATCTGTGTACGGCTTATGGCGCCGTGTTGATCTTCGACGAAGTGATGACGGGCTTCCGCGTGCATCCCGGCGGCGCGCAGGCGTTGTTCAACATCAGGCCCGATCTCACGACGCTGGGCAAGGTCATCGGGGGCGGACTGCCGGTCGGGGCGTATGGTGGCCGCAAAGACATCATGCAGTTGGTCGCACCCGCCGGCCCGATGTATCAGGCGGGCACGCTGTCGGGCAATCCGTTGGCGATGACGGCCGGCATCGAGACGTTGAAGGAATTGCAAAAGTCGTCGGCGTGGCATCAACTCGAATTGCGATCGGCCCAATTGGAGGACGGCCTGCGCGCCGCCGCCGAAGAGGCCGGAGTCGCCGCGACGTTCAATCGGGTGGGCACGATGTTCACCACGTTCTTCACCGATCAGCCCGTGACCAATTGGGCGTCGGCGAAAACGTGCGACACGCAAAAATACGGCGTCTTCTTCCGCGCGATGTTGGAGCGCGGCGTCTATCTGGCGCCCTCGCAATTTGAGGCGGGCTTCATGTCGCTGGCGCACGGCGAGGCGGAGATCAACGCGACGATTGAGGCTGCGCGCGCAGCCTTCAAAGCGGCCGCCGGTTGAGGAGGCAGCCGGCCGCGCGCTGGATTCCTGAATCGAAATCTGTTACACTCGTCGTATGCCGCCTGCCACACACAAGCTGGTCATCGTCGAGTCCCCGGCCAAAGCAAAAACGATCGCGGCCACGCTGGGGGCGGGCTATACCGTCCGCGCCTCGTTGGGCCACGTGCGTGATCTGCCCGATGACGAATTGGGCATCGACCTCGAGCACAACTTCAAGCCGACCTACCATCTGCTGCGCGCCAAAGCCAAAACGATCAAACAATTGCGGGAAGCGCTGGCCGGAGCGAGCGAACTCTATCTGGCCACAGATCCCGATCGGGAGGGCGAAGCGATCGCGTGGCATCTGCTGCAGGCGCTCAAACCGAAGATGCGCGTGCAGCGGGTCACTTTTCACGCCATCACCCCCACCGACATTCAGGCGGCCTTCGCGCAGCCGCGCGGCATCGATATGCCATTGGTCAACGCCCAGCAGGCCCGCCGCGTACTCGATCGGCTGGTGGGCTACCAGGTGTCGCCGCTGCTGTGGAAGTCCACCGGCGGCAAGAGCGCGGGCCGCGTGCAAAGCGTGGCGCTGCGCCTCGTCGTCGAGCGCGAGCGCGACATCCGCAATTTTGTGCCGCGGGAATACTGGTCGATTCACGCCGACCTGGCCAAACCCACCGATCACACTCAACACTTTGTGGCGCGGCTTATTCAAGTCGGCGCGCAAAAGGTCGGCCTCGACCAGCCGATCCACCTGAAGACGAAAGACGACGCGGATCGCCTCATCGCCGATCTGGCCGGCGCGGTCTATCGCGTAACCGACGTGAAGACCGAGCGCAAGACGCGCCGACCGTGGCCGCCGTTCACCACCAGCACGCTGCAGCAGGCCGCTTCGGCGCGGCTGCACCTCTCACCCGCGGACACCATGCGGATCGCTCAGGAGTTATACGAAGGCATCGACATCGGCGCGGGCCGGCCGGTCGGCCTGATCACCTACATGCGCACTGACTCCACGGCCGTCTCGCCCGAAGCGCAGGCGGCGGCGCGGCAGCTGATCCTCGACACGCTGGGCCAAGCCTATCTGCCCGCGTCCGCGCCGCACTACACCACCAAAGTGAAAAACGCTCAGGAGGCGCACGAAGCCATCCGGCCCACGGATGTGCGGCGCACGCCCGCGCATCTGCAGGCACACTTATCGCCGCGTCAGTTTCAGGTGTACGATCTGATCTGGCGGCGCTTCGTGGCGTCACAAATGTCGCCGGCCCTGTACGACGTCACGACCGTCCATATCACCGCGACGGTTGAAGGCCGGCCGCCGTGTCTCTTTCGCGCCGTCGGGCGCGAGCAGGTCTTCGACGGTTTCCTGCGCGTGTGGGAGGAGGCCGAACCGGCCGACGAAGATGACGAGCCGCAACACCTGCCGGCCTTGAGCGCGAATGAATTACTGGACCTGCTGGCGTTGATCCCGAAGCAGCACTTTACGCAGCCGCCCGGCCGTTACACCGAGTCGGCGTTGGTGAAGGCGCTGGAAGAGCGCGGCATCGGCCGGCCCAGCACGTATGCGGCCATTCTCAAAACGCTGAAGGATCGCGCTTACGTGACGCTGGAGAAGCGGACGCTGTTTCCGACGGCGCTGGGCGAGGCAACGTGCGATGCGCTGATCGCCGCATTTCCCGACGTGATGGACTATGCCTTCACCGCGCAGGTGGAAGACTGGCTGGACGAGGTATCGCGCGGCGAACGCGATTGGGTGCAGGCGCTGCGCGCCTTCTATGATCCGTTTGCGCTGGCGCTGCAGGCGGCTTCGGCCAAAATGCAGCCTTTTAAGGCCGCGATAACCGATCGGGGCACGGCGGAGATTTCCAAAACTTCGAACGCAAAATCTCGCGCACGTCGATCACGCGCAGTTAAAGCCCCCGCCCCGATCGATCCTGCCGCGCCCGTCTGCCCCGCGTGTGGGTCAGTCATGGTGAAGCGTCGCGGGCCGCGCGGCGAGTTCTGGGGCTGCTCCACTTTTCCGAAGTGCCGTGGCACGCGGCCGATCTGATCAGTCGTGGCCGTCGGTCGGCTGCAGTTCGGCCTGCAGCAGGTCGGCCAGGGTGCCGGCTCGCCCGGTCTGCCACGCGGCAGCGAAGACGGCTTCACCCAGTTGGGCCTGCACCTCGCGCAAAAACTGATCATTGATGGCGGCGTTGGTGGGCGGCAGCGGCGCGCCAATGGTTTCGCGCAAAGCCGCGGCCGCGCCATATAATTGCGCCGAGCGGTGGGGCCGGGCGTGTCGCGCCGCCACCGCCGCCAGCCCTTCCAGACATTCCGCCACACCGGCCTTGTCGCCGACGGCGTGGCGCAATTGCAAGCTTTCCCGATAGAAAGCTTGCGCCTGCAGCGGATCATCGCGTTGCAGTGCCACGCCGCCCAGGTTGTTCAGCACGCCCGCAATGCTGCGCGTGTCCCCCAATTCGCGATAGATCTTCAAGCTTTCGGCGAAGTGCTGCTGTGCGCGCGGTAGATCGGACTGGCAGTGCGCCACCGTGCCCAGATTATTCAGCGTGGCGGCGATGTGCGTCTGGTTGCCCAACTGGCGGCGCAGCGGCAGGCTTTCTTCCAGATACACGCGCGCTTGATCGTAGTGGGCTTGCTCGATTGAGAGTGCGCCAAGATTGTTCAACGCATTCGCCACTCCGGAGAGGTTGTTCTGCTGGCGATTCAAGGCCAGGTTCTGCTCAAACAACCGACGGGCTTCGTCAAAGTCGCCCTGCTGGGCGGCCAGCACGGCGGCCTGATTGAACAGTTTGGCCGACACGTCAACCGGCAAAGTGTCGCTGTGAGCGTAAACCTGCCTGAACCATTGCCGGCCTTCGCTTAAATAGCCGCGTGTCCACCAGAAGCGCCACAGCGCGCTGGTGAGCCGCGCCGCCCGATCGATCAAGTTGCGATCCAGCGCCCACTGCAAGACCGCTCGCAAGTTGTCATTCTCGGCCTCAAGTTGCCGCAGCCAGCCGGCCTGCTCTTTGCCCATCAGCTGCACTTCGGCTTCGGCTGCGAGTTGCATGTACCAGGCCAGCCGCTGCGCTTGAACGTGCTCCAGCTCGCCGGCCCGGATGAGCTGCGCGTGTCCATATTGGCGCAAGAGTTCGTGCATCGCGTAGCGGCCGCCGCTGTCGCGCCGCACCAGCGATTTGTCAATCAGCGCCGTCAACAGCGCGGGCGTGGCGGCGGCGACGGACACCGCCGCCTCTTGTACAAAACCGCCATGAAAGACCGACAGGCGGCTGAACACGATCTGTTCGTCGCGCGTTAACAGCTGCCACGATTGCTCAAACGCCGCCCACAGGCTGCGATGTCGTTCGGGCACATCGCGATGTCGCGTGGACAGCGCAGCCAGATTGCCCGCGATCTCGTCGGCGATGGTCGCGCAGGACCGGCCGCCCACCGTCGAGGCCGCCAGTTCGATCGCCAGCGGCAGCCCCTCGACAAGGCGGCAGATGCGCGCGATGGCGGCGCTGTTGTCCGGGGCGAGTTGAAACTTGCGCTGCACCCGCTGCGCACGCTCGACGAAGAGCTGTTCTGCCGCAGGCGGACTCAGGCCTTCCAGTTCAAACACCTGCTCGGCCTGCAGCGCCAGTCGTTCGCGCGAGGTGATCAAGAGGGTAACTCGCGTCTGTTGGAGCAGCAGAATGATGAGATCGATGCCATCCAGCAAATGCTCAAAGTTGTCCAGCAGCAACAGCCGTTCACGGTGGCGAAGATAGTTGACCAGCTGTTGCGCGGAGGTGACGGCTTGTTCAAGCGGTTGATCGAGCGCGCTCAGGAGCGTGGCGGCCAGCAAATCGGCGGAAGTCAAGCTGGCCAGATTGACAAAGGTCGCGCCGTCTTCAAACATCGGGGCAGTGGCCGTTGAAGCTGCGATGGCCAATCGGGTTTTGCCGATGCCGCCCGGCCCGACGAGCGTGATCAACCGGCAGGCGGGATCGGCGAGGAGATCGGTCAGTTCTGATAGTTCACTCTCGCGCCCGATTAAGGGGGTGACCGCGATCGGCACATCGACCGATCGGGTTGGGGCGGCATCCTCGATCGGCTTTCCCGCGCGAATCTGTTCGATCAACTGCTGCGTGGCCGCGATCGGTTCCACGTTGAATTGATCGGCCAAAATGCGGCGGCAGACCTCATATTGCGCCAGGGCGGCGCTGCGCTGCCCGGTGCGATACAGCAGACGTATCAGGCGCGCCTGCGCGGCTTCATTCCACGGTTCCAGTTCAATCAGGCGGGTCAGCAGTTCGTGGGCGCGCGCGGCGTGGCCCCAGCGTTCGTGATATTGCGCCAGCTGCGACAAGGCTTCCACGGCGCGCTGATGCAGCGCTTCGCGCTTCAACACCAGCCACTCTTCAAAGGGCGTACTGTCCACGGACGGCAGCTGCGCAAGGAAGTCGCCGCGATATAACTGGGTGGCTTCCTCCAGCCGCGCCGCGCAGGCCGGACAACGCGCGCTGTGTCGATGGCGGTGCCGGGCGCATTCAGCCAACAATGACGTGAAGTGCGTCACGTCGAGATCAAAGTTACTGGCCGGATTGAATTGCAGCGTATCGCGCGTCGTAATCAGGAAGTCCGCGCCAATGGCGTCGCGCAGATTGGTCAGGACCTGCCGCAAGTTGGTCCGGGCGGCGGCATCGGGTGAATCGGGCCACAACAGGCCGACGATGGTGTCGCGGTGATGAGATCGATCGGCTTCGACGGCGAGATAGGCCAGCAGGGCGCGCGCTTTGTTATAGGCAAAGCCGCTGACGACTTGTCCGTTCAGATTGACTTGCACGGGCCCCAGGAGGGAGATGGTCAGGTGTGACATGGATCGCTGTGTGAAGGATTTTACAAGATTGGGTTGCCGTTGATTGTATCACTATCACGGTTTTATCACGCTGGCCTGATAAAGTATCAGCATCCTTTCGCGGGGGGCGGCGTGAGTTCATCGGCTGAGACACAACGCTATCGCGCGTATCTGCTGCGCCTGTGGCAGACGGGCGAAGGCGAGGCGGCGGTATGGCGCGCGCTGCTGGAAGATCCACGCACGGGTGAGCGGCGCGGCTTTGCCGATCTGGCGAGTTTGTTTGCCTTTTTGAATGAGGCCTGCCGCGAAGTCAGACCCGGCGAATGAAGATCAGATGCCATGAACTGCGTTCACCATGAACGATGAAAACGGCGCGGCGGTTGTCAGGCCCGAATGCTCGCTTCGCGTCGGGCAGCCCGCGTGACGATTTACACGTCAGGCGAATCGAGTCGCTGGATTCCTGCTAACAGTGTGCGGGAATGACGGTCGGCGGGTCGTGTGTATTTTCAGATCAGCCAGCGTCATTACGAGCGCAGCGAAGCAATCTCACACTCAACCAGAAGATTGCTTCGTCGTGAGAAGCGCTCCTTGCAATGACGGTTGAGTAGTAATCATCAAGGGAGGAAGCATGTCACGCCTGTTTCGCGCGTTGATCTTGTGCGCGTTGTTGATCGCCTTGTGGCGGCCGGTCAGCGCGCAAACTTCGATCGGGGCCAGCAACAACCCGATCGGCCCACTCGCCCCAACGACCGCGCAGTGGTACGACGGATCAATCCAGTATTCCACCATCACCAACTGCGTCAGCATCATTCAAGGCGCGCCCTATCAGGAATATGGCGTGGGAACCTACGTCGGTTTCCGCGCCGATCCCGAAGCGGGTCAACCTTCACCGAACACCGTCTACTACGTGCACGTCGTCATCGGCGGCATGGGCAACTCGTGCAGCGGCCAGCGCGCTTACATCGATATTCAGTTGCCCGCCAACACCTCGCTCGCCATCGACGCCACGAACAAGGTGAACTGCTACTACGACAACACTCAACTGGGCTTGAATGAATGCCCGCAAACGCTGCCCGCGTCAAGTTACAACTCCGGCGCGTACTGGATTCCCTCAGCCGATAACGCGCACGCCAACCTGTGGCCCATTCCCGTGGGCCGCATTCTGGAAATTCAAATTCCGGTGCGCACGACGACGACGTTGACCAATTCGCCGTTGACGGCGCACATCTGGTCGCTGGACGGCAACAGCAGTCCGTGGCTGCATCCACAGCAGGGCGTGTACGTCTTTAGCAATGCGCCCACGATTTTCTATAACGCGCCGTCTACGATCTCGATCACGGTCAACTCTGCTTTCTCGATCGGCTATCTCTACAACTACGGCATCGGCGGCAATGGCTACTTCGATCTGGGCACGACCACCAGCTACAGCTTATTCACCGATGGGCCGGCGGTGATCCCATCGGGCAATCCGGGCACGGGCTGGAAAGTGTGGACCGATTGGACGCCGTTTGTGTTGCAGCCCGATACGCTTTATCACTGGCGCTTGCGTTTTGTGGGCAGCAACGGCCAGACCTACGTTGGCGCCGATCAGACCTTTCGCACGTTGCCGGATGGACGGGTGACGGTGGGCAATGGCGCGGCAGGCAGCTGCACCGACGCGGCTTTGAGCAGCGCGCTCGCCACGGCCAAAGAAATTCGCTTCGATTGCGGCGTGCTGCCGATCACGCTCACGTTGAGCAGCGCCAAGACCATCAATACCAGTGTGACGATCGACGGCGACAACAAGGTGACGCTGGACGCGCACAACGCCGTACAACCTTTCAACGTGCAGTCGGGCGCGACGTTGACGCTGACGCAAATTGCGTTGGTCAACGGTCAGGGCACGTGCGGCGGCGCAGTCAGTGTCGCCGCCAACGCAAAGTTGACGTTGAGCGAGACGCGCTTGATCGGCAATCACAGCACTTCGCAGGGCGGCGCGGTGTGCGTGAACACGAATGGCACGGCCTCGATTGCGAACACGTTATTCATCAGCAATACCGCCGGATCGCATGGCGGCGCGATCGGCAACTATGGCTCGACCTCGATCAACAATAGCATCTTCACCGGTAACACGGCCAGCATCAACGGCGGCGGCATCGATACGACGGTGGCGTTGACGCTGAACAATACGACCTTCGTCAGCAACACTGCCGGGGTTCGCGGCGGCGGCGTCAACAACTATCTGGGTGTCATGTCGATCAACACCAGCACATTCAGCGGCAACACCTCCGGCGGTTACGGCGGCGCGCTCTCCAACGATGCGGGCACGGCCACCGTCACCAACAGCACGTTTAAGGCGAACACCGCCAGCAGCGGCGGCGGCCTGCAAAACGCCGGCGCGCTCAACGTGACCAACAGCACGGTCAGCGGCAATCGCGCGACGGCGGGCAATGGTGGTGGCTTCTATTGGGTGAGTGGATCGATCGGGTTGTTGAACGTCACGCTGAACGCCAACACCGCATCGACGCAGGGTGGCAACGTCTATGCGGGCGGATCGAGCAACATCTCGATCACGTTGAAGAACACACTGCTGGCGGCGGGCGCGCCCAATAATTGCGACGCGGCTATTGCCTCGCAAGGCCACAATCTGGAAAGCGCCAACACGTGCGGCTTCAACGCGAGCGGCGACAAAATCAACGCGAACCCGAAACTCGGCGCGCTGCAAAACAACGGCGGATCGACGCTGACGCACGCCTTGTTGGCGGGCAGTCCCGCCATCGATGCGGGCACGAACAGCGGCTGCCCCGCCACCGATCAGCGCGGCGTCGCCCGCCCCATCGACGGCGATCGCAATGGCAGCGCCATCTGTGACATCGGCGCGGTTGAAGCGCCGCCGTCGTGGGCGGTGTATTTGCCGCTGATACAACGCTAGACAACTTTGATTAGGAGATGTCATGCCCGAACGCCTGCGAGGCGTATCGGGCATCCAGATTGACCATCGGCGAATCGCGCCGATCAGGGCGCTGGATTCCCGCTTACGCCCTGTCCGCGAAGCGGGGGCGCGCCAGGCGAAGCGTGCGGGAATGACGTGATGCGCAGCAACGTAAATCGATTTGGAAACTGCGCTAAAACGATCGAGCAAAGCTATTCATGCGAAGGGAGAAAACCTCATGTCTCACAAATCGAAATCCATCTTGATGATCGCCTTGATTGTGTTGATGATGTTCAGCACGGCCTGCGGCAGCCCGGCGACGCCGGACGCGCCGGCTGCGCCAACTATTGCGCCTGTTGAATCGGCCACAGCGACGCCGAACATGCCGCCCGCCCCGGCGGCCACAGCCACGCCCGACGTTCCCGCCGAACGCACCGTGCAGCTGGATGCGCTCTACTATCAACAGACCAGCGAGGGCGCGAAAGGCGGCACCAGCTCGATTCAAGTTCGCATTCGACCGGCGGCCAACCCCGGCGAGCTGCGCGTGGGCTTCTTTCAGGAGGAAGTGCAGGGCACCGGCAATCAATGGCAGAGCTCCGGCTGGATCGCGGTGCTGCTCGCTTCGATGCTGGAAGGCGTCAAGCCCACTGATTACGAATTCAGTTTCAGCAGCGGCGGCTGGATCGACGGGCCGAGCGCGGGCTGCTTGATGACCGTGGGCGTGCTGGCCGCGCTGCGCAATGAGAAAGTGCGTGACGACGCCACGATGACGGGCACGATCAATCCCGATGGCACGGTGGGGCCGGTGGGCGGCATTCCTCATAAACTGGATGGCGCCGCGAAGGCCGGCAAGAAGCTGGTGCTGGTCCCGATCGGCCAACGCTACGACTACGACACGAATAAACAGCAGCTGGTCGATCTGGTCGAGGCCGGCCAGAAGCTGGGCGTGGAAGTGCGCGAAGTGGGCACGGTCTTCGATGCGTATGAGGCGTTGACGGGCCACGCACTGCCGCGCCCCGCGGCCGGCAGCACGCCGCAGCTGCCGCCGCGCGCGTTCGATCGGATGCGGGCCAAGACGCTGGAGTGGGTCAGCCGCTATCAGAAGAGCCGCAACGAATTCAACGCGCTGACGAAGCAAGTGCAGGACCTCGTCGCCGATTACGCGGCGTATGCCGATGGGAAGGCGGCGGACGCCGATAAGGCGTTGAAACAGGGCCTGGTGGCCGTCGCTTACGCCGATGCTTCGGAAGCGGCCATTTATGCTCAGATGTCCACCCTGATGGGTCAGATTCTGCAAGACTATCTAATCGGCGGCGTCGGCAAAGCGGTCGATCACTATCAGGCGTCCAGCGCCGCGCAAACGGAGTTGAAAGCCGTGATCGCCGCGCTGAAGGCCGAAGACCCACGCACCGTCAGCGACATCCTCGCGTTGTTTGATGCGTACAGCAACATCGGCACAGCCGAAGGTTTGCTGATGATGGCCGATGGTGAGATCAGTCAGCTGATGCAGAACGCCAACGCGCTCACTCAAGAACAAATTTTGCAGAGCCTGACCACGGCCGCTCTGGAACAATCGGTGGCCAGCGTCGCCATCCAGTACGCGCGTGACGCCGCCGACATCGGTCTGGGCTTTGGCAAAGCGGCCGCGCCCGATTCCGCGCAGGTGTTGCAGATGGCCGAGACGCTGCGCCGCGCCGCCGATTCCAACCTCGCGCTGTTCGATTCGATCATCGTGGACGAATACGCGCGGCAGCTGGGCCTGCATCCCGACGTGTTGAAGAACATGCTGATGTCCAAAGAGACCGGCTATCTGATGGCGATTGCGTCCCGGCAGGGCATCGGCGTCTTGAAGGATGAAGTGGGTCAGGGGCAGCCCGAAGCGGCCTTGATCTTCGGCCAATCGCAGAATGTGTATGCGCTGTCGGCGAGCCTGCTGGCCAAGCATTACTCGCTGGGCGCACAGGTCGATCAGGATCTGAACGTCACTTCGTTCCAGCGCGAGAAGGCGCTGGGCGAGATGCTGGACTTCGCCGATCAGCGCGCGCGTGAGTTGATCAACGCCGCCGGGGAAGATTCGTCCATCGCGGCGCTGTACTACTACGAACTGGGCCGTTCGCTGCGGCAGGGCGATGCGCAGGCGCAGTTGGAAGCGCTGGGCTATTACTGGCAGTCGGCGATTCTGGCGCAGGCGGGCGGGTATCTGAGCAAGTAGCCAGTGGCCGGCGAATGGAATTCGCGCCTACGGTTACACAAAGCCGACCTCCGTCGGCTGGGAGTTAGAGCAGCTTCCCCAGTTGATTTACGGCTGAACGCAACTATGTCATGCCCGAATGCCCGCGAAGCATATCGGGCAGCCAGATTGACGACAGGCAGATCAAGCCGATGGGCTGATGGATTCCCGCTAAAAGCGTGCGGGAATGACTACCGTCGCAATGGCGGTTGAAGGCAGCCACGTCATGCCCGAATGCCCGCGAAGCGTATCGGGCAGCCAGATTGACGACAGGCAGATCAAGCCGATGGGCTGATGGATTCC
>CAZKBQ010000001.1:95137-244734 GCA_964550855.1 uncultured Anaerolineae bacterium
TACCGTCGCAATGGCGGTTGAAGGCAGCCACGTCATGCCCGAATGCCCGCGAAGCATATCGGGCAGCCAGATTGACGACAGGCAGATCAAGCCGATGGGCTGATGGATTCCCGCTAAAAGCGTGCGGGAATGACTACCGTCGCAATGGCGGTTGAAGGCAGCCACGTCATGCCCGAATGCCCGCGAAGCGTATCGGGCAGCCAGATTGACGACAGGCAGATCAAGCCGATGGGCTGGTGGATTCCCGCTAAAAGCGTGCGGGAATGACTACCGTAAATCAAGTGGAATTCATTCGCCAGCACGGTGTGACACTGACAACTCAAGGGAGGATACCATGTTCCACAACATTCGATCGATACGTTGGTTATTCGCGGTGGCGCTCAGCGCGGCGGCGCTGCTGATCAGCTTCGCCTCGATCAACCGGGCGTCGGCGCAGGACACCGGGCCGCAGAGTCCGCAAGTCGCGGCGGGATCGGCGTTCACCTATCAGGGCCGCCTGATCAAGAACGGCCAGCCCCTCAGCAGCACGTGCGATTTGCAATTTGGTCTGTGGGATGCGGCCAGCGGTGGCAACTTTCTCAACAGCAACACCTTCAGCAGTGTGCCGATCAGCAACGGCCTGCTCACGGTGCAGCTCGATTACGGCGCAGCGACTTTTGCGGGTGACGCCCGCTGGATCGAAACGACCGTGAAGTGCGCGGGCGATGCCAACTACACCACGCTCAGCCCGCGCACCAAACTGACCGCCGCGCCTTATGCGATCTATGCGCTGAGCAACTGGGCGCTGAACGGCAACAGCGGCACGGGCGGCAGCGGCTTCCTCGGCACGATCGATAACGTCGCCTTGAACATCGGCGTGAACAACACACCCGCCATTCGCATCTATCCGCAGTCGCAAAGCCCCAACATCGTGGGCGGGTACATCGGCAATACCATCTCGCCGACCACTTACGGCCAGACCATCGCGGGCGGCGGCGCGTTCTTTTACGAGAATCGCACCTCCAACACCTATGCGACCGTCGGCGGCGGGCGCAAGAATCGATCAGACGGCTACGCCGCAACTATTGCGGGCGGCCTCGACAACGGCGCCAGCAGCGATTACACCGTCGTTGCGGGCGGACTGAACAATCAGGCCACAGGCAGCTCATCCGGCATCGGCGGCGGATTTTATAACGTGGCGGCGGGTTACGTGTCCTACATCGGCGGCGGCGATCTGAACTGGGCGATGACGCAGAACGCGACGATTGGCGGCGGCTACAGCAACACGATTACGGGCGGCCAGTTGATCGCCAACAACACCATCGGCGGCGGCGTGTTCAACTACAACTCTGGTTTCGCGGCGACGATCGCGGGCGGGCACGGCAATCAAGCTACGGGTGAATGGTCAACGCTGGGTGGCGGCGGCTTCAACACCGGATCGAATCGCAGCAGCACCGTCAGTGGCGGCGAATACAATGTAGCGAGTGGCTCGCGCTCAACCGTCGGCGGCGGCGCATACAACCTGGCCGTTGGGAGTGGATCGACAATCGGGGGCGGCGGTTTCAACGGCACCAGCACCTTCAGCGGCAATCGCGCCAGCGGCACCGCATCCACCATCGGCGGCGGCTATGGCAATGTGACCAGCGGCGATGCGGGTTACGGCACCATCGGCGGCGGGCAATCCAATCAAATCTCGGCGACGGCGGGCACGAATCTTAACATCGCGACGATCGGCGGTGGCTACAACAACAAGATCACGTTAGGCGGCGCGACGATTGCGGGCGGCAACAGCAACACAGCCAGCGGCTTCGATGCCACGGTAGGCGGCGGCAATGGCAACACGGCTAGCGGCGGCGCCTCCACCGTGCCCGGCGGCGCGAGCAATCAGGCGCTGGGCTATGCCAGCTTTGCGGCGGGCCAGCAGGCCATCGCCGACTCCAACGGCTGCTTCGTCTTCAACGACAACACCAACGCCACGCGCTCGTGCTTCGGGCCGAATCGCTTTATCGCGCGGGCCAGCGGCGGCGTGTGGTTCTTTACCAGCGGCAACGACAGCACCGGCGTGTCGGTGGCGGCCGGCAGTGGCTCATGGTCAAGTGTCAGCGATCGCAACGTCAAGGCCAATTTTGAAAACGTGGATACGCGCGCAGTGGTGGAGAAGCTGGCGCAGATGCCCATCAGCACGTGGAACTACAAGACGCAGGATGCGGCCATTCGCCACATCGGTCCGATGGCGCAGGACTTTGCGGCGGCCTTCGGTGTGGGTGAGGACAACACGCACATCAGCACCATCGACGCCGACGGCGTCTCACTCGCGGCGATTCAAGGGCTATATCAGATGGTGCAGGAGAAGGATCAGAGAATCAACCAACTTGAAAACGAAATCGCTCAACTGAAGAACGGCGGCCAGCCGGCAGCCGATGGATCTTTCAACCCCTTCAATCTGATCAGCGTGCTGGCGCTGGGCGGCGTGATCGCGATCGGGTTGCGGCAAAAACGCGGAGCGCAGTAGTCATGAAACGCGCATCGATTGAAATCGATGGCTGATACCCGAAACAGGCTGAAGCATGTTGGGCTCGCACTCGCCGCACCATGACCAGCCCGATCAGATTTTGAAGTTCAGCAGCCATACCTGGGGGGAGAGACCATGCGTCATCGATTAAGCCTGATTTCAGGCATGCTGATGTTGCTGCTGCTGTTCAGCGCATCGATCGTGCTGGCGCAGATCGGCAGCGGGTACGATTTGACGTGGAGCACCATCGACGGCGGCGGCGGATCGACCTCCGGCAGCGGCTACACGCTCGATCACACGCTGGGGCAATTTGACGCGGGCGTTCAATCGGGCGGCAGTTACGTGTTGCAAGGCGGCTACTGGGGCGGCATCGATTCCGCGTCCGTGTCAACACCGACACCAACGCCCACAGCCACCGCCACGCGGACGCCCACGCCGACCGCCACTGGCACGCAGCTGGCGACGACGACATCGACCGCCACTGCGACACCGACCGCCACATCAACGGCCACGTCAACTGCAACGCCGACCCGGACGCCGACACCGACCACCACGGCAACCGCCACAGCGACCGCAACTCGCACACCGACGCCGACCGCAACAAACACCGCCACTCCAACCCCTACCGCGACGCCCGGGGCTCCAATCAACCACAGTCTGTATCTGCCCGTTATGCTGGAGTGAGGCCAAATTAGCGTCCCAAGCGCCCGGCCCGTCCGCTGTGTCATCCAATGTGCACAGCCGGACGGGCTTTGGCTGTTACAGAAGCAGCGGATGTGCCACTCCGTGTCAAAAAACATGACTAATGGCACATTGCTCTAACCATGGAATGTGCGGTATACCATAAAGGAGATTTAGACCATGCAGCGGTTAAGAGCACCTCTCACCCTATCAGTCTTGATATTCGTTAATGCAACCGCGCTCGCCAGCGCGGTTTTTGTTTGCATCCGGTTGGACGCGCAGGCGGTAGGCCGCGGAAAACGGCATCATCAAGGCCGGAGTGGGCCAAAGTCTTTGAGGAGAACAGCATGTCATCATCAGGCACTAACTCATCATCGTGTTCGTCGTTGTCAGCATCTCGTCCAGGTCTCTCGCGTTTGCCGCGCCCGATCGGCGTGGCGGCGCTGAGCGGTTTGTTTCTGGCGTTAGTCAGCCTGCTCCTATCGGGCGTCCCGTTTCAGCGGGCCAACGCCGCCGGCACGCTGACCGTAGATATCATCGCCGGTTATAACCTCGTGGTCGATTCCAACGTCGAGTCGCCTTCCACCTACGCGCCCTCGGTGGCGACGGTAGGCGGCAAGGTCTGCAACACCAGCAGCGAAGTCGTGACGGGCGTGCAGGTGTTCATCGGCGATTACGCGCGCCTGACGCCGGGCGTGTATCCGCGCCGCTACACAACGGACACCGGCTTCCTGACGCAATATCCGCAGCTGGCGACCGCGGTCTCAAGCTACTACGCCTTCGATCACGTGGGCGGCCGGCTGGGCACGGCGGACGCGGCCCGTTACGTTGGGGCGATCAATCCGGGCGAATGCCGGGTTGAATACTGGCACTTCACCTATCCGCGACGCGGCAACAATCCAACCACGGGTGCACGCGACAATTCGGGCAAAGCGGTCTGGGGCGCCACGCGTCTGGTCAACGACGATCTATCGTTGGGGTTTGACATCTGGAGCACGGCATCGGGCGGAGTGCTGACGGCGACCCAGCATCAAACCATGACCATGCGCAACGAAATCTCCGCGATGGCCAACAAGATCAGGCCCAATCCCGACGGGCGCTGGTTCAACACCGACGGCGATTCCATCCAGCCCGGCGGCATCATCACCTCCAACGGCATTCTGTATGAATTGGGCGTGATCAATCAGGGCTTCGACAATGACGGCAATTTCACGCCGGACTACAATGCGTGGGTGCAGCCGATCGGTGATCCGAGTTTCGACCCCAGCTGCTTCCGGCTGATTCGTGTCTCCGGCGTGCTGACGGTCTCACGCGGCGCGGGCAATCCGACGATGATCATCCCGTTTGTGGACAAGATGTACTTCATGAACATGCCGCCGGATAACACCGGCGTGCGCGGCCTGGTGTTCTACACCTTCCTGGCCGGCAGCGGACCGTGCTCAACCAGTTTATCGCCGTATCAGGAGGTCGCCTCCGGGTCATACAACGAAAAGTTCAACGGCGACTTCGGCGCGGGCATCCCGCCGGTGGGCAGCACCACGCCCACGGTCGCGCTGGACAAATCGGGCAATGTGACGACCACGACCGGCGGCCGCATCACCTATACGCTTGCGTTCAACAACTATGGTGCCAGCAGCGTGGGACTGCCGTTGTACAACGGCGCACTCACGTTCAGCGATACCGTGCCGATCAGTGGCACCTATGTCGCCGGATCGCTGACGGGCACCTTGAGCACCGGCGCAGGCATGAGCTTCCTCTATTCCACCGACCGCGGCTTGACATGGTCGCCGACCGAACCCGCTGCCGCCAGCGTAACGACGATCCGCGCCTTTCTCAACGACGCCTTCCCAGCGGGCGCGACCGGTCGCATCACCTACAGCGTGCAGATGAGTCCGCTGTTTCCGCCCGCCAACACTGCTCCGCTTGTGACGAACTGCGCCAGCGCGAGCTTCGGTCAGGGCGTCCCCTTCGCCAATGATTGCACCAGTACCCTCGTGCAGGGCAGCTACACGATCGGGGACTGGGTGTGGCGCGACGAGAACGGCAACAGCGTACAGGATGATGGCGCAACCGGTATTCAAAACGTGCCTGTATCACTGTACTACGATGCAAACGGCAATGGTGCACAAGACAGCGGTGACATGTTCGTCATGTCAGCCACCACCAGCATTACCGGTTGGTATTCGTTCAGCGGCCTGGCGGCCGGCAATTACCTCGTCGTCGTCGATAAACTCTCATCGGCGATCCCGGCCGGCTACACCAATAGCACGCGCGATCTCTACGCCGTCATGGGCCTCGGCACGTCAATCGCCAGTCCCTATCTGGCCGCCGACTTCGGCTTTGCGCCCGCGCTACGCATCGCCAAGACGCTGATCAACACCGGCTCGATCTATGAAAGTGACACGCTGACCTACACCATCCGCGTGACCAACACCCTGCCCGGCAATGGCACGGCCACTTCATATTGCCAGTATCAAGATGTGACGTGGGCCGCAGGTGGAACAGGCACATCCAGCTGGGCAAACCCGACCTATGCATTTAACGGCCTGGCTGAACCTGATCATCTCTATGCCAACAATCCATTCGGCAACAACAATGTCGATACTTTGAATCCGACCGTCTTCACGCCAACCTTGCCGCCCGGGGCGCAGGTGACCAAAGCCGAATGGCTGTATTCGTTGTACGTTTCGGCGGCGCTTAATCCAAACGTCCAGTTTGACACGGAGGTTTACACCAACAGCACCGGGACGCTCTATCGCACCTTTAATGCCAGCAGCGCCAACGTCCCGACGATTACGTCGCAGTATGTCGGCCTTGCCAATCAAGGTTACGTCGCCGTCGATCTCACCAGCCTGCGCAGCACGTGGTCGGCGACTGATCCCGGCTTGTATCGGATTGTCCTGAGGGTGAACCGGGGCGGCTCCAGCACCGGCGCACTCTACATGGATGCGATGGGCTGGCGCTTGACCTATCAAGTGCCGTGCGCCTCAGCCGATCGCACCCTCGCCACGGTCCCCTTGACCGACACCTACAACGCCGATCAGCTGCGCTTCGTCAGCGCCAGCCCGATCAACGACGCGACGTATTCACAAGCCACGCCCTATGCCAACACGGGCGTCATCTCGTGGACCAACCTCGGCCCGATCTATCCCGGCGGCTCCAAGACCCTCACCGTCACGTTCAAGGCTCTTGAACCCGCCGCGATCACACAGACGGTCATCAACACGGCCACGGTGCGCAACGCCACCTACGGCAGCGGCCGCCGCGCCAACGACGGCGTAGCCGATGTTTCACGATCCGTCTCGCGCACCACGTCGATCGGCGATTTCGTCTGGCGCGATTTGAACGGCGACGGCGTGCAGGATGTGGGTGAACCGGGCATTCCCAACGTCGTCATCAGTTTGACGGCGAATGTGGCCTTCACGTACACCAACGGCGTCAACATCCCGATCGGCACGGTGGTCACCACGACCACCAACGCCAACGGCTACTATCTGTTCGACGGTATTCGTAACGCGGGCACGTTTACCACGCGCGTCAATACGAGCACGCTGCCCACCGCCGGCCTCGGCTTCACACAGACCGGCGATCCAAACTATCCAAACGCAACCTGCTCAGGTGCGCAATGTGATAACCAGTATGCCGTGGCCGTGACCAGCCAGTTCACCAACGTCACCTGGGCGGACTTCGGTTATCAAGTGCCGTCGCTGATCGAAGGCGTCATCTGGAATGATCTCAACCACAGCGGCGGCAGCGCGCGGGACACCGGCGAACCGTACCTGGCGGGCGTGATGGTCACGCTCACGATCAACGGTTCACCCATGGCGAACGCCACCACCGACGCCAATGGCTACTATCGCTTCATCGGCAACTACACCGGCAACTGGGTGGTCACGGTCGGTACGAATTCACTGCCGAACAATGGCCCGTGGACGCAATCGTACGATGGCGATTTCCCGGCCACGCCCGATCAGTATGGTGGCTCGATCGTGCCCGGCGGCTATGGCCGTGCGGACTACAGTTACTATCAAACCGGCGCGTACTCGATCGGCGATACCGTCTATAAAGACTGGAACAGCAACGGCGTGCCAGACACGACCGAAGGCGGCATCGCCGATGTCGCCGTGTCGCTCTATCGGGACAACAACAATAACGGCGTGTACGATGTTGGCGTCGATGGCTTCATCGCATCGACGACGACCAACGGCAGCGGCTTCTATCAATTCGCCAACCTGCCCGGCAGCACCAACTATGTGGTCGTCGTCAGCCGCAACACTTCGACCTTGCCGGGCAGTTATGTGCAAACCGGCGATCCCGATCTACAGGGAGCGCGCTGCACGACCTGCGACGATCAAGGTCGCGCCAGTCTGAGCGCGAGCAATATCATCACCGCCGACTTCGGCTACAACCCGATCGGCTTCGGCAGCCTCGGCGACACCGTGTGGAAGGACACGAACAGCAACGGTTATCAAGATGCGGGCGAGGTTGGGCTGTCGGCCATCTCGGTGACGTTATACGCAGACACCAACGGCAACGGCGTGTACGATGCCGGCGTGGATGCCTTCATCTCGACAACCAACACCCTCGCGAGCGGCTACTATCTCTTTAGCAATCTGCCCGCCGATCAGTATGTGGTCGTCGTCAACACGACCGATTCCGATCTGCCCGTCGATGCCGCGAGCGGCAAGCGCTACACGCCCAGCACCGGCTCGGTGAAGGCCGTGACGTTGACCGCCGGGCAAAACTACGTGGATGCGGACTTTGGCTTCATGCCGCCGGGCGCCATCGGCGATACCGTGTACTGGGACGCCAACGGCAATGGCCAGCAAGACTGGACGGAAACCGGCATTAGCGGTGTTGTGATCAGTTTGACGAACTCGTCCACAGCCACAATCGGCGGCGTGACGTATGCGCCGGGCCAATACGTCCTTAACGCGACGACCTCGATCACCGGCTTCTATCTCTTCAGCGGCCTTGAACCAACGACGTACACCGTAAAGGTAATGCTCGGCACGGGCGCGCTGCCGAGCAACGCCGTGCAGACCGGCGATCCTGATCTCACGCTGTCGTGCCAAAACGCGGGCAGCCTAAGCTATTACTGCGACCACGCGACGACGCAGCGACTGCGCGGCGGGCTGTCGTTCCTTAACGCGGACTTCGGTTATCGCGCGGCGGGCGTGGTGGGCGACTTCGTCTTCCGCGATCTGAATGGCGACGGCCTGCAAGACGCCGGTGAACCGGGCCTCGGCGGCGTGGTCGTCACGGCGACGCTCGGCGCAACGGTGTTGACCACTACCACTGATCTCGACGGTTACTACTACTTTAGCAATCTGGCCGACGGCACGTGGACGATTCAGTTTGCCACGCCCACGAACATGATTGCTACGACGAGCAGCGGCGCGGCGATCGTGGCCGGCAACGGCAGCGTAGGCACATCGGCATTGGTTGTGATCGCCGGTGGAGCAGTTGCCTCGATCAATGGCAACTCGTGCAGCAGCTGTTCGCTTCACGTCGACGCGGGCTTCCGATTGAACGGCGCATACAGCGTCAGCGGCCACGTGTTCTACGACAGCGCCAACGATGGCGGCGCGTACAATCCGCCTGGCGACCTGCCCTATGCGTACATCACTGTCTACCTGTACGACGGCGCGGGACAACTCATCGGCGCCACGACGACCGATGCGAATGGCGCGTACACGTTTACCAACCTGCCCAACGGCAATTACACCGTCTCGTACAACAATAATGCGCCGCAGTTCACCGCGTTGTCGTTGTCAGCCGATCCTGACGTGGCGGCGCGGACACCCGGCACGACCTGCAACACGTGCAACAACAACAACTCGTTCTCCATCAACGGCGCATCCGTAACCGATCGCGACTTTGGCCTCTACGGTGCGATGGACTTTGGCGATCTGCCTGATTCGTATGGCACGCTGTTGGGCAGCGACGGCGCGCGGCACACCATCAGTCCTGTGTACCTGGGCACTGCGCCTGACGGCGACGGCGAAGGACGCGCCTCCAGCAATGCGACCGGTGATAACACGACCGGCATCGACGACGAGAATGGCGTGACCCGCGCGGCCGGCGAACACTGGACCGCCAACGCCGTGGTCCACCTCAACGTCAACGTGACCGGTAGCACGGCTTTTCTCGTAACGTGGATCGACTGGAACAACGACGGCGACTTTGACGACGACGGCGAGCAGCTGATCGTCGGCAGTCTGGCTGCCGGCAACAACGTCGTGCCGCTCACCATCCCGGCCGCGTATCCCACCGGCCAGCTGCTCAACGCGCGCTTCCGCGTCTATGACGGCGCGCCCGTCGTCATCAGCTACAAAGGGTTGGTCACCGGCGGCGAAGTGGAAGATTATCAGTGGCTGTTCAACCCCACTGCCGTGACGCTGACCAGGCTGGGCGCGCAGGCCCGATCGTTTGAGTCCTTCGACTGGCTGTGGCTGGCGGCGGCCGTGGTGCTGGGCGTGCTGGTGGCCTGGCGCATCCGGCATCGCGGCTCAGCCTGATCAGCCGCGTGGGCCGAACTGACAACCAACGCCCGCCGGGAGCGATGCTGCCGGCGGGCGTTGTGCTCAGTCAATCAGTGCGCGGCTGAGCGCGTCAGGCTTTTCGACTTGAGGATGCGATAGGTCAGCAGGAAACTGATCGATAAGATCGCCGCCGCGTACAGCCCCGTCATAATCGGCGCGGCCGTGTCGGTGCCGATCATGACGGCGTGTAGCGTGACCATGATCCACACGCCGAAGCTGCCGTAATGCAGCGCGCGCCAGGTCCGATGTCCGATCCGTTTCTTGACGTAGAACGAGCCGGCCACCAGCGCCGCCAGATAAAAACCCAGGATGCCCAGGCTCAACCAGATCGGTTGATAGGCCGACTTGAATGGAATCAACAGATCGAGCAAACTGAACTGGATGTAGGTATCCGCCAACAAGATGAGCGCGTGAAAAGCGCCCGCCGCCAGCGCCACAATCGACAGGAACTGGTGCAGTTCATACGTCAGCGCGGGCTTGACGACACCATCCAGAATCTTGTTGCTTACCATCAGCCCCCACGCCACCGATCCCCATAGCAGCAGGTAAGCCACAATTCCCGCCGACCGCGACATGTACCAGTACACGCGCGAATCTGCAGCCGGCGCGGCGCCCAGCCAGCGGCTTAGCTGCGTCAGCACACCGCCGGCCGCGGCCGAGGCAGGGGCCAGCTGTCCGGTCAATATAATCGCCGTCAACACGCCCAGCGCCACCGTCGCGCCGGCCAGCACGGCGTCCTTCAGCGTCGCGTCACGCGACGGGGTGATCGGCATAGGTGAAGGTGACATCGATAAACTCCTTCAGACGTTCGGATAAGTATAACTGCCCATCGGTCGTAATCACGCAGCCGGCCAGCGCCGGCCGCTCATTCAGATAATCCAACCCCGCGTCCACTCCCAGCAGAAACACCGTCTTGGCGTTGACTTCGGCTTCCACCGTCCGCGGTGCAATCACCGTGGCCGTCAACACATTGCTGGTGGACGGCCGCCCGGTGCGTGGATCGATCAGGTGATGCTGCCACACGCCGCCGCGCTGCCATTTGCGTCGATCGACGCCGGAGGTCGCCACCGCTCGATCGCGCAGGCGCAGCGTCAGCGCGCCCTGTTCATGATCGAACGGGTTGACCACCTCGATCGGCCACGCGGTCGAACCGGGCAGCACGCCGAAGGTCTGCATGTCGCCGCCGGCATCCACCAGACACGGGCCAGTTTCCGCCAGCTGCTCGGCCGCCCGCTGCACCGCCCAGCCTTTGACGATGCCGCCCAGATCGAGGCGCAAACCGATCGGCAGCGTGATCATACGTCGAACTTCGTCGAAGTCGATCGCAGCCAGCGAGCCGATCGGCGAAGGATCAACCCGGCGGTCATCACCCTGCCCGATCGCTTCAAACGTCCGATCGTACCCCGCGGCCTCCAGCGCGCCGATGATGCTGGGATTGAACAGCCCGCCGGTCGTCTCAAAATAACGGGCCGCCAGCTGCACCACTTCAAACAACTCCGGCGAGGCCGCAAACGGCGCGCCGCTGGCGGCGTTCAACGCACTCAACTCACTGGCCGCGTCGAAGCGGGTGAAGCGGGCGTGCGCCTCCCGAAAGAAGCGCTCCGTCTCGGCCAGCGCCCGTTGCGCGAGCGGCGGCTCGGCGCTCCAGACCCACGCGCCGACGTCGGTGTTCATGGCGCGAAAATGATGTTCGTGCAGCATCATGACGTCCGCGTGCGGAAGCGCGGCACCGATGGGATGGCTTGCAGGCTGGGCGCCTGCAGCTGAACGGTTGTGGTCGTGGTCGCCGTCGTCGCCTGCGCGGCTGCCGTGTTCACCTGCGCGCTGTCGGTGCGGGTGATGGCCGCCCAGCCAAAGACGAACAAGCCCGCCGTCAAGCCCAACAGATACAACTTCAGAGTCAGATATTTCTGTTTCATCGTCACACCTCACATTAGTCCACGCCTTCATCAGGGCGTCTGCTGATTAAACCCGTCTAGTCGTCGCCCTGAAAACCGGCGTGCTCGGCGTGCTCGTGTTCGTCATCGGCGCGCGGGGCCGGGCTGGCGCTCTGGGCCTGCAGCTGCGCGTACGCTTCCTGCAGCCGCTGCTGATATTCGGTCTCGCGCTGCTGCAGCAGCGTGTACGCGTCGTTCAACTGCTGCTGCAGCGCCGCCGCATCGGCCGAGGCACCTGCCGGTTGCGCCGCCAGCGCGCTATCCTGAGCGGCCCCGGCCGTCTGAGCCTGAGCCACGGCCAACACGGCCACCAGGATGAGGGCGGTCACCGCCGCTGAGATCATCAAAGCTGTCGCGCGTTTCATGGTATCTCCTTAGGATCGGGCGGCCGACTGATGGCGACTGCGCCCGGGGTGATGCTTGAAGTTTACGCAGGGGGTGTTAGGCTTATATGAAGTCAGCATGAGATTTTTCTCATGCGCGAAAGAAACTTCCGGCCGGAGGTTTACTCCGGCCGGAAGCGTCTCACACGACAGGTTGTGCGCGACCGCCAGCGGGCGCGCTACGCGGCCGCCGGCAAGCTGACGATCAGGCGCGTGCCCTGCCCTACTTCACTTTGCACGTCGATGGTGCCGCCGTGGGCGACGACCAGGCTGTGGGCAATGGCCAGCCCCAGCCCCGACCCGCCGGCTTCGCGCGAGCGGGCGGCGTCCACGCGATAGAAGCGTTCGAACAGGTGGGGCAGATGCTCGGCTGCGATGCCCGGGCCGGTGTCGGTCACCGTCACGCGCACCTGCCGCGCCGCATCGGACGGTGCAACGTCGATGGTGATGCTGCCCTGCAGCGTGTATTTGATGGCGTTTTCGACGAGGTTGAACAGCACGCGGTGAATCTGATCGGGATCGCCTTGGATGACGGCCCGGGTCGGCGCGTGACACTGCAAGGTCAGCCCCTTGGATTCGGCCAGCGGCTGCAATTCGGAGGTCACACCTTCGGCCAGTAATTTCAGATCGATCGGCTGCTGCCGATCGGCGGCGCGCGGCGAGCTGCCGTCGGTGCGGGCCAGCAGCAGCAGATCGCTGGTGAGTCGCGCCAGCCGATCGACTTCGACTTCGATTTGGCTTAAGGCGGCTTCGTACTGTTTGGCCGAACGCGGCCGATTGAGCGTTACGCCGATGTTCGTCTTGATCACCGTCAACGGCGTGCGCAGCTCATGCGAGGCATCGGCGGTAAAGCGCTGCTGACGCTGAAAGGCCGCTTCCAGCCGTGCCAGCATCGCGTCGAAGGTGCGGGCCAGCCGGCCCACTTCATCGTCGGGCAGATCGAGGTTGAGCCGGCGATGCAGGTCCTGCTCGCTGATGGCCTGCGCCTGCTGCGTGATCGCAGCGATGGGGCGCAGAGCGCGATCGGCAATGAACCAGCCGCCAAAGCCCGCCAGCGTCAGCGTGGCCGGCACGGCGATCAACAGGATCAGCGCCAGCGAGCGCAGCGTGGCATCGGCCGAACTGAGCGAGACGGCGACTTCGACGTAACCGGCGGCGCGGCCATCGTGCTGCACTTGGAAGGTGTACACGCGCACGCGCTGATTGCCGGCCAGTGTGACCGTGCGAAAATCGCCGCGCTGCTGCTGCGCCCGATCGAGCGCCGCTTGATCGAGCGGCGCGTCCAACAGCAGGCCCGACGCGCCCAATACGTGACCGGTCGGATCAATGAGGCGCGTGCTGAAGCCCGTCACCCGGCCGATGGCGCGCTGCGTATCCTCTTCCGAATCGCCGCTGGGCGGGCGAAGGCCGGCCACCCCCAGGCTCAGGCGCTCGTCGATGTTGCGGTAAACCTGATCTGCTAGGGCCGCATACAGGGCCAGGCTGAACGCGCTCAGCGTCAGCGCCAGCAAACACAAATGCCAGATCGTCAGCCGCGCACGAATGGACAGACGGATTTTCATGGCTCGGCTTCGTCGCTGATGAGATAGCCGCTGCCGCGCATGGTCTTGATCAATTTGTGATCGAAGCCGTCGTCGATCTTGCGGCGGAGATAACGGATGTACACATCCACGACATTGGATTCAGCCACGAAGTCCAGGTTCCACACGTGCTCGCCGATCTGGGTGCGTGACAGGACACGATTGGGGTTGCGCATCATGAATTCCAGCAGGCTGTATTCTTTGGCGGTCAGTTCGATGCGGCGGTCGCCGCGCTGCGCGGTGTGCGTCAGGGTGTTCAATACCAGATCGGCCACGCGCAGTTCCACCGAGCGCGAATCGCCCTGGCGGCGCGTGATGGCGCGCAGCCGCGCCAGCAGTTCCTTGAAGGCAAAGGGCTTCACCAGGTAGTCGTCGGCGCCGCTGTCCAGGCCCGTCACGCGATCGTCCACCGCATCACGCGCGGTCAGCATGAGTATCGGCGTCTTCAGGCCGCGGTCGCGCAATTCGCGGCAGACGCTGTAACCATCGCGACCGGGCAGCATCACGTCCAGCACGATGCAGTCGTACTCGACCGCGGCCGCCCAATCGATCGCATCGCTGCCGTTGAAAACCACATCCACCGCGTAGCCCTCTTCCTTGAGGCCGCGCTCCAAAAACGCCGCAATTTGACGCTCGTCTTCCACGATTAAAAGTCGCACAGCTTCATCATCCTCACAATCGAATCGTGTTGATTCTAGCGGAGACGGATTAGACCCGCGTTAAGGTCAGATCGATCATATCATGAAGTCTGGCGACCGGTGGTTGACTGCGCCGACTGACCTTGGCACACGGAAGAAGGCGCGGCCGGGCGCGTGGAGGCGCTTCCGTTTTCAAGTCAGTCTCACTTTTCCTGCCGAGGGGCGCGCCTCAGCCTGACCGCCCCCGGGTCGCGCGCTGGCCGCCCGCCGCATTGTTTAGATCAATTGACAAATCAGTCATTGACTTTTGACGTTCTTTTCAGTATTCTTTATGATAAATCGTGTTACTAACACGTGTTACCATGCAAAAAAGAGCGACCGCCCAAGATGTAGCCGATCTGGCCGGTGTCTCACGGACAACGGTTTCGTTTGTGCTGAACGATGTGTCCGGCATGCGTATCAGCCCCGAAACCCGGCAGCGCGTGGTCAATGCCGCGCGCCAGCTCGACTATCACCCGGATGCCACGGCGCGTCGGATGGTCAAAGGGCGCACCGGCATCATCGGCTTTGTGCTCCGGCAAACACCGGATCAGGTGTTTTCGGATCGGTTCCTGCCGCAGGTGCTGATGGGCCTGAGCAAGGCCGCGTCTGCTCAGGATTATCACTTATTGATCGAGCCGGCCCCACCTGACGACAAACACAGCGACTACCTGCGCCTCATCCGCGAACGCCATGTGGACGGCATCATATTGTCGGGGCCGCGCTTTGACGATCAAGAACTGATTCGATTGCACGTGGAAAACGCGCCGGTGGTGTTGATGGGACAGCTGCCCAATACCGACCTGCCCTTTGTCGATGTGGATAATGTCGGGGGGGCGCGGTTGGCAACCGATCACCTAATCAAACTCGGTCATCGGCGCATCGGCTTCATCTCCAACGCCCGGCTCACCTATACGGCCAGCGCCGATCGGCTGGCCGGCTATCGGGCGGCGCTGCAGGCGGCCGACCTGCCATTTGATCAGAGCCTGGTGCACTATGGCGATTTCACGTCGGCCAGCGGCGAGGTCGCCATGCTTGAACTGCTGAAGGTCGAGCCGCGCCCGACCGCGGTCTTTGTCGCTTCGGACACGGTCTTGCTGGGCGCACTCAAAGCGATCCGCGCGGCCGGGTTGAGCGTGCCGGGCGACATCGCTCTGGTCGGGTTTGACGACATGCCGCTGGCCGAATTTTTGGATCCGCCGCTGACCACCATTCGCCTGCCCGCCTATGGGCTGGGCTGGGGCGCGGCCGAAATGTTGATCCGTCGGATTAACCGCGAGGACATCCGCCAACCCGCGGTGCTGCTGGATACCGAATTGGTTGTGCGCAAATCGTGTGGCACACAAGATCACCACTGAAAGGCAGGTGATGCCCGACCGCCATTGAGATTGGACGAGCCATTCGCATTTCGCCTTCACCGTCAGACACATCTACATTCCCGGAGGAGTAAAGATGAGCAAGCGTTTGTGGCAGACATTGTCTGTCGTGATGGTCTTAGCACTGGCGCTGGCCGCGTGCACGCCGCCAGCTGCCACGCCCACGGCCGCTCCCCCCGCTGCAGCCACCCAGCCGCCTGCCCCGTCCCCCACACAGGCGCCGGCTGCGCCGGCGGGCGAGATCGACTGCATGGGCGCGCAGGCCGGCGACACGATTTCGATGCTGTATCAGTGGTCGGGCGTGGAAGAGGCCAGCCTGAATCAGGTGCTGCAGCCGCTGGTTGACAAGTGCGGCATCGCCCTCAAGCCCGAATCGACGCGCGACCAGGCGCTGCTGGACACCCGGGTGCAGGCCGGCACCCCGCCCGACATCGCCTTCTGGAACGTCGCTCAGTTGGTGCAGTACAAGGACAAGTTGATCCCGATGGATCAGTTGGGCGCCAACCGCAGCAACTACGCCGACTTCTTCGTCACGCCCGGCACCGTGGACGGCAAATGGCTGGGCCTGCCCGTCAAGGCCGACGTCAAGACCATCATCTGGTACAGCCCGGTGGTCTTCCAGGCCAAGGGCTACGCAGTCCCCAAGACCTGGGATGAACTCAATGCCCTGGTCGACAAGATGGTCGCCAACGGCGACGTGCCCTGGAGCATGGGCTTTGAGTCCGGTGACGCCACCGGCTGGACCGGCTCCGACTTCATCCAGGACATCCTGCTGGTCACGCAAGGCCCGCAGTACGTCCTGGACATCATCTCCGGCAAGGTGCCTTACAACGACGCCGGCGTCAAGCAGGCCTATGAAATCTACGGCAAATGGGCCAAAGACCCCAAGTACACCGTCGGCGGCGCGCAGGGCACTCTGTCCACCGCCTTCCTCGATGCCATCTACAAGCCCTTCACCGATCCGCCCGAGGCCATGATGGTCAAGCAGTCCGGCTTCGCCGGCGGCGAGATCGCCAAGAAGTTCCCCGACCTCAAGCAGGGCACCGACTACGATTTCTTCGTCGTCCCCGGCGCTCAGGGCTTGCAGGGCGGCGCCGACTGGATGATGGCCTTCAGCAACAAGCCCGCCGTCAAGGCGCTGGTCGCCTACCTGTCCTCGACGCTCGGCGGCGCCAACTGGGCCAAGGCCACCTTCGGCCTCTCGCCCAACAAGGGCGCCACCGGCAACTACTCTGACCCCGCCCTGCAGAAACTCGGCGAGGCGCTCGCCACCACCAAGGGCTTCACGCCCGACATCGGCGATACCATCCCCGGCGGCTTCGGCAAGGCCGAATGGACCGCCATCGTCAACTTCGTCAACGGCCAGGACCTCGACACCCAACTCGCCAACGTCGCCAAAGCTCAGGCCGAAGCGTTGAGCGGCGCGGCAACCTCCGCTGCGCCGGCGGGCGAGATCGACTGCATGGGCGCGCAGGCCGGCGACACGATTTCGATGCTGTATCAGTGGTCGGGCGTGGAAGAGGCCAGCCTGAATCAGGTGCTGCAGCCGCTGGTTGACAAGTGCGGCATCGCCCTCAAGCCCGAATCGACGCGCGACCAGGCGCTGCTGGACACCCGGGTGCAGGCCGGCACCCCGCCCGACATCGCCTTCTGGAACGTCGCTCAGTTGGTGCAGTACAAGGACAAGTTGATCCCGATGGATCAGTTGGGCGCCAACCGCAGCAACTACGCCGACTTCTTCGTCACGCCCGGCACCGTGGACGGCAAATGGCTGGGCCTGCCCGTCAAGGCCGACGTCAAGACCATCATCTGGTACAGCCCGGTGGTCTTCCAGGCCAAGGGCTACGCAGTCCCCAAGACCTGGGATGAACTCAATGCCCTGGTCGACAAGATGGTCGCCAACGGCGACGTGCCCTGGAGCATGGGCTTTGAGTCCGGTGACGCCACCGGCTGGACCGGCTCCGACTTCATCCAGGACATCCTGCTGGTCACGCAAGGCCCGCAGTACGTCCTGGACATCATCTCCGGCAAGGTGCCTTACAACGACGCCGGCGTCAAGCAGGCCTATGAAATCTACGGCAAATGGGCCAAAGACCCCAAGTACACCGTCGGCGGCGCGCAGGGCACTCTGTCCACCGCCTTCCTCGATGCCATCTACAAGCCCTTCACCGATCCGCCCGAGGCCATGATGGTCAAGCAGTCCGGCTTCGCCGGCGGCGAGATCGCCAAGAAGTTCCCCGACCTCAAGCAGGGCACCGACTACGATTTCTTCGTCGTCCCCGGCGCTCAGGGCTTGCAGGGCGGCGCCGACTGGATGATGGCCTTCAGCAACAAGCCCGCCGTCAAGGCGCTGGTCGCCTACCTGTCCTCGACGCTCGGCGGCGCCAACTGGGCCAAGGCCACCTTCGGCCTCTCGCCCAACAAGGGCGCCACCGGCAACTACTCTGACCCCGCCCTGCAGAAACTCGGCGAGGCGCTCGCCACCACCAAGGGCTTCACGCCCGACATCGGCGATACCATCCCCGGCGGCTTCGGCAAGGCCGAATGGACCGCCATCGTCAACTTCGTCAACGGCCAGGACCTCGACACCCAACTCGCCAACGTCGCCAAAGCTCAGGCCGAAGCGTTGAAGTAGCCACAACCCACAGTCGAGGGCGGTTGACCCACTGCTCTTGATCAACAAACCTCCCGGCGGTTCAAAGCCGCCGGGAGGTTACGGGAGGATCGAGTTATGGCCGCAAACGCTGACCAGGTGCCCACCATCATGAAGCAGGGCCGCTGGGTGCCCTGGATGTATGTGCTGCCGGCCCTGATCGTGATGACGATCTTCATCGTCTACCCCGGGCTGAACACCTTTTACCTGAGCTTCCGCAACACGCCCAACACCGATTGGGCCACGGCCAACTGTGTAGCCGGCCAACCCTGCTGGGGGATCTTCGAGAATTACCGCTACGCCCTGACGTCCGACATCATGACGACGGCGTTTGGCAACAACCTGAAGTGGATCCTCCTGATGGTCAGCGGCACTGTCATCCTGGGGCTGCTGATCGCCGTGCTGGCCGATCGGGTGCGGTATGAATCCGTGGCCAAGGCCATCATCTTCCTGCCGATGGCGATTTCGTTCGTGGGCGCGGGCGTCATCTGGAAATTTGTGTATGACTACGGCACCGGCGATGTGCAGATCGGGCTGCTCAATGCGCTGGTGACCTCGCTGGGCGGCAAGCCCGTCTCGTGGCTGACCGAGCCGCAGATCAACACGGTGATGCTGATTATCGTGGGCGTCTGGATGTGGACCGGCTTCTGCATGACCATCCTGGCCGCGGCGCTCAAGGGCGTCCCGACCGAACTGCAGGAGGCGGCCCGCGTCGATGGCGCCACCGAACTCCGCGTCTTCTTCAGCATCACCGTGCCGTACATCATGCCGACGATCACGGTGGTCATCACCACGATGGTGATCAACGTCCTGAAGATCTTCGACATCGTGTATGTGATGACGGGCGGCAACTACGGCACCGAAGTCATCGCGAACCGCATGTACATCGAACAGTACACCAGCTTCAACACCGGCCGCGCGGCCGCCATCGCGGTGGTCCTCATCGTCGTCATCATCCCGGCGATGATCTTCAACATCCGCCGCTTCCGCGAGCAGGAGGCCATCCGATGATGCTCCAACGCTTCAAGCAATGGTTGTCCGGCCTGCCGGTTCACGTCGTGCTGATCGGGCTGTGCTTGATCTGGCTGCTGCCGACCCTGGGCCTGCTGGTGACGTCGTTCCGCCCGTTCCAAAACATCAACGATACCGGCTGGTGGGAAGTGCTGGGACCGCCCACCGGCCAGACGGCGTACACTCAAACCTGCGCGGCCTGCCACGGCACCGATGGCAAACTGCTGCCCGCCGCCGATCTCACCCGGCCCGATCTGGTGCAGAACTACCGGCGGTCCTTCAACCTGATCGCCATGTTGAAGAATGACATCAACGGCCAGCCGCACATGGGCGATACGCCGGTGCCCGATGAAAAGACCGCCGCGGCTATTTTGACCTATCTGCGCAACATCTCAGGCATCGAGTCGCCGCCCCGCTTCACCCTCAGCAACTACGTGGACGCGCTGGTGGGTTATCGCGGCACCAGCACCTACGCCGCCGATTGCGCGGCCGGCACGCAAGCGCTCGATCTGACCTGCAACTTCCTCACCGATCTGGGCAATCCGCGCGGCATGGCGCGGGCGTTTGTCAACAGCCTGATCGTCGCCATTCCGTCCACCCTGCTGCCGATCCTGTTTGCGGCCTTCGCTGCGTACGCCTTCGCGTGGCTGCATTTCAAAGGCCGCCTGGCGCTGTTTGCCCTGCTGGTGGGTCTGCAGATTGTGCCGCTGCAGATGACGCTGATTCCGATCTCCAAGCTGTACGCACAGCTGAACCTGAACGGCACTTTCCTGGGCGTCTGGCTGTTCCACACCGGCTTTGGGCTGCCCTACGCCATCTACCTGATGCGCAACTTCCTGGGCTCGCTGCCCAAGGAAGTCTTCGAGTCCGCCTATCTCGACGGCGCTTCACATTGGACGGCCTTCTGGCGGCTGGCGCTGCCGTTGTCGATTCCGGCCATCGCCTCGCTGGGCATCTTCCAATTCCTGTGGATCTGGAACGATCTGCTGGTGGCCCTGGTCTTCCTCGGCGGTCAGAACCCGGTGCTGACTTACCAGATTAGCAACATGGTCACATCCAAAGGCAGCGGCTGGGAATTGCTGACGGCCGCCGCTTTCATCTCAATGGCACTGCCGATGATCGTTTTCTTTGCCCTGCAGCGCTTCTTCGTGCGCGGCATGCTGGCCGGCTCGGTGAAAGGCTAAACCCATCTACCGCTCCGCCCGTGCCGCCGGCTGCGGGCGGAGCCATTGGCTTGTCCCATGAACATTCCCTGGTATCAGAACGCCGTCATCTACGAAGTCTTCGTGCGCGCCTTTGCCGACAGCAACGCCGACGGCATCGGCGATCTGCCCGGCCTGACTTCGCGGCTGGACTATCTGCAAGAGCTGGGCGTGGACACGATCTGGCTGCTGCCGATCACGCCTTCGCCCCTGCGCGATGACGGCTACGACGTCAGCGATCACTACAACATTCACCCTGATTACGGCACGTTGGCCGACTTCCGCCGACTGGTCGACGAAGCCCACCGGCGCGGCCTGCGCATCGTGGTCGAGCTGATCCCCAACCACACCTCCGATCAGCATCCGTGGTTTCAGGCCTCGCGCGATCCACAGCATCCCGAGCACGCCCGCTATCGCGACTGGTACGTGTGGAGCGACACCGATCAGAAGTATCGGGAAGCGCGCATCATCTTCCTGGACACGGAACCGTCCAACTGGACGTTCGACCCGCTGCGCGAGCAATACTACTGGCATCGCTTCTTTCACCACCAGCCCGATCTGAACTACGACCATCCCGAAGTGCAAAAGGCGATGCTGCGCGTGGTGCAATTCTGGATCGATCAGGGCGCCGACGGCATCCGCGTGGACGCGCCGCCCTACCTGTACGAGCGCGAAGGCACCGACTGCGAAAATCTGCCGGAGACCCACGCCTACCTCAAGCGACTGCGCGCCTTCGTCCAGGCCTACGCCCCAGACGTCATGCTCCTGTCCGAAGCCAACCAGTGGCCGGAGGACGTGCGCGCCTACTTCGGCGACGGCGACGAAGTCCACATGAACTTTCACTTCCCGCTGATGCCGCGCATCTTCATGGCCCTGGCCCGCGCCGACCGCACGCCGCTAATGGACATCCTCGCGCGCACACCCGCCCTGCCCGATGACTGCCAGTGGGCGACCTTCCTGCGCTGCCACGACGAACTGACGCTGGAGATGGTCACTCCAGAAGAGCGCGAGTTCATGTGGAACTTCTACGCGCCGGAGCCGCGCATGCGCCTGAACCTGGGCATTCGCCGGCGGCTGGCGCCGCTGCTGGACAATGATCAACGTCGCATCCGGCTGGCGCACTCACTGCTGCTGACGATCATCGGTTCGCCGGTGCTGTATTACGGCGATGAAATCGGCATGGGCGACAATATCTGGTTGGACGATCGTGGCGGCGTGCGCACGCCCATGCAGTGGGACGATTCAAGCAACGCTGGCTTTTCCGCCGCCGATCGGTTGTACGCGCCCGTCATCGACGATGCCGTCTTCGGCTATCGCCGCGTCAACGTGGCCGCACAGCGCGCCGATCCGACCTCGCTGTTCAACTGGCTCAAACACGCGCTGCGCGTGCGGCGCGATCAGCCTGTGTTCGGACGCGGCACTTTTGAATGGGCGCCAATCGATTCGCCGGCGGTGGCTGCCTACTGGCGCGCGCTGGGCGATGAGCGCGTGTTAGTCATCAACAACCTGTCGGACGCCGATCAACCGATCGAACTGGCGGCTGGCCCAATGATCGATCTGCTCAGTGGGCGTGCCCTCTCGCTCTCGCCGACGTTCACGCTCAAACCGTACGAATTCCTCTGGCTCAAGCCGGCCTGACGGAATCGCCCGCCGGAAAATCAGCAGCCGCCCTGATCGCATGGATCAGGGCGGCTGAGTTGATCTGAGCGAGAGCCGATCAGCACTCGGCTGTGGAACGGCGGGGTGATCTTACTTCTGACGCTTCGCGTCCAGCGCGCGCAGCTGTTCGTGCGCCAGCAGCGCCGCTTCCACCCGGTTGTGGACGTGCAGCTTCTGCAGGATGTTGGTCATGTAGTGTTTGATGGTCTTCTCGCTCAAATACAGCTGCGCGCCGATCTCTTTGTTGCTCAGGCCCTCGGCCACCCGCTCCAGTATCTGGCGCTCGCGTTCGGACAACTGGCTAAAGACATCCTCGGGGCGCGCTGGATCGATCGGGGCGGCGGTGAGTTCCGCCAGCACGCTGGCCGCCAGCGCCGGCGTCACGTACGCATCGCCGGCAATCACTGTCCGCAGAATCCGCACCAGTTCGCGCGCAGCCACGCCCTTGAGAATATAGGCGCGCGCGCCGGCCTTGAGAGCGGACGTGACATCATCGTCTGCTTCGGACGCGGTGAGCATGACGATCTTGATGAACGGGCAAGCCGCCGCGATCTGCCGCGCCGCTTCGACACCGCCGCCCGGCATCGTAATGTCCAGCAGGATCACATCGGGCAATAGATCGACCGCCAACTGCACGGCCTCCGGCGTGGACGCGCCTTCGCCAACCACCTCAAAATCCGGCTCGGCGCGCAGCACGCCGGCCACGCCTTCTCGAAACAACGGATGATCATCCACCAGCACCAGGCGCGTTTTATCGGTCATCGGCGTTCTGCTCCTCGCTGAGCATCAACGGCAACCATGCCCTCAGGCAGGTTCCGCGTCCCGGCGCGCTGTCCACTTCAAAACGGCCGCCCAGACTTTCGGCGCGCTCGCGCATCCCGACCAGTCCCAGGTGATCGCCTTCGTCGACGCTCACCGCTCCCGGATCAAAGCCCGGCCCATTGTCCGAGACCTCGATGATCAGCTCGCCGTCGTCGGCAGCCGCCCGCACAATTACGGCACAGTCCGGCGCGTGCCGCGCCGCGTTGCCCAATGCTTCTTGAATGAGCCGATAAGCCGTGATCTTTAGCGACAGTGGCGCTTGCGCGGGCAATCGATCCAGCTCTACGGTCACCGGCGTAGCAGCCCGGCGCTGATGCGCTTTGATCGCGCGCGCCAGCGTATCCGCCAGGGTCAGCGTTTCCAGCTGTGGCACGCCCAACCCGCCCGAAATCGCGCGCACTTCCTGCAGCGCGTGACGCATCGAGGCTTCCACCTCGGCCAGATCATCGACGCAGGCCGGGTTGTGTGCGCTAACCTGATCGATGCGCAGCAGCGCCAGCCCCAGGTCTTGCGCCGGACCGTCGTGCAGTTCCGCGCTGATGCGGCGCAGAAACCGCTCGTTCAACTCGGTCGCGTGCGCGCTGGCGCGGCTGACGCGCTGATGCAGCGCCTCATTCTGCGCCAGCAGCTCGGTCAGCCGATCAACCTGCGCGTGTAGTTCGGCCCGCTGCCGATCGATCGTGCGGCTGCCGCGCCGCACGATGCCGGCCAGCGCCAGATAGATCAGCAGTGTGCCTGCGCCCACCACCATCCAGCTTGATCGCCGCGCCGTCTCAATCTGCGCGCGCAGCGCCTCCACTGTCTGATAAAACTCGGCGACGGCGATCACGCGGTTCGTGCCGCTGGCCTGCACCGGGCTGTAGGTCTCCAGCAGTTCCGTGTAACGCCCCCGCTCCAGCAGGTTCTCCGTATCCGACAGATCAGAAATGTGCGAGACGACTTCGCCGTTGATGGCACGTGCCAGCTCCTCCTTGATCGGATACGTCTGACCGATCAGGGCCGGATTGGTGCTGTACACGATGCGGCCCTGCGGATCCCAGATTTTGAACGCCACGATCTGCCGGCCCAGCGAGGTATCCTCCACCAGCCGATCGAGCAGCGCGGCCCCTTCGCCCGTCAACGTGGAACCGGCGCTCAAGGCTTGCAGCGGCGGATCGATGACACTGTCCACGTACAGCGCGGTCTGCGCCGCCGTACGATCGATCACCCCGGCCTCGATCTGCCCGCCCACCCACCAGCCGATCACGGTCATGCTGATGACCAGCACGACCAGATTGGCCAACATGTACTGCTGCGCCAGGCTGAGGCGGGTGATGATTGATGTGATGTGCCGCATGCGTCGATTATACCGTAGGGGTGAAGCAGCCGCTGCGCCCCTCTGCCGCTCAGCGGGCGAGCAATGGCAAAACCAGACGCCGTTCAAGCGGCGCCTCCGGCGCGTAGACGTTAAAAGCAATATCGCGTGTGCCCGATCCCCACGTGAATACACCATAGGTCGCGCCGTTTGCGCCGGCACTCAACGCGGGCTGCCCTGCGCCCGATGGGTTCACGCCGAACGACACCGGGCTGTTCCACGCCGCGCCGTTGTTGATGCGCAGCGTGATCGTGATGCCGGAATCCCACGCCGCCGCCAGTGTGTTCGCCGCGATCGAGGCGATCACCGGCGCACTGGCCGTGCCGATCGATAACGTGATGGGCGCGGTGAAGTTGAGGTTCACGCCGCGCGTATAGCGAATAGACCCAGACTGCTGCCAGATGAGATGGGCCTGCGCCGCGTCGGCCGTCACATCGGGTGTGAAAGCGCCGGCGGATTCATCAGACAATACATCGATTAGACTCCATGTGCCTGTGAGGCGCTGCGTGTGCTTGATGCGAAACGGCGAGGCAGTGTCGTCCTGCCATACGACGTGAGTGACGTTGTCCGCGTCGATGGCGACGCGGGGCGCGCTGCCGTTCGCGCCAAAGATCGGGGCGAGGTCGGGCCACGTGTTGCCGCCGTTGAGTGAGCGCGCAGCCCGCAACTGCTTGCCGGGGTTCTGGCTCCAGACGATCGTGAGCGAGTTGTCGGGCGCGGCGGCGAGGTCGGGCGCGGAGGTATTCGCCAGCCCGTCGGATACTTGCAGCGGCGCGCTCCAGACGCCGCCCGTGTAGCGCGTGTAATAGATGTTGATCGTGCCGCTGATCAACGACGTAAACGCGAGATGCGGCGTGCCGTTACCATCGACCGCGAGCGACGGGTCATCGCCCAGCGCGACGGAGATGGGCGCAGTCCATGCCAATCCGGCATTGCGGCTGTGCATGATCCAGCCGGCCTCGGCCCAGACCGCGTGTGTGACGGCGTTGGCGTAGGCGACCTGCGGGCGTTCCGAGTCGCCCGGTGTCGCAGCGATCACGATCGGGCTGCCGGGGCCGGTCGGCGCGGCGGAGGCAACCGCTGTCATGATCCAAAGCAAGGTCATTACACTGAAAGCGAGCGTGATCAGACTGCGCAGTGATTTCGACATACGTCTCCTTTCGTCGATGATACGAGACTGGCCGCGACTTGCTTGGTCGCGGCCAGTTCCTTCGTCCTGTCAAACGCTTAATCGTCTTCTACCTGTATCCGCACCGCCAGCCATGAGTTGTCGGCTTGCTTCAGGGCCTTCACTTCCACCAGCGCGCCGACCTGCGCCGCGCCCCGGCTCTGATCGATCAGCGTATTGGCGTCGGCGATCACCGTCTGCCCGTTGTCGAACGTCCACGCGCCAATGAAGTTGGCAGGCAAGGCCGCGATGTGCGCCTTGAATTGCAGTTCGTTGTTGACCGGGTCCTCGATGTGAATGCGCGCCGCCAGCACCGTGCCATTAGCTTGCACGGAGCCGCCCACCTCCACGAACAGGCCGTTGGCCAGCGCGCCGTCGATGACGGTTCGGTTGTCGGTGGTCACGGTGCGCCCGGCGACAAGCATGGTGTACGGGCCGCTGCCGGTCAGATCGCTGATGACACCTTTGAATTCGGCTTCGTTCTCAAATGTGCCGTCGTCTTCGATCTTCACGCGCGCTGCCAGCAGCGAGTTGTCGGGTTGGCGGTGGGCCTTCACTTCGGCGATGGCGCCGACGGCGGGTTGGCCGCGCCGCGTGTCGAGATTGGTGCTGCCGTCGACGAGGATGGTGTACGGGCCGACCACCCACTGCCCCAGCCAGTTGGGGCCGGCGGGCAGCGCCGCGATCGCTCCGCGAAATTCCACTTCCAGTTCCACCAGGGGATTGTCGTCCAGTTTCAGTTTCCGGGCCCACACCGATTGATCGGGTTGCAGCAGGCCATTCACTTCGATAAAGTTGCCCACATTGATTGGATTGAGGAAGACGGTCTGCGCCGTCGTGGTGACCACGCGATCGCCAACCAACAGCGTAGGTGCGGGACTGGTGCCGCTGATCGATTGAACTGTGCCTTTGAACTCGATCTCCGGGCCGTGCTCAACTTCGATTTGGGTGGCCGGCGACGGATCGATCGGCGCGGCGATTGCCGGGGCCGATGTTACCGGCTGTGCCACTGCGGGTTTTTCGGCTTCGGGCCGGCCCGATCGATCTTCGGTTGTCACGGTTACAGGCGCCACCGCCGGCGCGGCTGCCACGGTCTGCGCCCGCTCACTCTCGCGAGTCACGCTGCCGGCCATGCCCGGCTCGACGAAACGCGCCAGCGCGGGGGCGGCGCTCAAAGCCATCAACCCGACTGCACTCAGACCGATCAACCACCTGACATGTTTGGTATTCATTGACTTATCCTCCGCTTGAATGGTGTTGCCCTCAAAGTCGAGACGCGGAGGCGGAGGTCACGAGGCGGTAATTTAGAAGGGACGTTGGTCTGAGACAACGGGGCAGGGATCAGACCAAAGTCTGATCGTTCAGGACGACCGCGCCGGGCGCGGCCAGATAAACGCAACGAGACCCCGGTCTGTCACCGGGGTCTCGTTCTTGCGCTGTCCGGCTTCAGCCCCTCAGGGCTGCCATCACCAGGTGAGCGTGATGGATCAGATGTTCAGCGTGCACCGGATCAATGTGTTTGCCAGACTGGTTTTCGACCTTGTTGACGAAGTCCTCCAGCTTGTCGATGGCGTCTTCCACCTTGCCGCGATCGAGCTTGGTTTGTGCCTGGTCGAGTTTCTTGAGCAAATTCTGTGCCAGATTGTCGCTGTCGATGTGGCCCATCTCCCAGGCGTGCACCACACAGTCACGCAGCGACGCAATCGTCGTCGCGTCGTGCACACAGCCGGACTCTTCATGGGCCAGCGCCGGGCTGACCGCCAGTAAACTCAACGCCGCCGCACATACCAGCAACCATCTTCTCATTGTCATTGCCTCCCCTGAGAGTATAGCTTCAGTACGTCACGAAACCGGGTTAAGCTTTGCGTCCCGTGTGCGCTGCGCCGCCCGCGCCCTGTCCAACGTGCAGCGGTCGGGGTGCCTTGAGCGGGATGCAGTTGAAACCAGATTTGCCGCTGCAACGCTTCCATTCGATAATCGATAGGCAGGCTCCTTTCAACCGTCAATTCGGGCATTCTTCAACAACACGGCGTTGATCGCCACCAGAATTGATGAACCCGACATCGCCAGTGCGCCGATGGCGGGCTGCAAATACAGCCCCAAGGGTGGATACAGCAATCCGGCCGCAATCGGGATCGCCAGCCCGTTGTAGCCCACCGCCCACGCCAGATTCTGCTTCATCTTGTCGACGGTCGCGCGCCCCAAGCGCACGGCCCGCGCCACGTCGAGCGGATCGGAGCGCATCAGCACCACATCAGCGGTCTCCACGGCGACATCGGTCCCCGCGCCGATGGCGATCCCCAGATCGGCCTGCGCCAGCGCGGGCGCGTCGTTGATGCCGTCGCCGACCATCGCCACACGTTTGCCCCGCGATTGCAGCTCTTTGACCTTGTCGGCCTTGTAGCCTGGCAGCACTTCCGCAAAAACCGTCTCGATGCCGAGATCGCGCGCGATGCGATCGGCGGTGGCGCGATTGTCACCCGTCAACATCACGACTTCGACGCCGAGCGCGCGCAGCTGTTGAACGGCTGCGCGCGCCGTATCGCGCGGCGCGTCGGCCACGACGATCAAGCCCGCCGCCCGATCGTCGATGGCGATGTGGATGACTGTGCGGCCACTGCTCGCCAACTCGGCCGCCTTCGATTCAAGCCCGTCCAACCCAATGCGGCGATCGGCCAGCAACTTGCGATTGCCGATCAAGATCGTCTGACCGTCAACGTGCGCCTGCAGGCCGTGCCCGGGCACGGCTTCAAAGTGATGCACTTCGCTCAACGTCAGGTGCTTCGCTTGCGCCGCTTTGACGATGGCCTGGGCCAGCGGATGCTCGCTCGATTTCTCAGCAGAAGCAGCGAGCCGCAACAACTGATCGGGATTGGCAACGACCCGATCGGCGATCTCGACCTCCACGACTTCCGGTTCGCCCCTTGTCAATGTCCCGGTCTTGTCGAAGATCACGGCCTCGATTTTCGCCGCGCCTTCCAACGCCGCCGCATCCTTGAACAAAATGCCGTGCTGCGCGCCGAGACCCGTGCCCACTGTAATCGCCGTCGGCGTCGCCAGCCCCAGCGCATCGGGACAGGTGATGACGACGACGGTGATGGCAAACGTCAAGGCGAAAATCAAGCGATCTTCACCCGGCGGCATGAACTGCGGCGCCAGCACAAAGTACCACAGCAGGAATGTGCCCAACCCCGCAAACACAGCCACCAGCACCAGATAGTGCGCGGCCCGATCGGCGAGGCGCTGCGCAGGCGCTTTGGAATTCTGGGCGGCCTGCACCAGCTTGACGATCTGGGCCAGCGTCGTGTCCACGCCGATCTTGGTCGCGCGGAACTTGAACGCGCCGGTCTTGTTGAGCGTCGCGCCAATGACCGTATCGCCCACTCGCTTCTTGACCGGCATGGCTTCGCCCGTGATCATCGATTCGTCGAGGCTGGATTCGCCTTCAATCACGACGCCATCCACGGCCACTTTCGCGCCCGGTTTGACGATCACGGTGTCGCCAACGACGATCTGATCCGTGGGCAGTTCTACTTCCTGTCCGTGACGGATCACGATCGCGGTTGGCGGCGCGAGTTGCAGCAGGCGCTGGATCGATTGACTGGTCGTGCGCCGTGAGCGCATCTCCAGCCAGTGGCCGAACAGCACGAACGTTACCAGCATCGCCGCCACTTCGTAAAACACTTCGCCGTCGAACAGGAACGTGGCCGCCACCGAGAACAGATAGCCGGTCAGCACGCTCAGCGCGACGAGCACGCTCATGTTCAGCGTGCCCTGCCGCAAACCATTGCGTGCGCCGATGTAGAACGGCCACGCCCCGTAGATCACCACCGGCGTGGTGAGGAGGAAGCCGAACAGCTTGTCGCTAAGGCCGAAGGGCAGCGCCAAGTGCAGGCCCAGGATTTGTGTGGCGAGGTGTGAGAATAAAAACACCGGCACGGTCAGCGCCAGCGACACAAAGAACCGGTTGCGCATGTCGCGTTCCATGGCCGCGGCTGTCATGCCCGGCTTGCCCCCGTGCGCCGTGTGATCTTCCAGCGCACCCGGTGCGGCATGGGCCATCGACGCGTGGCCTGGCTGGCCGCCGTGTTCGATCGAGTGGGCGGGGGCCGCCGGAGGTTCCACCGGCGCAGCGTGGCCCGCGTGTGCCATGTGATCCATCGGCGCGGCGTGGCCCGCGTGCGCCATGTGATCGGGGAGCGCTTCGCCCGCGCAGACGTAACCGCAATCGGTGACAGCGGCTTGCAGCTGCACCAGCGTCACGCGCGCCTCATCGTAGTGAACCGTGGCCGTGCTGTTCAAACTGTTGGCGACAACGTGATGTACGCCCGGCAGTTTCAGCAGCGCCTTCTCGACGTTGCGCGCGCACAACGCCGTCAACAACCCTTCCACGTGAATGATCCTTTCCATCTTGCTGACCTCCACGCGAATCTCGTCTGGCTGCTCAGGAACATCCCGTACTGTGTCACGCGAGCGCTGCACCGCATGTGTTCCGAATGCAGCGAGGAATCTCTCGCCCGGCAGAGCATCCTTGCGGCAGCCTCTGAGATTCCTCGCCGCCGAGGCATGCGCCTCGGGCAGACACGACCGAGAGTTCCACCCACAATGTAGATGATTCGTCCAGCCCTGAGCTACTTGCCGGCGCGTTTCTGCATGCTGTCGGCTATTTAACGATCAACGTGCCGGTCATGCCTGCCTCTTGATGACCGGCGATGGTGCAGTGAAAGGTATACGTGCCCGCCTGCGTCGCCTTGAATTCCAGCGTGCTCTGCTGTCCGGCTTCCACCGCGGCGTGCATGGTCGTGGGCATGCCGCCCATGTTGTGCTCGGCACCATGCTCTTCCATGACTTCGACCATGGCGTCGGTGCTGACGAAGTCATGCAACATGGTGCCGGTGTTCTGCAGTACCAGCTTAACCGGCTGCCCGACATTGACGGTAATCTCAGCAGGCTGAAATTGAAACTCGTTCATTGTCAGAGTAATCGTTTTAGCTGCGATTGTACCAGCGGCCCCACTGCTGCAGGCTGCCAACGCGAAGACCAACAACATCACCAGCGCGAGCCGATGCGAAGTGAAACGCAACATGAGCTTCTCTCCTGATGAAATGGAAATTCAAATCAGCCCGGTCGCTGCGCGTATGACGCAGGTCCAGGTGGATTGCGGAAAATACGATCAATCGAATGGAACAGGTGAACGGCTAGGGGAGAAGGCCGATCGGGCGCGGCGGCGGCACCCAGCGCTGGGGGCAATACGTCAGACGTACCGGTTTCAGATCAAGCGATCCCTGCCTGATCGACGCCCATTTCAACTGAATCACGAACAGGATGGCAATCACAGACAGGCACAAGACGGCACAGCAGGCTTCTGCCGACGGCACACGTGCGTGCTCATCGCCATGCGCGCCGGTACAATGCAAGGCGCCAGCCAGCGGCAGAGCCAGCAGCGCCAGCACAATGCACAGCATGATGGCCGTGCGTTGGTTCGCTTTCAACGTCAAGAAATGTGTCATGCAGCGATTGAGGCGCGAAGCGCACTTGGCCTGTGCGCTTCCCGAAGGAAATGATAACAGACTCTGCGCTGGATGTCCACTGCTGCCCGCGCGCCGTCCATCGGGCCGACAGGTGTTTCACGATCACCGGTTTGCTGGTAAACTGATCCTGAACGGCGTCTTCCACCTTCACTTGAGATGGCTTGAGCGACCCATGACCGGCAACCCCATTCGCATCCTGCTCGCCGACGATCACACGGTCGTGCGCAAAGGCATCCGCGACATCCTGCTCGAAGCGGGCGATCTCGACGTGATCGCCGAAGCTGCCAACGGCGATGATGCCGTTGCATTGATCGATCAGCTGCGGCCCGACGTGGCCGTGCTCGACATCCAGATGCCCAAACGCAGCGGCATCGACGTGTGCCGCTACGTCCGATCGCAGCGCTGGCCGATCGGCTTACTCATCCTCACGGCGTATGACGACGATCCTTACGTGCTGGCCGTGCTGCAAGCCGGCGCCAACGGTTACGTGCTCAAGACCGCCGACGCCGACGATCTCATCCGCGCGGTGCGGGATGTACACGACGGCAAAGCCGTGCTCGATCCGGCCATTGCGCGCAAGCTGATGACGCAGCTGGCAGCGCCAAACGACGCGCGCCCGATTGAGTCGCTCACCCCGCGCGAACTGGACGTGCTGAAATTGGCGGCGCGCGGCTACACCAACAAGGCGATCGGCGCGCAGCTCAGCGTCAGCGATCGCACGGTGCAGGGACACCTCGCCAACATCTTCGGCAAGCTGCACGTGGCCACTCGCACCGAGGCCGTGATGCGCGCCGTGCAGCTAGGCTGGATCGCCGCCGACGAGGCCGGTCCATGAATCACCGCCTGCGCGGCCTGCTGCCCAGCCTCATCCTCACTGCCATCCTGCCGCTGACGCTGCTGCTCAGCGTCTTTGCCATCGGAGCGACGACGCTGCACCAAAGCGAGATGCGGGACATGATCGCGCTGGACAATGCGCAGCTCGTGCGCGAAGCCGCGCTGGGCCTGGCCGAGCGCGTCGATCATCACCTGACCAGGTTGCGCGCCCTGGCCGAAGCCGCCGCCCTCACCTCGCCGCGCGAAGCGCTGCGCCGCCTCGATCTGAATCAATTTGGTTTTGAGGACGGCGTGGCCGTCGACAACGGCGCAACGCTGACTTCGACGCGCAGCCTCATCACGCTGCCCGACGGGCGCGTGCTGGCGCAGGCCCGCTCCACGGACGGCGCGCTGGCCGCTTACAACACCCTGTCCACGCGAGAATTGGCTGTGCCGGTGTTTGGCGACGCCATGTCGGGCACATCGCGGCTGCACGTCCTGCTCGTCGATGCGCAGGCACAGCCGCTCTATCACGCTGATCCCGCGCCCGTTCATTTTGATGCGCAGCGGATCTTTGCCGACGCCATCGATCGCGCGCTGCGCGGCGACAGCGCCGCCGTCTTCGTCACCGATCCCGATCGGGTGGAGTGGGTCGTGGCGTATGCGCCCGTGCCCGACACCGGCTGGGCACTCATCGTGGCGCAGCCGTGGGCCGATGTGGTCAATCCCCTGCTGCGCACGTCACTGTTGACGCCGTTGTTGTTGATCCCCGCCATCGTGATCGCCGTCATCGCCATTATCTTCGGCACGCGGCGCATCATTCGCCCGCTGCAGCAGCTGGACGCGCAGGCCGTCCGCGCCGGGCAAGGCGATTTCGCCGCGCTGGCGCAGCCCATCGACGGCATTGACGAGCTTCAGACGCTGCATGTTACGCTGGCGCATCTGGCCGATCAGATTCAACGCTATCAGCGCAGCCTGCAATCCTACGCCGCCGATGTGCTGCGCGGCCAGGAAGATGAACGCTCGCGGCTGGCGCACGAACTGCACGATGAAACGGTGCAGTCTCTCATCGCGCTCGATCAGCGCCTGCAACTGATCGAACGCACGGCGAAGCGCGATCCGCAGGCGGCGCTGATCAAACTCGACGAATTGCGCGCGCTCACGGCGACGACCATCGACGAGGTGCGGCGGGTGATCCGCGATCTGCGCCCGATCTATCTGGAGGACCTCGGCCTCATCCCCGCATTGGAGATGTTGTTACAGAGCTTGCGTCAACCCGATCGGCCTGAGCTGGCCCTGACGGTCGATGGCGAACCGCGCCGCTTATCGCCCGAAGTTGAGCTCGCCGTCTATCGCATCGCGCAGGAAGCGCTGAACAACGCGATCAAACACGCGCACGCGCAGCACGTCCAAGTTACACTGCTTTTCGAGGCGGAACTGTGCGTCACCATCGGCGACGACGGCGTCGGGTTTGCCGTGCCCGATCGGGTGGAGACGCTGACCGAGCTGGGCCACTTCGGCCTGATCGGTTTGCGCGAGCGCGCCGAATTGATCAGCGCGCAGTTGACCATCGCCTCATCGCCGCGCGGCACCACCATCGAACTGCGCCTGCCGGCGTAGTCTCCCGCCCATCACTCCCCTGACGTGACAAATGACACCCGCCAAATGGCGGGGATGCGATCACGCCACATCGCGGTGGGCGCTGAGGGCGCAACCTGTTAAGATGGAGGCGTACTTCAAACCGAACGGAGATTGAGATCATGTTGCGACGCGTTTGGCTGGTGATTTTGGTGTTGGGCATCACAGGCACAGCTCTGGCCGGCTGCAGCAGCCCATCTTCGACGGCGGGCGAACACGACCTGAAAATGGCCCCGATGTCGATGATGCCCGACGCGGTGAAAAGTGCGGCGCTCGTCACTCAGCAGGCTTATCAATTCGCCGTCGCCAATCCCGATGTGACGGAGCACATCCCTTGCTACTGCGGCTGCGGCGCCATGGGCCACACCTCCAATTACATGTGCTACGTCAAAAGCGTCGCGGCCGACGGCACGGTGAACTTTGATTCGCACGCCATCGGCTGCTCGATCTGCGTGGACATCACACAGGACGCCATGCGTTTGTCCAGGCAGGGCAAATCCGTCGGCGAGATCAAAGCCTACATCGACCAGACCTACAGCCGCTTCGGCCCGTCGAATATGCAGTAGGCGCGATCATGCCGCATCGTTTATCATCGTCACGCTGGCTGGTGATCGGCTTGATCGCGCTGTTGATGGCGTTTGCGCCGCTCCCGATCGCGTCTGCCGCGCCGACGGCACGACACTTTCGCATCGAAGCGAGCAGCTTCCAGTACACGCCCGAAGCCATCAGCGTCAACCCCGGCGACCACGTCACGATCGATCTGGTTGCGACTGATGTGGTGCACGGCCTGTACCTCGACGGCTACGATCTCAACGTCACGGCTGATCCCGGCCAGACGGCGTCGCTGTCGTTCATCGCGGATCGATCAGGGGCGTTTCGCTTTCGATGTTCCATCACGTGCGGCGCGCTGCATCCCTTCATGATCGGCAAGTTCAACGTCGGCAACAACGAACTGCTGTGGCGCGGCCTCGGCCTGGCCGTGCTGACCGTCGTCGCCGCCGTCTGGATGCGCCCAAAGAGTGAACGGCGATGAGGCCCGTTGCCCGCCGGATCAATTTGCTTGAGCGGCCCATCGTCAAAGCGGCGCTGATCAACCGCTGGCCGCAGCTGCTGCTGCGCGCCGTGGCGCTGGCGGGCTTCCTCATCGCCATCGTCGCGGGCTTGATCGGCACGCCGGTGGGCAGTCACAACTTCGGCATCGTCTTCGTGTGGATCGCGTGGTGGGCGCTGCTGATGTTGATCGCCGTGCCGCTCTTCGGGCGCGGCTGGTGCAGCATCTGCCCCATCCCGCTGCCGGGCGAATGGCTGCAAAACGGCGCGGTGCTTGGCCCGCGCGGCAAGGGCTTCGGCCTCCAGCGCAAGTGGCCCAGGCGACTTCGCAATATCTGGCTGCAAAACATCGCCTTTACACTCGTCGCCCTGTTCAGCGCGGTCATTCTCACGCAGCCCAGCCTCACAGCGGTGGTGCTGCTGGCCTTCCTCTTCATCGCCGCGGGCGTGAGCGTGATCTTTGAGCGGCGCGCCTTCTGCCGCTATCTGTGCCCGGTGGGCGGTTTCATCGGCCTGTATTCACAGCTCGCGCCCACCGAGATCCGCGTGAAGGACACCGCCGTGTGCGCGGCGCACACCGTCAAAACGTGCTACACCGGCAGCGCCGACGGCTACGGCTGTCCGTGGCTGTTGTATCCCGGCGCACTCATGAGGAACACTTATTGCGGAACGTGTCTGGAATGCCTGCGCACCTGCCCGCACGACAACCTGGCTTTCAACCTGCGATCATTCGGCGCAGACGTGCCGTCATCGGCCGGCCGCCAACTCGACGAAGCCTTCAAGGCCTTTATCATGCTGGGCGCGGCGCTGATCTATTCGGCGGTGATGCTGGGGCCGTGGGGGGCGCTGAAGTCGGCCGCGTATGCTGTGGGCAGCGGGCCGTGGCTGATGTATGCGCTGTCGTTGCTGGGCCTGATCTTCGGCATTTTGCCGGGCCTGTTTCTGCTGGCGGTCGCCGTCGGTCGCGCCCTGTCTCGATCAAACGTTTCACTCAGAAAATCATTCATCGCCTTTGCGTACGTACTTGTGCCGCTGGGCCTGACAGCGTGGGCGGCATTCAGTCTGTCGTTCGCGTTCGCCAACTTCTCCTATCTGTGGCCGGCGTTGAGCGATCCGTTGGGCGCAGGCTGGAACCTCTTCGGTACGGCGAACGTCAGCTGGCAGCCTTACCTGACCTCGATCGTGCCCGCCCTGCAAACCGGCGTGTTGATCGCCGGACTGGCGTGGGCGTGCGCCACAGCGCACAAGATCGCCGCTGAAAAACAGGTGGGACGCGCCGCGTTGCTTCAAGCGCTGCCCGTGATGATCTTCTGCTGCCTGGTGACGCTGGCGTTGATGGGCTTGTTGATCGCATGAAGGCCGAACGTATCGCGCGACTACTCGTGTTCGTGATCGTCGTCGGCCTGCCCGCGCTGGTGGTGGCCGCCCGATCGGCTTCGCGCGGCCCGATCGAGCTGCGCGGCGTCATGGCCGACGTCGGCGGTTGGACGCCGGGTGAAATCACGGCGCAAGTGAATCAACCGGTCACTCTGCGCCTTACGTCCGACGATGTGGTGCATGGCTTTGCGATTGGTCAAAGCGATCTACCGGCCGTGGAGGTACTACCCGGCAAGTGGACGACGGCCACACTCGTCTTCGATCAGCCCGGCAAATACACGTTTTACTGCACGCGCTGGTGCGGACCGAACCACTGGCGAATGCGCGGCACGATCGAAGTGAGCGGCGATGGGCCGGGCGCACCGGTCGAAGCGCCGCCGCTGTATGCGACGCTCCACCTCGATCTGGACGCGCCGCATCCCACCGATGTGATACCGGCCGAGAAACCTTCGGCAAGGCGCGGCGCGCAATTGAAAATCGCGCCCCAGATCGCCGCCGAGACCTATCGGGTGCAGAGTCCCGCGCAGGTGTGGCAATCTTTACGCAACCGGACGTCGGCATCGACGTTGACCGATCAACACGTGTGGGATCTCGTCGCGCTGGCGTGGCGATCGAACACGACGCCCGAGCGATTGGCTGAGGGGCAAAAGTTATACGCGGAGAATTGCGCCGCCTGTCACGGCGAAACGGGCCGGGGCGACGGCGTCATGGCCGGTTCACTGCAGGCGGCGAACACGTCGGATATGCCGGGCATGATCGGACACAACACGCTGGCGCCAGGCGATTTCACCAACGCACAAACCATGCTGGGCGCCACTTCCGCCATTTTGCAGGGCAAAATCGTGCGCGGCGGCATGGGCACCGGCATGCCCTACTGGGGATCGATCTTCACCGAGGCGCAGACCTGGGCGCTGGTCGATTATCTGTGGACATTTCAATTTGACTGAGGAGGTATGACTGTGGCCAAGCAATCTCGCAAAGTGCCGCCGAAGAAATCGGCCGGCTTTCCCATCTGGCTGCCGTTGATGATTGTGGCCGGCGTGATGTTGATCGCGGCGGCGATGTTGAGCAACAATGGCTCGTCTGCCACGTCAGCCGGACCTGCGGCCGACGGGACGCCCACGTTGTCCGTCAACGTCGAGCGGATCGATCTGGGCGATGTGCCGCTGGGCCAGACGGTCAGCGCGGCGTTTGAACTAACCAACACCGGCGACGCGCCGCTGCGTCTGAAAGAGAAGCCTTACATCGAAGTCGCAGCGGGATGTTGACCGCCAGTGCCGACCATCGGTACGATGGTCCTCATGCCCGGTCAAAAGACCACGTTGGCGATGTCGTTCATGATGCACGGCGATATGGGCGGTCCGCACGACTTTCGTGTACACGTGCGCACCAATGATCCGCAGCAGCCGGATAAGGTACTGCAAGTGTTGTCCAACTGGCAGTAGCCTCAAACGGTTTGCCGTGTGCGCGCGAGACGCGTCGAAGTCGGCAGAATGCGTTGTGGCAAACGCGGAAGACCTCGTAGAAGGCGAGTTGGCTGGAACGGCTCGCCAGTCTACAGGTCTTCCTGGTTTGAAGGGTTAGCGGGCCGCCGGCGCCAGACGGGTATTCCGGCTATCGGGGTGGCTCAGACACCGTCACGCTAAATGTCCACGGCCCGACAAGGCGTTTTTCGGCCGCCTGTTCAAGCGCTTGAAAGGCGATCTGATTCGCTTCGACGTCGCTGAGGGCGGCAGGCTTGCGCGTGATGGTCAGTCGTGCCCCGTGCTGCTGTGTGCTGTACTCGAATTCGATACCCTGTGCGGCCACTGAAGCGTTGGCGCGTGCGATTGCTTCGGCAGGAATGACTTCTGGCAGCGAAGTATGCAGCGCGTCAACAGTCAGGGTTAATGGGCCGGTGGTGTTCAAGTAAGACGCGGGATAGTCGATCAACACGCAGCGTTGATCACGGGCGCTATTGAGGTCAGCCTTATCGGTTGCCAAACGGACAGCTGTCTGTGAGATCGTCGGCGCTGAGCCGATTTGCACGTGCGACTCGATCTGCCAGTCGGACTGATCGGGCAGTTGATAACACACGTGGGCTTGGTCATACGACGGCGTGAGATGGATGTCGTGCAGCACGATCGTCACGCCGTTCGCCGACACTGATTGATCGGCTCGAATGAGCGTGCCTTCGTAGACAGGCAGATCAATTTTGAATTGGAAGTCGCCAATCAGCGCGATCGGCGTCAGCGGCACGGGACCGGGTTCGGGCGTTGCATCCGGCAGCATGACCGGCACACTGGTATCGCCGAGTTTGACATCGATGGTGAGCTGCAGCAATTGATCGGCAACGAGCGGCTGATAACTAATCGCGGTGACGTCAATCGTGCCGGGTTCGGCGGGATGTATCTCGGTCGATTGCGATGAGCCGTTGAGTCCAAAGAGCGTACCTCGATCGTCGCCGAATGTGATCGGGTTGATCAGGAAACCCGGTTTAACGCCGGCCGGCGGCTGCAAGCCACGCACAGTCAGGCCAATGGCCACGCGGCTTTCATCGGCATACGCCCAGTTGAGCGTGACTGTCACTGCGCCGATCTGCTGCGCGGCCAGCGCAGAAACCGATGGGGCGTCGAAGGCCGATCGGCTTGGTGACGAAGCCGTGCTGGCGGCCGTTGGTTTGATCGGAATTGGGCTGGCCGCCTGATCAAGATCAGTCACCAGGCCGGCATCGTTGACGGCTTGCAAGCCGGGATCGGCCATGATCCGATAGAGCGCGTAGGCGACGGTGGTGAGGGTGAGCAGCGCGGCCAATACCAACGCGATGGTCCAGGCCAGTCTCAACGGGCGATGAAGCACGGCCTGAGGCCGCACCTGCAATTGCAGACGCGGCCAGAGATTAACGTTGTCGGCCACGTGCTGCTGTGCGATGTCAGCCAGGACGTGTTGAAGGACGGAACGGCGGGGCACAGTCATAGCGAACTCCTCTCGGGCGCCAGTAGATCGCGCAGGCGTTGGCGGGCGGCGTTGAGCAGCCACTTGACCGTACCGCGCGAGACGGCGAGTTCATCGGACATTTCGCGTTCGGTCAAGCTCAGATAATAACGTTGCACGATGACCGCGCGCTGGCGCGGGGAAAGTCGCCGCAGCGCGGCCCAAACCCGGTGCTGCAGCTCGGCCGCTTCGGCCCGGGCTTCCGGCAAATTCTCAAGTTCGACGAGTTGATCAAACGATGATTCGTCGTCGTCTGTGTCAATCGGCGAGTGCCTGGCTCGGCGCTGCGCGGCTTTGATGGCGTTGTGGCAGACGCTGCGCATGAACCAGGGTTCGAAAGGGCGGCGTTCGTCGAACGATCGAATATGGCGGTAGAGCGCCAGGAAGGTATCTTGAACGACATCTTGGGCCAGCGGCTCGTCGTGCACGATCAAGAAGGCGGCTCGAAGCGCCTGGCTTTGATAACGCAGCACCAGTTGTTCCAAACCGCCGATGTCGCCGCGCTTCAAGCGTTGAATGGCGTCGCTGTCGTTCATTCACCACCTTTGAGCAGTTGAGTGTGAGGCATCTACTGGATATATCTGTTTCGCGGGCAAAAGGTTGGGGGCAAAGCGAGCGAGTGGGGCGCACGCGCTCGCTCGAGGTCACGGGGCCATCAGCCAGATCTCCGGCGCATTGCCGCCGATCACGCGCAGCCAGTGGACGCCCGGCGCAAGATACGATCCAGACGGCGCGTCAAACAACTGCGCCTGCCCCGGCTGAAGTTGAACATTGAACTGCGCCAGCTGCACTTGAACCGCCGCCGCCGTGGCATTGACCACCTGCAGGCGTTGGTTGCCGGTCACCTTTACACACCGGGGCGAGGGCACATCAGTACTGATACTGACCGCGATCACTTCACCCGCTGTCGGATCACAAATCCCGGCGGCGGGCTGAGCACTATCGGGCGGCTTGAGATTGCCCGTCACGGCGATATCGACTGGCGCGCTGACTGCCTCAGCCAGGTAAGCGGGGCCGGGAAAGTCGATATGCACCTCAAACGACACGTTGGCCTGCAAGGAGCCAGATCCGATCTGCGCGGCTTGCAGCACAAACTCGACGCTATCCGCTTGCCCCGGCGCGACGATCAAATCATGCGTGACCGAAGCGGGCACCGGCGGAATGAATAACGGCTGCCCTTGCGGCGCGTGCACGCGCAGCGTGAATTGAGGCCGGCCCAACGCGACACAACCTTGATTCAACAGTGTCACCTGCACCACCAGCTGCTGGCTGAGTTGCACACTCTGCGCCGAAGATTGAACCACCGCCGACGCGGTATGCGTTGGACACGGCGGCGTCGGCGATGGTGGAGGCGGGAAATTCGTGAGAATCAACAAGACAACAGACGATTGCCGCGTCCCATTGATGTAAACGGCTTCGGCCCACAAGTGCGATCCACCACGCGGCGTTTGCCAGAGCCACGACCAGCCATCGCCGCCGTTCGTATCGGCGAATTCCAGCTGTGGTGTTGCGCCGGTGCCGGTGGGCGCAGTGAAGAACTCAACGCGCAGCGCACCGGGCGCCACAACCGAGACTTGCGCCGGGCCAGTCAGCCACGCGTTACTGCCATCCATTTGCGAGGGCGTCACGGCGATCGACACTGCCAGTGGTGGAAGCGGTGTTGGCGCGCTGTACGTAAACGTCGGCGGGGCGGGCGTTGAGGGTGGCGCGATGGTGAGCGTCGGCGACGGAAAAGGCGTTGTTGATGACGACGGTGATGCCAACGGCGACGCGGCGCGGGTGGGTGTCTGCCCGACCGGCATCACGGTCCCGATCAGTTCGAAGGGCGCGTTCGGAGCCGCCGGCATAATCGGAGTGGGTGACGAAACGCAGGCGGCGCACAGCACGATCAGGATCAGGCTGACAGACATGAGTTTGCTCATGATCGATTGGCCGTTTCAACCGGCGGCATCACTTCGGCCGGATTCAGCGTGTGGCTTTCAATCATGATCGCCGTCAAACCCGTCTCGGTCGTCGTCTCATGCCATTCACCCTGCCGCCAATAAGCAGCGTGGCCGACGGCGACTGACATGCGCTCCTCGGTCTCGCCGCGCACCCAGCCTTCACCCTGCACGATCAACAGCAGTTGATCGATGGCGGCCCGGTGATGGCCGATTTTCCCGCCAGGTCCAAGATAGGCACAACTCACGCGCGTTTCGGCTGTCAGGCGCGCGACCTTCGCCATGACGAAATTCACACTGTCAAACGCCTCAATTTCTCGGCCCGCTGCAGCATCAAACCGAAATACTTGCATAGCGTCACTCCGTCCTCAGGGTTTTTCAAGATCGCCTGTTTTTGCGGCGGTCTGTGTCGTCAAGTCGAGCGTGTATATTCCCGCCGGGCTGCCTCGCATGCAGGCGAATTGGAGACCAACCGCCAACTGCGTCGAGTTAAGCCAGACACCGGGCGCAGGTCTGTTCGCTGTGGTAACAGGATAGACCGCCGAATCGCTCGCTTCATTCCTGGGCAAGCCCGCAAAATCATCCAATCGATGCAGCGCGATCCGTTGCCCCGTGCCATCCAGTTCAACGATGGCCAGGCTTTGATCAACCACGCAGGCATCGTACCAGCCCGTCCCGGACAGCACGGCGATATATCGCCCGTCCGGCGAGACGCTGGGCGTATGCAAGTTTTCCGCTGCCGTGCCGATTAAGTGGTGTTCGCCGCTAACGGCATCGACGATCCATAATTCATCGCGCATGCCGATCGTGCCCGCCGACAGCATTTGCTTGCTGCGATCGCGGTTGCTATAGACCAGATGGATTCCGTCTGGCAACCAAGCCAGGCTGGAAATCTCGTTGGCAGTCAAGAGAGTGCGCCTTGTCCCGTCGGACTCCAGAATGATCAGTTTTCTGGGATCGTCCACGACCGCTGTACGCGAGCCGATCGGCGAGGCAAGCGAAGTGGGCCCGTTTCTTTTCAGGACTTCAAACGAAATGTTGCCCGGAAGCTCAAGAATGTGTTGTACCTGACCGTCAATCGATAACTTGAGCGCGTAACGTCCTGGCTCAAGCCCTTGCTCAAAGTCATACACTGAGACATCCGATATAACGCCGGTCGCGCCGTATCTGGCAAAATCCCACGGCTCTTCGCGCGTCAACCAGAGTTCGCCGTTGCGATACCAATCGCGTCGCACCATCGGTCCTGGACGCATATTGCCGTAAGTCCAAAAAGCAAAGACCTGGCGCGTGCCGCCTGGAAAGACGCGCTGGGCCTTCGCTCGATTGGGGATCGTGGCAAAGTCTATCGCTGGCGAGAACCATGGCTTGGGCAATTCGGGCGCGGTCGATGCCGGCGGATTAATCGCTCTGAGCCAGCCCACTGGTGGTAGGATGAATTCGCCTGATACCGTCTGCCAAACCCTATACGCCGATTCCACATCAATGAACCGCACGATTCCTTCCTCATCCACCAATAGGATGATATCTCCAGGCCCAGCGGTGCTGCCAAAGACGAGGGCATACCTGGCCGGCAACCACCAATCTTCACCTTGAATGGATACTACGACGTTTCGCAAGACTGCAACCAGGCGGCAGTCTAAACATCCAGCACCCAGTTCATCGCTGCGCAGCGCCATCCCTTCGGATATCCCTAACGTTGGCACAGCTTCGACCAGTGTGCCCGGCGCTTCACCCGATCGGCACTTTGGCGGCCCGCCAAATCCTTCAGCGGTTGTGCAGCCGACCCGGACGAAGTGAACGAGATCGCGCACGCGATCGGGATCGTTCCCCAGCATCGCGTCGATGATCGCGTCGAGATGAGCGATACCTGTCCGGGTATCAGGTGGATAACCAATATCTGCCGCCACAAGTGTCTCCGTACTTGTAGGCGTAACGGCGATTGTCGGCGGCGCCAGTGTCCGCGTCAGGGTTATTGGCGTAACCGTCGGGCGAGGCTCAAGCACTGCCTTTTGTGCCGAGGGCGATTGGGAAGGCTCCATACGTTGGCAAGCAGTGAGAGCCATGATCAATGCCAATACCAGGCCCAATTGGATGGCGGGCCGCGATCCGAAAGCGAGTATCATTGCCAGGTTGAGTCTATGCAACATGTTTCCCTCTTATGTTGTAAGGAATTATCAGTTACCGTGATTGCCAAGATGATCATCTATTGTCATGGCTGGCGCCTACGGTACTTGCGAAGCCGCTGGCTTGAGAGTAGAGGGCAGCGCTGCCGGCGTCGGCAATGACGAATCGATAGCCGCTGGCGTGGCGGTCGGTTGCGGCGATATGGCCGCGAACTGGACGGCTGCCGGATCGATACGTGTTACCGTTCCAGTCCGATCGCCCACCCAGATCGATCCATCAGGGGCAAAGGCAATTTGCGTGATGTTATCCGGCAAGTTGCTGGCCAGTTGCCATTGAGCCCCGCCAAAGCGCATTACGCCGCGCTCGGTGATGGCCCACACATCGCCGTCAGGCGCGCTCACCAGATCATCGATCCGATCAAATGGCAAATCTGTAAATGTCTGGGAAGCGTTGCCGGTGTAGCGAACGAGCGAGTTATCATCCTTGATCCCCCACACTGATCCGTCGCCAGCGGAGAGCAGCTGGCGAACGGCAGCCCGCTCCACGATCGTCCACTGCGTCCCATCGAAACGCGCCACGTATTGCGAGCCTTGCGTGCCCTCCCAGCCCGAGGCCCAAAGCGTACCGTCAGTTGCAACTTCGACGGAACTAATCAACCGATCGATAATTGTCCATTCGCCGTTACGATAACGCGCCAGTTTAAAACCTGCCGCGATCCAGGCCGCGCCATCCGAAGTGAACGCTACATCGTAAACATTGCCATGCAACTGATCACAGTTCTCGATCACGGTCTGCCAGACTTGCCCATCGAAGCGCAGCAAGCTGCAGCCCATACCCGCCCACAGCGATCCATCGGGGGCGACTCTTAGCAATTGAACAGTTGCCTCAGACATGAAGCGCGTTTGTTGACCTTGTGCCTCGTGTATAATGCCGCCGCGACGCGGATAGAAGTCGAAGTTGCCGAAGGAATACCACACCGCGCCATCAGATGTGACGACGAGATTGGTCACAGGCAGCTGCGGTATCGGCGTGACCGATGGACTGGGCGCCGGCCCGGCGGGCTGCGCCGGGGCGTTGGAATCAGGTGTAAACGTGGGAAACGGTGTCGGCGTTGGCAGCGGCGTTACCGCCACGATCGACTGGCCGGTTGTCGGTTGATAGCGCAACAGCTGGCCGCCACGTCCACCAAGCCACAACGTTCCATCGGGTGCGAAGGCCATCTGCGTGAAATCGCCGGGGATGCCTGTGTCGTATCGCCACTGCGCACCGTCGAAGCGAGCCACACCTTGAAGTGTCAAAGCCCACGGAATTCCATCCGGGGCAATGGCGACATTGAACCAGTCCTTTGTTGGAATGGCTACCGTGTTCCAACTTTGACCGTCAAAGTGCGTCAGCTGAGAATTCCCGTGATCGAAGTCTCGTTCGGTGAGCCACAGCGAGCCATCACTGTCATAAACAAGACTGCCTGCGAATGGTTGCTTGACTTTGGTCCAGCTCGATCCATCGAAGCGCGCGAGATATACACCCTCGCCATCCAGCCCGGTGGCCCATACGCTGCCGTTGCGCGTCGTCACCAGAAAACCGGATAGATTGCTGTAACGCGTCCACTGCTGATCCTTATAGCGAGCCACGCCCGCTGATGTGCCCACCCACACACTTCCGTCTGGCGTGAAGGCGAAATCGATCACCGGGCCACCAATCGAATCACAAGCGCTGCGATCGTTGAGAATTGTCCATTGACGACCATCGTAACGCGCGACACCGCAGAATGCGCCGACCCATACTGATCCATCAGGTGCGATCCGCAAAGCTTGCACATTGTCACCGGGCAAACCATCGTCGGTCGTAAAATGCGCCAACTGCCCCTCATAATAACGACTCAGCCCGCCGCCGGCCGGACGTTCCCAAACGTAGTTGCCAAAGCTAAACCACACCGCGCCATCGGGTGCGACGGCGAGACGACTCATTGACATGGCACCATCCGGCGACTTCACTGGCGTTGCGCCATACGGTGCGCCGACGTCGATCGTGGGCGTGAGCGTTGGCCGATCGGGTTGTGGTGTTGCCCGCGGTGTTGGCGCGCAACCGACCGACAGCACGATCAGCATCAGCGCGGTCACAGCGTGTTTAAGGCAGAGGTTCATTTCATCCTCACTGCGGCACAGCTTGATGCAATTACTGTTCGCGCCAGAACCACGCGCCGGTTGATAACGTCGCGCTGATCTGATTATCAGGCAGAGTGAGATAGCAGGTCTGCCACACGCGCCCGTCCAAGGGAGTGGCATCGTTGCATTGATATGTCGCCGTGGAGATGGTCGGGGCGACCAACCTCGGCGTCCTCGTCGCGGACGGCGTGACCGTTGGCTCGATTATGAACGGAGTGAATGTCGGCAGCAACGTCGCAGATGTCTGCACAGGCGTCGGCACGCGCTTGTCCGGGAGATAATCGGTCAGAGTGTAAGTATGTTGTCTTTCTTGATGCTGATCGCCTGCGCCGAAGTATTCCTCGGTCTCGACGATGCCGACGATGCCTACGCCGCGCGCCAAGGTTAAAGTGATTGCCGAAATCGTGCGCCAGTCTGTGTTCTGGCGCAGTGTTCCATCGGAGTTGGTGCAGTTGGGGATGTAATCGCAGCCTGTGACATGAGCCGTGGATGTTCTGAGGATGCGCAGCCCCTCATAAGTTTTGCCGTCAAACGCGACCGGCTCGTTGTTCATGACCGTATACGTCTCTGTAAGGTCCTCACGCAAGGCGATCATGCCGCCGCCCAGTTTCATGCCCTGGTGGTTGGAACCGCTCCATGAGTATCCCGGCTGAAGCCGATCGGCGGGCGGCAGAAATAGATGAAACATCTTCTCGAATCCCGGACTCGTATAGTCGTAGCCGCCGGCAATACCTGCATCCAGATTGCACTCAAATTGATCCTCTTGAGACGGGGACAACGACATTGTCGCATGCCGAGTATCACCGGTCACGTTGTGCACTGTCCATTGTGCAGTGATGGGTCCCGTGTAGCCGGGCAGCGGCGGTACTGCGGTGACAGAATAGATCCACTGAGCGCCTGGCCGCACAGGCAAAAAGGGATGATCACATGCGGATTGCGCAACGGCCGATTGATCGGATGGCAGGGTTGGCGCGATCTCGATCGGCTTCACCCGCCCGATCGGGCGTTCCGACTTCTCTGGTGTGCCGCACGCAATCAGTACGAGCGCCGGTGCTACGCAGAGCACAGCGTCCGGCAAGAAAGCTCGCTGATTCATGACCATCTTTATCAGAAGGCGGCAGCCGGCGCGACAATTCGAATGACGATCAACATGACACTCACCTGGGCGATGCCCGCGCTTATCCCTACGGCAACATCTGCCATGAAGTTTTGCCGTTGCCGACGCATCGCCAGAATCGCTGCGAGTGTGAAAAGGACAGCCGTCGGCAGGAATGCAAGGCCGATGGACCACGCCCCCATCACGCTAAATGCCAGAATTGCGCCGGCCGCAGCCCACAGCACTTTCACCCAATCACGGAATGCGCCAACAGCTCCTGCGCCGCTCAAGATCAACATCTCCAACAGATAAAGGCCTGGCAACAGATTAGACGACGCTGCGAGTGATCCTGGGGCAGGCACGTACGTCACTTGCCACGCACGGCTGGCGCCGGCCAGACACGCCGCCGCGGCGACTACTGCCAGAAACCGTTCAAGCGTACGAGTCGTCTTTCCCGTTTCGGTGTTTTGCATGTGCCCTTCATCATGATCGACATGCATTGCCCATAGATGTATGGACGCGGCAAACACCCGTTGGGTTCCACACGATCGTCGAGTTCATTCGTCGGGCCTGATCGATTAGCAGATCAGACGTGCTGATCGACAAGGATCGGGTTGCCGTCGGGATCCTGCACCATGAAGCTAGCGGGGCCGGTCGTGCTCTCGTCGGCTTCACTCATGAACTCCACGCCTTGCGCTTTCAATTGCTTCTGCAGTTCGCGCACGTCGGTGAACGTGTCCAATTTCCGGGCACTGCTGTCCCAGCCGGGATTAAAGGTGAGGATGTTCTTGTCGAACATGCCCTGAAACAGGCCAATGACGTGATCGCCGTTCTTCAGGTGAGCCAGTTCTGCGCAGCATCGCCGCCGAAGACCGTGAAGCCGAGCTTCTCATAGAATTGCCTCGAAGCTCCAAGGTCTTTGACAGCGAGGCTGATCGAAAACGCGCCGAGTTCCAGGTTTTTCTCCCTTCAGTTCGTATGATAAGTCGTTCACGATGACTGTACTGTTGCTTGAAATGCTGGCAGGACGGGCTTGAAGACCATGAGCGCTACCGCCATTGCGGGGGTGAGGCTGGCAAAGAGTCCCCACAATTCCCACGCTCTCGATAAGGCGTGATAGCGGGTCCAGTCTAGCTCCCCGCTCTCCAGACTTGCGCTGGCGAGTGCCGCTAACCGGGCCTGCAATGGCGCAACCCGAAACGAAAACGCGAGCCCCGATAGGCTGAAGAGTACAATGGACCACAAAATCCAGCCGGTGCCCAAAATGGGAGTGCCCCCTACAATAGCGGTACCGAGGCCGCCCACGACAACGGCGATCACGCCCGGGACGGTGAACCAGCGATCGTTGCGGATGATGCCTTCAAAGGTATGCGCGATCACGCGGGGATCATGGGTCCGATCGGCGTGAGCTTTCTAGAACAATCCGGTGACGATATTGCCCATGAACAAGATAACGGCGGCGATGTGGAGAAGTTTGAAACCTAGATACTACATGATGGCTCCTTGCGCTCGCAATCTCTTCCAGCGACGAGATGTTCCAATGAGATAAATCAGCGTTCACAATGAGCAACAACAAGATGCGGCGAGTCTTCACGTGCCCACCGCTGCCCCCAGAAACGCGCCGCCAATCGCGCCGCTGATCGCACCTTGAATTCCCAGAACAAGCACTCGTGGAGCAACATAGTTCAGGACTTGCGTCTGGCCAAGCATGGCTCCTCCCAGTGCTTCGATCAGTGCGGCCAATCCAAAGCCAAACGCGCCGGCGAGAAACGCCAGTCCTAATCGTGGCGCATTCCGCCGTAGTGTTCCTTCCAGCAGCACAGCCGTCCACGCCCCCAGCAGCGCAAACAGGATCACGGTTGCCAATAGAGAAGTCGCCTGATCGATCGGACGCGTTTCGATCAAGAACGAATGAACTCTGCTGATAACGAGGAATCCGCCGCCCAACCCGATCGCGCCGGCGAGTGCCAGCCAAACCAGTCTGTCACGGCGTTTGATGGCGATCCCGAGCGCCGCTCCGCCTACCGAACCAGCGAGGGCGTACGTCATAGCGCCGACGATCAACCACAAGTTGAAACTGGCGATGTGAAAAATCGCGTCGAGCGCAATCGCCAGCGCTGAAAAGACGCCCAGGCCGATGCCAAAACCAGTTGCCGTGCCCAGTGCGGAGCGAAAGACCAGATGCGGTGAAATTGAGTGTGTTGTCATGTGGGTCCTCCGGCAGGCGGATAGCGATTGGTGTATCTCGTCGACTAACGCGATCAGGGCTATTGGTCCACCTTGGTTACGCGCGTCACAAAGGTCAGCGCGGCATCTCTCACTCGGCCGGTGACTTCCAATAGCTTTCGATCGGAAGGATCAACGCGCTGGCCTGAGCGCCGCTGTCGCCGGCCGAGTTGGTTCCTATCAAACAGCGCGATCGAGCAAGCTGGGCATGCTGCCACCGTTAGCCAATTGTCAAACGTGTTCGAGGCGATCGACCATCATCGATGGACCGGAAAATATTGCACCCCAAAGGCCGTGGGGATCTGCATCAAATCGTTCTCTGAAACGACCCGATGAGTAATCGGATACTTGATCTTGTTGCGAGTATCCACCCAATACACTTGTTTGAGTTGTTGTCCATCCTTTGCCATCAGCAACATAATCGTTCCATTGGGATCGGCCTCGGTCTTGCCGAAGAGTCGACGAGTCGCGTCAGCGCCGGTTTGAAAGGTCGCGAAGTATTCCTCAGAGTCTGTCGACGGGAACCAGATGCGGTTCTTAGTGTTTTCCCAGATGAACCACAGAAGACCGCCGTCGCTGCTGACTACAACATCGCCGTCGGCGATCCCGGCGATCAGCGGCCGATCACTCCTAGGGGCGGTGACCGAAGCTGGCGTGCCAACCCACGAAGGCTGTCCGGTCAATGCTGCGTCCTTGATCACGCGTGTGACAAAAGTCAGCGCGGCATGTCCCACTCGGCCGGTGACTTCCCAGCAGCCCTCGGTCGGAAAGATCAATGTAGTCGCTTGAATACCGCTGTCGCCATAGCCGTCGGGAATGCTGGCGCGTAAGGGCGGGACAACCGCGTCGAGACGGCGGCCTTCGATCGACAATTGACCCTGTACGCCGCGCGTCCACACAAATTTCATTGACAAAGAGCCGTCGCTTTCCACGTTTTGCGGCCCCATCACGATGGTGCCGTTCGGCCAGAGCACCGTCCACAGTTCACCATTCCCGTAGAATTCAGGCGCGGGCTGCTCGTCGGGGGGCATGTTGCCGTTCGGCAGGGTGACCGGGCAGGCCGCTAGATCGATCGGGTGCGGTAAGGCCGCCCCATCATTGGCCGTTACCTCAAACACCTTTAATGTGATCGCGCCATTGTCGTCACTTGTGAAGACCTGCGTACCAGTGACCGAATCAAACATCAGCACCAACAGTCGATATTGGCCGGGCTTCATATCAACGGGCAGACTTACTGTGTACGAATCGGCGATGAATTCGTCGGGCTGCCAAGCCGTCGTCGGGCGCGCGCCGTTGACCGGCACACCGTCAACCGCTGCGATCAGACCCTTACTGTCGTCGACGACTTGCAGCGAGACCCGATAAGAAGTCGCGGTGGAAGTGCGGGCGCGCCAGTACAGCGTCAGATGAACAGCTTCGCCAGCCGCGACACGGTCAGGCAGTCCATCGGCGCCGAGCAGTGTGGCGAAGCCACCAAAGTCCTGATTGATCGACTGCTGCATGGCTTGAAGCCTGATCTGCATCAGCGGCACAACTTCTCGACCATCAGCCAATCGCACCCGTTTGCCTGTCTGCGCATCGTACAGACCGGCCGTGACTTGATACACACCCGGCTGCGTGTCGTCGGGCAACCTCAAGACGTGACCATCATCGATGGTTTCACCAACTGCCCACTGGGTGGTTGATCGACCGCCGGGCACGCCGTCTGATTGCGCGACAAGGTTACCTTGATCGTCGATGACGTGCACATAGGCCGTGTAGGGTGCGGATACTGGCGCATTCGTTTGCCAGCGAAGGGTGAGCGTGAAAGCACTACCGGGCCATAATCGATCGGTCGCGCCTTCGGCTCCCACCAACCCGATCGGATTGACGGCCGCCGCCGGTGCCGGCCGCAGCGTGGGTGGCGGTGCAGCGGCCGGAAACGAGGTCGAAGGCGAAGTCGATCGGTCGGGAGTGGTAACCGTTAATAGCCTCACGGCGATGATCACCACCGCTACCATAACTCCAACTATTGCCAGAGTGCGTGTCATATCGACTATCCTTTGCGGTGCCACTTGCCGTTCCAAACGCCATGACACTCGCTGAGTCAGATCCGGTGCCGCCCGGCGGCTCAGCCAACGCGCACGCATTAGTCGCGCGGCCTCCGAGCGAATCGTAGTCAGGTCCGCGGCCAGCCTGCGGCATTCGACACACGCGGCTAGATGCTGTGCCAACGCCACGCGCCGCGCGTCGTCGAGTGATTCCGAGCCAAGGTGCAGCCAATCACGGGCTTGTGAGTGGTGAATTTCGTTCATGAGACATCGTTCCTGGTGTGAAGCGTCCTGCGGAGCTGTTCTTCCGCGCTGCGCAGTCGATTCTGGACTGTCCGCTCGGTAACACCCGTGATCTGCGCGATGTCGTTCAGTTTGAGCTCATGAAAGTAGCGCAAGACGATGACTTCACGCAATGGGTCGCTCAAGGATTGGATCACCTGCCACAGCGCGGCGTCTCGTTCACGCTGCAGCACGATCTGCTCGGGAGGCGGCGCCGCCTGATCTTCGCCGCCGGCGTGGAAGAGCGGCTGAAGGATTTGCACTAGCCGGTCGCGTGATCGACGCTGGCGCAATCGGCCTCGACAGACGTTCAAGGTTATGGCATACAGCCACGTCGTGAACGACGCCTCGCCCCGAAACGTATTCAACTTCCGAATGACCTTCACCAGCGCGTCCTGGGCGGCTTCATCGGCCTCGGCCGGATCATCCAGGATCGAAATCGCCAGGCGATAGACCAGGTCTTGATGCGCCTGAATCAGCGCTTCAACAGACGCCGCATCGCCCGCGCGCGAGCCGGTGATGAGTCGAGTGAGTTCGAGTTGATTCATCATGTGCCTATTAGATGCAGGTCAGTGTGCGAACCAGAAACGGTTATCAGCAGGAGCCAATCTGCGTGGCGCCAGCCAAAGGCCCGACGTGATCAGGCCCTTCCCTATTCCCACTTAAAGCGGCGGGCAGTGATCAGCGCAAAGAGCGTGGTATAAGCAATGAGGCCCAACAGCGCCGCCAGCGACTGAGCCGGGAGTGTGCCGTCCACCATGAGCGACGTCAACGGCCCGGTGAGCAGCGTGGCCGGCAGCACCGCACTGAGGTTGTGCAGCAGCGGCGGCAGGAAGCTTGCTGGAAACACCCCGCTTAAGAAGAACATGAGGAGCAACGTAAACATGCCCAACGCACTGGCCGTATCCGGCTTGCGCGTCAGGCTGGCGATCAACAGGCCATAGGCGATGAAGCAGCCCGCGCCCAGCATCACTGCGAGCCCGGCGACCAGGGCGCCGCCCGTATTCAACGGCAGACGCAGCACGGCCATGCCGAAGATCGCGACGATCAGCGCCTGGGCACTGCTCAGCAGCGTCTGGGCCAGTCCTTGTCCGGCGACGATGTCACCCAGCGAGGTTGGCGTGCAGGCCAGCCGTTGATACACGCCCAGCTGTCGCCACGTCACGCTGCGTACCGCGATGAAGTTACTGCTCAACATCGCCGTCAATCCGACGATGGCAGGAAAGGTCGCCGCCGCCAGATCGGAATCGGCCGACCGATCACGTGCGCCCAGAATCGAGAACAGCACCAACAGCAGCAGAGGCGTAAACACGGCCAACACCAGATCGCGCCAGCTGTGTCGGGCGGTCATCAGCATCGACCAGGTAACTTGTGCGATGGTGACGGCCCGGTTGGGCAGCGGGCCGTCGTTTGATAAAGTCCTCATCTCAACCTTCCTCACGCGTCGCGCAGACTGCGACCGGTCAGCTGCAGAAAGACATCCTCAAGATTGGGCTGACGGACCACCAGGTCGCTCAAGATCTGGCCGTGACGGTGAGCCAGATCGAGCAAAGCCCGATTGGCCTCAGCCACATGCTCGGTCTGGATCAACAACCGGCCGTCAGCCTGCTGTACGGATCGTACGCCGGGCAACTGGCGCACTTCCGCCAACGGCAATGGTGTTGAAATGGTGATCAGGCTCAGTGCGGCCGAACGCTGAATCAGCGCGGCCGGGTCGTCAAGCGCCAACAACCGGCCGTGATCGATGATGCCCACACGATCGCACAACGCTTCGGCTTCTTCCATGTAATGGGTCGTCAGCATGATGGTGCGGCCCGTCTGGCGAAGTTCGCAAACGATCTCCCACAGGTTGTGCCGCGCCTGCGGATCGAGGCCGGCGGTCGGCTCGTCGAGAAACACGATCGCCGGGTCGTTGACCAGCGCCAACGCCAGCGCCAGCCGCTGTTGTTGGCCGCCGCTCAATCGGGTGGGCAGAGCGTTCGATTTGTCAGCCAGCGCCACACGTTCGAGCAACTGTCTGATCGCAGCGCCGTCAAGCCGAAGGCCGTACAAGCGCGCAAACAGATCGAGCTGTTCAAACACAGTGAGCTCGGGCAGCAAACTGGTGCGCTGCAGCTGCACGCCAATGCGCCGCTTGATGTGACGGACTTCGGCGGCGATGTCCCGGCCCAGCACGCGCACGCGGCCGCCATCGGCGCGGCGAAGTCCCTGCAAAATGCTGAGCGTGGTCGTTTTGCCTGCGCCATTCGGGCCAAGCAGGCCAAAGATTTCGCCGGTTTGCACAGTAAAGCTGACCCCGTTGATGGCCTGCGTACTGCCATAGGATTTTTTCAAGTCGTCGACTTCAATCGCGTCCATATCTCATTGATCCACTTCGCCGGCCTGGTCACCGGCGATCGATCAGACGTGCTGATCGACCAGGATGGGATTGCCGTCAGGATCCACAACCATGAAGCTGGCCGGGCCGGTGGTCTGCTCGTCGGCTTCACTCATGAACGCCACACCCTGCGCCCTCAACCGCTGTTGCAGCTCGCGCACGTCGGTGAATGTTTCCAATCTGCGAGCATCACTGTCCAACCCTGGATTGAACGTGAGGATATTTCGGTCAAACATGCCCTGGAAAAGGCCGATGACGCAATCGCCGTTCTTCAGGATAAGCCAGTTCTGCGCTGCATCGCCGCCGAAGACCCGAAAACCGAGTTTCTCATAGAAGGCCAGCGAGGCCTCGAGATCCTTCACGGCCAGACTAATCGAAAATGCGCCGAGTTCCATGCTTGACTCCTTTCAGATCGTCGCGCGCCGGGCCAGGCCCGATCGTGCAGGGTTCTCCAGCGTAAGCCCGAACGGCATAAAGCCTGGTCAGCACGCAGCTAGAATCACGACTAAGCGAGCCGGTAGAGTTTGTATCCGACCATCAGATACCACACCAGGGTGAGAACCGATGTGAGGATAATCGCCATGCCGCTCACCGAACTTGAGAAAAAGGAACTGGCGACTGCCGCGATTCCTAAAACGCCTGTTGCCACCCCCACAGAAGCGCTGCGCTTCCCGAAGACACTTCGCAACAGCACCAGACCCGTGATGAGAATGCCGACCGCCAGCGTGAGCGAGTTGTAGACAAACAAGAGATTGGAGCCGACAACTGAAGATGGGTAGAGCGCCGCAGTTGCGAAGACCGCTCGTTGAGCGTCATCGGCAGCACTGGCGTAAGGGCCGCTGAGCGAAATCAACACAGCGAAGTTCGTCCACGTGAGCGCCAAATCTAGAATCACAAACAGGCCGACAAACGCGGTCGCGATCAGCATGGCGGGCGCGTTGATGCTTTTTAAGGCAAAGTACAGCGCTAGCCCGATCGGCACCAGCAGAAAGTCGGTGAGGACCGACAACCCCAGAATCGCCCACCAGGCCAGCGCGTTTCCGCCGATGTACGCCAGCAAGGCTTCCGCGCCGCTCGGCCGAGCGCCCATTGGTATATAGAGCGCAATGATGATGAGATAGGCTATCCCAAACCCGATCGCGGCGCCGCCGCCCACGCGATACAGCCACGTCCTGTCCGAATCACCGGCATTAATCAGCATGTTGTGTGCGCTCATAGCTCGCCTCGACTCCTTGGTTGAAGTAATTATTATTGGATGCAACATCCAGCCAAAAGCGGAAGCGGATGCGATCACACTGCCCCGCCGGTGAACGGCTGTCAGCTGCTTGAAAAACCCTGCGCGCGCCCAAGCACCGGGACGATTCGGCACAGGTATCTTCGGCCACAACGGGCCAAGCCAGCTGGGCCGTTACCCCTCGCTGTCCGGGCGCTGCGCTTCGATCCGTGTCACCGCCAGCAAGGTCAGACCCAGATCACGAATGCGCGCCAACAGCCCAAACAGCGCGGCCTGATCGGCGACCGGGCCGATCAGCACAGTATCGCCATCGGTTTCGTGGCTGATCGACATTTCGCCAAACCAATCGGCCCAGTGTAGGTCGAGATGGCCGCGGACTCGAATCTGGTAATGCGGTTCAGTGGACATGGGCTGTTACCCGAGCAACGATAGAATACTCAAGGTGAGTTACAATTACATCATTCAAAAGGATGAGCCGGGGGATGAACTGCAGCGCTGACCGGAACGTGATGCGATCTCGCGCGAACGCCTATGCCCAATGACTCGCCGCTGCCCAAATTGCTTCGCACCAAAGTGCAGATTCCGCCGGCCCGCGCCAGACGAGTGCCCCGCCCGCGCCTGACGACGAAGCTTGACGCCGGGCTGCAAGGCAAACTCACCTTGATTTCGGCCACGGCCGGTTTCGGCAAGACCACGCTGCTCGAAGAGTGGCATCAAACTGCTGCGCGCAAGTGCCGACTGGCGTGGTTGTCATTGGACGCGAGTGATGACGACTGGCCGCGCTTCTGGTCGTACGTGATCGCCGCCTTCCAGACGGTCGCGCCCGGTCTGGGCAGCAGTGTGAGCCTGTCCTTGCAGTCGATTCCGCTGCCCGGCTTCGCGGCCGCGTCCGATGAGCCGGCCCGTCGCGAATCGACCCTCACCGCGCTCCTCAACGAACTGGCCGAACTGCCCGACCGTATCGTGCTCGTCCTCGACGATTATCACGTCATCAAATCGCCGCTGATTCACGAGTCTGTGGCGTACTTCATCGATCGCTTGCCGGATCGCGTGCAGCTCGTCATTGCAACGCGCGAAGACCCGTCGCTGCCGTTGGCCCGCTGGCGCGCTCGTCATCAACTCACTGAGATTCGTGCCGCCGATCTACAGTTCACGGTGACGGAAACCGCGGCCTTTTTCAACGAGGTCATGCAGCTGTCAGTTTCGGCCGATGACATTCAGGCGCTGGAAGATCGCACTGAAGGCTGGATCGCGGGTCTACAGCTGGCGGCGCTGTCCATGCGCGATCAACGCCACAACACCAACTTCGTCGCCTCGTTCACGGGCAGCCATCGCTTCATTCTGGATTATCTGGTTGAAGAGGTCCTGCGTGGTCAGCCAGCCGAGGTCACATCATTCCTGCTGGTTACCTCCGTTCTCAATCGGCTGACGGCGGCCCTGTGCGACTCACTCACCGATCGGGCCGATGGCCAGGCGATGTTGGAACGGCTGGACGCGGCCAATCTCTTTGTCGTACCGCTCGACACCGAGCGGCACTGGTATCGCTATCATCGCCTGTTTGCCGATCTCTTGCAGCATCAGCTTCAACTGACCCAGGCCGAACGACTGATCGATCTGCATCGCCGCGCCAGTGTCTGGTTTGAGCGAGCCGAGCTCTTCCCTGAAGCCATTCAGCACTCTTCGGCTGTGGGTGATCTCGATCGCGTGGCTGATCTGATCGAGCACGTTGCCCGCCAAACCTGGCTGCCGTGGCTGCAGGCCGATCTTGGTCCGCTTGTTACCGCACTGGACAGTCTTCCGTCCGATCTGATCCACTCGCGCCCGCGGCTGTGTTTGGCTTATGCCTGGATGTGCCTGATAACGCCGGGGCGGATCGATCGGGTTGAAGCATATGCGCAGGCGGCTGGCGAGGCCGCCGACAGACTGGTTGACATCGAGCAATCACAAGCGCTGCGAGGCGAGGTGCTGGCGCTGCGAGCCTTTGTGGCGAATTTGCGAGGTGACGCCGACTTGACGATTGAACTGGCACGGCAAGCGCTAAACCTGTTGCCGGCTACCGACCAACTCCTGCGCAGTGTCGTTGCCTGGTCGTTAGGCAGTGCCTATGCATTGAAGCTGGATATGGCCGCAGCGCAGCACGCCCAGCGTGAAGCGCTGGCCGCCAGCCGCGCGGCCGGCAATCAGGCGGTGATGCTCATGGCGATGCATCAGTTGGCCGAAATCCAGTGCTCCATAGGTCGGCTGCGTGAGGCGGCCAGCCAGCTGGCAGAAGCCATCGATCTGGCTCAACGGTGGGGCGGTGAAAATTTCTTTCTGATGAGCCGGACCTGGTGGACACTGGGCTTGATCCACTACGAATGGAACGACTTGGACGCGGCCGCCCGTTGCCTCGACGAGAGCCTCCGCATCGGCGCACAGTGGAATTCCACGCGCCTGTTGTCAAGCGCTTATAGCCTGTTGGCTTTGGTGAAGCAGGGGCGCGGCGACACACCCGGCGCCGCCACGGCGATTCAACGCGCTTTGCAGGTCGCGCAAGATTCCAGGCTGACAAGTGCCGCAAACGCGGCGATGGCCAATCAACTGTGGATGTGGAGCGCGCAGGGCGAATGGACAACGGCCATGCGCTGGATACAAGCACATGAAGCCGATTGGTCCGATCGAAACAGTCATCTTCACCTCGTCGCCGGCACGGCCATTGCCCATGTCCTGATCGAATACAGTTGGCGTCAGGCAAACCTGGCCTGGTTGCCCAAAGTGCAAGGGCTGCTGCAAGACCGCCTGCAACAGGCCGAAGCGACCGGGCTGATCTATGATGTAATTGAGATCTTGCCCCTGCAGGCACTGGTCGGTCATCTGCAAGGCGACACGCCTCGCGCGTTGACCCTGATGGCGCGAGCGTTGACGTTGGCCGAACCCGAAGGCTACGTTCGCATGTTCGTCAACTGTGGCGATCTGCTGGCCGAGTTGCTGCTGCTCGGGCTGCGCGATCCCGCCTTTAGCGAGCCGGCAGTGCGCGCCTACGTCACTCGCCTGCTCACGCACTGGGGCATTTCAGCACGGACTGTTCAATCATCAGCCGCTGCCTCGCACACCACGCCAGATCGCGAAGTCGATCAGTTCATCGAGCCGTTGACTGAGCGCGAACTGGAAGTACTGCAATTAGCCGCAACGGGCGCATCCGATCAGCAAATTGCCGACCGGTTGATACTCTCCAGGGCGACGATCAAGACCCACTTGCGCAACATCTATGGCAAATTGCAGGTGAGCAATCGCACGCAGGCCGTTGCCCGGGCGCGAGCGTTGCGGTGGCTTTCCTGAACGGCACCAGTGACCTCACGATTTTGGCGCCTGAGACGGAGTCATCGTCAGATCGACGGGAACCGCGCTCGAGTTTGATTTGAACGTCATGCAATCGTGTCATCCGGCGATTGAGACGTGAAGCCCATTTGGCCGGTGTGCGGCACGCCAAAGTGACAACTGTGTGTTGAACCGTCCGCGTCCACTGCGTATTTCGGTTGTTGACAGGCTCGTCGGTCAACCACGTGTTCAGCCAGCCGACACGCAGGCAGTCGTGGTAGACTATAGCGGTGTGAACGCCCTGGTGCCTGCACTAATCGCCGGGCGCGAGGGTCAACGCGGTCTGCTGCACGGACACACCTGATTCAAGTCATCCGGCGTTGTGGGCAGAGATTGGCTGGCAGCAATAACCTATGTCCGACATTCCCCTGTTGCTCATCGAAGATGATGCCGCCGTGGCGCACAGCCTGCGCGACGGTTTAATCGACGCGGGTTTTGCCGTCACGTGGAAAACCACCGGCGCGGACGGCGTGCATTATGCGCAGACGAATCAACCGCAGTTGATCATTTTGGACGTGCGCTTGCCTGACGGCCTGGGCTTTGACTTCTGCCGCCGCTTGCGCGAACTGGGCTTGCGCCAGCCGATCATGATGTTGACCGCCCGCCGCGACGAGACCGATAAAGTGCTGGGCCTGGAAATGGGTGCGGACGATTACGTGACCAAGCCCTACGGTCTGCGTGAATTGATCTCACGCCTGCGCGCCCTGCATCGCCGCGCCTATGGCGATCTTTCTTCAGCTGATGCCGATGTGATTTACGTGCGGGACTTGATCATCGATCGGACGCGCGCGCAAGTGCGGCGCGGCGACCAACCGATTGCCCTCACCCCGATCGAGTTCCGCCTCTTCAACTATCTGGCGCAGCACGGCGGGCAGGCCTTGACGCGCGCGCAAATCCTCGACGCCGTCTGGGGCTACGCCGCCGACGTCGACAGCGAGCGCGCCGTCAACGTCCACATTCGCCGCCTGCGCGAGAAGGTCGAGATCGATCCCGGCCGCCCCTCGCTAATTCTCACTGTTCCCGGCATCGGTTATCGCCTTGCAAAAGACTGAGGCCAAAGGCAAGCGTAAGACGCGCCTGCTTGCCTCCTGCCTCTTGCTTCCGGCCGCCTGCATCTTGATTACGAAACCGTAATCTGCCCGCAACCGCATTGAAATCCGCCGCGCTTAAACTGGCCGCATTCTGATGCTGGAGAATGACGCATGCGGCGTTGGTTGCTCATCGTGGCGATCGCTGTGGCGATTGCGCTGGTCGGCGGAATAGGTTACTTCACTTCGCAAACCACCTCAGCCCAAACTGATATTCCTGTCCCATCGACCATTACCGTGACACGCGGCGAAGTGCAGCAGCTTGTCACCGCGGCCGGGAAAGTGGTCAACACCCGTCAGGCCGCACTCAGCCTCGGCGCGAGCGGAACACTCGCCAGCGTCAACGTCCGTCCCGGCGATGTCGTCCGCGCCGGCGACGTCTTGGCGACACTCGATACGACCGATCTCGAGCAGCAGGTCGCCAAAGCCGCGCAAGCCTACTTGATTCAGCAAGCAACGTACAGCAACACCGTTCAACCCGACGAGGCGACCATCGCCGCTGCGCGCGCGGCAGTCAGCAGTGCGAACGCTGCTTACGAGGCCGCAAAACAAAAGCACGCCACCGATCAGGATCAAATCACGGTGGCCTGTTTCAACGTGCAGGACGCGGCGGATGCGGTCGGCCGCACGCGCGATGCTTATCAGGCGATTGAGAATGATCTGCGCGGCTGGATTCAGGCCGAAAAGCAGGCGCGCAAGGCGGCCTGGGAAGCAGCTCAAAATGCGTATGCCACGGCAGCCGCGCGCTGTGATCTGGCGCGCAACCGCGTCAACGATAGCACGGTGCGTGCGGCTCAAACGCAGTTGATCGACGCGCAGAACACACTCTCCAGTTTGATTTCGCCTACCACGACTAGCCTCATCTCAGCCCAGGCCGATCTGGAATCGGCGCGGTTATCGCTCGAAGCGGCCCGGCGTCAACTGGCGCAGGCCACACTGATCGCGCCCTTCGATGGGATCGTCGCCGCCGTAAATCATCAAGCCGGCGACGCCATCAACGCCAACACCACCCTCCTCACGCTGATCGATCCGAAGGCGCTGGAAGTTGAGGCCGAAGTAGGTGAGAAAGATCTGCCGTTGGTGCAGATCGGACAGGTTGGACAATTGTTGTTCGACGCCCGGCCGGACTTGATCGCCACGGGGCATGTCGAACGCATCGTGCCCGATCGCCAGCCGGGATCATCGGCGCTCTATCCCGTTTATCTCACTTTTGATACGTTGCCAGATGGGTTAGCGGCCGATATGTCCGTCGATATCTCGATTACGATTGCCGGCAAATCCAACGTCCTGCGCTTACCCCGATCGCTCGTACGCGCGAAAGCGGACAACACCGCGCAAGTGAACGTGTGGGTGGGCGATCACAGCGAGCCGCGTTCGATCACAATCGGCTTGCGCGGCGACGTATACGTCGAGGTCGTTCAAGGCCTGAACGAAGGCGATTTGGTCGTCAGTCAATAAGCCAAATGAAAATTGAGTCACGGGTTCGTCATACCCGAACGCTTCTATCGGGCATCCAGGTGGCTTGACTGCGATAATGTTGATTGGAAACTGGATTCCCGCCAAAAACGTGCGGGAATGACGACAGTGCGATGCTATCAATGAATTGGCAACCCATATTCAATCGAAAGTCATTGACATGAAACGCATACTCATCCTGTCTGGAATTGTGTTGTTGATCGTTTTGATCGTCGGCATGGGCTATCTGGGCTTTCACAGCACGTCCACCGCGGCCAATACGCTGCGGCAATCGGAGCCACAAACGATCACCGCCGCTCGCGGCGATGTCGAGAAAACCGTGACCGCGCCGGGCAAACTGGTCGGCACGCGCGAAGTAACGTTGGAGATGGGCGCCGACGGACGATTGGTTCAATTGAACGTTCGCCCCGGCGATGCCGTTAAAGCCGGTCAAGTGCTGGCCGCGCTGGACACCGCCGATCTGGAACTTGAAGTCGCCACAGCTCAACAAACGTACCTGAAACAACAGGCCGCCTACAGCGCGACGATCCAGCCCGACGAGCGCGCGATCGCGGCCGCACAGGCCGCCGTCGACAGCGCCTATGCCGCCTATCAAGCGGCTCAACGCCAGTTTGCACAACGCGAAACTCAGATCACCGTGGATTGCGCCGATTTCAAAATGGCCGCTGATAACCTGGCTCGCGCGCAGGCCGCTTACGACAGCGTGGCCAACGACTGGAAGGCCAAGAACTACGCCATCTACACCGACCGTAAGGACGCGCTCGATAACGCGCTGGCCGCCTACGACCTGGCGAAGGCGCAGTGCAACATCAACACGGCGAATGTCAACGACAGCGGTCTGCAAGCCGCGTTGGCGTCGTTGACGCGCGCCCGGGCCGATTTGAATGATCTCACTTCGCCGAATTCGGCGACAGTGCTGCAGGCTAAAGCCCGTTTGGAGCAAGCGCGATTGGCTCTTGAAGACGCGCAACAGCAGCTGGCCGACGCCACGCTGGTCGCGCCGTTTGAGGGTGTGATCCTGGAAGTCAGGGCCAATCCCGGCGAGGCCATCGCCGCGCATTCGCCGCTGATCGTCATGGCCGATCCGCGCGCGGTCGAAGTCGAATCGACCGTGATTGAAGAGGATTTGCCCTCGGTGAAAGTGGCTGAACCGGTGAAGCTGTTCTTTGACGCCAGGCCGGATGCCACGGCGACCGGTCGAGTCGCCCGCATCATTCCGCAGCGCACCGCGGGCGATCGATTGCTGTATCCGATCTATATCAGCATTGACGACCTGCCACAAGGCTTGATCGCCGGCATGACGGTCGATGCCTCGGTCGTCGCCGCCACCCGATCGGATGTGCTGCGCCTGCCGCGCGAATTGGTGCGTGTCCGATCGGACAATACCGCGCAAATCAAAGTGTGGGACGGCCAGCAGATCGAGCCGCGCACGATCACGGTTGGCCTGCGCGGCGATTCATTTGTTGAGGTATTGGACGGCCTGCGTGAAGGCGAGCGAGTGGTCAGTGAGTAAGGGACAATGCACAATGCTCAATTCATAATGCATAGTTCTATAGGTCCAATCGCCAGTCAACCAGTTACCAATTGCCAGTTACCAATCACGCGACTCAACCATGACTAACGGCTCAATTGTGATCGAGACTCAGGATTTGACGCGCACCTATCGTCTGGGCGCAACCGAGGTGCGCGCGCTGCGCGGCGTGAGCTTACAGGTGGCGCACGGCGAATTTGTCGCGCTGATGGGGCCGTCGGGCAGCGGCAAATCCACGATGATGCACTTGCTGGGCTGCCTCGACACGCCGACGGGCGGGCGCTATGTGCTGGAAGGTCAAGAGGTCAGCCAACTTTCGACGCGTGAACGCGCGCTGGTGCGCAATCGCCGCATTGGCTTTGTGTTTCAGACGTTTAACCTGCTGCCGCGTCTCACTGCGTTTGACAATGTGCTGCTGCCGCTGCTTTATCGCGGCCGCGTGACCGATGCACCGCACCGCGCCGCCAGCGCCCTGCAACACGTGGGGCTGGCCCAGCGCCTCCACCATCGACCGATGGAGTTATCAGGCGGCGAGCGTCAGCGCGTGGCGATTGCGCGCGCCCTCATCACCGATCCGGCGTTGATTCTGGCCGACGAACCGACGGGCAATCTGGACAGCCAAACCGGCACAGAGATCATGCAGCTGCTGGTGGCGTTGTCGGCCGATGGACGCACGATCATCATGGTCACGCACGACGCCAGTGTAGCCGCATACGCGCAGCGCGTGGTGCATATGCGAGACGGGCAGATCGTGACCGGATGACATGATGACAAGGCAACCTTGAGACCGTGTCAGGTTGATTTACGGCCTCACGCTGCCCCGTCATTCCCGCGTGCAGTTAGCGGGAATCCAAAGGAACTGGCATGACGTTATTCAACACACTCCGCACTGCTCTCAACGGTCTCACCGGCAACAAACTGCGCGCGGTGTTGACGGCGCTCGGCGTCATCATCGGCGTGGCGTCGGTGATTGCGACGTTGGCATTGGGCAATGGCGCGCGGGCCGCGGTCGAATCGAACTTCCGGTTCTTGGGATCGGATCAGATTCAGATCGATGCACAGTTGCGCTTCAAAGAAAACACCGGCGAAACCAAGATGGCGGGCAAGACGCTGTCCTACGAAGACGGCCTGCTCCTCCCCGATAACGCCAGCTTGATCGATCGGGTGGAGATGACCGTCCAGACGCAGGGCAAGGTGCGGCAGGGCCGTCAGGTGTTGGACATGACCATCGTCGGCACCACCGTCGATCAACTGGCGAATGTCGCGCAGCAGAATCAAGTTCAGCCGGTGAATTGGCCCACGGGCAAGCCGTTGACGCCCGAATCATTTATCGGGGAGGGGCGCTTCTTCACGCGCTCGGAAGTCTCAGACGGCGCCGACGTGTGCGTGCTGGGTCATCAGACTGCCCTTGATCTTTTTGAAGGTGATGATGCACTCGGTCAGTTGGTGTGGGTCAATCGGAAGCCGTGCGAAGTGATCGGCGTCATCACTGAACTGGAAGTGATCGATCCGGCGCAGCGCGTGCGCGCCAAACCAAACGAAGGTTTCTATCTGCCCATCAGCACCGCCATTCGCAATTTGTATGACACCGATCCGTCCGTGTCGATCACCGCGCACGTCACCGATCCATCGCGCATGGACGAGGCCAAGTCTCAAGTCACCATGTTCTTGCGACAGCGGCACGGCATCGTGCCCAATGCGGATGGTACCTACACCGATGATTTCTATTTGCTTACGAAGAGCGATGTGCTGGGGGCACAACAGGATGCGGCGCGCACCTTTTCACTGCTCCTCACGGCCCTGGCTGTGGTCGCGTTAATGGTCGGCGGCATCGGCATCATGAATGTGATGTTGGTCAGCGTAACGGAGCGCACGCGCGAGATCGGCGTGCGGCTGGCGGTCGGCGCGCAGCGCGCTGACATCGTGGCGCAGTTCCTGCTGGAGGCGATCGTCCTGAGCGCGGCGAGTGGGCTGTTGGGCATTGCGCTGGGCATCCTCACCGTGCCGCTTGCCGCATCGCTCAATCATGGCATTGCCCTGCTCGATCCGGTCAGCATTCCGCTGTCGTTTGGGGTGGCGCTGTTGACGGGCATCGTGTTTGGCCTGTATCCCGCGCTGCGCGCCTCACAGCTCGATCCGATCGAGGCGTTGAGATATGAGTGAGGAGTGAAACGTGACGAGTGATGAGTGATAAGTAATGAGTGATGAGTGATGAGTAAGGCGTGATGCGAATCGCACATCGCGCATGGAACATTGGTTACGACTCATCTTGCGCTGCAACGTCATTCCCGCGTGCTTTTGGCGGGAATCCAGCGCTTCGATGGGCATGCTTCGTCAATCGGCTGCCTGGATGCCCGATAAAGACATTCGGGCACACTTGCACCCACTGCGTGCAGTGCGGTGTGACGGCTGAGCAGTAACCTCAAATACACTGTGCTCGGAATCTATCTTCCGCTGAAAGGAAAAATGATGGAAACTCAAGACGTGACATCGACTTCTGATGAATTGCCGGTCGATACGGTTGCACCTAAACCCCGGCGCACCAAGTTGATCGTCGGCGTAGTGGCGGTAGTTGTGCTGCTGGCCGGCGCGGCCTTCGTCGGCGGGCGGCTGCTCAACAATGGACCGGCGCAGGCTGGCGGGCCGGGCGGTCTGGTGATGAAGGGCGGCCCCAATGGCGGAGGAGTGTCGGTGCAGCTTATACCCGCCAAAGAACTGCCTCAAACCTCGCCGGACGCCACCGGCCTGTTTGCGTCGCGCAAAGACAACAGCCTCTTTGTCACCATTGGCAACAAGTTCATGGTGCAAGTGGACAAGAGTGGCGCGGTAAACACCCAGACCGACAGCAACGGCCAGCAACTCGAAGTTGTCGTCACCAGCGATACAGTCATCTACAAAGACGCTACGGACATGGGCAATATGCAAGCGCCGCCGGCTGACGGCAAAGTGCAGCAGCAAGTGGCGCCGGGGTCGCTCGACGAGATCGGGCAGAACAGTTTCGTGTCGGCCTGGGGCGAACGGCGCGGCGATCGCGTCATCGCCAAAGTGCTGATGTACTCCACGCCCCGGATACTCAAGGCGCCATGATCGCTGCCCCTGTGATCTGTTGGAAACTTTCGTAATCGGGTAGACTTTGATCAAGCAACAAGTCAGTCAATAAGGATTGAAGCATGCGACCGAAGTCTATTCGATGGCGCTTGACGTTGAGCTATGCGGCCATTGCGCTGCTGGCGGCGTCGGCGTTGGGCGCGGTCTTGTTGACCACGTTGCGTGACTATTATCAGCAGCGAGAACGAGACTATCTCCTGACGAACGCCGCCGGCGTCACGCTTAAATTTGCAGAAGCGCTCAAAGAGGGTCTGCCGCTTGACGAGCAGGCGCAAGGCCTGGCGTTCTTGCTGCAAGCGCGTGTCCGCGTGCTGGGGGTGGACAGGCAGGTGCTGGCCGATTCCGGCCTGCCCGATAATCTGGGTGTTGCCGTGGGCGCCGGCAAATTTACGCCGGCCCCCACCGGAGCCGACAATCTGAAAGCGGCCGATCGCTTTACCATTATCGCCATTCGGACCCGGCCCGGACTCGTCACCGACACACTGCCATTTCCGCTGGATGCACCCCCTGGTGCGACTGGCGTATCCGTCCCGGCGCCGTCAGATTTGCCCGATGGCCTGACGGGTGTGTTTTTCCTGAGCAGTAAGGATGTGCTGACGGGTACGACCGCTTATTATTCGTCAATCAAGGTGGCCGGCACACCACTGGGCTTTGAAGTGAATAACGGCACGCTCGAGCTGAGCGGCGGCCGATCGGATGGCATCGTGGATCAACCACTGGTCGATTCGACGGGCATTCTGCGCGGCTACGTCGAGCTCTCGGATGGTCCCGCCTACGGCCAGGAAATCGTCAATAGCGTGGCGGAAGGCTGGGCGATCGCGAGTATGATCGCCATTCTATTGGCCGCGGCTGCCGGCTGGCTGATCAGCCGCCGGCTCAGCCAGCCCATCGTGGCGTTGACGGATGTGACAGCGCGCATGGCCGAAGGCGACCTGTCCACGCGCGCGAATGCGAAACGAGATGACGAACTCGGCACGCTGGCGCGTTCGTTCAACGAGATGGCCGATCAAGTTGAAGGCACCATCACGACACTGCGCCAGTTCATCGCCGACGCCGCGCACGAACTGAATACGCCGCTCACAGCGCTGCATACCGAACTGGAACTGGCCGAGTCGCGCGCCGCTGTGCCGTTGGACGATATTCGCCGCGCCCGTGCGCAGGTCTCGCGGCTGGAAGAATTGACGCAGGGCCTGCTGGATCTGTCGCGTCTCGAAGTGAAGTCGTTTGCCGAAGCGACGACGGTTGATATGAGTCAACTGGTGCGTGAATTGAGCGAAGTTTATGCCTCACAGGCAGAACAGTCTGGTCTGACATTCAGCCTCGACCTCCCGGCTGAACCGATGACGGTGCGCGGCCAACCCGATCAGCTGCGCCGCGCGATCGGGAACCTGCTCGACAACGCGATCAAGTTCACGCCAGAGGGCGGCGCGGTTCGATTGGGCGCACACCCGATCGATCGGGTTGTGGAGATCACCGTCGAAGATACAGGCATTGGCATTCCCCCTGAAGACCTGACCCAATTGTTTGGACGTTTCCATCGCGGTCGCAACGCATCGGCTTATCCCGGCCACGGCCTGGGGTTGGCAATCGTGAAGGTGATCGCCGAAGCGCATGACGGCACGGTTCACGCCGAGAATGTCGAGCCGGGCGCGCGGTTTAGCCTGCGTCTGCCGCTGGCCTGACGTCGTCAATGCTGACTTGATTTTTCGGCATTATCACGGTGCAGCTGCCTTGTTGCCCGCGCGGATGGTGGATGGGGCACGATTGCCGGGGCGGCGGCGCTCAGTGGACAGACACCCTGGCCGCGTTCATGTTGATGCGGCAGTTCGCGCGATCGGTGTAGGTGAACTGCAAGGGCACGACAGTGATCGCAGGCTGTTTCAACAGCCCTCGACATTCAAGAGCGGGAGACGGGACTCGAACCCGCGACGATCTGCTTGGAAGGCAGGCACTCTACCAGCTGAGTTACTCCCGCGTCAGTCGGGGCGGTGGGATTTGAACCCACGACCTCACGGTCCCAAACCGTGCGCGCTGAACCGAACTGCGCCACGCCCCGCACGCCCGGATTGTACCTTGCGGCTTGGCATCGGTCAAGGTTACGTGTCGCCGCCGGCCTGGCGTGTCAATCGCGCCGCGACGATGATCGGGATCGACGTCAACAGGATCACAAACACCGCGGCGACGTTGGTCACCGGCCGCTGTCGGGGACGCGCCAGCTGGCTGAAGATCCAGATGGGCAGCGTTTCCTGCTGGCCGGCCGTGAACGTGGTCACGATGATCTCGTCGAACGACAGTGCAAAGGCCAGCAGCCCGCCGGCCAGCATGGCCGTGGCGATGGCGGGCAACATGATGTAGCGGAACGTCTGGAAGGTGGTGGCGCCCAGGTCCATGGACGCTTCGGTCAGCGACGGCGACGTGCGCCGCAGCCGCGCGATGGTGTTGTTGTACACCACCACAATGCAGAAGGTGGCATGGCCGATGATGATCGTCCAGAAGCTGAACGGAATATCCATCAGCCCGATCGCCGATCGCAGCGCAATGCCGGACACGATGCCGGGCAGTGCCAGCGGCAGCACCACGATCAACGAGATGGCTTCGCGCCCGAAGAATTTGGTGCGGTACATCGCCGCTGAGATCAGCGTGCCCAGCACCAGCGCGCTGGTCGTCGCCACCACTGCCACCTGCAGCGACAGCCCCAGCGCCGACCAGAAATCGGGCCGGCTGGACAGCACCGTCTCAAACCACTGCAGGGTGAGGCCCGGCGGCGGAAAGCGGAAGGTGCGATCGTCGGTGGTGAAGGCGTAGAGGACGATGATCACAATCGGGATGTGCAGGAACAACAGCGCAAAGATCGCGCCCGCCTTCAGCGGCCAGCCGGCACGCTCGCCAAATGGATTAGAGCGCATCGAATGCCCCCAATCGCTTGGCCGCCATCAAATAGACGCCCATAATGATCATCGGCACCACGGTCAGCGCCGCGGCCAACGGCAAATTGCCTGATGTACCCTGCAGCGTCAGCACGGCCTGCCCGATGAAGTATTGTGAATTGCCCAGCACGCCCGGCACCACAAAATCGCCCAGCGTCAGCGAGAACGTAAAGATGGAGCCGGCCACCACGCCCGGAAAAGCCAGCGGCCAGATCACTTTGCGAAAGGTCGTATTGGGCCGCCCGCCCAGATCACTGGACGCTTCCAGCAACGATTTGGGCACACGTTCGAGCGCGGCCTGAATGGGCAGGATCATGTACGGGAGCCACACGTACACAAAGGCGATGAAGATGCCGAAGTTGGACAGCGCCAACGATGAGCCGCCGATGCCCGGAATCCGCAGAAAGCCGTCGAGCACGCCCGTCAACCCGACCTGTTCGGCCGCCCAGCTGATGATGCCTTCCTTCGCCAGGATCAACTTCCAGGCATAAACGCGCACCAGATAGCTGGACCACAACGGCAGCAGAATCGCCACGTACAGGATCGTCTTCAGGCGCGGCGAGGCGTAACGCGCCATGTAATAGGCCAGTGGATAAGCCAGCGGCACCGCGGCCAGCGTGACCACGGCCGCCATCAACGACGTGCGCAAGATGATGTCGAGGTTGGCCGGCTCGAACAATTGCTGATAGTTGTTCAGCGTGAATTCGCGCACCACCTGCCCGGTGAAGCCGTCCACGCGGTAAAAGCTCTGAATCACCAGCGCCAGCAGCGCGCCCAGGTACATCACCACCAGCCACGTCAACGGCAGCGCCAGCGTGGCGATCAGCGACAGGCGCGGGCGGCGATAGAAGTACGTGGAAATGCGTCGAGCCACTGACGGCGCCGGCAATGACAAGGGCGGCGTGCTCATGCTTGATCGGCTCCCGCCACCAGACGATTGTGCTCGCGCGCCCACGCCAGCTGCACCCGGCGGCCGCGCGCCGCGCGCACTTCCATCGAAGTCGTATCCAGGTTCTGCTGCACCACCACCAGTTCGCCGCCGCCGTCCAGATCGATCAGGTAGCGCGTGTGCGCGCCCAGATAGACCACATCGTGCACCGTCCCGCCGATGGCGCAGCGGCCGTCTTCCACCGGCGTGCCCGGTTCCTGCAGATGAATCTTCTCAGGACGGATGGTGAAGTCCGCGGCGCGGCCGGTGAGCTGCCGCGCGGTCTCGCCGTGGATCAGGTTGGACACCCCCACAAAGCCTGCCACAAACGCCGTGGCCGGATACTCATAGATGTCGGCGGGGGTGCCCACCTGCTCCACATGACCGGCGTTGAACACCGCGATACGATCACTCATGGTCAATGCTTCTTCCTGATCGTGTGTGACGTAGATGAACGTAATGCCCACGCGCTGCTGAATGGCTTTGAGCTCAATCTGCATCTGCTGGCGCAGCTTCAAGTCCAGCGCGCCCAGCGGCTCGTCCAGCAGCAATACCCGGGGGTGCAGGATCAACGCTCGGGCCAGCGCCACCCGCTGGCGCTGGCCGCCGGATAGCTGCGCCGGGCGGCGCTTTTCCAGTCCCGGCAGCTGCACCAGATCGAGCATCTCGTGCACGCGCTGATCGCGCTCGGCGCGTGGAATTTTGCGAATCATCAGGCCGTAGGCCACGTTATCGGCCACCGACATGTGCGGAAACAGCGCGTAATCCTGAAAGACGGTGTTGACTTCGCGCTCGTACGGCGGCAGATTGCCCACTTCCTGCCCGTGCAATTCGATGCGGCCCGTGGTGGGCAGATCGAAGCCCGCGATCAGCCGCAGGCAGGTGGTCTTGCCCGAACCCGACGGCCCGAGCATTGAAAAGAATTCGCCGTCGCGGATGTCAAGGTTGATCGCGTCGAGCGCCCTGACGTCGCCAAAGTGACGGCTGACATTGATAAGCCGGACAGCCGGAACGGATTGATCGGTCACGATGAGATCTCGAAGGGTATCGTAGCGGGCCGCGCTGCGACGGTGAGCGGCGCGGCCCGATCGATCATCAGCGCCCGCCGATCACGGCGATGTAGGCCGTGGTCCACTCGTAATACGGCACGCATTCCTGCTTGCCGTCGGGACACGTGCCGCTGGGCGTCTTCCAGAAGTAGATCTTGTCAAATTGATCGAAACCGTTGGTCGCGCAGCCTTCATCCGTCAGCAGCGCATTGCCCTTGCAGGCGGCGGGCACGGACGGCACCGAGCCGAACCATGCGGCCAGATCACCCTGCAGCTTGGGGTTGAGCGACCACTCCAGCCACTTGTACGCGCAGTTGGGATGCGGCGCGTTGATGTGCATCATGGTGGTATCGGCCCAGCCGGTGACGCCTTCAGTGGGGAAGACGCTGCCCACCGGCGCGTTTTGCGACTTGAGGAAGTTGACCTGGAACGGCCAGGAGCTGGACGCGACGACGCCTTCATTCGTAAAGTCATCCATCTGGACGTTGGCATCATGCCAGTAGCGACCGATCAGCTTGCGCTGCTCGCGCAGCAGATCGAGCGCGGCGTTGAATTGATCGCGCGTCAACTCGTAAGGATCGGTGATGCCCAGTTCGGGTTTATGCGCCTTCAGGTACATCGCCGCATCCGCGATGTAGATCGGTCCGTCATAAGCCTGCACGCGGCCCTTGTTGGACTGGCCGTCCGGCAGGGTCTGCTCTTCAAAGACCACACTCCAACTGGTGGGCGGGGTTTTGAACACATTGGTGTTGTACATCAAAACGTTGGGGCCCCACTGATACGGCACGCCGTAATGCACGCCGTTCACCGTGTGCCACGGCGCGTTCTGCAGACGTTCGTCCACCGTCTTCCAGCTGGGGATCAGATCGATGTTGATGGGCTGCACTTTGCCGCCGGAAATCAGGCGGTTGCTGGCGTCCCCCGACGCCGTCACCAGATCGAAGCCGCCGTCATTCATCAGCGCCACCATTTCATCGGACGTGGCGGCGGTCTTCACGTTGACTTTGCAGCCGGAAGACTTCTCGAACTCGGTGACCCAGTCATATGCGGGATCAGTCTCGCCGCGCTCGATATAACCCGGCCACGCGATAATATCCACCTGGCCTTCGCCCGGCCCGATGGCTTTGAGCGGTTCACCGGGCTTGGGCGCTTCCGGTTGGGCAGGTTGCGCGGGTTGAGCAGGTTGCGTAGGTGCAGCGGGGGCCGCAGCCGGGCTACAGGCGGCGGCAAGGACGGACACAAGCAACAGGCAGACAACAATTAACGACCACGTGCGATGGCGGTGAAACAGCATGGCCTCCTCCTTGGCGTGATGGGCTGTTCAACGGTCAGACAACGGCGGCGAGCGTCCCAGGCTATGAGGATTGGCTGTGCTATCACCCCGCTTTCAAGTTGTGGCGTGCGCGGATTATAGCATCCCGCTTTCGCACCTGTCAACGCACTTATTCTAGCGCGCCGTGTGACCGCCGTCGACGCTCAACGCCGCGCCGGTCATGAAAGACGATTCATCGCCGGCGAGAAACAACACGGCGGCCGCAATTTCCTCGGGGGTACCCACGCGCCCGATCGGCAGTTCCGCGCCCATCGCTTTCAATTCCTCTTCGAAGCTGATCGACGCATCGCGCCGCTCATCCACCTGCCAGCGCTCCACGTAAGTGTCGCCGGGGCAGATGGCGTTGACGCGAATGTTGTCGCGCGCCACTTCCAGCGCCAGCGATTTGGTCAGCAGCACCACCGCGCCCTTGCTGGCGCTGTACGCGCAATAGCCCGGCCCGCCCACCAGCCCCCAGTCGCTGGCGTTGTTGACGATGACGCCGCCGCCCTGCCGCCGCATCACCGGCAGGGCCGCCTTCGTCATTAAGTAGACACCCTTAACGTTGACGGCAAAGGTGCGATCCCAGTCGGCTTCGCTCGTTGCCTCCAGCGTGCCCTGGGTCACGATGCCGGCGTTGTTGAACAGGATGTCGAGGCGGCCATATTCGGCCACAGTGGCGGCCACGGCCTGCGCGCAATGCGCGGCATCCGTCACGTCGCCGGGGAGGTACACGCACGGCAGCTCGCGCGACAGCTGCGCACCGCGCTCAAAGCGCCGTCCTGTAATCGCCACCCGGGCGCCCTCGGCCACGAAGCGCCGCGCCGTGGCCTCGCCGATGCCGGATGTGCCGCCGGTGATCAACGCGACTTTGCCCGCCAGCCGATCGGTCATCAGTGCGCCGCCGCATCCAGCGCCGAAGCGAAGATCGCCAGCGCCTCGTCGATCTGCGCCGGCGTCACCACCAGCGGCGGAATCCAGCGGATGACGTTGTCGTAAGTGCCGCACGTCAGCAGCATCAGCCCGCGCTCAAAGGCGGCCCGGACCACCGCTTTGGCCGTGTCGGTGTCAGGCTCACCGTCGGGTTTGGAGAACTCCGTCGCCGTCATCAGCCCCAGGCCGCGCACATCGCCGATCGATTCAAAGTTCTGCTGCAGCTTCAACAGCCCCGTCAGCAGCTGCGCGCCGCGCGCCAGCGCATTCTCCACCAGATGCTCGTCTTTCATGACTTGAATCGTGGCGACGGCGGCCGCGCACGCCACAGCATTGCCGCCATAGGTGCCGCCGTGCGAGCCGGGCAGCCACCTGCCCATCAGGTCCTGGCGCGTGACCAGCGCGCTTAACGGCATGCCAGAAGCGATCCCTTTCGCCGTGATCAGAATATCGGGCTCCACGCCGAAGTGCTCCAGCGCGAACCATTGGCCGGTCCGCCCCATCCCCGATTGGACTTCGTCGGCAATCAGGAGAATCCCGTATTGATCGCACAGCGCCCGCAGCTCGCGCAGAAAGTCGAGCGGGGGCACCACGTAGCCGCCCTCGCCCAGCACCGGCTCGATGACGATGCACGCCGTCTCTTCGGGCGCAGACTGGCTCTTGAGCAGCCGCTTGAGCTCGTGCAGACAGTAATCGACGGTGGCTTCGTCGTCCAGCTGCAGCTGATAAGCATACGGGTATGGCGCCACGTGAATACCCGATACCAGCGGCTGATAGCCAATGCGGTAGATGGTTTTGCTGGTGGTCATCGCCATGGTTAAATGCGTGCGCCCGTGGAATGAGCCGCCAAAGACGATGACATTGGTACGCCGCGTGGCCTGCTTGGCCAGCTTCACCGCCGCCTCCACGATCTCCGCGCCGCTGTTGCTGAAGAAGTATTCGCCCAACGCCGGCCACGCGACGATGGAACGCAGCTCGTCGATCAGGTTCATCATCGGCCGATGATAGACGATGTTGGCCTGACCGTGGATCAACTGCGCGGCCTGCTCGGCGATGGCTTGCGCCACGCGGGGGTGCGCGTGGCCGGTGGACGTGACGCCGATGCCGGAGGTGAAATCCATATATCGTCGGCCGTCCGTATCGACCAGATAAACGCCCTCGCCGTGATCGACCATGACGTTGAAGGCGCGGCTCCAGACGGTGCCGATGTGCTCAGTGCCGGGCATGATGTCTCCTTGTGCGGTGTGAGGTGACCCAACAGTATCATCAATCAGGCCATAGCGTCAAGGGTTGCCGCCGCTACCGATCGATAGCGCGGCGCCGGCATCACCTCCGGCGCCGCGCTGTTGGGCGGCGATTGGTTGGGCGTTCAGTCGGGCGGACTTGCGGATTCCCGCGCTCGCAGGAATGACGAGGCAGCTTGCCTCCCGCCGTTCGCCTTCACTTCATTGGCCGCTCTTCACTTCAGTCCATAGCTCGTCGTACAGTGGCAGCGCCTCGCCCACGTCTTTGATGCTGTGCGCTTTCTTCAGCACCTCGGCGGGCGGGTTGGTGATGTTCGATGTGATGTAGGCCTGATACAGCTCAGCCGGGGAGACCTCGTTGCCGTCGGCGTCTTTCACCGTGAAGGTCGCGGTCTTGGCGTATTCCAGCGCGCCGGCGTTGGGATTGGTGTACGGAAAATCGCGTAACATCAGCCAGAACACATCGGGCTGCAGCGAGTAGTTGAGCCAGGCATAGGCGGCGTCGGGGTGCGGCGCGTCCTTCACCAGGCCGTAGCCGTCCTGCCACAGGAAGGTGCCTTCGTCAGGATAGACATACTTGAAGGCGGGGTTTTCCTTGGCCGCCAGAAACGCTTCGCCGTTCCACACAAAGCCCACGTCGGCATCGCCCGCAATCAACTCGCTCTTGGGGCTGTCGCTGTCAAAAACGCGCACGTTCTTCACCAGCTCGGTCAATTTGGGCCTGATGGCCTTCAGGTCGTCGGGGTTGGTGGTGTTGATGTCCTTGCCTTCGGTCAGCAGCACCAGGCCGATGACGTACCGCGGATCATCCACAAACACCATGCGGCCCGCAAAGTCCGGCCGCCACAGATCGGCCCAGGATTTGGGCGGGTCTTTGACCACGTCGCTGTTGTACACGATCGATTCGGTGCCGGCCTGATAGGGCACCAGATGGTCGCCGGTGGGATCGCCGGGCACGATGCGGTAGAGTGGATCGATGTACTTGAGGTTGGGCAGACGATCCAGCTCAAGCTTTTGCAGGATGCCGGTCCGCACCATCACTTCGATGATGTAGTCGCTGGGCTGGGTGATGTCGAACTGGGAACTGCCCTGCGACAACTTGGCATACATCTCTTCGTTGGACGAGAATTCCGATCGGTTGATCTTGATCCCGTAGATCTGCTCGAAGCAATCCAGAATATCCTGCGGGATGTACTCGGTCCACACGAACAGATTCAGCTGCTGCGATGTCACGGGCACGCGGGGCTGTGGCTCCGGGCACACGAAGCCGGAATCGGTGGTGAATGTGCTGGGCTGCGACACAAAGCCGCTTGATGCAGCGGTTGCGCTTGGTTCAGCGGTCGCACTCGGTGCGGCGGTTGCACTCGGTGCGGTTGGCGTATTCGGTGCAGCCGGTGAAGCGACGGGGGCGGGCGTGGAGGTGACCGCCGGGCTGCAGGCAGAGGCCATCAGGCCGGCGACGATAGCCAGCGCCCACAGCAGGCGGGTGGCGCGGCGATATGCACTGGTGTTTCCGTTCATCTTTGTCTTGTTGTACTCCTTTATGGAAAAATTCAGACTTCCGAAACCGCTCATCGGCGGCTTCGGAAGTCTGTGAATGGTGGCGCGACGGGCTTGAGCCGGAGCGCGCTACTGTTTGATCTCCGTCCAGATCTGATCGTACTTGGGCGTGGCGTCACCCACATCCTGAATGCGATGTCCGGCCTTCAACGCCTCGGGCGGCGTGTTGGTGATGGGCGACTCGGTGTAGGCCTTGTACAGTGCGGCCGGAGTGGTCTTGTTGCCCTCGGAATCTTCCACCTCGGTCGTCGCCGTCCGGGCATAGTCCAGCGTGCCCTTGCTGGGGTTGGTGTACGGGAAGTCGCGCAGCATCAACCAGAACAGATCGGGCTGCATGGAATAGTTGATCCATGCGTAAGCGGCATCGGGATGCGGCGCGTCCTTGGGCATGGCGTAGTTGTCCTGCCAGACGATGGCGCCTTCGGTGGGATACACGTACTTAATGGCCGGGTTCTCCTTGGACGCCAGGTACGCTTCACCCGTCCACGTGATGCCCAGGTCCACGTCGCCCGCGATCAGCGCCGACTTGGGGCTGTCGCTGTCGTACAGCTTCACTCCCTTGGCCAGCTCCTTGAGCTTGGCTTTGGCCGCATTCAATTGCTGATCATCGGTCGTGTTCACGTCGTAGCCCAGCGTCAGCAGCGTGGCGCCGATGATGGCCCGCGAATCGTCCAACATCACCAGCCGCCCGGCGTTGATGAACTCCGGCTTCCACAGGTCGGCATACGCTTTGGGCGGATCTTTCACCGCGTCCGCGTTGTACACGATGGCGTCGGTGCCGGCCTGATACGGGATGGTGTAATCATTGTTTGGATCGAACGGCAGATTCAGGTAATTCGGATCGAAGGTGCTCATGATGGGCAGCTGCGCCTTGTCCAGCTTCTGCAGCAGGCCCTGCCGGATCATCAAGCTGACGATGTAATCGGTCGGCTGCACCAGATCGTAGTTGGTGCTGCCCGCCGACAGGCTGGCGTACATCTCTTCGTTGGACGAATATTCCTTGCGGTTGACTTTGATGCCGTACACTTCCGTGAAGCAGTCAATCACATCCTGTGGAATATACTCCGTCCACACAAAGAGGTTGACATCTTTTGACGTGACGTTGAGACGCGGTTGCGGCTCAGGACATTCAAACCCGTCGGGCAGTGTCTTGCCACTCGGTTTGGAGACGAACGCCCCGCCGGGCGCCGCCGGTGCAGTGGGCTCAGCAGGCGCCGCCGATGTGGTGGGCTCAGCGGGCGCCGCCGGTGCGGTGGGTTGAGCGGGCGCCGCCGCGGGCGCGCACGCCGCCGCCAGCAGGCTGATCAATATCAGCCCGATCAGCGCGTTGCCAACAACTGTTCGTTTGAACATTTCTCCTCCTCAAGAGAAAGTATAACAGGCGGCTGGCGGCCTCCCGATTGGCCTTCAGCGATCCGCCGCCTGTTTGGCTGATGAGGGCGTGTCCCGCGTCCTCACGCGGTGCGCCGCTGCACCCGCTGCGAGGTAAGCAGCGCCACAAACACGATCAGGATCCACACCGTGGACAGCGCGTTGACTTCCGGCGTCACGGTGCGGCGCAGCAGGCCATAGACGTAGATGGGCAAAGTAGTGGAGCCCGGGCCGTTGGTGAAGAACGTGATGATGAAGTCATCCAGCGACAACGTAAACGCCAGCATCGCCCCGGACAGCACGCCGGGCATAATCAACGGCAGAGTCACGCGCCGGAACGTGGTCCACTCATTGGCGCCCAGGTCCATGGCGGCTTCTTCAACGCTCTTGTCGAAGCTGTGCAGGCGGGCGCGCACCGTCAGCACCACAAACGGCACGCTGAACGCAATGTGCGACACGATCACCGTGCCGATGCCCAGCCCCAGCCGCGCGTCGCCGGTCAACGCCAGCGCGTTATTGATCGCGGTGAAAATGGCGTTGAACAGCACCAGCAGGCTGATGCCCATCACAATCTCGGGAATCACAATCGGGATATACAGCGACACCTCCGAGAAGAACTTCAAGCGGAAGGTGTAGCGCTGCAGAGCCAGCGCCGCCATGGTGCCGATGATGGTGGACGCTATGGTCGATACCAGCGCAATGGTCAACGTCGTCTCCGCGGCGCGCAGCGCCTCGTCGTTGTTGGCCAGCTGGCAGAACCAGTAGAACGGCCCGCACGGGCCACGGTTGACCACGCTCTCGAAGACGACGTTCTGCCGCGACGAGTTGAACGAGAAGATGATCAACACCACGATCGGCGCGTACAGAAAGACGTACACGAGCAGCGTAAACACAATCAGCAGGGGAGAGCGTCGGTTGCTCATGCGACCGTAATCTCCTCGCCGAAGCCGAACTTGCGGGTATAGAAGATCATCACGATCAGCGTCATAATCATCAGGATGATCGACGAGGCCGAGCCGAAGGCCGGATCGCGCGCATCCAGAAATTGACGCTGGATCAAGTTGCCCACCAGCACAAACTGCTTGCCGCCCAGGATGTCGGAGACGACAAACGTGCCCATCACCGGCACAAATACCAGAATCGTGCCGGCCACCACGCCGGGCAGGGACAGCGGCAGCGTCACGCGGAAAAACGTCTTGAGCGAATTCGCGCCCAGATCGGCCGCGGCTTCGTACAGCGACGGGTCGATCTTTTCGAGCGAGGTGTACATGGGCAGAATCATGAACGGCAGGAACTCATACACCATGCCCACCAGCACGGCCTGCGGCGTGTACAGCAGGTCGAACCAGCGCAGGATGCGAATCCAGGCATAGACGCGGATGACGAAGTTCGTCCAGAGGGGGATCAAGATCAGGAACAGCAGCGTGTTGCGGCGCTTGACCGGCGCGCGCGCGACGAAGTACGCCAGCGGGTAGCCCAGCACGATCACCGCAATGGTGGTCGCAAAGGCCAGACCAACCGATCGGGTGAGGATGTCCACGTAGAGGGAGTTGAAGCAGGGCGACGGCTGGGTGCCGCAGTCGGTCGTGTAGCCGAACAATCGCACGTAGTTGTCGAGCGAGAAGGTATAGATGACGTTGCCGTCTGGATCGCGCTGGCCGAACGAGGTGATGACCACCAGGATCAACGGGATGATCAGCAGCACCACCATCCACAGCAGCGCGGGCGACACCAGCAGCGTGCCCTGCAACGACTTGTTTTCGCGGAGTTTCTGGAACATGCGCCGGCCCCCCTACTCCGTCAGGATGCGGGCCGCCGCCACGTCAAAGCCCACGACCAGCTCGTCGCCCGGCTGCGCCAGCGGGCGTGAACCCGGCATGTTATTCTGCTCGCGCACCCGCACCACCTGATCGTTGGCGATCTTGACGCCGTAGTGCGTATCCGTGCCGATGTACACCATGCTGACCACGCGCCCGCGAAACTGGTTGTCCAGCGGCTTGTCCGGGTTGATGTGCATCTTCTCTGGCCGCACCGCCACGCTGATCTCGGTGCCGGCCGGCACGTGCCCGTCGCAATCGGCGCGCAGGGTGGAGCCGTCGCCCAGCCCCACCGTCACCGTCCGCCCCTGCTGCGACTGCACGCGCCCGTTGATGAAGTTGGTCTCGCCGATGAAATCGGCCACAAACCGGCAGTTGGGACTTTCGTAGATGTCGCTGGCGTTGCCCACCTGCAGCGCCTTGCCGTGGTTCATCACCGCGATGCGATCGGACATCGTCAGCGCTTCTTCCTGATCGTGCGTGACGTAGATGAAGGTGATGCCCACTTCGCGCTGCAGCGTTTTCAATTCCAGCTGCATCTCTTTGCGCAGCTTCAGGTCCAGCGCGCCCAGCGGCTCGTCCAACAGCAGCACCTCGGGCCGGTTGACCAGCGCCCGGGCCAGCGCCACCCGTTGCTGCTGACCACCCGATAACTGCCTGGGCTTGCGTTTCTCATAGCCGGGCAGCCGCACCATCTCCAGCGCTTCCTTCACCCGCGGTTCCACTTCGGTCTTGGGCACGCCTTTCATTTGCAGGCCAAAGGCCACGTTCTCGCCGATGGTCATGTGCGGGAACAGCGCGTAATTTTGAAAGACCGTGTTGACGGGGCGTTGATAGGGCGGGATGCGGCCCATGGGCTTGCCGCGAAGAAAAACCTCGCCGGAGGTGGGCAGTTCAAAGCCCGCAATCATCCGCAGCGAGGTGGTTTTGCCGCAGCCCGACGGGCCCAGCAGCGAGAAGAATTCACCGTCTTTGATCTGAAGCGTTACATGGTTGACTGCTGCTACGAGTTCACCGGTTTTGCCCGGATCTGCGAATTCTTTCACTACGTCGCGCAACTCAACCGCGAATTCGGCCATCCCGCCTCCCATCGGCCCGCGCCGGGCGGCGCGGCTAGTGTATCCCGGATAATGACTGGCGCGATTATAGCATCGGGACAAGAGACCTGCAATACCGAAATGGGCCCTAGGCGCCCGCGGTGGGGAACCCGGCGGCCGCCCACGGCGTCTTGAGACTACCAGCCAGGATCACGGAGGTGCCCGATGGAACTGCTGTTGTGGTTGCTGCTCGTGCTCGTCTTCGTGTGTGTGCGCCGCTCGCCTACCGGCCGCGCCCGTGCCGATCTGGCGGTGCTGGTCATGGCGCTGGCGGCCGCCTACTTCGCCGCGCGCGGTCTATGAGGCTCGCCCGGCTCAGGGAGTGCGCCTCAAAGTCTGGCAGCGCCCACATGCTGGCGATTGAAATCGCGCCCTGGGAGCCGTGGGCTGACCGCCCACCGGCGTGGACGGGGTCTCGTCGGCGGCACGCCCTCCAGATGCGAATTCACTCGCCGGACAAGTCCGCTGGCAAAACACTGACGCGCACCCAGGCTCAAGCGCGCAGCGTGATCACACGCGCCCCGCCCAACTCCACGTGGCCGGTCAAATCATACGCCAGCGCGCCGTCGATCTTCACCGGCACAAACTCGCCCACGGGCGCGGTGCCCTCCAGGATCACCAGCCCGTCGATCTCCGGCGCGTCGCGATACGTGCGGCCCACCGTCAGGCCGTCGCCCTGCCCTTCAATCAACACGTCCAGCGTGCGACCCACTTGCGCCTGATTTTTCTTCAGCGAGATCGCCTGCTGCATCTCCATCAGGCGTTCGTAACGTTCCTGCTTGATCTCCGCCGATAAGTGATTGTCCAGATCGGCCGAGGGCGTGCCCGGCTCAAACGAATACTGGAACGCGCCCACCCGATCGAACTCCAAATCCCGAACGAACTTCAGCAGCCCTTCAAACTCCGCCTCCGTTTCGCCCGGATAACCCACAATGAATGTGGTGCGGATGGCAACGTCGGGCATGGCCTGACGGATCTTCTCAAAGGTGCGATACACCCAGTCGATGTTGGCGGGTCGCCGCATGCGCTTTAACACATCGGGGTGACCATGCTGCAGCGGAATGTCCACGTAGTGCGCGATCTGCGATCGGCTTGCCATCACCTCGATCAGACGATCGGTCACCGCGCCCGGATATTGATACATCAACCTGATCCACTTGAGATCGGGCGCAGCCTCACAGATCGATTCCAGCAAGTTGGGCAAACCATCTTTCAAGCCCAGATCATGCCCGTAGTCGGTCAAATCCTGCGCGATGAGGATCGCCTCACGCACGCCGTTCTCCGCCAGCAGGCGCGCCTCGTCGATGATGGCCTGCGGTGGACGCGACACCGCCGTGCCCTTGATGCGCGGAATGGAACAGAAAGCGCAGGGCCGCCGACAGCCGTCGGCAATTTTGAGATACGCGCTCACACCCGACACGGAGATGCGCCGCGCGCCGCGCTCGTCTGATCCCACGACCGTGGCTTCATCGGGCAGATGATACAGCGGCTCAGGATGTTTGGTCGCGCGCACCTGCTGCGTAAACTCCACAATATCCATCCAGCGCCGTGTGCCGATCACGCCATCGATGCCGGGCACTTCTTCGACGATCTTCGGCCCCCAGATCTGCGAGAGGCAGCCGGCTGCGATCAATGTCTGCGTGCGCGTCTTGGCCTCGGCCAACTCGCGTAGCGAGCGGACCGATTCCTCGCGCGCCGGCCCGATGAAGCCGCAGGTGTTCACGATGAGGACGCCGGCCCGCGCCGGGTCTTCGACGGCGGTGTAGCCGGCCTCGTCCAGCAGCTGCGCCATGCTGTCGGAATCGACTGAGTTCTTGGCGCAGCCTAAAGTCATCAGATAATAGTTCTTGGCTTTCATGGTCGCCCGAAAATAATACGACGACCGCGAATCGTGTTTCATCCGCGATCGTCGTAACGGAAGTATCAATGACGTTTATGGCCGGGCAGTCAACACCGGCACCGACGCACCCGTGGCCGCGCCCGATTCGGCGAGCGGCACCTCAGTGCTGCCGCTCGCCGTGAAAGCCCGCGCCACGATCTGGCCGCGCTCGCCCAGCTGGCTCGATCGGCCCAGAAAATCGATCGAGAAGGCCGCGGCATTGCCCGCTTCCACAATCACTTCGTCGGCGGCGCGATAGGTGCGTGTCTCGGCCGGCTTCATCACGCCTTCAAACGCCGTCTGCCCGTCCAACGTCACCCGCACCCAGCCGTGTTCACGCGCCGTCAATGTGATGACCACCGGCCCCGCGGCCAGCGGCACCAGCTGATCAGTGGTCGGCTCGACCGCTGCCGTCACCGGCCGCGCCGACATTGGCACATTGCCCGGTTCCGATGTGGGGGCCGGCTTGTTGCCCGTGTTGGTCAGCGCCGAAATCACCAGCAGCGCGCCGATCACAAACAGCGCAATCGCCCCGATGATGAGCACCGAGGTGGGCACGCCGCCCGGCGAGGCGGGCGCAGTATCTTGCTTGGCCCCAAACGACAACTTGGGGAGCGAAGGCAGATCGATGGCGCGCGGCCGGGGCACCTGCCGATCGGGAGCGGGCGTGATGGGAGTCGGCGGCATCGGGGCACGGGACACTGCGCCGGATGCGCTCCCGACCCCGGATCGACTGCCATTGGGCTGAACTACTTCCGGCGTCATGGCTGCCCGATTCGAGTCGAGCGTTGAAGCCAGCGCCTCGCCGTCCAGCCCCAGGAAGTTGGCGTAAGACCGCACAAAACCGCGCGCCTGCACCAGCCCGGGCAGCGCATCGATCCGATTGGCCTCCAACGCCTCAAGGTAAACCGGCTTGATGCGCGTCGCCTTGAACGCCTGCTCAATCGTCAGGCCGCGAGCTTCGCGGGTGGCGCGCAGTTGTGAGCCGACATCTACTACCATGCGATTTCAGGCCTCACGCACATTCACCGGCCGGGCGGTTATTCCGCTGCGTCGGCGGCTTCGGCAGCGGTTTCATCGGCCGGCTCAGCCTCAGCCGCCGGCTCAGCCGCAGCCTCGGCTGCAGGTCTGGCATCCAGCCCCGTCAGCTCTTCGCGCACAACGTTCACCGTCAATTCGGGGGCCAGTTCGCTGGCCAGCCGCACCACCACCTGGTGGCTGCCCAGTGAGCGGATCGGCTCGCGCAGTTCGATCTTGCGTTTGTCCACGTCAATATCCGTCAGGCGCTTCACCTCGTCCACAATGTGCTGCGACGTGATCGAGCCGTACAGCTTGCCGCCTTCACCCGCGCGCACCTTAAAGGCCAGCGTCAGGCCGGCCAGCTGGGTGGCCACCGCCGACGCCTCGGCCGTCAAGACGGCCTGCCGCTTCTGCTCGGCCCGGGCCAGCACATCGGCCTGCTTCAGCGCGCCGGGCGTCGCCAGCACGGCCAGCCCCTGCGGAATCAGATAGTTGCGCCCGTAGCCGTCGGCCACCGTCTTGACCGTGCCGGCCTTGCCCAGTTTGGGAATGTCGTGTCGTAACAGAACCTTCATCGAATTTTCTCTCCGCTTTTCCAGCGCCGGACTTCCGGCGGGTTGATCTAGATTGCGCCGCGAGAGCGCGGCGCGCGCCAGATTATAACCTATTTTTGACGAACATTCAATTTGCCCGCCACCAGCTCCTTCAGCACCGCCAGCTGGGCATCCGTCAGGCCATAGCTGCCCAACCGGGCTGGATCGGCGCGGATCAGATCGAAATCGCGGTCGATGGCGGCTTTCATATCCGACTCCAATTTGAACAGACGCAGGTAGCGGCGGCCCGTCTCCACAACCCGATCGGCCGGCGCGGCGATCAGGGTCTCCCCGGCGCGCAGCGTCACGCGGCAGCCGTCGGCCGGGGCCAGCTCAATCGGCCCCAGCACCAGCGCGCCCGCCGTCTCAGCATTTATCGTGATCGATGCGCCGTTCACCTGCGCGTCGATCTGATCCGGCGCAACGGCGTGCACCACCAGCCTGAAGGTGCGCCGCGCCGGCAGGCAGGCCGCATCGCCCCTCACCGGCCCGATCGCAATCTCCAGCCGATCGGACTGCCACGCCGTCTCGATGGGCGTGAGAGCGAAGCGGCCGTCGCGGTAAGCCTGCGATTCGCCATCGTCATCGTATAAATCGAAGTGATTGGCGGCCCCCGGAAAAACATGCACGTCCAGTTCGCGCGGCGCCGCCGGCCCGCCCCACTCTGCGGACGGCGACAGTGGCACGATGGCGCCCGCCCGCGCAAACACCGGCGTTTCATCGAGCGTACCGTACACATCCAGCCAGCGCCCGCCGTCAAACGCCTCGCCGTCGAAGAAGTTGAACCAGCGACCGGGCGGCAGCCACACCGTCTGGCGACTTAAGCGCGTGTCCGCGTCGCGCGGCGTTACAAACGGCGCAGCCAACAGCTCGGTGCCGAACAGGTACTGCCGCGAGCAGCGATACGCCTCGGCGTCGTCGGGGTAGTCGTAGTACATCGGCGCGATCAGCGGCTGATCGGTGGTGTGTTGGCGGTAGGCCATGCTGTACAGGTACGGTATCAGCCGGTGGCGCAGCTGCAGCGCGGCTCGCAACAAGCGCAGCGTCTCCGCGTCATGTGCCCATGGCCGGCGATCCTGGTACGGGTTGTTGGTGCTGTGCAGCCGCAGGATGGGACTGAACACGCCCAGCTGCGTCCAGCGTACGTACAATTCCGTATCTTCCGTGCCCTGCATGTGCCCGCCGATGTCATGGCTCCACCAGCCAAAGCCCACGTTGGACGCGGTGGCGGTGAAGTAGGGCTGAAACGCCAGCGAAGCCCAGCTCACCACCGTGTCGCCGGAAAAGCCGATCGGGTAACGGTGGCCGCCCAGTCCCGGCCAGCGCGAAAAGATGAACGGCCGCTTGGCCGGATCCCGGCCCAGATCGGCGAAGTGCAGGTGATTCAGCCACATCAGCGGATCAAGCCCGGCCAGGCGGCTGCGCGTGCCCTGCTGCCAGTCCAGCCACCAGAAATCCACGCCCTGCGCTTCCAGCGGATGATGCAGAACGTCAAAGTATGCTCGCATGAACTTTGGATCGGCGATGTCGAACGGGATCGGCTCAGCCGATTGGGGATCGCGGCCCAGCGCCTGCGCCATGGCCGCGTACGGCTCTTCGTGGGGGTACACGCCGTCGGCAGGATGCAGGTTGAGCGCCGTCTTCAAACCCAGCGCGTGCAGCTCCGCGATGAATTTTTCCGGCTCCGGGAAAAGTTTGCGATTCCACGTATAGCCCGTCCAGCCGCTGGAAGCATTGCCGGTGTCCGTGATGTGCCAGTCCATATCCACGATGCACACGCTCAGCGGGATGTCGTGCGCTTGAAAGTCGTGCATCAGCTGCGTCAACTCGGCTTGTGTGTAGGCCCAGTAACGGCTCCACCAGTTGCCCAGCGCCCAGCGCGGGATCAGCGGCACGCGCCCGGCCACGGCGTTAAAGTCGCGCAGCGCCTGTCGGTAATCGTGCCCGTGCCCGAAGACATACAAGTCGAGATTGCCGGGCCGCTCGCGCGGCGTAAGCCAGCCGCTCTCGTCAAACACCAGGCTGTCCGAATCGTCCACCACGGCCCAGCCTGCACGCGACATCAGACCCGGTTCCAGCGGAATGGCGCCGTTGGCGCCATCCAGCGTGCGGGCGGTGCCGCGCAGGTTGTCGCGCCCGCCCGTATCGCCATAGCGCCACACCGCGCCGGTGGCCCGGACTTCGACGGAGAGCGTGCGGCGCGCAAAGCCGCCTGCCGAAGGGTGATAGCGCATTCGCAGCGGGCCGGTGTCGATGACGAGCGCGTCGCTGTGCTGTTCCAACGTGAAGGCGGGCACCGGCTGCCGCCGATACCAGACGCCTTGGCTGGGGCGATCTTCAAAATGATCGACCGGGCTGTATTCCAGCCGGAGGAGCCACGGTGAAAGAACGGTGAAACGCGCCTGCGGGGCGCGAATCACCGCCTCCGGCGCGGCGATGGAGGTCGCGCCGGTTCGATCGGGCCAGAGAGAGCGATCGGTCATGCCGCGTTGACCAGTGCATCCAATTCGTCGGCCACGCGCAGACTGTCGCCGGATTCGCCGGCATTCAGCCGGATCTGCTCGGCTACACGCCGCACCAGGCGCGGATTGACCTTGGCCAGCGCCTCACATGAGGTGCGCCACAGATCGTGCAGCTGGGCGTGGGTGTGCGTCGCTACTTCGACCGCGGTGCGCGCCGGCGAGTTGTGCGGCTGGAACGTCAGACCCAGCTCGCGCGCGGTGTTCGTCCAGTAGTAGGACAGCATCGGGTTGATCAGGCCGCGCATGCGATCCCATAACGGATCATCTTCCTGCACCAGCGCAAAGAATGCCAGATAGTACGGGCGCGCCGCGCCGTAATCGTGCCCCACCTGTGACAGGGCGCCGGCTTTGGTGGCGACGTAGGAGGCGACATACCAGCGCAAGTCTTCCAGCGTGGCGTCGCGCTCGCCGTTCTTCACCAAGTCCCACTGGCAGCGGCAGGCATGCAGCCAGGTCTGCGCCGCGCCCAGGAAATCCTGTGAGCGCTGCACCATGGCCTTGTTGGCCAGCGTGCGCGCTGTTTCCACTGTGCGGGTCACATCATCGGTCAGCTGCACGGCCTCGATGTCGCGCACCGCCACCTGCAGGTCTGGATCATCCTTAAACGGGATGGCGCTCTTGGCCGACAACTTGTACTCGCCGTTACTGCGCACCAGCACGCCGCGCTGCGCCAGATCATCCAGCAGCGTGTCGATGTAGTCTGTCTGCGAAGGATCGTTCAACAGCAGATCGGCCAACGCCACCCGATCGATCTCCAGGCCCGACTGGATGACGGCCTGCACATAGGCACATTCAGCCCGGCGCACAAACATCGCCTCATCGGCGATGCTGGGGTGCAGGTGAACGGGCGCGTGAAATGAAACTTGCTGGCCGGCATATTCATAGGTGCGCTGCCGAAAGCCCAGCTGCCAGATGCCCAGCAGCATCGTGCGCGACCGCATCAACCCCCGCGACGCGTACTGCTCCGTCAGATCGTTCAGCAGCGCGTCGGGCGTCCACTCGTCGGGGCGCTGGCTCAACTCACGGTAGATGTCGCGCAGCACGTCGCGGCGCGTATCCAGATCGACCAGCGCCAGTTTGCGCACCGTGATCTGCTGCTTGTACTGTGTGGTCAGCGGCGGTGGCTCGATCTGATCCCCGGCTGCTTCGCCGGACGAGCCAACCGACGGCTGCAACTCAAAACCGCCCGGCGTGGCAAAGTTAGCCGGCGCGGCATACATCTGCAAATCCTTGAAGAACAGCCGCACGATGTCGCCATTGCTTTCCAGCCAGTCGCGGAATTGGCTGTAACCCAGGTTGGCCTCGTTGAAGGTCGAATCCATGGATGTCAGCATGGGCTTAAGTTTGGCAGTCAGCACCGGCAGCTCGCCGCGTTGACCGTACACGTCCAGCGCACGGCGCAGCAGCCGCCGGCCCTTCTCGCGCTCGGTGATCGATTCCCGATCCGAGGACCGGTCTTTCACACCCAGCAGCGTGTCGAGGTAGAGGAACTCGTCACAGGCCTTCACCAGCAGCGGGTGGGTGATACCACGTGGGCCGATGCCGATGGTGTACCGGCTGTATTCGCGCAGCCGCTGCACCAGCGCGCCGAAGTCGCTGTCACCGGACACAATGACAAAAGTCTGGATCTGCGGGCGCTGAATGGCGATCTCCAGGGCGTCGATCGCCAGGCGAATGTCGGCGCGGTTTTTGGCCGCGCTGACCCGATACATCTGGATCAAGTCGATCGAATTGTTCAGCAGGTCGTCGCGATAGGTGGAGAAGCGGCCCCAGTCGCCGTAGGCGCGTTTGATCACGACCGGCCCGCGCGTCTGCAGATTTTCCATCAGCCGCGTCACGTCCAGATCGATAAGTTCTTGCGCGGCCCAGATGGCGATGTTTTCAAAATCGATAAACACGGCCAGCGGTTCGTCAGTCATGGATGGCTCCAGAATAATGAACGGGATTTTTTTCTTGATAAAGCACGGCGCGGCGCCGGCCCACCGGTTCGATCACACCCATGCGGCGCAGACAGTAGGTGATCTTCTGGGCCAGCATCAGCGGCCGATCGAGTGCGGCGGCCAGCTCGCCGCTGGTAAAGGGCTGCGGCAGTTCGCGCGGAATAAAGCGCCGAAAATCGTCGGGGGTCGAAAACACCACCCGATCGATCACGGCCAGCAGCCGACGGTTGCACACCTGCCAATCGCGCCAGCGGCGGCGCGCGGGCAGGCGGTGTTCTTCTTCGTGGATCAGGATCACCTCCAGGGTCAGATTAGGATCAATCATGAGTTCGGGGCAGCTGACCAGCTCCAGAAACATGTCCTCCAGCCGGCCGCCGCGTGGCGACTTGCGCCGGCGCACCGGCCGCCGGCGCGCGTCCAGCGTTACGATCCAGCGGGCAACGGCGACGGGATGCACCAGCGTGACGGGGTGGTTGGCCAGCAGGCGTGGCAGCTTGGGCTTGAGCGCGGTGAAGTTGTGAGTCTGAATCTCCACGATGGCGCTGTCGCGCAGCACATCGACGACGTAACCGTCAACCACGGCTTCCAGTTGATCGATCGGGCGGGCATAATATTGCTTGAGCGCCGCGTGCAGGTCGGTTTCGCGCAAGGTTCCGATCATGATCGAGATCTACCGTCAGAAACAAAAAGGCTGAGGATAACCTCAGCCATTATGCCCCAAAACGCCGACGAATACAAACGGAAAATTTCCTATTCTTTAGGCTCTTTGGTCGGCTTGAGCTCTTTGGTCGGCTTTGGCGTGGGCGGTTCAGGCGTCGGCCGGGGCGTATTGACCTGGCCGGGCGGCGTGTTGGGCGGTTTGGGTGTGCGCACCTGACCGGGCGGCGTGTTGGGCGGCTTGGGTGTGCGCACCTGACCGGGCGGCGTGTTGGGCGGCTGAGGTGTGCGCACCTGACCCGGCGGGGTCTTGTCGTTGGACGAAGGATCTTCGACAGGGGGCAACGCCCCCGCGCCGGGCGTGTCGGTCGGGGCCACAGTGGCAGTGGCCGTGGCGGTGGCGGTGCTCGTGGCGGTGGCCGTTGGCGTAAGTGGCGTGGCCATTAACGCGCTGGCCTGCTGTCGATAGGCGCCTAACGTCCCGGCGAGCTTGTCGCTGCCGCCCAGCTGCACAGTCAGCGCATCGGTGCGATCGATCAGCTGCAGCGCGGCCGACAGCGCAGGCTGAGTTTGAGTGGCCGGACTGGCGGCCATGTCGCTCAGCGCCAGCCCGATTTCGCGGGTGGCCTCATCCAGTAATTCAGCCGCCGGCGTGCCGCGCATCGACAGGGCTTCATATTCGTTCAGTCGAGTACGGGCCAGGTCCAAATAAATATCCGGACGCTCGGCCACCGAAGCCAGGGTGAGGCGAACCTGTTCCACCGCGCGCTTGACGGGATAGAGCACATCGCCGGGCAGCGCGGGCTGAGCCAGCGCCGGCAGCGCGCCAAATATCAGCACGAAGGCAACCAGGGCCGATACCACAGCCGGCAGCCAGCGCCGCGGCATGAAGACGGGCCGCCGGGCTGGTGGTTGCGGTTGAGGCTGCGGCAGCTGGGCCGCACGCGCCAGAATCCGCTCACGCAGATCGGAACGATCGGTGGGAGACAGGCGCGGAACTGGCGCCGTCCGCAGCGCCAACGCGATCCGCAATTGGGCCGCCAGGCGGGGGTACTGGGGGTAGCGCGCCGCACAGGCTTCCGGCGTAGTCTTGCCGGACATAATCTCAGACAAACATTCATCAATGAGTTCTACTTCGTCTTGTGGCATGACTACTCGACCTCGTGCAACATTCGCGCCAGGGCTTCCAGGCCCCGGTGCTGCAGCGCTTTCACCGCCCCCACGGTTTTGCCCGTAATCTCGCTAATCTCGCTGTTGGTCAGCCCCTGGACATATTTCAAGATGAGCACTTCCTGCTGCTCACTCGTCAACCGGCGCATGGCTCCCCGCAAAGCCGCGTGCTGCAGAATGTCCACCGCGTCCAACGCTTCGACATCGGCGGGCATATCGCCTTGCTCGGTGATTTCATCGTAAGACTGTTCATCACGGCGCGCCAACTTGCGCCAGTAGTCCACCACGCGGGCATGGCTGATGCGGTACAGCCAGGCCAGAAACGGCACATTGCGCTCATCGTAGCGGCCCAGCCCCTCCAACGCACGGACAAACACATCGGCGGTGATGTCCCGTGCTGTTTCGTCATCGTCAACGCGATAGCGCACGTAGCGATAAATGGCATCGACGTGCTGCTCATACAACTGGCTGATTGCCGCCTGTTCGCCGGCAATCGCCCGACGAACGATGTCTGATTCCGCTCTGCTAGGCACGGCCACTCATCCGACATTTCACCGTGCCACTGATTATACCGTGAACAAGTCGATTGAGATATGGCACGTGGTACCCTTCTCCCAATTTTGGGCGAAAACCGTATCCGGGTAGGCGGGTAAACGGTCTTCCAAGCGTGATTGTTTCAAACAAAACTGTTTATGCAGCTCCTTATACACTATGTGCATGAAAGTTATCCTATGTGCGGCTTGAGACAAAGTTTACCAAAACTCGACCGGAGGGGTCATTTCGGCAGCGCGGTTCGTGGGCAGGCGATGGTGGAATTTGCGCTGGTACTGCCCCTATTGCTCTTCCTGGCGATTGGGATCATGGATGTGGGCCGGGCGCTGTTCGTCTATAGTGAAACCTCAAACGCAGTGCGCGAGGCCATTCGCTACGCCACAGTCAATCCCGGTGATTGTCAGGGCATTGCGGCCCGCGCCCAGTCGATGTTTTCGATCGCGCCGGCGGGTTCGATCAGCGTACAGATCGTGCTGGAAAGGCCGGGCAGCGGCGGATTTGAAGAAGTGGATTGGTGCAACAATAACGCCGAAGAGGAACTGCAGGCCGGTCAGCGGATTCGAATCACCGTCAGCACTTCCGTGTCGCTCTTGACTCTGCAGCTGGTCGCGCCGCTGGTGGGCGGCAGCGCGCCATCGAACCTGCCCATCTCTTACACCGCGGCTCGTTCCATCGTCCCACCGGAAGGCATCGCCACCGGCCCGACGACGACGCCGCCCCCACTCAACACGCGAGTCGCCAACACCAACACACCCACGCACACGCCGACGCCGGAACCGCCGCTGTTGCCATTGAACTTCGTGGTGACCTCGGCTTGCTCCAAGCCGAATAACAATCCGGTGAATGCCAGCTGGACCGCCTCTGCAACTGCGCTGGGCTACAAGATCTATCGTCTGCCCAGCCTGACGCTGGTGGCGACAGTGCCCGGCCCCAACGGCGCAGAAGGCATTGACAAAGTCGATGCGAATACCTCAACGACGTACTATGTGGTGGCCTACAATGCCGGCGGCGATAGCCTGCCGTCCAATACGTCAACGGTAACGTGCGGCAGCGCGGCCACCAACACACCCATTCCCACCGCCACGAACACGCCCACACGGACGCCGTCGCCGACGCCGACCAACACGCCGACGCCCACCAACACGCCGACCAATACGTCGACGCCTACACCGACTAATACGCCGACCCAGACACCGACCAGCACGCCCGGCCCGTCACCGACCGCCACAGCCACCCTGACACCATCGCTGCCGCTGACCTTGACGTGGGAAACGGGCTACCCGGCTTACAAAGAGCATCCGTCCACGGTCTACGTTAAAGTCAGGCTGACCACCACAGACGGCGTCACCGTGACCGGTGCCATCGTCAACTTTGTGGGCATCTTCAACAACGCCATCCTGGCCGATCTCAACACCGGCTCGTACGGCGCCCTAGGCGTCAAGAACAACTGCTACGTCGGCGCCAGCGGACGTGTCTGGATGGTCATCAGCGCCAGCAAGCCGGGTTATCAGAGTGTCACGCTCAGCGGCTGGTCAGACATCAACCGCTCAAACGGTTGTCCGTAATCTTGAGGATATGATGATGCGATCGCGCAGTCTATTTCGCCTGCGACACGCCGGCAGCCCTGCCCGTGAAGAAGGTCAGAGCCTGGTGGAATTCTCACTGACGCTGGTGTTGATGCTGCTCCTCCTGAGCGCCGTCATCGATCTGGGGCGCGGCTACTACAGCTACATCGCCATCCAAAACGCAGCGGGCGAAGGCGCGCTCTACGCCGCCATCAATCCGCGCTGCCCCCACTCCGACAGCGCGGCCGGCTGCGCCAATCCCAACAACGTTGACTTCCGCGCCAGAAACGAGACGCCGCCCGGCGGCCTGATCGATCCCAATCGGATCACCGTGGCTGTCACTTACAGCGACGGTACCGACGACTACTCGCCGGACACCATCGTCGAAGGCACGCCCGTAACGGTCACGGTCACTTATCGCTTCCATCTGATTGGCCCGTTCAGTCCGGTCTTTCCCAACGGCGAGTTGATTTTCACCGCCAGCGCGGTGCAGGATATTCTTGATCTTAAGCCGGAAGAATAATCGGGAGAACTCATCATGAACGATTCACTTCATTCGTCACGGGGTCAGGCCATCGTGCTGATGGCGCTGCTGATGGTGGGGCTGCTGGCGTTTGCGGCGCTGGCCATCGACGGCGGCAACACCTACGTCGAACGCCGCCGCGCCCAGAACGCGGCCGATGCCGGCGCGCTGGCCGGCGCCCGCGAGCTATGGCTGCACGTCTCCACGCTGGACTCGTCCGAGACAACGGTTCAACAGGCCATCAACGAAGCCGCCGAAAGCAACGGCATCGCAGACACCAACGGCATCGCGGGCGACACCGTGAACGACAACGTCACGGCCTACTACACCGATCGGTTGGGCAACAAGCTGGGCGTCGAGGTGGGCGTGGCCGGCATCCCACCCAACGCCGGCGGCATCAATGTCGTCACGCAGCGCGACTTCAATACCTTCCTGGCCGGCCTCATCGGGCGCGGTGAAATGGGCGCCAACGCCGAAGCCACCGCCGTCATCATCCCGCCGCAGGGCTGCGGCGACTATGCCATTTTCGCCGCGTGCGAAACCTGCGGCCCCAACAATCTGGCCACCACCGGCAGCACCATGATCATCAACGGCGGCGGGCTGTATTCCGGCGGCGACATGCACCTCAACAACACCGTCGTCATCAACGGCACGGTGTATTCGGTGGGCAGCTGCTCGCCCGAAGCGCAGTGCGCCGCCACCGGCGCGCCCGTCATCAACGGCGGCCAGGTGCAGACGCAGCCCATCTGGGAGATTGATGACTTCCGGCCGGGCGGCCCCATCGCACGCGCGTTGGGCGGCAACTACCATTACATCAACGGCAACCTCAACGCGTTGTCGAGCGGTGACGGCCTGTACTTCGTCACCGGCAGCGTGCAGATCAACGGCGCCGGCCCCGCCAACGTCACCATCGTCTCGCTGGGCGAGCAAAAATACAACGGCACCGTCAACCTGACGGCCTACTATCACAACCTGCTGTTTTTCTCCGACTCCAGCAACACCAGCCAGGGTGCCATCCAGATCGCGGCCTCCGACTCGGTGTGGCAGGGTCTGATCTACGCGCCCAACGGCGACGTGAACTTCAGCGCCGCCCGCAATCTGGGCGTCAGCGGCGCCATCTTCGCCCGCTCGGTCAGCGCCAGCGGTTCGCAACTCAACATCAACTATGATCCCGCGGTGTGCCCGCCGTCACGCGCGCGCGTCATCTTGCTGAAGTAACGCCCGCCCGGAGCCGCGCCGCCGACGACGATTCACACTCAACGGGCCGCCGACACAGCCATCGGCGGCCTGTGCCATTGTGCAAGAGCGAGGAACCGATGAAAACCATCCGCGTGTGTCTGCCATTCCCGATCGGGTTGGCGCTGCTCTTCGGCCTGCTGTGGCTCATCAATCCGCCCCTCAGCCGCGCCGAGCCACAGGCGCAGCTCATCACCATCGAGCACACCACCCTGGAAGACTTCAACCGCGGCACCTTTGATCGGACGGGCATGACGCGCCTGGACGATGGCGAAGTCACCCTGCTGCGCATCGGCATCGCCGGCGAGTGGATCACCGCCACCAACGCCACCGGCCTGATTCCGCGCTTCGAGCATGCCAGCCTCGCTTATCACAACTACTTATACGTCTTCGGCGGACGCACCGGCGCCGGTTCGCTGCGTTCCATTCAATACGCCGCCATCAACACCGCCACGCACGATCTGGCAAACTGGATCACCGCCACCGCTTCACTCAACACCGCGCTTTATTCCTACACCACCGGCACGTACACCGGCGTCAAAGGCCTCGCGGCCGCCGTGCTCAACGGCCGCGTCTATCTGCTGGGCGGCGAAAACGGCGATCAAAGCCACTACTACGACACCGTCACGTTTGGCCGCCTCAACGCCGATACCGGCTCGGTGATGGCGCTGACCACCACCGCCCCGCTGCCCAGAGCGCTGTCCAACGGACAGGTGGTGGTGCTCGACAATCGCCTGTATTACCTGGGCGGACGCGGCGCGCTCAACAATCAGGGCAACGACGAAGTGTATTACGCCACGCCCGATCCGCTGACCGGCGTCATCACGGGCTGGCTCACCGCCACCGCCAGACTGCCCTACAAGACCTACGGGCACATGTCGGTAGCCACCGTCAACGGGCGGCTGTACACGCTGGCCGGAGCCAACGTCTCCACGCTCGGCGGCATCCGCGCGGACATCAACTCAGCCGTTCCGGTGTCGGCGACCGGCGACATCACCGCCTGGCTGCCCATCAACTCGCTGCCGCGCAACATCTACGGCGGCGCCGTCACGTCCTTTGGCGGACAGCTCTACGTGATCGGCGGCGCATGGGACAACATCAACCAACCGGTCAACGAGGTGCTGGCCGCGCTGGAAAACACCACCGGCAGCACCCTGACGTGGGCCACCACCAGCTACATCACCCCGGTGCGCCTGCTACACACAGCCGTCGTCAACGCCGACGGCTGGATCTACGTGGTGGGCGGCTCGCGCGGTCAGAACCAGCCCATTCAGCAGCACATGATCAACGCCGGGGCCACCACCGGCCAGTCGGGCTCCGCCTACGTCGATCAGGGTTACTACTTAGGCGAAGCCTTCGACGCCGGCAAGGATTATCCCTTGCGGCAGCTGCAATGGACGATCGATCTGCCCGATCCCGCGCTGGTCACGGCCACGCTGCGTTACCGCTACGTGCCGGCGGGCAGCAGCACCTTCACCCCGTGGACCGACTGGCTGCCGGCGCAGGCCACGCCGGGCGTCCAGACCAACACCCTGCCGCTGACGATGACGGCCCGCTACCTGCAGTATGAGGTGTACTTTGCGCAGACCGACCCGCAGCTGTCACCCGTGCTGCAGCGTGTGGCCCTGACCTATGAAACGCCCGATCCGCCCCGTCTGACTAAGGCAGCCGAACCGGCCGGCAGCACGGTCGTGGTCCTGGGTGAACGGGTCACTTACACAATCGGCATCAGCAACCCCAACAGCCAGGTCTTTGCCCGATCGTTCATCACCGACCCGGTGCCCGATCACCTGACGTACGTGCCCGGCTCCATCTTCGCCTCGGCGGGCATTACGCCACACGATGAGCTGGCCCCTGATCTCTACTGGGAGATCGGTGCGCTGCCCGGCGGCTTCAGCGGCACGCTGGGCTATGCCGCCACCGTCAACGCCGATTCGGAAACGGGCGATGTGATCCGGAACGCGGCCACGTTTGACAGCGACATCGTGGGCGCGCGCTCGCCGACGGTCATCCACACGGTGGGGCTGCCGTTTCGCGCCGAGGTGCAGCATGTGAGTTCAGCGCCGGGACAAACCGCCGGCCGTGTGCAGCCCGGCGATTTGATCACGTACACGCTGGACTACACCAACCCCGCCAACAGCCAGCCGCTGACCGGCGTGGTGCTGACTGACGTGCTGCCCGGGCCGTTGAGCTTCGTCAGATCGATCGGGACGCCGCCTGATCCGCAGTACGTACAACAGGGCATTTTGCGTTGGGCGCTGGGCGATCTGCAACCCGGCGTCAACGGCAGCGTGGGCTTTGTAGCACGCGTGACCACCGATACCATGCTGGCTCCCGATGGCGGCATCATCGTCAACGTCGCGCAGCTGGGCGCGGCCGGGCAGCGGACGGCCGTGAGCGCGCCTGATGTCATCGAGATCCGTTATCGCTACGATCTCAGGTTGAGCATCAGTGACGATCGGTATCAGGCCCAGCCCGGCGAGCTGCTCACCTACACCATTTACGTGACCAACGTCACCGCCCTGCCCGTCACCGTCACCGGCATCCAGATCAACGAGTATCTTGAACCCGGCCTGCCCGATTATCTGACGGGCGGCGTGTTGACGTGCGTAAACGGCTGCCCCGGCTGGAACTGGGTGGACGAGATCGACGGCTCGACGATCTACTCGCACACGATCGATTCACTCGGTCCGAATCAATCGACGGCGGTGACACTGGTGGCGCAGATCTCGCCCACAGTGCGCGTCGACGCGCCTGATGTGCTGGCCGTGGGCAACTTTGCTGAAGCGTTTGCCGACGGCCAACATGGCGTGGAAAGTGATCCCACCAACCAATCGGGCGAAGACATCACCATCGTGGCCGGCTCCGATGTGCTGGCGTCGGATTTACGGTTGGGCACGCCGCAGCCGGTGCCGGGCAAGCCGTTTAACGTGCTGGTCAACGTGAGCAACTTCGGGCTGGAGTCAACGCTCGGGCCAGACAACGCCGGCTGGTTTGGCGTGGATGTGTACGTGCGGCCGCCCGGTTCGCCGCCGCCGTACGCGCCAGACGATCGCTATCTGGGCGCGTGCCCCACGGCCGTGAACACCTGCGGAGCAGCCTTCCGCAGCGACTATTTCCGCTTCGTCAAAGCCTATTCGCCGCAGAGCGGCAGCGGCCTGGCGGTGGGCGAAACGTGGCCGCTGACCTACACGCTGTCCATCACGCCGGCCGGCACCTACTGGGTGTACGTTCAAGCCGATGTGTTCGGCTCCGCCTCGGCCATTACGGCCACGGGGGGCACCGCGCTGCATGGCCGGCTGATCGAAGGCAATGAAGCCAACAACATCATCGGGCCGCTGGTGATCACGGTGGACTACCATCGGGTATATCTGCCGATCATGCGGCGGTAAATGCGGCGCGTGTGCTATAATGTGGGCGCTCTCCTCACGAGATGCCCTATGCGATCAGACCCACCCAACTCGGATCAAACCGCCGACAATCTGCCCACAGCGCGCCTGGCGCAGCTGCCTCGGGCATTATTCACCGGCGGATTGTTGTCCATCATCGGCCTGTTTCTGACCGCGCCGCCGGACAGCTGGCTGGGCAAGGCCAGAGTCATCGGCTACGCGCTGTGCCATCAGATCCCGGAACGGTCGTTCTTCGCGCACGATCATCAATATCCGCTGTGCGCGCGCTGTACGGGGATGTATTTAGGGCTGGTGACGGGCTTCCTGTTTCTGATTGTGCGCCGGCGCGTCAAGGCGGCGCGCCTGCCGCCCGCGCCCATCGCGGCGACGCTGGTGGTGTTCATCGTCCTCATGGGCATCGACGGGGTCAACTCCACCCTTTCGATCTTCCCGAACGCGCCGCAGCTGTATCACACCACCAATGTGCACCGCCTCATCACCGGCCTGTTGTATGGACTGGCGATCAGCGCGCTGTTTCCGCCGTTTTTTAACGGCGCGATCTGGCGGCAGCCCAGCGGCGAGCAGACCATCAAGAACTGGCGCGAACTGTTGGCGATGTTGGTCTTTGCCGGCGTGGAAGCGGCGCTGGTGCTCACCCAGGCCGATTACCTGCTCCTGCCCGTCACGGTGCTCACCATCGGCGGCGCGCTGCTGCTGCTGTCGCTCCTCAACTCCATCATCTGGCTCAGCACGCGGCGGCTGGAAAACGTGCTGACCGGTTGGCGGCAGCTGGTCTTTCCACTGGTCTTCGGGCTGGCCTTGGCGCTGATCGAGATCACGGCGCTGGACGCGCTGCGCGCCCAGCTGACGTGAACGGGCCGCGGCGGCAGACACACACTTGTAACGCAAATCCGACCGGTTTCCGATTGCATTGCGATCGACTTCCGACTACAATAAGGCATCCCATTCGAGCCAGGAGGCAAACCATGCAAGGCGGACAAATGCAGTTCAAGATCGACAAGACCAATTTGATCAAGGCCGGGACGATTCCCGTCATCGCCGCCGCGATCGGCGGGGCGCTGTGGTTGCTGGGATTCTTGGGCGGGCTGCTCGGCATTTTGTTCTGGGTGGTGGCAGCGTTCGCCGGTTACTGGTACGTCAATCTCGTTCTCAAAGAAGCGATCAAGCCCACCATCGTCGAGGTAGCCATCAACGGCGCGATTCTGGGCGCGGTCGTCGGTCTGGTGTATGCGGTCGTCGCATGGATCGCCATCAGCATCCGCTTCAGCGGCTTGTTTGGGCTGGGCTTCGGCTGGGGGTTGGGCGATGTGATCGGCAATCTGGTCCAGGGCGCCATCGGCGGGGCCATCGGCGCGGCAGGCTGGTATGCCTACAAGACCGGCATGATCAAGACCGGCTAAGATCAAACGCACATCGTGCAGCACACAGCCCGATCAGATCGATCGGGCTGTTTTGTTGTGATACAATTTCTTCGCCATGCCCACCGAGAAAGTCGCCGAAAAACTCAAGACGCTGCCGGCCAAACCCGGCGTCTATCAGTACTTCGACGCCAACGGCCGAATCATCTACGTCGGCAAAGCCGTCAACCTGCGCAACCGCGTCCGATCGTACTTTCACGCCTCGGTGGATTCCACCAAGACCGAGCGCCTCGTCGCCGAGATCGCCGATCTGGAGTGGATCATCACCGACACCGAACTGGAAGCGCTGCTGCTCGAATCGAACCTGATCAAGCGCCACAAGCCGCGTTTTAACATCCGTCTCAAAGACGACAAGCGCTATCCCTACATCAAGGTTGAGTGGCAGAACGACTATCCCAAAGTGCTGTCGGTGCGCAAGATGGCGCAGGACGGCGCGCGCTACTTCGGGCCGTTCACCAATGCGGGCGCGGTCTATCAGACGCTGGATACGCTGCGCCGCGCCTTCCCGTATCTCACCTGTGATCGCGAGATCACCGGTCATGATAAGCGCGCCTGCTTATACTTTGACATCAAGCTGTGCAATGCGCCCTGCATTGGCGCGGTGACAAAGGCGCAGTACCGCGACACGATCGATCAACTCTGCCGCGTCCTGGAAGGCCGGACCGACGGCATCCTGACCGATCTGGAGCGCCGGATGACCGCCGCCGCCGAAGCCATGCAGTTCGAGCAGGCCGCGCTGTATCGCGATCAGTGGAAGGCGCTGCGCCACATCGTCGAGCGGCAGAAGATCATCTCCACCACCACGCAGGATCAGGACGTGCTGGCCTTTGCCCGCACCAACGGCGACGCCTGCGTGCAGGTCTTCCTCATTCGCCAGGGCAAGCTGATCGGGCGCGAGTATTTCGTCCTCGAAGGCGCGGAGGACGAGGACGTGCACAACGTCATGGCCGAATTCCTCACGCAGTTTTACGCCGAGGCGGCTTACGTCCCGCCCGAAGTGCTGCTGCCGGTGGAGATCGACGTGCAGGAGTCGGACATCATCGCGCAGTTCCTCAAGCAGAAGCGCGGCGCGCAGGTGCAGCTCACCGTGCCCAACACCGGTCAGGGCGCGGAGCTGGTGAAGCTGGCGACGGACAATGCGGTGGAAACGCTGGCCGCGCTGCGCGCGCAGTGGGCGGCCGATTCGCATCGCAACGAGCAGGCGCTCAAGGAAGTGGCCGATGCGCTGGGGCTGGCCGGCGCGCCCGCCCGCATCGAGTGCTTCGACATCAGCAACACGCAGGGTACCAACACCGTGGCGTCGATGGTGGTCTTCGTCAACGGTCTCGCGCGCAAGAGCGATTACCGCAAGTTCAACATCAAGACGGTGGACGGGCCGAACGATTTTGAATCGATGCGCGAGGCGCTGACGCGCCGCTTCCGCCGCTACTTCGACGCGAAGGCGGCCGAGCGAATGCCCGGCCAGAAGGTCGATCCCTCATTCTCAGTGCTGCCCGATCTGCTGATCATCGACGGCGGCAAGGGACAGCTGGGCGTGGCCGTGGAGGTGCTGCAATCACTCGATCTGTTTGGACAGGTGCCGGTGTGCGGGCTGGCGAAGCAGCAAGAAGAGATTTTTCTACCCGGCCGACCCGGTTCGATTCTGCTGCCGCGCAGTTCTCAGGGCCTGTTTCTGGTGCAGCGCGTGCGCGACGAAGCACACCGCTTCGCCATCACCGCACACCGCGCCAAACGTGCCAAAACCGGCATCGCCTCACAGCTCGACGAGATCCCCGGCGTCGGCCCCACGCGGCGGCGCGCGCTGCTCAAACACTTCGGCTCGCTGGACGGCATCCGCGAAGCGTCCGTCGACGCCCTGACCGAAGTCAAAGGCATTCCGCGCGAAGTCGCCGTTGCGATCAAAGAGCACCTGGGCTAAACAAAAAGAGCGCCCCACCCCGGAGCGCCCTTACTCATTACTCATTACTCATTACTCATTACTCATTACTCACGGCACATCCGGCAGGTCGATACCCAACACCCGCCCCAGACCTGCTTGCAGTTCATCGGGCATAATCGGCTTGGTCCAATACTCGGTGATGCCAATCTCCCGCGCCTTGCGCTTGGAAGCCGGATCGCTCAGCGCCGACAGCACCACGATCTTTACCCCGTCATAGCGCGGCTCGGCGCGCACGCGGCGCGCAAACTCAAAACCGTCCATCTCCGGCATCATCAAGTCCAACAACACCAGGTCCGGCTCAAACTTCTCCACCTGCGCCAGCGCTTCGGCGCCGTCAACGGCGCCGGCCAGCTGCCATTCCTCCTGTTGAATCTTCATGATCAACCGCAGCATCATGCTCAAACTATTGTCGTCTTCCACCACCAGAATGCGCCGGGTCATGTCAACCTCGCTTGTGCGGTTTGCCGGAATGAACTACCCTTGCATTATAGGCGATTTTCCCGCAAAATCACAACCGATCACAGCTGACCCGCCGTGTCCCAGTGCGCCAGCCGCCGTTGATACGCCGGATCGGCGTAGCGTTTCAAATCGAAAGCGGCCGCATAATCGGGCAGCGCCGCGCCGCTGACGTGCGCGGCCGTCAACTCACCCACCGCCGCCGCCGCCATCAACCCATAACCCGACACCGCCCCGCACACAAACGCGCCCTCGATCGGCAGCGGGCACGCCAACGGCCGGTTCTCCTGCGTCTTCGTGTAATAGCCACCGTCGTACAGGGCCACCGGCACCTTGCCAAAATACGCGCTCAACCCCGGCAGCATCGTCGCCATGCCGCGCAGCACCACCTCAGGGTAAAACTCGTCCAATGGCGGCGGCACGCGCACCTGAGCCGGCGCCACGTGATAGGCCCACAGCAGCAGCACGATGTTGCTGTCGCCGCCGCCCTCCGGCCGCGCGTGCACCCCGCCGGGAAATTCATTCAGCAGCCAGCGGGTGTCCTCGCTCTGCGCCAGATCCGATCGTTCTTCTTCGCTCCACGGCAGATACTGCGGATCAGTCCAGATCAACAGCGGCGCGTCGCGCGGCACGATGTTCAAGTAGTCCTTGATGGCGACCTTGAGATGCAGTTCATTGAACACGGGCAAATCGACGTTGATCAAACGGGCCACGTCCTTCACGAACGGGCCGGCGGCGTTTACAAAAGCACGGGTGCTGATCTCAAGTCCGGATTTCAGGCGGATCTTCTCCACCCGATCGGCCTTCACCTCCACCCCGGTCACCCGGTCCTCAATCACCGTTGCGCCGCATTGCTTCGCCTGCTCCAGCAGATACATGCCCAGCTGCTGGCCGCTGAACCACCCGCAGCGGCGCGGATGCAGGGCCGCCACCACAGCCGCGTTGACGTACGGAAACCGTTGGGCCAGCACCGACCGATCGAGCACCAGATCAGCCCCGGCGGGTTGGCCTTCGAAAACGTGCGGACTGATTGGCGCATACTCACTTGATCGATCGACATGCTCGCGCACCTCGCCCGCGCCCAGCTGCGACACGGCCTGCGCCGCCTGCCGAAAGTGATCGACGCGGCCGGCATCCGCCGTAAAGTACACATAGCCGCGCCGATTGAGCAAAAAGCGATTGCCGCTTTCGCGCGCCCAACGCTCCAGCCAGTCGATGCTGCGATTCATCAATTGCACCATCGCCTCGTCCGGCCACCAGTTGCGATATGCCTCCGTGGACTTGTCGCTGGTCAGCGACAGCGGCGGACGCTCGTCGACGACGACGACATTCTTGACCCCGTGTTGCACGGCCAGATGATAGGCCGTGGCGATGCCGGCGATGCCGGCTCCGCAGATGACGACTTCGGCAGTGGTCATGCGCAGCCTCGCACTGTTGGAATCAATCTCGAGCGCGATTATACCTTTTTTGACAGCCATCGGCTTTAAGGTATGATCGGCGCACTTCACGACCAAGGAGTGCCACATGGCGCGTCCCCCGCTGCGTGATCGGCTGCGCTATGCGTTTGACAACAGCATGGCGCGCGGGCCGATCGCCCTCATCTTCTGGCTGGCCGTCATCTCGTTCATCGTCATCGCGCTGGCTGCGGCGCTGCTGCACTTCGGGCGCATCACACAGGACAACGGCGATGTGCTGAGCTTTGGCGAAGCGTTCTGGGAGAGCCTGGTGCGCACGCTGGATTCCGGCACGTTTGGCGGCGACACCGGCTGGGAATTCCGGTTGGTGATGTTGGGCGTAACCATCGGGGGCGTGCTGTTCGTCAGCGCGCTGATCGGCATCATCAACAACGGCCTGGAACGCAAAATGGATCAGCTGCGCCGCGGCCGCTCGATCGTGCTGGAGCACAACCACACGTTAATTCTGGGCTGGTCGCCCAAGATTTTTACCATCATTTCCGAACTGGCGATCGCCAACGCAAATCAGCCCAAACCGCGCATCGTGATCCTCGCCAATCGGGATGTGACCGACATGCGCGACGAAGTGGAAGCTAAGATCGATGGCACGGGCCACACCAAGATCGTGTATCGCACGGGCAACCCGCTTGACCTGACCGATCTGGCGGTCGTCAATCCGCACGCCGCGCGGGCCATCATCATCCTCGCGCCCGAAAGCGGCGACCCCGATTCGGAAGTGATCAAGACCATCCTGGCGTTGACCAACAACCCGCAGCGTCCGGCCGGGCGCTATCACATCGTGGCCGAGCTGAGCGAGCCGCGCAACCTGGAAGTGGCGCGGCTGGTGGGCAAGGACGAGGTGCAGATCATCGTCACCACCGATCTGATCTCGCGCATCATCGTGCAGACCGCGCGGCAGTCCGGCCTGAGCGTGGTCTATACCGAACTGCTGGATTTTGGCGGCGACGAGATCTACTTCACAGCCGAGCCGGCACTGGTCGGACGCACCTTCGGCGAGGCGCTGCTGGCCTATGAAGATTCCGCCATCATCGGCCTGCGCACCGTCGTGGGCGTGCAGCTCAACCCGCCCATGTCCACCCTCATCCAGCCCGGCGATCAGATCATCGCCATCTCAGAAGACGACGACACGATCAGGCTGTCGGGCTTGATCACCGATTGGAGCCAGGTTGAAACGCAGCTGCAGATTGACGCCGGCCTCATCCGCGCCGGCCAGCCGGCGTCCACCGGTTCCGAACACACCCTGCTCCTGGGCTGGAATCACCGCGGCCCGCTGATCGTCAACGAGCTGGACGATTACGCTTTGCCCGGCGCCCGATTGACCATCGCGGCCGATGTGCCCGACCTCGCCGCCATCATTGAGCGCGAGTGCGGCGAAGTGCGCCGCCTGTCGATCGAAACGCGGACGGCCGACACCACCGATCGGCGCGCGCTGGACGCGCTGAACCTGCCGGCCTACACGCAGATCATCATCCTGTGCTACTCGGATCAACTGCCGCCGCAGGCCGCCGACGCGCGCACGCTGATCACCCTGCTCCATCTGCGCGACATCAAGGAAAAACAGCAGTTTACGTTTCGCATCGTTAGCGAGATGCTGGACGTGCGCAACCGCGAACTGGCCGAGGTCACGCGCGCCGACGACTTCATCATCAGCAACAAACTCACCAGCCTGATGCTCTCGCAAGTGGCCGAAAACCGTGAACTGATGGCGGTGTTCGACGACCTGTTCGATCCCAGCGGTTCGGAGATTTACCTCAAGCCCGCGCCCGACTATGTGGCGATCGGCCAGCCGGTCAATTTTTACACGGTGGTGGAGGCGGCCCGGCAGCGCGGCGAAGTCGCCATCGGCTACCGGCAGCTGGCCCTGGCCGACCGTGCCGATCGATCCTACGGCGTGGTGGTCAACCCCGATAAGTCGGACCACGTAACCTTTGAGCCGGTCGATCGCATCATCGTGCTGGCTCAGGAAGAACGTCACAGCCTGTGAAGTCACCCGATCGGCCCGCCCCCACCCGCTAGGGAGCCATCACTAAGGGAATATACGTATCGTGCGGCGTCAGCGGCTGGGGCACCCGGCACGCGCCAAAGTGCACATCGTCCACCTGCCACCAGCCGTCGTTGAGGGCGTGGTAGTAGTGAAAGCGCAAGCGCACCTGCGCCTGATCGCCCGCCGGCGGCACCACCAGTGTCACGGTTTGCGGCCCCAGCAAGTCCTCGGTGCGCCGCCAGACGTTTTGCCATGTGCCGCCGCCGTCCACGCTCACATCCACATCAGCTACTTCGTTCCCGCCGCCCAATTCGTAGATCGACAGGTCCGTCTTGAAGGCCAGCGTGGGCGTTTCCACTCCGGTCAAGTCCAGCAGCGGCGAACGCAGCTCGGTGTCCAGGCTGACGCCCGGCCCGAAGTGATCACTGTCGGCGATGGCGAAGCTGCCCGTGCCGCCCGTGGCATTGGGCCGGCCATGCGGGTTATTGAAGCTCCAGCCCGCCGGCGTGCCGGTGATCACCCACTCCGTCGTCAGCATCGGCAGCGTGAATGATTCGCGCACGCCGGCAAAAACGTAACCCGGCGCCGTGCACGCCGCCAGATCGGGCTGCAGCGCAAAGTCTTCCACCCGATCGGCCGTCAGGGCGCCCACCAGCCGATCGGCGGACAGATAACCGGGCACGTTGGCCTGGACGTGGAAACTGTAGGTGACGGCTTCCGCCAGCGCGATCTGGTACGCGCCCGTCTGCGGATCAGTTGCGACGGCTCCATAAGGGTAGCCACTAATGATCAGCGTGGCGCTCAGCGGCCGGTGGGTCAGCGCGTCGCGCACCACGCCGCCGACGGTGTGCGCCGGCACAACCGTCAGCGAGAAATCCTGTGTGGCCGTCAGGCCGCCGCGGACAGCCACGCCCTCCACGGTGACCGGCGCGTAACCGTAGGCCGAAGCCGTCACTGCGTAGTCGCCTTCGAGCAGCGCCAGCACGTACTGCCCGTTGGCATCGGTCGCCGCCTGGCCGGTGCGGGTGACGCCCGCGCTGGCCGCGACGCGCGCCCCGCCGATGGGCGTGCCCTTGACGGCATCGAGCACCGTGCCGCGCAGGGCCGACAGCGGCAGCGATACGCGCGCCAGATGCGCGGCTGTGCCCACCGACGCTTTCACAAAGGCGGTGAAATATGGCAAATTCAGGTTGTGCAGGCGATCATTGGCGGTGTGGTAGTAGGCGTTGAAGTCGTTGTCGTCGTCTTCAATCGCCAGGATGGCGGGATAGCCTTTCGTCCAGAAATAGTAGTGATCGCTGGCGCTGATGCCGTCTGGATCGATGAGGGGCGTCAGGCTGTTGCCCAGCCCGTACGCCTGCACGGCCTGCGTGAAGACGCCGGCAATCGCCAGATCAGCAGCGTAACCGGGATTGCTCGTGGCGCGGGTGTGCAGGCGCAGCGTCGGCCCGCCGGTGCTGTCCCACGCGATCATGTCCATGTTGTACACGGCCACGATGTTTTCGCCTGCCGCGTAAACGGCATTGGCGTACACGTTGCTGCCGCACAACCCCTGCTCTTCACCGGTGAAGAAGATGAAGCGCAGCGTGCGCTCGAACTGGAACTTGCTCAGAATCTCGGCGGCGATCATCACCCCGACCGAACCGCTGGCGTTGTCGTCGGCGCCGGGCGCTGCGCCGCTGGCCGGCATATCGTCGAGATGGGCGGTGATCAGCACGATCTGATCCGGCGCGACGGTGCCCGGCAGCTCGCCGATAACGTTGCGGCCGGTGGTGCTGCACGCCGACCAGGTATGATAACTGACGCTCAGGCCCTGCGCCTGCATGAACTCGTACACAAACTGCGTGGCCTTCTGGATGGGCACGCCCGAATTGGTGTGGCGCGTGGTCAGGGTGTACAGCGCGCCGCTGACCACGATCGGCGCTTCGCCGCTCAGCTGCGCATCGTAGTCATAAACTTTTGCCGGCAGCACCTGCGCCACCATCGCCGCCACGGTCGGATCATAAAAGGCGTCCGGCGCGTCCACGACGTTCGTGCCGCGCGCAAACAGCGGCGGTAACAACAGCAACCACACGGCCGACAAGCCCACGGCCAGGCTCAACGCTCGCTTCATCGAGTCTTCTCCATCGGGGGCCGACCCGAAGACGGCGCGCCCCATAATCTGTATTTCTCCTGATTGTCCGGCGTTACTGCTGCAGCAGCGGCAGGTACGTTGAGGTCCACGCGCCGGTCAGCGGCGCGCAGACGCCCAGCCGCACGTCGTCCACCTGCCACCATGCCTCCCAGCCGGCGTGGTAATAACGGAAGCGCACCCGGGCCGCCGGCTGACCGCCAAGCTGCGGCAGATCGATCGAGACGGTTTGTGGGCCGCGATAACCGGCCGTCTGCCGCCAGACGTTGATCCACGCGGTACCGTCGACGCTCACGTCCACATCGGCCACTTCGCTACTGTTTCCGATGTAGTAGTTGAAATCCGTCTTGAACGTCAGCGTCGGCGTCGGCACCGCCGACAGGTTCATCGGCGGCCCCATCAAGGCTGTATCGGTGCTCTGGCCCGCGCCGAAATAATCGCTATCCGCAATGGCGAAGCCGCCCGCGCCGCCGGTCAGATTGGTGCGGCCGCCCGGATCGTCAAAGCGCCAGTTCGCGCCGCCGAGGGTGCCGGTCACCGTCCAAGTGGCGGGTGTGATGGCAAACGATTCGCGCACGCCCAGCCAACCATAGCCGGGCGCGCTGCACGCCACCACGTCCGCCTCGAGCGCAAAGTCCTCCAACCGATCGGCCGTCAGCAGCCCGATCGGGCGAGTTACCGGCCCGTAACCCGCTGCGCCGACTGTCAGCGTGTACGGGCCGCCGGCGGCCAGCGAAACGTGATAGTATCCGCCCGCGTCCGCTACTAAGGGGCCATACGGATAGCCGCCGATGTCGATCGAAGCGGGCAGCGGCGCGCCGGTCAGGGCGTCCGTCACGCGCCCCGTGAGGGTGTAGAACGAGAGCGCCGTCAGCGTGATGTCCTGCGTCGTCGTCAGGCCGGGCGCCAGCACGACGTCCGTGAGGGTCTGCGACGCGTAACCATAGGCCGAAGCCGTGACCGTGTACACGCCGTGCATCAGCGCCAGCGCGTAGCGCCCGGCCGCATCGGTGGGCACCCGGCCGCTGCCCACTTCGACGAGCGCGCCGGCCACCGGCGACGCGTCCGCGCCGCGCACCACGCCGGCCAGCCCGCTATCAGCAGTAATACTTATGAAGACGGCGGTGGGCAGGCCCCAGTTGCCGGCCGCATCCTGTGCTTCCACGAATACCGTGTGGCGGCCCGGCGTCAGACCGGCGGTATTGAGCTGCGCGGTGATCGCCTCGACCGGCGTGTTGTAGGCGCCGTCGCCGGGCGACATGGGATAAGTGGCCGCGCCCAGCCACGACGGTCGATCGAAAGCATAGCGCGCGGCCGCGATGGCCTGCACCGGCTCGGCGCCATTGCTGTTGTTGAAGCGCGTATCGTTGGCGCTGGCGTTCAGCGCGACGGGCGTGCCCGCCGGCACCGTGGCGGGCACGGCGCTCAGGCCCAGCACATCCGGCCCGCCGGGCGCGGTATACGGTCGGTGGGCGGCCTTCAGCGCGTACAGCAGCGCCGCGCGATTGGCGGGATTGATCGTCGAGTCAAAGGACGCGCAATCCTGAAAGAAACTCGTGCCCATTTCGATGGTGTAGGCCGGTATGCCCAGTTCGCCATAGGTGGTGTCGTCGGTGGTGCCATCGGTCGGATACAGCCCCACCGACTGCTGAGGCGTATAGCCGTTGAAGTAGGCCAGTTTGCGGCCCAGCGTTTGCAGGGCGGCGGCATTGGGCGCAGCGTCGTAGGTGAAGCCCCACGGCCACAACACCAGCTGGCTGTAGCTGTGCAGATCGAAGAACATGCCGGTCGCGGTGATAGGCACAGGCGTTGTCAGGTCATTCACCGGCCGGTAGTCGGGGAAGATCGATCGGACATAGTTGAGCGTGGCCTGTGTCTCCGGTTCGGACGCTGCCGACGAGCCGCGATACGTGGGATCGCATTGACTGCCGCTGGAGCAGCCCAGGCCGGGCGCGCACGAGTTCCACATAAACGGCCAGTTGCGGTTGAGGTCGGCGCCGCGCGAGCTGGTGTTGGCGCAATAGTTGTTGTTGGTGTTCTTGCGCCACGACGAACCGCTCTCGGCCCATTTGCGGCCGTCGGGATTGGCCTGCAGCAACAGGTGGACTTCGGTGAAGTCGAGCAGCCACGTCACATCGGGATCGACGCCATAGTTGTCCACGAGATATTCGGCAAAACGCGTATTCAGTTCGGCGGGCGCGTATTCGCGGGCGTGCACCGACGACATGGCAAAGTACACGGGCTTGGGACCGGGCACGGCGTGATTGGTGAGCTTGAGTACCATCAGATCGTAGCCGGCCGCGCCGCCGGGCGTAATCTTTTCCCACGAGTCGCCGATGTCGATCCACTCGGCCAGATCGGGATGCGCGGCGGCGATGGCCGCGCCGGTCTGATACGTTTCTTCGACGGTGCGATAGCAGGGATAACCGGGAATGCCGTTGGTTTGGCCCGGCAGCGCCGCGCGCGGCAGATTGGCCTCGATCGTCTTCGCCAGATCGATCGAGACCCGGTAATCCCGATCGATCAACGCGGCCAGCTCGGCCCGCGTCGCCCCGATCACGACATAGCCCTCCGCCGGTTTCACTTCCCATACATCATACTGTCCCGTCAGTTCGGCCAACTGCGCGCGATCGGCGTAGTAGACGCGCACCACGAACAGATCCGGCGCGGCGGCGTTCACCGATGTGCCCTGCGCCAGAACGGACTGCGCCAGACCGATTATGCCGGCGACGATCAGCAGTAAGAACAACCATCGAGGTTTCGTCATGTTCCGCTCCAACCGTTCCATTCCAAACGCAGTGACACTTGCACTTGCGTGTAAGTGCCGGTGGGAAGCTCGACGCTGGCCGAGCCGCACGCGGTTTGGAATAACCCAGGCGCGCTTGGGGTCATTGGCTGATCGCCACCGGCAGGTAGATCGTGTACGGCCAGTGTGCAGTCGTCGTCAGCAGGCTGGTTGCCGTGCCGTTACTGCCGGTTAGGTTGACGGCTGCCGTATCGCTGCGCCCCTCGCTGGTGATGGGCACCGTCACGCTGACGGTCAACGTCGAAGTCATGTGCGGCGTCATGGTCAGCGCCGTCGTCGAGAGCAGTGTAGGCCAGACAGCCTGCGCCGTCAACGTGTAAGCGTGCGTGTCGTCGCTGGCGTTCTCCATGATCAGATCGTAGCTCACCACCGCGCCCGGCTGGCCGGACTTGGCGGCCAGTTCCGGCGACAGAACGGGCCGACTGAAGTTGGGCGGCGCGCAATAGCCCAGCTGCACATCGTCGATCTGCCAGTAGCCATCGCGGAAAGCGTCGTAGTAATGGAAGCGCACCATGACGGCTGACTGACCGGCCGCCTGCGATGACACATCCACTTCCTGAGTGCCGGGGCCGGGCACGCTGGCCGTGCGCCGCCAGACGTTGGCCCACGTGGCGCCGCCGTCGGCGCTCACATCCACGTCGGCCACCTCGCCGCCAAAGTACGTAAAGTGCGTCTTGAAGCGCAGGGTGACGCTGGGGACGGACGACAAATTCATCGCCGGCGTGCGCAGCTCAGTATTCATACTGACCATGCCGAAGTAATCGCTGTCGGCAATCGCCATGCCCCCCGCCCCGCCGGTTTGATTGGGCCAGCCGCCGGGATTATCGAAGCGCCAGCCGGCCGCTGTGCCGCTGACGATCCAGTTGGTGGGCGTGATGCCGCTGCTGAACGACTCACTAACGCCGAACAGCGTATAGCCCGGCGCGCGGCACGCGGCGAGATCGGGCGCCAGGTTGAAGTTTTCAATCCGATCGGCAGTCAGCGGCCCGATCGATCTCACGATCGATCCGTAACCGTTGACATTGGCCGTGACGCCGAACGTATAGGCAACGCCTTCGGCCAGCGAGACAGCGTAATGCCCGTTCGCATCGGCGGCCACGGGACTGCCCGGAAAGCCGGTGATCGCGATAGTGGCGCTGAGCGGCTGGCCGGTCAGCGCGTCTTTCACCGTGCCAGATACCGTGTAAAACAGCGTCGGCGTCAACGCGATGTTGAGGGTGGTCGTCGTGCCGGAGATCAAACTGACGCCGGTGATCTGCGCGGGATGATACCCGTAGGCGGCAGCGTCCACCGTGTAGGTGCCGTTGATCAACGGCAGGGTGTATGCGCCACTGGCGCCGGTGGTAGTGCTGCCCGTCAGGGTGATGCTCGCCGTCGCGGTGATGGCGGCATTGGCGACCGGCGCGGCCGTGACGGCGTTGGTCACCACACCGGCCAGCGTGCTGTTGTTGACCGGCACTGCATCGACGGCGGCCTTGATGTCCAGCCGTCCGTAGCCATACGTATTATTGGGCCAGGTGGTGCCGGCCGGATCACACGTGCTGTTGTTGATGTGCGCCGCCGACTGGTTGAGCGTCTGCTCGGTGAGATCAATGTTGTTCTTGAGCTGCGGCCGCGCCGACCACAGCAGCGCCACCGCGCCCGCCACGTGCGGGCTGGCCATCGACGTGCCGCTCATGCTGCCGTAGGTATTGCCGGGGATGCTCGATCGCGTGCTGGTGCCCGGCGCGCTGATGTCCGGCTTCAGGCGGCCGCTGCCGTCGGCGTCCACCGGGCCGCGGCTGCTGAAGCTGGCGATGGTATCAGTACCTGTGCTGAGGGCGCCCACCGTATAGACTTCATCGTGATACGACGGCGGATCATCGGTGGTGGAACACGCCGGCCCGCTGTTGCCCGCCGAAGCGACCGTCATGATGCCGGCCGCGCGCTGCGCCTGCACAGCCGCCAGCAGCGAGTTGACCACGCAGCCTTCGCTGGGCGGGCAGCCCCAGCTGTTGTTGGTCACGTCCGGGGCCAGATCGGGATTGCCCTGCGCGGGCGTGCCGCCCACCGGGTACGGCGCGAGGAAGAATTCGAAGCACTCCAGATACGTGGCCGGCGTGCCGTAGCCGTTGTCCATGTTGCGGCAGCCGATGAACTTGGCGCCCGGCGCCATGCCGATCTGATTGGCCGCGCCGTCGCTGCCCACCGCCGTGCCCATGGTGTGCGTGCCGTGGCTGTCATCGTCGCATGGCGCGGGCGAGTTGATGCCGCAGACGTTGGCGCCATGCGAGTTGGTGTGAATGCTGTCGTGCCAGTTGTAATCGTGACTGGCGGTGGTGCCGTTCCAGCCGCGATAGTGATTCTTCAACGCTGGATGATCCCACTGGATGCCGGTGTCCTGCCCGCCGACGACGACGCCCTGCCCCGTGAAGCCCATGGCCCAGACCTGTGGAGCTTTGGTGTAGTTGATGCCCGGCTCCACGGCGTTCGGGCCATCGGGCGCCGCCAGATCGATCGGGCCGGGCGGCGGATCCGTGATGGCGCGGACTTGAGGATTGCCGTCGAGCCGCGCCACATCCGATCGGGCGGCCAGCGCCAGCGCGGTGGCCCGATCAGCCTTCACCCAGATCAGATTGACGATGTAGTAAGCGCGATGCTCGATGCCGCGCTCCTTCAGCCACTTGAGGATCGGCCCCTGCGTGGCCTGCGCTTTGTCATACAGCGTCTGGTACACGTAGCGGCCCTTTTCGATCTTGGTGGGCAGTTTGTCGGCCGCGCTCAAGTCGGCCTGATCGGCCAGCACGACGAGGAACTCGGCCTGCGCGCCGTCGGCGGTGTGCGCCAGCACCCACGGCGCAATTTTGTCGGTCACCTCGCGCGGCTGCAGCGGCCGCGCCGACGTGACGGCGGCGGTGGCGATCACGAGTATAAGAATAAGTGCTGAGATGACGAGCGCGCGGGCGCGGACGGGCAAGCCGATCATGGACTGGGTTCCTTTCAGGAAAGTGGCGCAGCGGCGTTGGGCGGCCGCTCCGCTTCGACCACTGCCGCCCGCGCATGGCTCCACGCGCGGGCGGCAGTTTCACAGAGTAACGGGTTGAGGCGTCGGCCGGAACCGACGCCTCAACGAGCGGAAGCTTAACGCCGCAGGATGGGCAGGAACAGCTTGTATTCAGAGATCACGTTCAGCCGCACAGGGATCATGACGCTGGGCGCCACGGTGTCGTTGCTGTTGAAGCACAGCGTCCCGGTGTACACACCGCTCGTCAACCCGGTGGAGTTGAACACCAGGCTGACGTTGGCGCTGCCGCCGGCGGCCACAGTGCCGCTGACAGGCACGGCCGTGATCCACGGCAGCGAGTTCGGCGCGCAGGCCGGGCCGGTGATGTCCAGCGCCACGTCGTCCACGTGGAAGTTGCCGGAGCCGAACGTGGTCGAGTCGAAGCGCAGCAGGCGCGGCGTGCCGTTGGCAAACGGTGTCACATCCACGGTCACCAGCGTGTAGCTGGCGTAGTTGCCTTGATCGGCGGTCGTCGCCGTGAACACCGGCGTGCCGTCGATGGACACCTTCATGAAGTTGCCGGCGTTGGCGTTCGCTTCCATCTTCAGGTAGAAGCTCAACGACGAGACACCGGGCGTCATGATCACGGTCTGCTGCACGTAGCCCACATCGCCCGCACTGGCGCCGCCGAACCATACCCAGTACGTGCCGGTGCGCGGCGCCTGGGTGCCGCCGACTGGCGTGCAGCCGGCCACACTGCAGATCGCCGTGCCGTACGTCGTGGAGCCCTGGCCCCAGTACGGATTGGCAAAGGTGGTGCCATTGGTCGCTTCGAAGCTGCCATCCTGGATGGCATTGACCAACGGCTCGTTGGGCGTGAAGAACGGCACGTGGTAGCTGGGCAGCCGATCGTAAGTCTGCGGCCCGTCGGCCACCAGCAGGGTCGGCGCCAGTTCCTGGATGTTCCAGCTGAGCGCGGCCGCACCGGTGTTGTTGACGGTCAACGTCTGAGTGACCAGTTTGTCAACCTGCTGCGTGCTGGTGAAGGCGGCCGTGGGGATGCTCTGGCACGGCGCCAACAGCCGCAGGTTGAAGTTGGTGGTCGTGGTCTGGCTCTGCGTCACCGTCACGACCGCCGATTGTGACACGTAGCCCGCCTTCGACACGGTCAACGTGTAGGCGCTGCCGCCCAGCAGGTAGTAGCTGTAGTGGCCGATGGCGTCGGTCGTCGCCGTCGCCACCGTACCACCGGTGATCGCCACCGTCGCATTCTGCAGCGGCGCGCCCGGCGCATCGCACGCGGCCAGGCCGGTGACGGTGCCGTCGATCTGGCCGTAGGTTGCGGGCGCAGTCACGGTGAAGGTCACCGGGATATTGACGGCCGGCTGCGGCGCATTGTGCGAGATCAACAGATTGGCCGTGTACGTGCCCGGCAGCGGCAGCGAGGCCGAGTCGAAGCCCACCGTCAGCTGTTGGCTGGTGGCCGGCGTGCCCGTCAGGCCCACGGTGCTGGTGGGCGTCACGGTCAACCACGGCACGTCGGCGGCATCGCACGGCGGATTGCCCGGCTTCACGAAGCACAGCGCCAGGCCGTTGGTCAGCTTGGGCTGGTTGAACGAGTATTCCAGGCTGTTGGCCGCGCCCACGCCGCGGATACCGGAGGTGGCGCTGGCGCCGTTATCATACGATGGGTTACCGAAGTCGGTGTCCAGATACTGATACAGGATATTGCCGTTCTCAAACAGCACGGCTTCAAATGTCACGGCGCCGATGCCGTTATAGTGCGGCCGGTTGTACCATTCCACGACGAGTTTGCGGTTGGGGGCCGTGCCGGTGACGAGCCAGTACACGTTGCCGGTCTCGTCGTCGATGTCGTCCCAGAACGGCGCGATGAAGTTATCGGGAGCCGACGCCATCGACGAGTTGGTGACTCCCACATCGCCGGTGGTAACCCCGAACAAGATCCCGCCATTGTTGCCGACGCGCAGGTCGGTGGAACTGCCGCCATAGAACGGGAAGGCGAAGGGGCTGAGGATGTTGGCTTCAGCATCGTCGGTCAAGTTCAGCGGCGTACCGCTGCCGTTGGCCGGAATGTAGTTGAAGGTGGAGGTCATCCACGTGTAGCCGAAGGCATCCGGCCCGCCGCCCGTCGGCAGATTGCTGGGCACCTCAAACACGTTGAAGTTCAGCGGCAGTGCGCCACTGCTGGTGACATACACCGTCTGGTTGGGCGCGGCATTGCCCAGCTGCGCCGTCGCCTGCAGGCTGGCCGGGCTGGTGTTGATGCACGCCTTCTGCAGGCGCAGCGTGAAGTTCTGCGTGGTCGTCACGCCGCCCGACACATTGACGCTGGCCGAGGTGGTGGGATGATCGGCGTACGAGACGGTGACGGTGTATGGGTTCTGGGCACTATCCAGCCAGTAACCATACGTTCCGCCGTTGCTGGTGAGCAGGGTCTGTGTGAAGCCGCCGCTGCCTTCCAGATAGACCTGAGCGCCGTTGATGGGCGCGGGATTCACATCGCAGATGCCGGTAGTGGACACCACGCCCGTCAGGAAGCCCTGATTGGCCGACGGCAGCACCGTCAACGCCACGGGCAGCACGGTATTCTGCATGTTCGGATCGTTGTTGTCGATCTTCAACGTGGCAGTGTACGTGCCCGGCTGCACGATGTCGGCCACGCTGGCATCCCAGCCGATCTGGATGCTCTGCGAGGCGTTGGTGCCCAGCGTGCCGGTGAGCGGTGACTGATTGAACCACGGCACCACATCGAGCGGTACGCCGCCCAGCAGCCAAGTGAGCGACTTCTGCATCACGTCCGTCTCGACCGGATCACCGACCGTGGAGTTGCCGCCCAGGTAGTGATAGTCAAACGCCAGATACAGCGTCCGGTAACCGTTGCGTTCGGTGCGAACACCCGCGGCGTTGTTGTAGGCTGTGTATTGGAAGATGCGGACGCCATCCGGCCCCGGCGTGAAGTAATCGGGGAAGGGATCGTTATTCACGTTGGTGACGATCCCGGCCATGATGTCTTCACCCGTGATCGACTGATCGGCGCCCGGATCATCCCCGCCGAAGGTGGCCTGCAAGTACTGCTGATAGTAGGCCGAGTCGCGATCGTAGTAGCCTTCGTCGTTGTCCACGTGCATCACGCGCCCGCCGGCGTCCAGATACGCCCGCAACAGGATGTTGCTGGGGTTATCGTTCACCGTGGTGCTGGTGTCCGTCGGCCCGGAGTAGATGACGGCCCGATAGGCCAGCAGCTGCGACACGGTCATCGCTTCAAACGCCGTGCGAGTGGCCGCCACGTCATAGGTGTAACCCAACGCCTGGAGGGCCGTGGTGATGGCCTGAGTAGCCGCGGTCGAGCCGTTGGCCGCTACCACCAGGAGATCGCCCGCCGCCGGCCGCAACGGCATAAACCCGCCCTGTCCTTCTTGCAGCGTGAAGCTGAGCGAACCCAGACCGGTGTTGCTAATGACCAGCCCCACGGTGTCGGTGGCGATCTGACCGATGGGCAGCGTCTTGTTGAGCGCCGCCGGATTGTAGTTTAGCTGACTCGTGGGCAGCAGGAAGGTGCGAATCGCGATGTTGCTGCTGAGCACCGTGATGTTGCTGATGGACACCGGGCTGTACAGGTTGGCAGTGGCGGTGGCCGTGTAGGTGCCCGGCGTCAGGTTAAAGATCTCAAAGTAGCCGTTGGCGTCCGTCTGATCGCTGGGGTTACCCGCCGTGGCGACGGTCACGGTGGCATTGGGCACAGGCGCGTTGGTGTAGAAGTTGCGCACGTAGCCGATGATGCCGCCGTTCTGCGTGGTGGCAACCAGATTGAAGTTGGCGGTGGTATCGGCCACCGGCGTCACGCCCTGCGAGGCCGGCGTGTGCAGCAGCGCCGAAGCGGTAAGCGTGTAACTCTGTCCGCCTGCCACCGTCATGCTGTAAAAGCCGGTGTTCGGATCGGTCTGCACCGAGGCGAACGGCGGATTGAACGGCGTGCCGATTACGTTCACGGTCGCCCATAACGGATCGGTGGTGGCACTGTCGCGCACGTAACCAGAGATCACGTAGGTCGGCGCGACGGTCAGTGAGATGTTCTGCGTCGTCGTCGTGCCGGAGACCACGTTCACATTGCTGAAGCTGGCCGGCAGATAGCCGTAAGCCGAACCAGTGACCGTGTAAGCCACGCCCGACGGCACGATCAGCGCGTAATCGCCGCTGCCGTTGGCAAAGGCCGAGTAGGTGAGCGTGGGGCTGCTGCTCGCGTCGATGCGCGCTCCCACAATCGGGTTGGAGGTGGCCGCGCTGGTCACCTTGCCCGCGATCGCGCCCTGTGGCCCGATCGAGCAGTTGGGGAACTTGAACGACGCGATGCGCCCGATCCAGCCGACTGAGCTGGTGGTGGTCAGATATTCGGTGGTGTAGTAGAACGTGCAGTCATCCACCGGGTCAAGCGTCAGCGAGCTGTAGTCGCCCCAGCGTGAGGCGCTGCCCGTCTGCGAACCGGTACCGGTGATGATGACGGCGTGGCCCTGCGCCAGCACGCCCAGCGGGTCGCTGGACAACCGGCCGGCATAGTGGATGGACGGATTGACGGCGCTGCTGGAGGCGCTGAAGCCCGCCGCAATATTGCCCACATGATCCATGGCAATGCTGCCCATCCAGCGATACAGGCCGTCGTCGGGCGCATAGGTGCCCTGCTGATAGATCACCGGCGCGGTGGCAATGTCGCGGACTTCGTACCAGCGCACGCCGGCGCGGCCGCTGCCCGCATTGACGGTGTGGTTCATCACCACGACTTCCTGGCCGTTGATGTTGCGATACGCGGCGCGGTGCATCAACCGATCGCCGATCCCGTCGAGCTGGACGGAGGTGCCCAGCTGCGGAATGCAGCTGCGGCTGCCCGACAGAGTGCACGGCAGCATGTCGAACGATGCCACCGGCACGGTGTAGTTGGACGTGCCGTTGATGCCAAAAGTGGAATTGGCGGGCGTCACCCAGTCCACGTGGAACTTCCAGATGCGCATGGCATCAGCGCCCAACGCGGGCGAGCCTACGTTGTCGTCCACTTCAAAGAAATAGCCCGGCGAATTGGCGGGCGGCTGGGTGATGCCGTCCCAATCGGCTGGCAGCTGGCCGCCATAATCCGCGTTGGCCGAGAACAGGTCAAAGTAAATCATCTGCGCGGACAGGCCGCTCAGCATGCGGGCGCGCTCGAAGGCGAAAGCGCCCGCGCCGCCCCAGCTGGACCCGCCGGTGAACTGGTTGACCGACATGTAGTACGCATCCGGCCAGATGCCAAAGTGCGGATAGTCGTTCATCTTGGTGTTGCTGGCGACGAACGCGTAGCGGTACCACGAACCCGTCGGATCGCCGGACTGCGAGATGGCGATGCACTGATAGTATGGGCCGCTGGGATAGTTGGGCAGCGCAAACTGGCTGGCCAGCCAGCGATTGGCCAGCTGGTCGAACAGCACGATCGGGTCACCGTCGTTGGACGTTTCGCACGCGCCGCCGAAGCCCGCCCACAGCGCGTTGCCCAGCGTGGGCGAAACCACCATGACGGGCGTGCCGCTGGTGACATCCCAGATGGCGAAGCGCACGTTGACCCACTGCATGTAGAACTTCTTCTGGGTCACCGGATCATAGCCGATGTCGCCGTTGGTGTCGGGCGGATAATAGCCCTCGATGTTGGTGTTGCCCATCCAGTTGAGAATGGTGGGCGGCATGGAGTCGGGGGCATACGGCACGCCCGACAGGCTTTGCACAATCCCATCGCCCTCCTGCAAAGGGGCGATGAACTCATTCACATCAAGGCCCAGCTCCTTCAGCTGCGCCACGAACTTGGGATCATACGCTTTGTTGGGCAGCTGCCGGTTGATGGCCTCCGGCGACAGCGGCGTCTGCGGCTCCTTGCCCTGCCAGGCCGCGGCCAGTTCTTTCAACGGCAGCGAGGTGTCGTGATGCACGTCGCTGGACACCACGGGCTTGAACGGCGTCTGCGCCGGTGCCGCGGGCGCCGCCGTTGCAGCCAGGCTGCTGAACAACGCGATCATCAACACCGAGACAATGACCACCACGACGGTGGCCGAGACGGCAAAACGAGACTTCATTCCAGTTCCCTCCTGTTGGATGTGCGACTAAATTTGCCGTTGACGTGTAAATGGATTCGGGATTTGTGGGATGTGAACCTCCTGATCTTAGCTGCCGCCACCGGCAGGCCAACGCCGACGGCGGCGATAACGATGGGCCGTCGCGGGGTTCCGGCGCGATCGGGCAAAACCCGATCGCGCCGGAACGATCTACCGGTTATCGGAGAATGATCGGCAGATACAGCTTAACGTCGATCACGTTCAACACGCCCGCCTCGGTCACGGTGAAGTCTTGGCCGGGGAAGACGCCGCGCAGGTCGCCGTACCACCACGTCGAGTTGGGGTTGCCCGCGCCCCAGTTGCCGTTGTAGCGCACGGCGAACGAGTAAACGCCGGTCGCCATGGGCGTGACGAACGAGTGGTAGATGTCGTTGTTGCCGTTCTGGCCGGCGTAGGCCATCACGCCGCCCTGCCACGTCCATGTCTGCGTGTAGGCGGGGGTGTTACCGTAGCCTGTCTCCAGCTTGAGGCCGCGGCCCGCGCCGTTGGGATTGGTGACGTTGTTGATGTACACCTCGCTCACGATCGGCCCGGCAGCATGGCCCACCGTGGCGGTGAGCACCGCCGGCGACATGATGTGCTGGTAGCCGGGCACCACGTTGCGATAGTCATCGACCACGCCACTCACCGTCAGCGTGCGCGCGCGATTGTTGGTGTTGAGCCAGTCCCACTGATCGCCGCCGCTCTTGACGATGTACTTGTACTCGTAACTACCGGGCAGCAGCTGGAGCGTTACGCTGAACGTCGTCGCGCCTGTGTCGCCACTCAGCGGATTAGCGTTGGCATCCCAGCCGTTGAACGTGCCGGCGATGTACACCTGCTCGCCTGTCAGCACCACGTCTTCCAGGTCGTGATAGGTGAAGGTGAACGACTGCACGCCGATGTCCACGACGCGGCTGTAGGTCACCGGCCCGGTGCCGCATGGCCCGGTCACCGTCATCACCACGGTGTACTGTCCGGCCGAGGCGTAGCTGTGAGTGGCGGTCTGGCCGGTCGCGGTGCCGCCATCGCCAAACGCCCACTCGTACGTTAGCGGCCCGGTGCCCTGGGCGGTGCCGGTGAAGGTTAGCGTCTGGCCCGGCTGCGGATTGCCGCCCACGCTGAAGTTCAAGTTCGTCGGCGACTGGCAGACCGGGCAGCCCGCCAGCACTTCGTTGCGATTGCTCATGATGAAGACGGAGTTCACCGACTCGCGCCCGGCGATCAGGTAGAAGTCGGTGCCGTCGCTGTCCGCTTCTGCGCCGTATCGCAGCGAAGTCCGATCGGGGATCATGGCCCACGTGTTGGTCTGGGCGTCATAGGCCGCACCGTAGACGGATGCCGTCAGGGTGGTGCTATAGCCGCCGCTGACCACCAGATAGCGATCCTTGACGACGGCATCGCCGCCCTGCACCCACGGCATCGGCATGGGCGCGATGGGTGACCAGCTGTTGCCGGCCGGGCTGTACACTTCGCTGGCGGCGATGACGGTGGTGCCGGTGTAACCGCCCGCGACGTAGATCTGTCCGCCAATGACGCCGGCGTGTGCGTAGTAGCGCGGCACGCTCATCGGGGCAGCGGTTGACCAGCTGTTCGTGGCGGGATCATACACATACACGGCGTTGGACACGGCCGGTGTGACCAGTCCGCCGAAGCCACCCAGCACGTACAGCTTGCCGTTCAACGCCACCGCCTGATAGTATGCCAACGGAGTCGGCATGGGCGCGGCGCTCGTCCAAGTGTTGGCCGTGGTCGAGTACACCTGCAGATCGCTGAGATACGCCGAGCCGCTGTAGCCGCCTGCCACGTAAAGGTTGCCGTTGATGGCGACCGCATCGATGCCGTACGCGCGCGTGATCATGCCCGTCATCGTCGCCCAGGTGTTGGCCGCGATGCTGTAGCGGAACGTGTCGGAGATGGCAGTGCCCGCCGGATTTTCACCGCCGATCTGGTAGAGATAGCCGTTGTCATACACCACCGCGCTATAACGCGCACCCTTGGGCGAAGCGGCCTTGTCCGACCAACCGCCGAACGTCGCAGCAGTCGTGTGCAAGACCGACTGGCCGGACAGCCCGCTGTTGACGCCGGTCGCCGTCAGGGTCACCACATCGGTCGTGCCGGGCGCGGCCGTCCATGGCACATCCACCGTGACGGTCGTCGTGCGCGTCTGGTACGGGCCCACCGCCGTGAACGACGCCGGGTTGATCAGCGTGTTGAACAGCGACGCGCTCTTGGTGATGTTGATGTCGTCGGCGCTGCCGGTGAGGTTGGACACGGTCTGAACGTAGGTGGCTGTGGCGCCGGGGCAAATCAGCGCCTGCGCGTTCGGCGCGATAGTGACCGACGGGCACGGGACTTGCACCAGCACATCGTCGATGTACCAGGTGTCGGCGTCATCGCCTTCGTAACGCCACGCCAGGTACGCCGTCTGACCCGCATAAGCGCTCAAGTCAACCGTCTGCTGCCGCCAGGCCGCGACCACCGATCCGAACTCTGTCACCTGGGTGTAGTTGGTGGGCGGGTTGTTGCAGCTGGCGCCGGTGCAGACCCACAGACTGTGCTTGTAATAGAACGTGGGGAACTGCGTGTATTCCCAGAAGCTCAAGCGGGTGCCAGGCTGAATGTTCAGCGGCGGCGCGACCAGCCAGCCGTTCTCCATCGTCCCGGCCGGGCCATAAGCGTGATAGGCCGAAGCCACGCCGCTGTGGACGTAAGCGGCCGTGGTGTTGCGCGCCCACTGCATGCCTGCACCATCGACGTTGTAGCGAGTCCAGCCGGTCGGCGGGAAGGTGGTGCTCTCAAAGCTTTCGTTCAGCAGCAGATTGTAGTAGATGGTGGTGGGCGGCGCGGTCAACGTGGTAGCGGCGCGCGCGGTGGCATCGCTGATCACGGCCGTGTTGGTCAGCACCTGCGTGCCGCAGGCCGCGGTCGGCGTCAGCACAAAGGTCAGGGTGAGGCTCTGGCCGATCTCCAGCGAGCCGTTCCACGTGAGCTGGGTGGCCGTGTTGCCGGTGACGGTGCCGCTGCTGGCCTCGACGATGGCCGCCGGGCCGGCGGAACCGATCGGGAAGGTATCCACCACCGAGGCATTCGACGCAGTCAGCGTACCAGTGTTGGTCACCCGGATCGTGTACGTTAAGGGCGTACCCTGATTGATCGCCGCGGGCGGCCCGGACTTGACGCCGGTGAAGGCCGGGTAATCGTTGACGACGACCACCTGATCGCTGGCCGAGTCCGAACCGTAGGGGTTGGACACGCTCAGGTTCACCGTGTACACCTTGGTAAACGTCAGCAGCGGATAGGTGTGCGTGGGGTTCTGCGCGGTGCTGGTGATGCCGTCGCCGAAGCTCCACAGATACGCTGCCGCGTTTGAGCCGGTGAACGTGAAGTCGATGGTCGTGTCGGGCCACACCGCCGGACTGTCCGACGTGAACGAAGCCGTCGGCGCCAGGCCCACATCGACGGTGGTGGTGGCGACATCGCTGCTCGCGGCGTTATCGGCCGTGAGTGTGACCGTGTACAACCCGGTCTGGGTGTAGGTGTGATTGACCGTCAGGCCGTCTTCGATCACCGTGCCATCGCCGAAGTCCCACGTGTACGTGATGGGCGCGGAGCCGGACAGCAGCGTGCCGGTGAAGTAAGTGGCATTGCCCAGCGCGGTGGGGCTGGACGATTGCAGCGCGCCGAGCGTCGGCGGCGTAGGCGCATCGCTGGGGCTGATCGATTGTGTGACGGAGGTCGTGCCGCACTTGCAATCGACGGTAAGGGTGACGTTGTACGTTGCAGCCGCCGTGTAAGTATGACTGATCGGGTTGCCATTTCCGACCGGCGATCCATCCCCAAAGTCCCACGTATAGGTGAAGGGCGCGGTGCCGGTCAGCACCGTGGCCGTAAAGTCGATCGGTTGATTGGTCAGCGGCGACGCCGGATCGAAGGTGAAGCTTACGCCCGCCGGCGGCTCGCAGCAGGTGCGGACGCTGACGTGATCGATATGGACGTCATTGCCGAAGGCGCTGACTCCCAGGAAGCCCAGCTGCACCGATTGGCCTTCATACGCCTTCAGGCTGACGCCGTGCGCCTTCCAGCCCGTGCTGCCATCGTAGCGGTAAACGGGCAGGCCCACATTCGACCAGTTGACGCCGTCAGTGGAAGCCTGGACTTGAACGTAATCGGCGCTCGTGGTGAAACCGGTGTCATGATACACGTAGAACAGCACGGTCGGGTCCGTGTTGGCGATCAGGCTGATGGCCGGGCTGCTCAAACGGCCGACCGATCCGGACGACGCACTGAACGAGTTGAAATACGCCAGGCCCGCGCCGGAGAACGGCGCAAAACCCGAAGGATGAACCGTGGTGGTTGAGCGCGCCCAGGCCGGCGCCGTGGCACCCGTCGTCGTCAGAGCGACAGACGCCCAGCCCGACGGCGGGAAGAGCGCGCCGTCAAAGCTCTCGCTAAAGGTCGTAATCGGCCCGTATACGACGGTCTGCGCGGTTGCCGTGTAGGTCGCTGCCAGCGGATCAGCGATGACGGCATTGTTGACGATGGCGACACCGCACACCGCTGGATCGATCGTGCCGGGGATGGTGATCACGATCGTCGCGCCGTTGGTCACCACGCCGTTCCAGCTGATGGTCGGCGAAGTATTGGTGACCACGCTGCCCGACGAGGCTGCGATCGCGTCCAAGTTCGGCAGGAACGCCGACGGCAGCACGTCCGTCATCGTGGCATTGGTGGCCGACAGTGCGCCGCTGTTGACGATGCGGATCGTGTACGTCAACGGGCCGCCGCCCGCTGCAACCGCCTGCACGCTGGCCGTCTTAGTAGATGTGCTGAAGATGGGCGAGCGCACGGTGTGGCTGGTGGTCTTGGTCACCGGCGCCAGCGTGATCGGATCGCTGATCGTCGCGGTGTTGACGATGACGCCGTTGAGGACCGTGACTGCCGCGCTGAAGGTGGCGGTGATGCGGCCGCCCACCGAGATCGGCCCGGTCCATTCGATGCCGTTATTCTCAGTGAGGGTGCCGCCGCCCAGCACCACGGCTGAGCCGGAGACATAGGCTGTGCCGGCGGGCGCGTAGTCCACCAGCGAGGCCGTGCCCGTCACCTGACCGCTGTTGATGACGGTCACGGTGTACGTGATCAGATCGCCGGTATTCACCAGGCTGCCGGTGGCCGGGGTGGCGGTCTTGGTGGAGGTGCTGTAATTGGGCACAGCTACCGCCGTGCTCACCGATTTGACCGTGGTGAGCAGCGCCGCCGGATCGCTGATGGTGGCCGTGTTAGTGATGCTGCCGTTGATGGCCGTCAGCGTGACCTGGAAGGTGACGGTGACGCGGGCGCCGGCTGCAATTTCGCCGCTCCAGTCGATGCTGCCAGCCGTGGCCGTGAGTGTGCCGCCGCCGGTCACCTGCGCCGAGCCGTCCACATAAGTCGTGCCCGCCGGGATCGGATCGCTGAGCGTCGTGGTCGTGCCGGTCAGATCGCCGCTGTTGATGATCGCCACGGTGTACGTCAGCACATCGCCGGTGAAGCGCGTGCCCGTGGGCGAAACCGTCTTCGTCGAAGTGGAATAGTCCGGTGCAGGCGGCGGCGGATCAAACTGATACACCAGACCGGCTGACGGCAGGACGCCGGTCACCAGCGCCATGGTATCGGCGTTGGACGTGCCGTTTTGCGGCGCGTTCCAGCTGCCGGAGGTCGTCGTCGGCGTCCTCAGGTTCTTGTAATCGGCGCTGCTTGCGCCGCGCAGACCCACCTGAACCGTGCGATTATCAACGTTCTTGGTGAACGACCCATAGACCAGCTCAATTCGGTTGGTGGTCTCGTACAGCCGGATTTGGAAGTTGTAGCTTTCGTCACCCGGCATGGTGGAATAGTACGAGCCGAAATCCTTCCACTGGATCACAAAGACCCGATTGGGAGCGCTGCCGATCAATTCCGAGCGCAACTCGCCACCGGAGTTGCCCCGCAGGTCGCGGGCCAGAGCGGCGATCACGTTGTTGGAAGTGCCGCCACTCAACGGCACGTATGAACTCGACACGCTGCTGCCCAGCGCGACAAAGCCATTGGCATTGATGCTGACCTGGGTGAAGGCCACTTTGTTGAAGGTGAATGTAAACCCGATGTTGATCGCGTTGTAGTTGTTGTCGTCCACGCCCGTGCCGGCGCCGTGCACTGTGCCGCTGGTGATCTCGGTATAGGTGGTCGTGGTCGTGATAAATGAATAGGGGCTAATCGCTTCAACCGCCAGCGGCGGCCGGGGCGCGGCGCCGGCGGTCACTTCGCCGCGCGCCATGGCGGGCAATATCAACAAGAGCAAGAGGAACAGACTGATGGTTGCGGTCAGGGACAATTTCACGCTGCGCGATCTCATGCTTCCTCCTTAAAATTAATGATGGTGATAGCCAATGACCAACGACAATACAGCAACTCGGAATCGAGTGCTTTGACGGTATGGCCTGAAAGCCGAAGAGTGGGGCGATCCCTTCGGCGGTCGTTCACGTTCGTTTAAGGCGGATGAGCGAGAGAGGTCAAGCAACCAGCTTTAGGCTATTTGCTATGTGTGATCATACACACTTTTAACTCGCTGTCTAGGCACAGCAAGATTCTTTAAGTGTCGATTATTTGACATTCTCAAACCCACTTCAAACTTTTGAGTGTTGGCCGCTCGTTTCTCTTTCCCCCTCGTCCTATGCTATAATCGCCTGCAGACAATCATCGGCCGCCACATTACGCGTTAATTCGTCTTTCGGGCGCGGCTGCACGTTGTGCCGAAAACGAAACGAGGTCGCCATGGCCAAGAAAAAAAACGCCGCTGTCAAGAATTTGCCAATCGGTGCGCCGTTCGGTTCGCTGCCGGCCAGTCAGGCGGTCAGTCTGGCCAGCGGCCGCGCCGTTGAGCTGGATCTGCGCTTCATGATCCAGTTTCTGACCCATCTACTCAATACGCCCAGCCCCACCGGCTATACCGGGCAAGCGCTGCACCTGGCCCGCGAGACACTGGCCGGGCTTAAACTGGACACACGCTTCAACAACAAGGGCGCGCTGGTGGCCACCTGGCAGGGCAAAGCGTCCAATCGACCACGCGCCCTGACCGCCCATATCGACACGCTGGGCGCGATGGTCAAAGAGATCGATGAGGCGACCGGTCGGCTGCGCTTGAGCCGGCTGGGCGGCGTGACCTGGAACTCCGTAGAGGCTGAGAATTGCTCCATCATCACCGGCGAGGGGCGCGTGGTGCGCGGCACCATTTTGCCGCGCAAGGCGTCGGTGCATGTGCATAGCGGCGCCGAAGTCGAAAAACAGGAGCGCACTGATCACACCATGGAAGTCCGGATCGATGCCAGAGTCCGATCGGGTGATGACACCCGCCGGCTGGGCATCGACGTGGGCGATTTCGTCGCCTTCGATCCCCGCGTCGAAATTACAGATACCGGCTTCGTCCGATCGCGTCATCTGGACGACAAGGCGGGCGTGGCCTGCATCGTCGCCGCGTGCAAAGCGCTGCTGGACGCGGGGCTGCGTCCCGCGCAGCGCACCACCATCTTGATCAGCCATTACGAAGAAGTAGGCCACGGCGCGGCCACCGGCCTGCCCGCCGATGTGAAGGAACTGCTGGCGGTGGACATGGCCGCCGTGGGGCCGGGCCAGAACAGCGACGAATACTCCGTGGGCATCTGCGTCAAGGATTCGGGCGGGCCGTATTCGTACGAAATGCGGCGGCATCTCACGGACCTGGCGAGCGCCGCCGGCATCCCGTACAAATTGGACATTTACCCGTTCTACGGCTCGGACGGCGAGGCGGCCTGGCGCGCGGGCGCCGACCTGCTGGTCGGCCTGATCGGGCCGGGCGTGGATGCCAGCCACCACTACGAGCGCACCCACGTGGAATCGCTGATTGCCACCACCCGGCTGTTGATCGAGTTCATGCTGGCCTAGCGCCGACTAAGGGGAATTGATGAGCAAACTGGGCGTGCACGTCGCGTCGGGCAACCGCAGCGGCTTCGGCGATTTTCTCAAGCGCTGCGCCGAGGCCGGCAGTCCCGTGCCGGTCATTTTTGCCGTGGATCAAAACGTCTGGCCGGATGTGCAGCAGTTCAGTCCACAAACGATCGTGATCTTCCGCCACCAGCCGCGCGACGCCGACGGCAGCGGCCTGGATGCGCCCGGCGGCATGTATCACACCGATCCGATCCAGTCCGCGCGCAGCTGGATGAATGTGCTGCTGCCCAAATGGCGGCAGAACCCCGCGCACTACTATGCGCCCATCAATGAGCAGGACGCCGGGATTCTGGAGCATTACGCCTGGCTGGACACGTTTACGCAGGAATGCCTGCGCGTGGCCGATGCCAACGGTTTCAAACTGGCGCTGTATGCGTTCAGCAGCGGCAATCCCCGCGACGATGTGGTGGGGCCGGATGGTCAACCCATTCCGGGCGGCAGCACGCTGGAACAGAAGTGGGAAAAGTTGCTGCCCTCGATGCGGTATGCCAAGGCCAACGGTCACATCCTGCTGCTGCACGAATATGGCTTCAACTCGCCGGCGGTGGTGGACAATCAGGGCAGGGTCATCGCGCCGCGAGGCACGCTGCGCGCTTCTCAGCCCAATCTGGCGCTGCGTTATCGGCGCAGTTATCGCTACCTCTTTCAGTTCAACGCCGATCCGCCGCTGGTGATCTCAGAAGCCAGCGCCGGCGCGGGCGGCTTCGCCGGGATGGGGCCGGACGTGTGGCTGGCTGACGCCAAGTGGTACGACTCGGAGTTGATGCGCGATCGGGTGGTGCTGGGCTGCTGCCTGTATCAGGTGGGCGGCGCCGAAAACATCCGCGACATCTTTCCGGCACTGGGCAGCTACATCGCCAGCACGCCCACCCCGCTGGCCGCTTCCGGCCCCCTGCCCGTCATCGCCTGAGCGGCGCCACCGCCGTTCGATGGCTCCTTACTCACCCTTATATTGCCCGTTGTTCGCCGCTCCCATTGCGTCCCTGTTGTGGGCGTGGACGGGAATTGGAATGTTCGTCTTACAGTTGAGAGTGGCCCTAAGGCGGGCCGAGATCGATCGCCAGCGCTGCCGACCACGAGAACTGTGGCGACCCGCAGCCTGAACCATCGCGGGGATCGTAGTATTCGCGGAAGCCGGCACCCCTGATCAACTCCAGTGTATCGCCTCGCAGCTCCTCAGCCAGGTCACGGAAGCCGTAGCGGCGCAGGCCGCCGATCAACAGCCAGTTCAGGATGATCCAGACCGGCCCGCGCCAGTAACGGCGCGCCTCCCAGGTCGGTTCGGCCTGGCTGGTCGTGGTGAGCCGGAAGCGCATGAGATCATTCGGCGCATACTCAGCAGGATTCAGCCAATGTTCATCGATCAGGCGCTGCGCCTGACGTTCACTCGCCAGTCCGGCGTACAGCGGCATGAAGGTCAGCGCTGTGTTGACCGCGATCGGCGCCGCGGCGCGCAGATCGTAATCGAAATACAGCCCGCGCGCTTCGTCCCAGAAGCGCGCATCAAACTCCGACCGCAGGCGGGCCAGCCAGCCGTCCAGCTCGTCCGTCGGCTCGCCCAGTTCCACCGCCAGCGCTCGCAGGTCTTCGTCGGCGCGGTACTGAATGGAGTTGAACAGCACGTCTTGGACGAGAAACGGCGAATGAGCGATCAGCGCCTCCGGCTGATAGCGGTGCCGCCGGAAAACGTTGATCAGGTGGACGAAGCGATCGTAGTCGGCGTCAAACGGCCGCTCGGCGGCGAGGACGTGCGCTCTATCGCCGCGCCGGTAGGCAGGCACTTCCGTGGGCGTGATGCGCGCCAGCGCGTGCAGCCAGCGCGGCGAATCGTCGGTGCCCGATTCCCACGGGTGAATGCTGCAGACCAGGCCGCGGCCGTCGGCATCGCGCGCCGTGTGCAGCCAGCGATGCCAGCGGAGCAGCGCAGGATACACCTCGCGCACGAAAGCCGGCACAGGTGTCCGAGCGTGAATGCGGCGGATGATCGTCGCCAGCAGGGGAGGCTGCGTGATGCCGGAAGTGGCGATCGGCGGCGCGTGCGGGCTGTGTTCGATCTGCCAGAAAGCCGGGTCGGGGAAATAATCCGATCGGCCGCCGTGATAGACGATGTGTGGCAGCAAGCCGTCACGCCATTGGCCCGCAAGCAGCGAGCGGATTTCAATCAGCGCGCGCGGCAGATCGAAGTAGGACAGGCCCAGCGCAATGACCGCCGAGTCCCAATTCCATTGATGCGGATACTGGCGCGGGCCCGGCCGCGTAAATGCGCCGGCATCATTGGCACGGAGAACCGCCTGGGCGTGCACCAACAGATCGGAGCGGGACATGGACAGGTTCGGGCTCCGGGCGGCGGGTAATGTCACACTTCGCAATTGCCGCGCCCCGATGGATCAGGCAATGGCCCGCCCGCTCTCCCGATCCAGCCAGCGGATCTTGTCGGCGGCCAGCCGCAGCCAGATGGATTGACCCGGCTGAAAGATCATGTCGGCGTGTGTGTTAACCTTGATGCGCTCATCGCCGACGCGCACGGTGAGTAGGTTGTGCGAGCCGAGCGGCTCGACGACGTGCACCGTGCCAACCAGCATCTGATCGCCGGCGGCTGAAGCGACCTCGATGTTCTCCGCACGAATGCCCAGCCACATGTTGGCGCCGGTCCGCACCTGCGACTCGACCGCGGCGGGCAGCCGAAACTCGACACCACCGGCCTTGACGCGCAGGCCGGATCCATTCGCCGTCACCTGACCGGCCAGAAAGTTCATCGGCGGGTTGCCGATGAAGCCGCCCACGAAGTCGCTGGCCGGGTAGTCGTAGACGTTCAGGGGTGTATCGCACTGCAAGATCGATCCGCTCTTCATCACCGCGATACGATCGCCCAGGCTGAGCGCCTCGATCTGATCGTGCGTGACATAGACCACCGTGGCGCTCACTTCCTTGAGCAGACGTTTGAGTTCGGCGCGCATCTCCAGACGCAGCAGCGCATCGAGGTTGCTGAGCGGCTCGTCCATCAGCACCACTTCGGACGGTACGGCCAGCGCGCGGGCCACGGCCACCCGCTGGCGCTGCCCGCCAGAGACCTGGGCGGGAAACCGCTGAAGCAAATCGGAGATCTGCAGCAGCTCGGCGGCAAACTGGACGCGCTGCTTGACTTCGCCGTCTGGCGCGCGCCGCATCCGCAGGCCAAAGGCGATGTTCTCATAGACGGTCAGGTGCGGAAAGACGGCGTAACTTTGAAAGACCATGGCGATGCGCCGCCGGCGCGGCGGCAGATCGGTCACATCCTGCCCGCCGATGGAAATGCGCCCGGCATCGATCGTGTCCAGGCCGGCAATGCCGCGCAGCAGCGTCGTCTTGCCGCAGCCCGACGGCCCCAGCAGCACCATGAACTCGCGATCGTGAATCACCAGGCTGACGTCGTGCGTGGCGACGACTTTGCCAAAAACCTTGCGGACGCCTTCCAGTCGAATCTCGGCCATGCGTTATTTCACCACCCTTCCCCACAGATTGAACAGGTAGCGTCGGATGAACAACATGAAGACCAGCGAGGGCAGCAGCAGGAAGAAGCCGCCCGCGAAGCGATACGGCAGCGGCGATTCGTTCAGCACGGTGAGGACCAGCGCCGGCAGGGTGCGGTTGCGCACGGTCAGGATCACGGCCGCGAACACTTCATTCCACGACAACACAAACGTAAACAGCGTGGCGGCAGCCAGACCCGGCAGCGCCAGAGGCAGCGCCACGCGCAGAAAGGCCTGCACCCGATTGCAGCCCAGCGTCATGGCCGCCTCCTCCAGTTCTTTTGGCACGCTGGCAAACACGCTGCCGGTGATCAGAATGGTGAACGGCAGCGCCAGCGCCGTATGCATGAGCGCCAGGCTGTACACAGAGTCATACACCCCCCAGCGGATGAAAGTGACCGCCAGCGGGATCGACAGAATCACGATCGGGAAGGCGCGCGTCGAGACGATAAGGACGCGAAAGGCATCGCGCCCGCGAAAGAGAAAGCGCGCGATGGCATACCCGGCCGGCGCGCCGATCAGCATCGAGACGATCAGGGTGATCAGCGCGACGATCACGCTCGACTTCGTCGCATCCAGCACGCCGCGCGACTGAAGAAAGAACGCCATCGTGTCGGTGGAGAACGGCTGCGGGAAGGCAGGCTTGGGAAACTGGTAGATGGCCGGCTGTTCGCTAAAGGCGGCCACGGCGATCAGGTAGATCGGCACCAGCACCCAGAGCGCCATCAGGATCGCCAGCAGATACACTCCGGCCCGACCCAGCTGCCGCGAACGTGCGCCCGATCTCATAGCATCATCTCTTCCGGCCGTGTGCGCAGCACTCTGAGATAGAACAGAGTGCTGGCGATCGACAGGGCCATGATCAGCACGGCGAAGGCGGCAGCGACGTTGGGATTGCGGTAGGTGTTGTACCAGCGATAGGCTTCGGCGGCCAGCAGGGTGATGCCGCGCCCCGCCACGGCCAGCGCCACGGCGAACACCTGAAAGGCGAGGATCGTGCGCAGGATGAGCGCCACTTGCAGACTGGGCCGCAGCATCGGCAGGATCACGCGGCGTATCTTCTGCCACAGTGTCGCGCCGAACACATCGGCCGCCTCAAGGTATTCGTGCGGAATGCTCTGCAGACCGGCCACCAGAATCACCATGATGATGGCCGTGGCCCGCCACACCTCGGCCAATACGACGGCGGTCAGCAGCCACTCAAAGCGCTGGAAACTGAGAAAGATGAAGGGCCGATCGAGCATGCCCGTCGTCGTCAACAGGCTGTTGAGATAGCCGCGCTCCGTGAAGATGGCAAACCACACGATGCCGGCGGCCAGCTCGGAAATGCCCAGCGGGATGGCGTAAATATAGAGAAACAGCCCCGACCCTTTGAGTTTGGCCTGCACCAGCAGCGCCATGACCAGCGCCACGGCGAACTGGACTGGAATGAGCACGACGATCAGAATCAGCGTCGTGCGCAGCGCCGGGCCAAAGGCTACGTCGCTGATCATCGTCTGGAAGTGATTGAGCGTCACACCGCTACCATCGGTAAAGGCCAGCCCGAAAGCTTCCGCCATGGGAAAGGCGAAGAAGACCAGCAGGAAGATAATTGACGGCAGCAGCAGAAGATAAGGAGTGAGCTGCAGAAGACGGTGCTGAGTCATGACGGCCTCCGGCTCTTCCCTCCGGCCCCTCCCCCATGAAGAGAGGAAGGGCCAGAGGGGACAAAGGTTACTTTACCTGGCAAGCCTGCCCAGCGCTGTCTGGATCCGGCGGCCAGCAGGGTGCGCCGGTCTCGGTCATGATCGCTTGCAACACGGCTTTCTCGTCATCGAGAACGGTCCGGATGTCCTCACCGTTCAACACGATGCGCGTAAACGTGTCGCGGTAGACCTTGTTGAAGTCACCCCCCTTGCCACCCAGACCTTGCGGCAGCAGCGAGGGCAGCGCATCCGGCGCGGCTGACTGCGCGCCCACAGCCTGGCCTTCCGCCTTTACACCGGGCGACACAAAACCGGGAAAGTCCACATCCACCACCGGGAAGAAGCCCACTTCGCGCAAGGTGGTCACCTGGACTTTCGGCTCAGTCATATACTTGATCAGCGCCGCAGCGCCGGCCTGATTAGGCGAGGTCGTGGGAATCGCCAGGCCGGCGATCACCGGCATAAAGGCGCGCCCCTTCGGCCCGGCCGGGGATGGCACGGCCACGAAGTCAGCCGGGCGCTGCTCAAGCGCGTCCTTCAGGCGGGCAGTATGATCCCAGGCGATCCAGACTTCTTCCGCCAGCAGCGGCTCTTGCATGAAGTTGTAGGTGGTCGCCTGCGGGTTGACGTAGGGCCACACATCCGCCAGCCAGCGCCAGCCGGCCGCGGCCTCATCGCTGGCGAAGGTCGTCACCACGCCGCCGCTGAAGGCCGGGACCAGATAGCCCTGGAAGAAGCGATGGAGCAGACCACTGTCGCCAGCGGGGAACCCAAGTTTGGCTTCACCCGTCGCATCGAAGATAGCTTTGGCCCAGGCGGCCAGGCCGTCGTAGGTCAACGCATTCACATCCACATTGGCAGGCTTGTACTCCATCGCTTTGTTGTTGATGACGACGATGTAGGTGGCCTGCATCCAGGGCACGTAATAAGTCTTGTCGGTGTTCAACTGAGCGACCTTCCAGAAGCTGTCGGGAATGCCGCGATCGGCCAATTCGCCCTTGAGGGCCGTGAGGTCCTGCAGCTGGCCAAGGGGCGCCATCGTGGAGAAGTTGCCATGCAGGGCACCCAGCACGCTCACGGTGCCCTGCCCCGCCTGCACTTCGGCGGAAATGCGATCGTGGAACGGGCCTTCATCGTCGGGCACAAAATCCACCGCACCGGGGAAGCCTTCCAGGATCACGCCGCGCACGCGCTCGGCTTCGCCGACCGGCCGCAGCTGCGTGGACAGCCAGACGAGTGAACCATAGCTAACCGGGGTGGGCGTCACTTCCACAATGCGCTCAACTTCCTTCGGGACCTCGACAGTGACCGGCACCGGCACTTCCTTGGTGACTTCGATGGTCTGCGGCTGGCAGGCGCCCAACAACGCACCCGCAATCAGAACGAAAGCCAACACGCTCATCCACAGTGTTCGGCGTTTCATTGTTCCTCCTCCTCAGTTAACTTGTTTTTGACATCGCCGGAAAACGCTGACGGCCTTCAACCCCACAATGGGACTGTGTGCGTGCTACCTCCTTTCAGGTCATGTGTGCGGTGCGCGCAGCCCGACGGCTACGGCGGCGCGAACGAGGCCCGGCCGGTCGATTCGCGCACCAGCAGCTCCGGCTGAAGCAGCACGCGCTGTTCTGATAGTGTTCGGCCGTCGAGCTGCGCCAGCAGCATCCGCACCAGTCGCCGGGCCAGATCGTAAACCGGCTGGTTAAGCGTGGTCAGCGGCGGATCAGTGTGCTCGGCGTCTTCGATGCCATCGTAACCGGCAATCGCCACGTCACGCCCGACCACCAGGCCACGTTCACGCGCGGCGCGCATGGCGCCGATGGCGGTCAGGTCATTGACGCCGATGATGGCGGTCGGCGGATCCGGCAGGCTCAGCAGCTGTTGGGCGGCGCGATAACCGCCCGCGCGAGTCAGATCGCCCTGGGCAGTCAGCGCTTCATCGAACAGGAGGCCGGCAGCGGTCAGCCCATCTTGATAGCCAGCCAAACGCTCGGCCTGCAGGTTCAGATCGGGCGACGCGCCGATGTAGCCGATGCGCCGATACCCGCGTTCGACCAGATGCCGGACCAGTACGGCGAATCCAGCCCGACTGTCCATTTCGATGAAGGGGTAGTCCACCGGCGTCTGGCTGCGTCCGAGCGCCACAAAAGGGAAGCCGGCATGGTGCAAGTATTCAACACGCCAATCCTGGAGACGCATCCGGCTGAGCACCAGACCATCAACGCGACGGCTTTGCACCCAACGTTGGTAGAGCGCCTGCTCTTCCGCGCTGCCCGGCGGCGCGGTGGACACCAGCAGGTCAAAGTGATGCAGGGCCATTTCATCGCCCAGTCCGGCGATAAACTCAGAGAAAAACGGATCGGAAAAACGCGGGGCGGTCGCCGGAATGATGTAGCCGATGGCCTCTGCCCGCTTGCGCCGCAGCTCACGGGCCGCCCGGCTGGGCACATAGCCCATCTCACGGGCAACGCGGACGACCCGCTCGCGCGTCTCGTCCGCCACATCGTCGTAGCCGTCGAGCGCGCGAGAAACGGTTGTAATCGACAGGTTGAGCCGCCTGGCGACATCGCGGATTGTGACAGACATTGCCTTTTCCAAAACGTTTTGGGGACGCACTCAGTATACATCGGTCATGCGTGCGAGTCAATAGCATGGCGTGCGTTACGCTGGCGGCACGGCGAGGAACGGTTGAGTCATTCGAGTATCAACTTCGGGGATAGAATGTGCTCGATTGGAGATGGGCACATCGATACCGTGAACAATGCCTTAAGATCGGGCGATGGGTCGTGTTCGATCAACTAGCGGCCCTGCAGCGCGCCGCTCACCGATGAGCGTTGATGAACTTGACGGGGTCGAGGTAACCCCACGCCTCAGGCACAGCCCGCGCGGGAATGTCGTCCCAGGTGTAACCCAGCGCCGGCACGCGACCGTTGCACGTGCCGCGTCCGCCCGCCGTCGTCGGCAGGAACAGGTTGGAGCCGTCGCCCCACGTGCGGATCTCCCAGTGCAGGTGCGAATTGGAGCCCTGATCAGCGATGACGCCGATCACTTCGCCGCGCTGCACGATCTCGCCGCGCCCCACCGTCAATTCGTCCACATGCCAGTACGCCGACCACAGGCGCGAACCGTCCGCCAGCCGATGCTGAACCACCACGATGCGGCCCTGCGCGCCGATGTCCTGCGTGTAATCGACGACGCCATTTGCCACGGCGCGCACCGGCCGACCGCGCGCCGCACCCGCCTCCACCTGCCCATGCGCGTCGAACGCAAACCAGTCTTCACCCGCGTGAAACAGCAGATTGAACGGAACCTGTCTGCCATCCCGATCGACAAAGCATTTGCCCGCGCGGCCCAGCCCATTGTTCTGCACACCGTACCGCGTGTCCACGTCCAGCGGGCCGGTGACGCCCTGCACGTATGGCCCGAACCTGGCGGGGTCCAGCGGAAAATCAAAATGATCGACCGCCGGCGGCGTCACCACCGGCACGGGCGTGGCCGCCGGCAGCAGACTCGCCGGATCCGGCCGATTGCACGCCGCCAGCCACCAGAGGATGCCCACCAGCGCCAGAGCCCGCTTCATGTCAACCATGCTCCGATGACGCCGCCGATCAACGTGGCGGCGAAGTTCACTACGTCGTTGTCGATCCACCGTCGGCCGCGCACCAGCCGATTGGGCGTGCCATCAGATTCGGCGGCGCGCTCGGTTTCGCGGCCGCGCCGCTCGGAATAATAGATACCCTGCAGCGTTGCGCCGAGCAGACTATCGACCAGTGATCCGATCAGGCCGGCGATCAACGCGACCGTGATCCACCTGGCGTCCGATCGAAACAGCGCGGCGAACAGACCAATGACGCCCGCCCCGCCCAGTGCGGCCAGCAGCCCGATCGGTGTGATGCCGCCCGACGTCCCGGCCGGCACGCGGCGGCCGGTGGTGATGAGGCGCGGCGGCTTCCGGGCCAGCACGCCCAGCTCCGTGGCCCACGTATCGGCGTTGGCAGCGGCCAGCGAGCCGACGAGCGCGGCATAACCGATCGGGTTGGCGGTGAAGCCGTAAAGAACCGCGCCCAGCGAAGCGATCAGACCATTCGCTAGCGCCTGTCCCAAATCGCGCTGCCCGGTCTTTGCAAAGACATCAGCCACCGCCTGCTTGCGCGCCGCCTGATAGCGCGTGAGCAGCGACGCCGAAACGAAAAACGCGATGAGCAGCAGGCCGGCGTCCAGTCCGCCGAAGCCGAAGACCAGTGTGCCGGTGAGCACCGCGCCCGCCCAGCCGGAACGCGTGAGCACGCCGCGCCGGTAACCGACGAAGCCGATGAGACCGCTGAGCAGCAGGCCGAGCAGCACACGTGCCAACATGGCGCGATTATAGCAGGTGACCAATCGCCGGTTTGGTGCGATAATGGCCGCATGACGGAAGAACCGGATCGCGGTTATTGCCTGTTCGGGCTGGAGGCGCTGCGGCAGCGCGCGCCGGTGGTGGCGCAGCACAGCGCGGGCGTGCGCGCCGCCGAGGACATCGAGGCGGTGCACCAGATGCGCGTGGCCACGCGGCGGCTGCGCGCGGCTCTGGCGCTGTTTGCGGACTGCCTGCCGGAGCGCGAGGCGCGCCGCTGGCAAAAGGAAATCCGCCGCATCACCCGGGCGCTGGGCGCGGCCCGCGACACCGACGTGCAGTTTGAGTGGCTGGCGGGATTTCTAAGTAGTCTTACTGATGAAGCGCTGCTGCCGGGCGTCAACCGGCTGTTGCTGCGCCTGCATCAGCAGCGCCAGCGCCAGCAGGCCGAGGTCGTCAAGGCGCTCGATCGGCTGGAGGCCGGCCGCCTCATCGACGAGATGAACGAGGCGCTGCGCCTGCGGGTGGTGCAGGCCCGGCTTGATCAGATCGACGCGCGCTCGCCGGGCGTGTACGCGGGCGCGGCCGAGGCCGTCACGCGACGGCTGGAGGAGTTTCTGGCCTACGATGTGTTTGTGTACAAGCCGGAGCACAAGGCCGAGCTGCACGCCATGCGCATCGCCGCCAAGCATCTGCGCTATACGCTGGAGATTTTCGCGGAGTTGTACGCCGACGGGTTGAAGAAGCCGATCAAGACGGTGAAGGAGTTCCAGGAGCTGCTGGGCACGCTGCACGACTGCGACGTGTGGATCGACTTCGTGCCGCAGTTTACGACCGAAGAGTACGCGCGCACGCTGGACTACTTTGGCACGGCCGCCTCGATGCCGCGGCTGTATCCGGGGCTGGCCGCGCTGCGCGCCGATCGGGAGCGGCAACGCGACCAGACATATCGGGACTTCGTGAAATTCTGGGAGCGCACACAGGCTGACGAGGTCTGGACGCAGCTGCGACAGGCGATCACCCGGCCAGAGAATCGCGCCGACATCAACGCGCCAGCTGAGCGGGCCGAGTGAGCTACACCGCACACACAGGAACGCCGAAAAGATCGGCGCGAGCCGCCGCGCGCCGGGCAGTCAGTCCGGATCGGTCTCCGACGAAAACTCCAATGCCCGCTCGAATTTGGATCGCGCTTCGGGCTGCAGTCCCCACTCGCTTTGCAGGCACGCCGCGATCTGATCGAGATCGGCTAGGGTGCCGGCGTCCTTCAATTCGACTTCGACTTCAAAGTACAGACGCCGCCGATCGTCGTGCGCCAGTTCCACGCGATCAGCGCTGAATTCGGCCACGATGCGATCGGCGTTGGACACCGGCCGCACCACGCGCACCTGATGCTGATCGAACAGTGGCTGCAAATCGTCATCGCCGATGAGGGCCAGCACGATCGATCGGAATTCACCGGCGGGCCAGTCACGCACCGGGAGGGCGCGCGGCAGATCGAGCATCAATTCGCGGCGGGTGTGCACCGCGCCTTCGACGACATGCCCGCTCTTCAACGTCATCTCGACGCGATCGCCGAAATCGCGCTGGCGGCAGACATAGCCCGATCGGATCACTTTGCGATCGGGCGTATCCAGAAACACATCGTACATGCGCCGGGTCACGGCCGCGCCCAGCGCGTAATTCGCCAGTTGATCAGCCTGGGCCAGCCGGTTGAGCGTGGCCTCGTCCGGCACGGCGAACTTCGCTTCGATCTCCATTCCGCCCTCCCGAAGATTCCTGATCTGTAGTATAACACTTCGACAGCGGAACGGTGAATAGCGAGTTGGAGAGATGCGAGATGGAGAGACGGCACGGTCAAGTCAGCCGGCAACAATCGGCGCTCATCAATCGGCACCTCGTGAAGTGGTTTCGAAGCCACGCGCGCGATCTGCCGTGGCGGCGCGAACGATCGCCGTATCGCGTCTGGCTGAGCGAGATGATGCTGCAGCAAACGCAGGTGGACACGGTGATCCCGTACTTCAACCGCTTTCTCGATCGGTTTCCCACGCTGACCGATCTGGCAGCCGCGCCCGTGGATGACGTGCTGAAGCGGTGGGAGGGACTGGGCTATTATGCGCGCGCCCGCAACCTGCACACAGCCGCGCGGGTGATCGTGAATGACCTTCACGGCGAATGGCCCCGCACGGTTGAGGGATTGATGGCACTGCCCGGTGTCGGCCGCTACACGGCGGGCGCCATCGCCAGCCTGGCCTTCGGCGCGCGCGCACCCGTCTTGGACGGCAATGTGATTCGCGTGCTGTGCCGTCTCTTCGCCATTCGGCGCGATCCAAAGGACGCCCGAGTCCGCGAAGCGCTGTGGCAGTTGGCGGAAGACTTGCTCGCCGGTGCAAAGGCCACCTCATTCGGCGAACACAACGAGGCGCTGATGGAATTGGGCGCTACGCTCTGCACGCCGCGCAATCCGCGCTGCGAGGTGTGCCCCATCGCCGCGCAGTGCGAAGCGAAACGGCTGGGCTTGCAAGCTCAACTGCCGGTCAAAACGAAGCGCCTGCCCCTGCCTCACTACGACGTCACCGCCGCCGTCATACGCCGCAATGGTCGTCTGCTCATCGCGCAGCGGCCGCTGGGCGGGCGGCTGGGCGGATTGTGGGAATTTCCCGGCGGCAAGGTCGAGGCGGGCGAAAGCCTGCTGCAGTGTCTGCGCCGTGAGATCAAAGAGGAGCTGGGCCTTCGCGTCAAGGTCGGCGACTTCGTGGCGGCCATCGATCACGCCTACACACACTTCAAGATCACGCTGCACGCCTTCGAGTGTACTGTCCTGTCGGGCGAGCCGCGTAAGCTGGGCGTGGCCGATTTCAAGTGGGTGCGATTGAGCGAACTGGATCGTTTTGCGTTTGCCAAGACGGATTGGAGGATCATCGAGGCGCTGAGGGAACGCGCCGCGAGTTGACATGAATCTTTCGTCTGTCGCGTGTCATTCACAGTTGCTCCGAGGAGCATCTTTTTGCGACGGGGAATCTCTGCGCCGCCGGGCACACTTCCGGCCTGAGCACGAGATTCCTCACTGCGTTTGGAATGACACGCCGCAGGCGCGAAGGATCTGACGCCGCCTGGGCGCATCCATTGAGCTGTTGCCCATTTGCTGCGCTGAATTTGCGTTTGACTCTTGCATTCCTATCGAATTCCCTCTATAATCGATCTCATCCCCGATTGGCCGACAATTGTGTTCAGTCATTCATCGTGCGACGGTCTGACCCGGCCCGACGCTGCCTGATCATATCCTCAGTCTATCGATGAAGCCAGCGCGCTCGAACTGAGAGACGGGGAGCCGATCGAGCGCCCTCGGCCAGAAAGGAGGCTGCCCAGCCGCCAATCCACTCACTGCGCTTTGTCGTGTCAGCAGTCTCCCGGCCATGCCCCTTATGCCTGATGTCCAGCCGGGATCGGTACCACCACATCCACGCATTTACCCCAAGGGAGGAACGATGAATCTGTTGGTTACATCCGATCGCACCACCGGCCCTCAAAAGCGAAACCCGCGCCGGCTTCGGGCCTGGCAGCTGCTCACCGGGCTGTTGATATTGGCGCTCGTCGCCGCATCCATCAGCGCCGCGTCCGTGACAGCCGCCCCCGTGCGCGATCAATTCGCCAACTTCACCGGCAAGATCAGCAACAACGTGCTGCAAGACACCGCCAACGGCGCCTCGACCTCGTTCATCGTCTTCATGAACGATCAGGCCGATGTCAGCGCCGCGCATGCCATGACAGATCCGGATGCCCGCGGCTGGTATGTCTACAACACGCTGAAGCAGCACGCCGAGACGACCCAGGCGCCGGTTCGCAATCTGCTCGACGGCGCCGATGTCCCTTACACATCCTTCTGGGTTGCCAACATGATCGTCGCCGAAGGCGATCGCTCGCTGGTCGAGGCGCTGGCCGCGCGACCGGATGTCAAAGTGATCGAGTCGAACGAGACCACCGACTGGATTCAAGAGCAAGACACGCCCGTTGACGAAGACTCATCTGACGCGACGGACGAAGTGAACTTCACGACTCCCGGTGTCAATAACGTCCAGGCCCCCACGATCTGGAATCTGGGCTTTACCGGCGAAGGCATTGTGGTCGCCAACCAGGACACCGGCATGCGCTGGACGCACACCGCCATTCGTGAAAAATACCGTGGTTGGGGCGGCAGCATCGCCGCTTCTGATCACAACTACAACTGGTGGGATGCCATTCACTTTCAACTGGGCGGGGACGGCGGCACCGGCTCGCCCGCCGTCAACCCGTGCGGACGCAACCTGACCGTCCCGTGCGATGACAACGGCCACGGCACGCACACCACCGGCACCATCGTCGGCGACGGCGGCGCCGGCACAGCCGCTGCGCCCAATCAGGTGGGCGTGGCCCCCGGCGCCAAGTGGATCGGCTGCCGCAACATGGATTCGGGCAACGGGCGGCCTTCGACCTACGCCGAATGCTTCCAGTTCTTCATCGCCCCCACTGACCTCAACGGCCAGAACCCCGACCCGACCAAACGGCCGCACGTGATGAACAACAGCTGGGGCTGCCCGCCCAGCGAACTGTGCGCCGCCAACACGCTCAAGACCATCGTCGAGAACACGCAGGCCGCCGGCATCTTCGTGGTGGTCTCGGCCGGCAACGACGGCTCGGCCTGCAATACCGTTCAAGATCCGCCGGCCATCTACGATGTGGCTTTCTCCGTGGGTGCGATCAGCGGCAGCACCAACGCCCTGGCCAGCTTCAGCAGCCGCGGCTGGGTCACCGTTGACGGCTCCGGGCGGATGAAGCCGGACATCTCCGCACCGGGCGTAACCGTCCGCTCTTCAACCCGGACCAGCGATACCTCCTACGGCAACTCCAGCGGCACGTCGATGGCCGGCCCGCACGTCGTCGGCACCGTCGCCCTGTTGTGGTCGGCCCGCCCCAACCTGGTGCGCGACACCGAACGCACCAAGTATCTCTTGACGCGGAGCGCGAATCCGGCCGTCACCGTCCCGAACAACAGCACCGGCTGTGGCGGCATCGGCAGCATTCCCAACAATCACTTTGGCTGGGGACGCATCGACGCGCTGGCCGCGTACAACCTCGAGCCTTCGCTCTACCAGACGATCACGTTCCCGGCAATGGGCAACAAGATCATCGGCTCGCCGGACTTTGATCCGGGCGCCACTGCCAGTTCAGGTCGGCCCGTCAGCTACACCGCCAGCGGCAGCTGCTCCATCGTAAACGGGCTGGTGCACCTCAACGGCGTCGGCACGTGCACCGTCACCGCGTCGCAAGAAGGGCTGGACACCTACAGCATCGCGCCGGGCGCGCCAATTCCTTACTATCCGGCGCCGTCGGTCTCGCAGACGTTCAACGTCACCTACCAGTTCACCGGTTTCTTCCAGCCGGTTGACAACCTGCCCACGCTCAACTCGGCCAATTCGGGCCAGGCCATCCCGCTCAAGTGGCGGATCACCGACGCCAACGGCAACCCGATCACCAACCTGTCGAACGTGAACGTGACAGTGGTCGGCTTCGCCTGCCCGCTGGGCGCGACCACCGATCAGGTGCAAGAGTACGCGACGAGCAATTCGGGCCTGCTGAACCAGGGCAACGGCTACTACCAGTATAACTGGAAGACGCCCAAGACGTACGCGAATTCGTGCAAGACGCTGAAGCTTGATCTGGGCGAAGGGGTCGGCTCAGAACGAACTGCGCAATTCCAATTCCCGAAGTAGGCTAAGTAGAACCACTAAAGCCTGCGGCAGTCTCGACCGGGGAGTGGCGCCCGAGCGGCCCACCCCCGGTCGCTGTAATGTCATCACGAACTGGCGCTGCTGTAGTGCCGCACCGCAAAGCGCCAGTACAGCGCGCAGGCCGCGAACAGGAGCGCGGCGATGGCGGCCGAAGCCAGCACGATCTCGGCGGTGCGCCGGCCCAGCAGCACTTCGGCCGGGATGGTGGTGATGAAAGCGATGGGCACCACAAAGGTCAGCACCAGCCGCAGCCACGCCGGAAAGATCGTCACCGGAAAGCGCCCCGCCTCGTAAAACGTAAACAGCAGCTCCATCACGTTCTCCAGCTGCACAAACCAGAACGCCGACGTGATGAGCAGCATCACCAGCGAATACAGCATAATCGCCGCGCACACACCCAGCCCCAGAAACAGCAGGAACCGATCGGGCGGCGGGGCAGGCAGCCGCCCCAGCGCGTAAGCGATGACGCCCGCGCCGATCAGCACATCGACGCCGCGCCAGATGTTGACGCGCCGCAGCGAGGCGTGAAACTGTGAATTCAGCGGCTTGGTCAGGATGAAGTCCATGGTGCCCAGCCGGATGTGCTCGGTAAAATCCTGCACGTTGGGGGTGATAAAGGTATCGACCAGGCCAATGAATAACTGAAACAGCCCGATGACGATCAGCGCCTCGTAAAACGACCACGATTGATCGCGCCCCAGCCGATCGGTGTGCAGAAAGAAGATGCCCACCGTGGCGATGGTGGCCACGCCGCCCACCAGGCTCAGCAGCACGTGCGTGACGAAGTTGGCGCGATACTCCAGATCGGTGAGGATCGCCGCTTTGTAGAAGGCCGCCAGCACTTTGAGATAACGTCTCATGCCCCCACCGCCCCGTACAGCCTCAAGCCGCGCCGCCACGTCCATTGAAACGCCGCGATCAGGCTGATCACCCACGCATACTGCACGATCAGACCGAAGGCGATCTGATCAAGCGTAAGGCGGCCCAGCATAATCTCGATCGGAAAACTCAGGCAATAGCGGAAGGGCAGCCACTGCAGCGGGCCGTGCAGCCAGGCCGGGAACACATCGATGGGGACGATCCAGCCCGACAACATGGCGCGGATCCAGAACCACGCTTCGGCCAGCGCCACCGCCTGCGTGATCCAGAACGCGGTCGTGCCAATGAGCGCCTGCGCAAAGAACTCGATCAGCAGGCCGCCCGCCGTCGCCGCCAGCGCAAACGCCAGCGTCGGCAGCGACAGATCGTACTGCGCGCCCAGCAGCACGCTGGCGATGAGAATCGGCGGGCCGACCAGGATCGCCTGCAGCGGCTTGCTGGCGACGACGCGCGTGAACAGGTGATGGATGGGATTCAGCGGCTTAAGCAGCTGCGGCGACAGCGTGCCCTGCCGGATGTCATGATCCATGTCCCAGATGATCCACACGCCCGTCAACCGCCGAAAGAGCGTGACCATGAGGTAATAGCTGATGAAGCCGGTGGAGTTGTAACCCGCGATCGGCCCGGTGGTGTCCGACACGCTGATCCACACCATCATCATCACCAGCGGCAGCACGCTGGACAAAATCCAGATGATGATCTGCCCGCGATATTCGATGGCGCGCGCCCAGTAAGCTTTGAGCAGTGTGGGATAAGTCTTGAGCCAGGACATGGAATTCGTTGATTGGTTGATTGGTCAGTTCATCGGTCAACGGCGACGGTCATCCGGTCGGCGTGTCATACACTCCCAGCTCCGCCGGCGTCACCTTCTGCGACAACGCGTAAAACACCTGATAATTCCCGATGGTGCGCTCTTTGAACCCAACGCCCAACCGTCTCAGGCCCGATCGGATCCGCTCATCCAACGCGGGATGATTCGTCGTGATGTAAAACGCCCGATCGGCTTCGACCACCGCCCGGGTGTACGGCGGATAGCGATCGTCGCGCCGCGTGTAACCGAAATCAAGGTGATACGGCAGCGCCGCCGCCGAGATGATCTGCTCCTGGGACAGAAACGCGATCGGGGTCTGCACCCAGTAGTTGGTATAACCGCGCGTCTCGCCCTGCGCCAGCAGAAAGTCGATCAGTTCCTGATCGCGCGTGTGATCGATCCACGTCACCGGGTCAAACTGCGTGGTGATACCCGGCGGCTGCGTCCCGGCCGCGATCAGCGTACCGGCCACATTGTAGCCAATCAGCACGGCCAGTAGCAAGACGGCAAAAGTCCGCCGGGCGTTGCGAATGGCCTGCAGCAGCATGGCGACGAATACGCTCAGTGGCAGATACAGCGGCAGAAAATACCGCCCCGACGGATCCCCGCCAAACGGTGTAATCAGAAACGTGATCAGCAGCACGCCGATCATGCCCCACCAGATCACCCGGCCGCTCCCCGAGCGCCGCGCGGCATAGACCAGCGCGCCCAGATAAAGCGCCAGCGCCGCCAGCCCCACGACCGGCAGCACCCATTCCGCGCTCCACGGATAGCGCAGCCCCCACCACGCCGACGAACCGAAGAGGAAGAAGTTGATCAGCCGCACGGGCAGCGTCGCCAGATACGTCGCGCCCGGCAGCGTCCCGGCCACGCCCGCCCCGGCCAGCTCGGCCAGTTCGCGCCCGCCCGATTGCAGCAGCGCCCACCACCACGGCGCGCTGCCGATGATGAAGCCGACGACGGCAATGAGATGGCCGCGCCACGCCCGCCCGCGCTGCCGCCAGAGCAGCCACAGGCCAATCGGGATCAGGTAAATCAGAATAAGGGGAAATGTATAAAAGCCAAAGCCCGCCACGATCCCCAGTATCAACCCGCGCCGGCCGCTGTCCACCAACCCCTTCTCACCCACCATCAGAATGACCACATTGCCCAGCACCAGCGTCTCGCCATAGCCGCCCAGCGTGGCCGTGGTGTACAGCGTCAACATCGTCGGCGGCAGCGCCAGCCACAGCAGCCCCGCCCGCGCCCCCCACTCCGTCAGGCCCACCCGCCGTAAGACGAGATAACTCGTCAGCAGAAACGCCGCAAACAGACCAGCCTGCACGACGCGGATCGCAGCGACGTTTTCGCCGAAGATCGAAAACGAGAGCGCCACCAGCCAGGCATCGGTCGCGCCCAGATAGGCTTGTCCGTAAAAGAACGTCGGCCGTTCGCCCTGCAGGATGTGGCGCGCCATCAACGCCACCACCGCTTCGTCGCCGTTGAAGGGCACGGCATTGGCGGCCACCAGTCCGAATTTGTATAGCACCGCAACAGCGGCAAGCACGATCGGCGCGGCCACACCCGTCAACCGGCGGAGATGCGCCGCGTTCATGCGCTCACCCTCAGCCCGCGCCACAGCTGCCAGCCCGAGACGACCACCAGCCCGAGCAGTATCAGCACCATGACCAGCACCGGCAGCGGCGGAAAGCCCAGCAGCCACAAGTGGACAAACCAAAAATCCGGGACGTTCAGCCGGAAGAAGTCGTCGATGCTCAGCAAGTGCGCGCTGATGGCCGCCACTTGAGGGCCGCCCTGATAAGCGTGCACCAGGCCAATCGCCGCCTGCCGCGCCGCCTGCCACGTCTCGTCGCGCGCGTACAAGCTCGCCACGTCAAACACCGTCGGCCACTGCTGCACCAGCGGCGAATCCGGCATGTTGACGATGGCACGCCTCAGATAGTGATCAGGATCGCTCTCGCCGAGCGCCACCAGATAGCGCGAATGATCCACCAGCGCGGCCGGCAGATTCAACACCAGCCCCGCGCCGATCAGCGCCACCACGCTGGCGCGCCGCCAGCCGGTCGGGTTGGCGTGAACCCATAGACCGGCCGCCAGGATCAGCAGCGGCACAATCGGCAGCAGGTAGCGCGGCCCCCAGTTCCAGCCGCCCGTCCAATACTCGAACATCGCGAAGAAGCCGATCTGCGTCACGCTGATCAGCGTAAACAACAGCCCCTCAGCCCGCTGCCGCCGCCACATCGACAGCAGCCCCGCGATACCGGCCCCGACGATCGGCGCGTACAGCAGCAGTCCCTTGCCGGGGCTGATCAGCAGACCGTACAGGCCCAGCCACAGCGGCGCTTCAAACGTATAATTCTGCAGCGACGAGTAGCCGAACGTCAGCGGCGAGCCGTACCGCGACCAGTTGATCAGCCCGAGCAGCACGCCCGCGGCGATCAGCGGCGCCAGCAGCCACAGCCAGCCGCGCCAGCGGCGCCGGTTAATCGGCAGCGCGTACAGCAGAAACGCCGGCAGCCAGATGGCCGACCGCTCGCGCGTAATCAGCATAAACCCTAAGGCCGCGCCTGCGATCAACAATTGGCGGTCGGCGTCCGCCCGATCGGTCTTCGCGCCGACCAGCGCGTACACGGCCAGCACCAGCAGCAGGGCCAGAAACGGCTCGCTGTACAGCGTGCCCGTATAGGCCCACGCCAGACTGCCCGTCGCGTACGCCGCGCCCAGCAGCAAACTCCAGCGGACGGACAAACCCAGGCGTCGGGCCAGCCGGGCGATGAGATACGCGGTGAGGGCGATGACGATGGGATTGAACAACGCAGTGGTCAGGCGCGTGATCAGCACCGCCCCGATGGAGGGTGCGCCCCCGATAAGCCGCCCGATCAGATACAGCGGCAGCACAGCCAGCGCCAGGCCCGGCGCGTACTGCGGATACAGCTGTCCATCGCGGCCCGGCACCGCCCAGGTCGCGGGCGACGCCCACATCGTGGTGCGCGGCAGAAAGCCGGGCGACGTCTGGAGGGCCGGCTCAAACGCGCCGCGGTCGATGGTCAGCCGGCCATACTCCACGAAGTTCGCCGTCATCTCATACGTCGTCTCGTCGTCCATCGGCGCCAGCCGACCGCCGGCGGTCAACAGCAGGCTCGTCAGCAGGCCGACGAAGAACCACGTATACAACGGCGCGGCAGTGCGCATGGCTGGCTCGTCACCAATTGGCTCAAAACCCGGTCTTTACTTCTTAATCGCGTAAGCCGTCACCAGGTCGCCAAAATTCAACGGGATGGGCGTCTGCCGCAGGCGCAGGGCGCCAAATAGCCCGCCCAACAGCCGGCCCAGCGCCGGGCTAAAGCCGCCGATGCGCGTGGCAAAATATCCCAGCCGCAGGTACCGCCCCTGCGGTTCCACCCGCGCCACGGCAAATTCAGCCTTGGTCAGCAGCGCCGCCAGCGTGCGCCGCGAAAAGTAATACACGTGCATCTCCATCAGCCACGGCCAGCGCCCGCCCATCAGCCGCGCAAACGCGCTGTCGATGTCCATCGTGTGCACCACCAGCAGCCCGCCCGGCTTCAACAGGCGATGCGCCTGCCGCACCTCCGCCAGCGGATCGGTCAGATGCTCGATCACATCCCACATCGTCACCACATCGATCGACGCATCGGCCAGCCCCGATGTCGCCAGGGTGCCCTCGATCATATGCAGGCCCTGCGCCCGCGCCTGCTCCACCGCCCAGCGGCTCGGCTCCACGCCGATGGCCTCCCAGCCGTGCTGCGCCGCGATCTCCACAAACACGCCCGTGTACGCGCCCACATCCACCAGCTTGCCCGGCGGCGCGTGCAGCTGTTCCAGCGGCCGCAGGTGACGCTCAAACGTCAGCACCCGCCCGTCGCGCTCCTCCAGATACAGCGGGTCTTCCACCGCCACGTACGAATCCAGAATCTGCGATCCGTCCAATCGTGGATTGGTGTACACCAGCCCGCAGGTCTCACACTGCACGATGGTGTGATGCCGCCCGTAACCCGGGCTGGTGCAGCGAAACGCCTCCACATTGCCCGGCAGCACATCATCGGCCACCGTGCTGGGATAGCGCAGCCGTGTCTTTTGGCCGCCGCACAAATTGCACGTGACAAATTCCATCACCGGGCCAGCTTCTCGCGCAGCCGCCGCCCGCTCAGGCGGCCCACCGTCTGCAGCGCGCGCCACACCTCGCTGCGCGAAATTTTGGACGTGCCGCGCCGCCGGTCCTCAAAGATGATCGGCACTTCGCCGATGTGAAAGCCGCGCCGCTGCACGTAGAAAATCATCTCGATCAAAAACGAATACCCGTTCGAAAAGATCGCATCCAGATCGATCGCTTCCAGCACTTCGCGCCGGTAACAGCGGAAGCCCGCCGTGCAATCCTTGGCCTGCAGGCCCAGCATGATCTTGGCAAACGAATTCGCGCCCTCGCTCAACAACCGCCGCTTCCAGGTGCAGTTCAACGTGCCGCCCGCCGGCACATAACGCGAGCCGATCACCATGTCGCGTTCCAGGCTCATGTCCAGCATCGCCGGAATATAACGCGGATGGTGCGAGAAGTCCGCGTCCATCGTCAGGATGCGATCGAAATCCTGCGCCAGCGCGCGCTTGAACCCGGCGATGTAAGCGGTGCCCAGGCCCAGCTTGCCCGCCCGATGGATCACCTGCACCCGATCGGTCTTCGCCGCCCAGGCGTCCGCCGCCTCGCCCGTGCCGTCCGGCGAGCCGTCGTCCACGTTGATCACGCTGACGTTCGACGGTAGCGCCAGCAGCTCTTCGATCAAAATATCGATGTTATCCCGCTCGTTATACGTCGGCACGACCACCACTGGCTTCATGTTCGCTTCCCGTTTTTCAAGGCGTCTCCCCGCACAGCCACCGGCCCGACCAAACAGCCAACCCGTCAACTAGATCGGCAGTTGGCTCTCATTCAGCGCCAGTCCCAACGTAAACATCCACAGCTGCGCGTATCGCAGCCCGCGCTGTGATCGCCGCGCCGCCGCGTACGTCAACGTCGCCGCGATCAAGCCTGCCACAAAGCGCGCCAGCGCCAGCGGCTCGCGAAACGTCGATTGCGGCGTCACCAGGATCACCGCCGCGTTAAAGGCCAGCAGCCCCATCGGCAGATCAAAGACGCGCCGCCGCGCATCCTTGAACACCTGCCACAGCCCGATCAGCGCCGGCAGCACGGCCATCGGTATCGCCACCGCCGCCAGCAGCGCAAACACGCGCAGGTCCAACATAGCCAGCGACCACAGCCCGCGCAGCGGCAAGATCTCAAACGGCGTCGCCAGCGCCCCGCCCGAACCAACGCCCGGCTGTCCGAACCACCCCAGCAAGATCAGCTGCCAGGCCGCAAACGGCCCGCCGACGATGATACCCGTTTCAAACACGTCACGCCACTCGCGCCGCGCCGCGTAGGCCAACAGCGCGCCCGCCGCCAACAACAGCGTCGTTTCCTTCGTCAACGCCGCCAGCGCCAGCAGCGCCGCCGCCGTCCGCCGCCGATCCTGCAGCACCAGCAGCACGCCGGCCTGCGCCAGCCCATAGGCCAGCGGCTCCGTCAAATCCAGCCGCGCGCCCATCAGCAGGCCCGCATTCAGCGCGTAAACCAGCGCGTACCAGCGATTGGCGCCGTAATGCCGCAGAATCTCTTCGGTGCACCACGTGCCCGCCGCCAGAACGATCACATTGATCGCGATCAGCATCCACGGCACCAGCGCTGCCTGGCCCAACGCCAGCACTCGCGCGGCCAGCGGATACACGATGCGCTGATACCGGTAGGCAGGGACATCGATCTTGCGCCAGCCGTTCGCGGGATCGATCGCGATCTGATACGCAAACTGCCCATCGTAACCGGGAGTACCATCGGGCACGCCCGGATCATAGCGCGAGCCGACCAGCGCAAAATTCAGCGGATCAAAATCGTAGCGCGCCAGCGTGATGCCGACGTACGCCAGCACAATCCCCAGCACCACCTGCCACGGCCTGAGCGTTCTCATCCGCTTATCCGCTGCGCCTGCGCCGCCAGGCCAGCCCGATTGAGCCGATCAGCCCGACGGCCAGCATCGCCGCCGCGGCCAGCGTCACAACCAGGCCAATCTGCACCGAAGTCGATTGATAGCGAAACTCGATCGTGTGTGCACCCGCCGGCAGTCGCACCGCCCGGAACGCTCCGTTGGCGATTTCGATCGGCTCCGGCACGCCATCCACCGTCGCCTCCCAACCCGGATACCACACGTCGTTCAAGACCAGCCAACCGGCCTGCGGCGAAGCGGCGCGTATTGTAACGGCGTTGCCGGAATCGGTCAAAGACCCGATAACCGAACCATCGACGGCGTCCGTTGCCGCCAGATCCGCCACATTCGCCCCTGCCGACACGACATACGCCCGCGGCCACGGCTGCGGAACAGCGTAGATCGTCACGTCGGGCGTCCGGGTCACGATCGGCAGCTCAAGCGATCGCGGCGAGATGAGGTACGCGACGTTCATGCGCTCCAGGATCGGCAGCGCCTGGGCCAGCGGCAGCGCGTTGATCTGATCGAGCACGTTTTGATAACGGCTTACGATCAGCGAATCGAAGTTGTTAGCCGAAGGCAGGCCGTCGATCATGGCAGCGTTGGGCGTGAACGTGGCGCGAAAGTTCAACCAGTAGCCCAGCTCATTCGGCCCGTAGCCGACGAACTTCTGGTCGGTCGCCAGATACTTGCCAAACTTGATCGCGTTTTCGTCCGCGTCGAACAGGAAGACGCGCCCCCGCGCCCCATCGGCTGTAATCGCTTCGGCGGTTGGATTGGGCACGTGATACACTTCGGGCGGCAGCGCCGGGTTCAGCGCCATGTGCGCGGCGATCAAATCAAGCGCCACCAGCCCGGCGACCAGCACCTGCCGCCCGGCGCGAGCGAGCCGGGCGCCCAGCGCCGCTCCGCCGAGTATCAGTATAACCCCTAATTGCAGCGTGGCCGGGCCGAAGGTGGCGGCCCGGCCCGGCAGCACCAACCGCGCCGCGCCGCCCGCCAGCGCCA
>CAZKBQ010000002.1:0-180467 GCA_964550855.1 uncultured Anaerolineae bacterium
GAAGACCGCCAGAAGGAGCAGGAACTCTAATGGCTAAAAAGCCGCGCGTCCTGGACAGTTGGGCCATGCTGGCCTTTTTTCAAAACGAACCCGCCGCCGATCAGGTGGAGAAGATCATCAATGAGGCGCACGCCTCCGGCGCAGACCTGATGATGTCCGTCGTCAACGTGGGCGAACTCTGGTACACCGTCGCTCGCACGCACTCGGCCAAACAGGCCGACATTATCATCGCCGAACTCCGTACGCTGAAAATTGACTTCATCGACGCCGATTGGGAACTGACCCAGCAGGCCGCCGCTTTCAAAGTCAAAGGCAAAATCGCCTATGCCGATTGCTTTGCAGCGGCGGTCGCCAAGAAATTCAAGGCCGACCTGGTGACGGGTGATCCGGAGTTGAAGCAGGTTGAGGGTGAAGTGAAAGTGTTATGGGTATAGGAGATCAAATATGGAATGGCATTTTCGACAATACAGTATGGGTGAGCCAACGCGTGATCCTATATATGGGGAGTTCTTTTTCTCGTTCCCTATTGATGAACGAATATTTTGTCGTTGTGATATTCAAGGAATTTTGGTTCAGGCACAAATCGATCTGGCAGCCGAATAGGGCGGTTGTTATAGACCCACAGTAAAGCATTGGCAGAATCATTTCGAGAGTGTGATTTGATGCGTGGTGAGACCTTGACCTTTAACTCCGGCGTAACTGTTATCAATCCACGATCAAACGCTCGGTCTAAAAGTGCATTAAGACACAGCCCATTTCGCGGATTGACTCTATTTGCCGTGTCATTTGCCCACGGGATGATGTGGCTTGCATTCAGCAATTCCGGAATTGCCAAACCACTAATACAGCAGCGAAATCCGTAGGCTGCAAGCACTGATTTACGGAAGAAACTCTGATTGATTCTCACCCGTACTATCGATTCACGCTCTCTTCCTATTTGCAGCACTGTATCATCTGTTTGAACGCTATCTTCTATAGATTGGTGCGTCATTTGCGCCAATAGTTTTTCACTCTCAAACGCGAGCTTGTCCCAGTCCTGGTTGAACTCTTCCCAGATTTCAATGTCTTGCTTGCTGCCATGTGATGCGCCTTTAATATTGCGTTGCTGGAGCATAGGGTCAAGGCGTGCGAAGTTGGCAAGCTTCCATGCTACTGATGATGGTGTTCGCTCAATCGCTTTGGCAAGAGCAATAATTTCAGGGTTGTGTATATGAATCCTGCCAAACGGCGTTTTACAGTAAAGATTGAATGCGACAATCAACTCGTCGCGTGACCATATTCTTCGAAGAGTGGTTTTTTCTTTCATTTGCTCGACCCCATTATTCATCAGTATCGCATGACTTGGAAAGCGAGTCAAAGGTAAATTGGCATTTTCTACACCGCACTATGGCAATACCGCTGTTTGCCGATCTTTGCGCGACTGCCTGACTACGTGACTATTCAACTATCGGACTATCTCACTATCTCACCAACACATCCCTCAAGAATCTCCCCGTATACCCCTCTTCCACTTGCGCCACTTCCTCCGGTGTCCCCTGCGCCACGATATAACCACCCGCCTTGCCGCCCTCCGGCCCCACGTCGATGATCCAGTCCGCGCACTTCATCACGTCGAGGTTGTGCTCGATCACGACGACGGAGTTGCCCGCGTCCACTAGTTTTTGCAGCAACGTGAGCAAGCGCGCCACATCGGCCACGTGCAGGCCCGTCGTCGGCTCGTCGAGCAGATACAGCGTGCGCCCCGTTGCGCGTCGATACAATTCCTTCGCCAGTTTCACGCGCTGCGCTTCGCCGCCGGATAAGGTTGTGGCTGGTTGACCCAGTTGCAAATAGCCGAGGCCCACTTCGACCATCAACGACAGACGTGACGCCGCGGCGGGCACATCCGCGAAGATCGGCAGCGCTTCCTCGATGGTCATGTCCAGCACCTGCGCGATGTCGTAACCGCGATACTTCACCGCCAGCACGTCTTTCTTGAAGCGCCGACCGTGACACGTCGGGCAGCGCACTTGCACGTCGGGCAGGAAGTGCATCTCCACAGTCAGCAGGCCCGCGCCCTCGCAGCGTTCGCAGCGTCCGCCCGGCACGTTGAACGAAAAATGCCTGGCGCTCAAGTGACGGGCCTTCGCTTCCGGCGTCGACGCGAACGCCTCGCGGATGCCGGTGAACGCATCGGTGTAGGTGGCCGCGTTCGAGCGCGTGCTGCGCCCGATGGCGCTTTGATCGATCGTGATGACCTTGTCAAGGTAGTCCCAGCCCTCGATCGCATCGTGCTCGCCCGGTAGATCAGTGGCGTTATAGAAGCGTTGGCGCGCCGCCCGATCGAGGATGTCCAGCATCAACGACGACTTGCCCGATCCCGATACGCCGGTCACGGCGACCAACTTACCGAGCGGCACATCGACCGTGACGTTCTTCAGGTTGTTGGCGCGCGCGCCGCGAATGGTGAGATGTCGGCCGTTGCCCGATCGACGTTCCGTCGGGACGACGATGCGCGCTCGGCCGGAGAGATATTGCCCCGTGATCGATTCTTCGGTCGCGGCCACCCGATCGGGCGATCCGGCGACGACGATGCGCCCGCCCGATCGGCCCGCGCCCGGGCCCACATCGACGACGAAATCGGCGGCGTGCAGCATGTCGAGATCGTGTTCGATGATCAGCACGGTGTTGCCCAGATCGCGCAGTTGGCGCAGCACGTTGATCAGCCGGGCATTGTCGCGCGGATGCAGCCCTATGGTCGGTTCGTCGAGCACGTACAACACGCCCGTCAGGCCTGATCCCAACAGGGAAGCGAGTCGCAATCGCTGCGCTTCTCCGATCGAGAGGGAGGGCGAAGACCGATCGAGCGTGAGATAACCGACGCCGACGTCGACTAATCGTTTCACACGCGCTTCCAGATCGAGCACGATCGGTTCGGTGACGATCCATTCTTCCGGTGTGACCGTCGCGCGCAGTTGATCGAGCCATGCGGCCAGTTCATCCAGCGGCAGTTTGGACACCGCGATGATGTTTTGACCCAGGACCGTCACGGCGCGGCTTTCGGGCTTGAGGCGCGTGCCATTGCAATCGGGGCAGACGCGCTCGCTCACAAAATCGGATAATTTCTCGCGGTAGGTTTCGTCGTGTTCTTGATTGGCATAGCGGCGCAGGAGATTGGTGATCACGCCCTCGAAGTTGCCACCAGCCACCGTCGTGGGCGGTTTGACGTTGGGGAAGTGGCGCTTGAATTGTGCGCCGTTCACGCCATAGAACAGCAGATCGCGCTGCACTTCGCCGTATTGATTGATCGGCAGCGTCGCGTCGAACGTGAAACCGTAATGACGACCGGCGGCTTCCAATGAAGAAATGTAGCGGCTGAAATGAAATTCTTCCCAGCCCCAGATCGCGCCGTCGCGGATGGTCTTGGATTGATCGACGATGCGATCGATGTTGGGCGAATGCACCGAGCCGAGGCCGGTGCAGGTGGGACACGCGCCCGCCGGTTTGTTGAACGAGAAATGGCCCATGCTGAACTCGGGGACCAATGTGCCGCACTGCGGGCAGGGATACATTTCGCCGGAATCTTCTTCATCGGACACTTGATCAATTGTCCTCACCCCCGACCCCTCTCCTGAGAATAAAAAGCGATTCTCAGAAGAGGGGAGTGGCTGCTCCCCCTCTCCCGAAATCTGTTGTCCGATTTCGGGAGAGGGGGTTAGGGGGTGAGGCGGAATATCCGCGCCGCAGTTGGGGCAGGGGCGATGACCGAGCCGGGCGAACAATACGCGCAGGTAGGTGAAGACTTCCGTCGCCGTGCCCACCGTCGATCGCGGGCTGCGATTACTGCCCTGTTGATCGATGGCGATGGACGGCGACAAACCCTCGATGCGATCGACCTCGGGCTTGCCGGCGTAATCGACCATGCCCAGCGCCTCGAAGAGCTGCCGCACGCTTTCCTTGTGCAGCGTGTCGATGGCCAGCGTCGATTTGCCCGAACCCGATAGACCGGTGAAGACCACCAGTTGATTCTTCGGAATGCTGAGGGTGACGTTCTTCAGGTTGTGCAGCCGCGCATTCTTGATGGTGATGGTATCGAACATGGAACTCCGCTCTTGTCAGATTTTGTCCACGAAGTTCACGAAGGATCACGAAGAAAAATACCGAAGCCGCTCGCGCCGGATGACAATCCGGCGATCCACGGGACGATGTATCATCCGCCACGAGCAATTCGACGGTTGTGTGAGTCCTCGATCTCTTCGCAGATCATCTCTAGTTTACAACCTTGGTGGGCAATGGGAGCCTCAACTTGAGGCGCTATTGTACCGTTTCACGCCGACGTGAAACAACACCGACGCGGCAATGAACAAGATCGCGGCCAGCGTCACACCGCCGATCAGGATGATCGGCTGGATGTCGCCAGTCAAAGCCGTGGCGGGAATGGTGGTCATGATCGCCACCGGGATGATCCATGTCAGCACGAATTGCAGCCAGCCGGGGTAGATGCCGATCGGGTAACGGGCCAGCTGCATGATGGCGTCGAACACCCACGTGAATAACAGGCCGGGACTCCAGAAGACCAGCGCCGTGAAGATCAGCAGGATGGCGTACAACACGGCCACGCTCGCCGCCGCCGCGATGAGGAACGAGAGGATTTGCGCGCCGCCCGATTGGATGCTTGCCACGATAATGACGCCCAGCCCCAGCGCCAGATCGATCACGGCAAACCAACTCCACTGGCGCACACTGACGAAGAACTGCGTGTTGACGGGGCGCAAGAGCGTGAAGTCAAAGCGACCGCTCCACACGTCGCCTTCGATGCCGGCCAGCACTTCCAAACTGGGGCCGATGAACCAGCCGCGCAGCGCGCTGATGGTGAGATAGACGCCCAGCAGCGCCAGCGTCGAGGCGAATGTCCAGCCGTTCAGCGTCTTGACCTGGCTGAACAACACCACCAGCCCCAACACGCCGACGATCAGATTCAAGATCGAGTTGAACAACCCGATCGCAAAGTTGGCGCGATAGGCCAGATCGGTTTGCGCCGAGGACAGCATGAAGTATTTGACTAAGCGTAGATAGCGCATGATGTTTCTCCCGCGCGTCATTGCGAGCGCTTCTCAGCGAAGCAATCTCATCCTCAACCGACCAGGAGATTGCTTCGTCGCATTCTTCGACTACACCGCGAAAGGACGCGGCTCCGCTCAGAATGCTCCTCGCAATGACACTGCCAATTCATCCCCCAATCGCCGAGTACCGCTTCAAACCCGATCGCCACACCACGCGATAGAGCAGCACCGCGACGATCAACCACGCGGCCTGAATCACAAAGCCCATTGCCGCTTCCGACAAATTGATCTGCCCGGTCAACACCTCGACCGGGAAGCCGACCATGTAATAGAAGGGCAGCACGCGCGCCACCGATTGCAGCGCAGCGGGCAGCAGCGCCACCGGCGCGACGACGCCCGCCAGCAGGAAAATCAACGCATCCTGCAGGCCCAGCAGCGCATCGGCGCGTGTGGCCCAGAACGCGAGACAGGCCAGCCACAAGCCCCAGAAGAAACGCAGCAGCCAGGCGCCCATCAACGCGACGAAGAACAACACGACCTGCGTCGGCGTCGCAGTCAATTCGGGCCGCAGCACAATCGCCAACACGATCGAGACCGGCACGACGAAGGCCATCATCACGACCTTGCCCGCGACTTCGCTCGCAATCGCGTTGTACAGCGGCGACATCGGCTTCAGCAGCCACGAGTTCAAACTGCCCATGCGGATGATGTCGCCCACCGTCCAGTTGGTCTGCGCGAACGTCAGTTGATTGACGAGGATCAACACCAGGTAATAGGCCACAAACTGCGGCGGCGTCATGCCGGCGACCGGCGCGGGTTCCGACGCCGTCGACCACACGAAGAGATAGATCAACGGCGGGATCATCCAGCCGAAAGCCAGCACGAAGAAGAAACTGCGATACTGCAACCACGACGCCCACGATCGTTTGATCAGCGCCCAGCCGCCCCGATGGTTCATACCGCCCCCTCCTCACTCGCTCCCGCTGGACGAAAGTCCAGCGGCGAATGCGGCGGATTATTATCCGCCGTGAGCACGGCTGTGCCCTCTTGGTAAATCTGATCGATCACGGCTTCGATCGGCGGATCTTCCACCACCAGATCGATCACGGGCAGGGTGTTGAGCAGCTGCGCCATGATGGCCGGGGCAGCCGATCGGGGTACGCGCAGTTGCAGGTGATCGTCCTCGCGCTGCAGCACCTCCACGCCGATCGGTAACGCGGCATCAGCCACCACCCGATCGGCACTCAAGCCCACGCGGATCAACTTGAACGGCGCGAGCCGCGCGGCGAGATCGGTCAGGCCGCCGTCGTAGAGCAACTGCCCGTGATGGATCAAGATCACGCGCGGGCACAGCGCCGTCACGTCGGCCATGTAGTGACTGGTCAGGATCACGGTCGCGCCGTGCCGCTTGTTGTAGTCGAGCACAAAGCGGCGCAGACGGCTCTGCATCGAGATGTCCAATCCCAGCGTCGGCTCGTCGAGGAAGATCACCTGCGGGCGATGCAGCAGCCCCGCAACGAGTTCGCACTTCATGCGTTCACCTAATGAAAGGTTGCGCACCGGCTTGGTCAGCAGTTCGCGCATGTCGAGCAGTTCGATCAGCTCATCGAGCGATTGCTGATAGATCGCCGGCGTGAGATGATAAATCTCGCCCAGCACGCGATAGGTATCCAGCGGCGGAATGTCCCAGATCAACTGGCTTTTGTTGCCCAGCACCATGCTGATGGTGCACAGAAAATCGGCGCGGCGCTCCCACGGTGTGAACCCAGCCACGCGCACTTCACCCGAAGTGGGATGCAGCAGGCCCGCCAGCATCTTCAGCGTGGTCGTCTTGCCCGCGCCGTTGGGGCCGATGAACCCGACGATCTCCCCCGGCTCGATGCTGAAGCTGATGTCGCGCACGGCTTCGACGGCGTCGTACTGGCGGCGCACAAAACTATTCACGGCGGCGCGCAGCCCGCCCTCGCGCACAGGGACCCGGTATGTCTTGACGAGGTGGTTGACGTGAATCTGTGAATTTGGCATGAGGCAGACTCCGCGAGCATATCATGCCTTAATTCTACAACGTTGGTGTGCAAATGGAGGCTTACTCGAGCGCGCTACCAGATCGGCGCGCGCCGCATTCCCTATGAATCAGGCTTCAGGCGACGTGTTGCACAGTATCGCGTGGCTACGGTAAAGTCTGAGCCCGCCGGCGTCCCCGGCAGGTTTGTCTGCTGGCGCAAGTAACTCGGCGGGGGCGGTGTTTGTCCGCTTCACGCGGGCGGCGGGCAGATTTTGTTAAGATTTCGCGCGTGTGAAATGTGAAAGTCTGACCTTGACTTGATCGCTCTCTCAAGTAAAATCAGGACTTGTCGGTTCGCCCGGGCCGAGGCCCGACCCCACATCCCCAAGGAGGCAGCGTGAATATTCTCGGTTTGGCAAGACATGGTCTTGACGATTTTGAACAAATCGCCATCATCCTCGTCGTGGTCACGGCTTTTCTAAGCCTGGCTTACGCCTGGTGGCTGCGCGGCAAAGTGCTGAGCAAAGACAAAGGCACGGCCAAGATGCAGGAAGTCTGGAACGCCATCCGCATCGGCGCGGACAGCTACCTGAATCGTCAGCTGCGGACGATTCTGCCGTTGATCGGCGTGCTGACGGTGTTGATGTTCCTCAGCGTGTATGTGGTGCCGCCCAGCCGCGAGGCGCTGGAAGAGTTCGGCGCAGCCAACGCCCAGATTATTGTGGCGATTGGCCGCACCATTGCCTTTATCATGGGTGCGTCGTTCTCGCTGACTGTGGGTCAGCTGGGTATGCGCATGGCCATTCAGGCCAACGTGCGCGCGGCTTCGGCGGCGCGGCGCGGCTTCAACGAAGCGCTGTCGATTGCGTATTACGCGGGCACCATCACGGGCATGCTCACCGACGGCCTGGGCCTGTTTGGCGGCACGATGATCTTCATCGTGTTTGGCAAGGCCGCGCCCGACGCGCTGCTGGGCTTTGGCTTTGGCGGCACGCTGCTGGCGCTGTTCATGCGCGTGGGCGGCGGCATCTATACCAAGGCGGCGGACGTGGGCGCCGACCTCGTGGGCAAGGTTGAGCAGGACGTGCCCGAAGATGACCCGCGCAACGCGGCGGTCATCGCCGACCTGGTGGGCGACAACGTGGGCGACTGCGCCGGTATGGCCGCCGACATCTTCGAATCGTACGAAGTGACCATCGTGTCCGGGTTGATCCTGGGCCTGACGCTGGTGGCGCTGACCGGCCAATTGAAGTGGATCGTTTATCCGTTGATCATCCGCGCCATCGGCGTGATCAGTTCGATCCTCGGCACGTTTACCGTGCCCATCTGGGAGAAGTTCCCCATCAAGGCCTTGCGCGCGCACGACGCCGAAGAAGCCATGTTCCGCTCTTACGAGGTGTCGAGCGTGAACACCATCTTCTTTGCCTTTGTGCTGGCGCTGGCCTATGCCGGCGACTGGCGGTTGGGCGCCCTGACCACCGTCGGGGTGGGGCTGGCCGTGGCGTTCAATCCGCTCACGTCGTACTTCACCTCGACGAAGCGGCCGCCGGTCAAGGAAATCGTGAAATCGACCAACACCGGCCCGGCCACCACCATCCTCAGCGGTCTGTCCGTCGGCATGGAATCGAGCGTGTGGGCGCTGGTCGTGATCGTGGTGAGCTTCATTTTCGGCCTGTTGTTGTACAGCGCCAACGGCCCGAATTACGTGCTGTACGCCGTCGCCATGATCGGCATCGGCATGCTCAGCCACACCGGCAACAACGTGGCGATGGATAGCTATGGGCCCATCTCGGACAACGCCAACGGTGTGGGCGAGATGGCCTGGCACGACATGGACGACGAAGAAACGAAGAAGGCGCGGCAGATCATGGCCGACCTCGATGCGGTGGGCAATACGACCAAGGCGATCACCAAGGGCGTGGCTATTGCTTCGGCGGTGATCGCGGCCGTGTCGTTGTTTGCCTCGTATATCACCGACGTGGGCCGCGTGCAGCAGCAGCTGGGCGTGCCCGTGCTTGACTCGATCCGCATTTCGGACACGCGCGTGTTCATCGGCCTGCTGCTGGGCGGCGCGCTGCCGTGGTTGTTCGGCTCTCTGTCCATTCGCGCCGTCAGCCGCGCGGCCGGTCAGATCGTCGAGGAAGTGCGCCGGCAGTTCAAGATTCCGGGCGTGATTGAAGGCACCAAGACGCCGGACTACGCGCGCGTGGTCGGCATCAGCACCACCTCCGCCCAGAAGGAATTGATCCCGCTGGCGACGATCTCGGTGGTGGTGCCGCTGCTGGTTGGCCTGGTGCTGCAAGTCGAGGCGTTGGGCGGCTTCCTGGCGGGCATCATCCTCAGCGGCCAGTTGCTGGCCGTGTTCATGTCCAACGCGGGCGGCGCGTGGGACAACGCCAAGAAATCGATCGAAGACGAACCGCGCGATCTCACCAAGAATACCGGCAAAGGCTCAGAACGTCACAAGGCGGGCGTGGTGGGCGACACCGTCGGCGATCCGTTGAAGGATACGGCCGGCCCAGCGCTGAACCCGATGATCAAAGTGGCGAATCTGGTCAGCCTGATCGCCGCGCCCATCATCGTGCGCTACAACATCACCAATGCCGACGGCACGGTGAACGTCATCGTGGTCGCCCTGGCGGTGCTGCTGCTCGTGGCCACCATCTGGGCGCTGCGCACCTCCGGCAAGGAAGTGCCGTCGCTGGAATGACGCGCAATGAGTAATGAGTAACGAGTAACGAGCAAGAAGTAACGAGTAGGCCCGCTGCCGGAGTGATGCTTCGGTGGCGGGCTTTTATTGTCGGTGCTTGACTCACCTGAACGCACGGGTACAATTTGACTATGCCCACCGCTTATCTCTACGACCCGATCTATCTTCAGCACTTTCAGCGCGGCCACCTGGAAGGGCCGGAACGGCTGGATGCGATCAACGCCGCGCTGGATGCATCGCCGCTGCGCAGCCGGCTGCTGGCGCTGGCCCCGCAGCCGATTTCGCTGGAGCGGCTGACGCGCGTGCATCACGCCGACTACGTGGCGCGCGTCAGGGCCATTGCCGAGCGCGGCGGCGGTGGGCTGATGGGGCGGGGCGATGAAACCTACGTGGCGCCTCTGTCCTATGAAGCGGCCTTGTTGGCGGCGGGCGCGGTGGTCACCGGCGTTGAGGCGGTGCTGCGCGGCGACGCGACGAACGCCTTTGCGATCGTGCGGCCGCCCGGCCATCACGCCTTTGCCGATCATGGCGAAGGCTTCTGCCTGTTCAACAACGTCGCCGTGGGGGCGCAGACTGCCCGATCGGATTTCAAGCTCGATCGGGTTTTGATCGTCGATTTCGACGTGCATCACGGCAATGGCACCAACTCAATCTTTTATCCTGATCCGAGCGTGCTGTTTTTTTCCACGCATCAATGGGGCATTTATCCCGGTACCGGGCACTGGAGCGAAATCGGCGAGGGCGCGGGCCGGGGCTTCAGCGTCAACGTGCCCACCCTGCCGGGTTGGGGCGATGGGGCAATGACGGCCATCTTCGACGATCTGCTCGCGCCGATCGCGCGGCGCTTTCAACCGCAGCTGATCTTGTGCAGCGCCGGCTACGACGCGCACTGGGGCGATCTGCTGGGCGGGCTGCGGATGACCGATCGGGGCTTCTTTGATCTGACGCGCCGACTGGTGCAGTTGGCGCGTGAACTATGCGGGGGGCGGCTGGTGTTGACGCTGGAAGGCGGCTACGGGCTGGATGGGCTGGCCTATGGCGTGCTGGCTTCGCTGTCAGCCATGCTGGGCGATGAGGCCTTCACCGATCCGATCGGGCCGGGGCCGCGCCCCGAACAACCGATCGAAGGCGGCTACCTGGATCAACTGCGCGCGTTGCATGGCCTGCCGTAGATTTCACCGACTCGCACGAAAACCGCCGTTCTTTTGGCGACAAACGGCGGCTTACCCATCACTCATCACTTTTCACTTCCCGGCGGCTGCTCAATGCCCATCTCGGCCATCTCCACATCGATGAGCGTCACCGTCAGCGCGTCGATGGGGCGGCGGTGGTTGGTGATGACGGCCAGGTTGCCCCAGCCCTGCGCGCCACGAAAGAACTCGTCGCAGCAGGTGATGGCCTGCACTTCGTTGATGCCTGTCCCCATCAGGCGGCGTTTGAGGTGCTCATACAGCCGCCAGGCCAGCGCCACATTATCGGGCGGCCACTTCTCGCCGGCCAATTCCCACAGTTCCAGCCAGATGGCTGCGGCTCTTTCCAACACGGTTGTTTGAGTCACCCGTTTGCTCCTGCGCGCTTATGGCCCGCGCTGCCTAAAACTCACGATGGACGAAGCGGCCGTCGATCACGGTGGCGACGACACGTGTGCCGGCAATGGCCATGGGCTCGATCGTGTAGATGTCCCGATCGAGCACGATCAAGTCCGCCAGTTTGCCCGGCGTCAGCGAGCCTTTGCGGGTTTCTTCGTATGAGGCGTAGGCCGCGCCCAGCGTAAAACCGCGCACGGCCTCGTCCACGCTCAGGCGCTGCTGCGGATACCAGCCGTCGGGGCCGGGCGTGCCGTCGGCGCGGCGGCGCGTGACTGCGGCATGAATGCCCAGCAACGGGTTAAACGATTCCACCGGCGAATCGGACCCAAAGGCCAATACCGCGCCCGCGTTGAGCTGCGTGCGCCAGGCGTACGCCCCCGCGCTGCGCGCCCCCCAGTGCTTGTCGGCGATGAGCATGTCGCTGGTGGCGTGAATGGGCTGCATCGACGCGATGACGTTGAGCTGCGCCAGCCGCGCAAAATCGGCCGGATGCAGCAGCTGCACATGCTCGATGCGATGGCGCAATCGGGGATTGGGATCAGCCGCGCGGACCAGCTCGTACACGTCCAGCACATCGTGATTGGCCTTGTCGCCGATGGCGTGAATGGTCGAAGACAGACCGGCCGCGGCGGCGGCGCGCACATGCTCATACATCTCTTCCTTGTCGCAGGTGCTGATGCCGCGTTGATCGAGCGTGCCCTCATAAGGATCGATCATCAACGCGGTGCGCGGGCCAAGCGCGCCGTCGGCAAAAGTCTTGACACTGTTGATGCGCAGCCAGTCGTCGCCAAACCCCGATCGAATGCCGAGGGCGATCGCGTGTGACTGCAAAGCCACCGGAATGGTCTTGCTCACGCGCAAGTTGAGTTCGCCGTTTTCCTTGAGAATCTGCCACGCCTGCAGGGCGCGCGCCCCGTCAAAGTCGTGCACGCCCGTCAGGCCGACGCGGTGAAACAGCGGCAGGGCATCGCGCAGGGCTGCGGCCAGTTCAGACACCGTCGGCTCTGGAATGATCTTTTCGATCAAATCCATCGCGCTCTCCAGAAAGATGCCGGTCGGCTCGCCCGCAGCGTCGCGCCCGATCTCGCCCCCGATTGGATCAGGCGTGCCCGACGTCACGCCGGCCAGTTTCAGCGCCAGCGAATTGGCCCAGGCCGCGTGCCCGCTCTTGGCGCTGAGGTAGATCGGATGCTCAGGCGCCACCCGATCGAGCTCGGCTTTTGTCGGGAAGATTCCACCCCAGACATTTTGATTCCAGCCGTGGCCGCGAATCCACTGGCCGGCCGGCGTGATCGCCGCGCGCGCGGCCACGCGACGCAGCAGTTCGTCCAGCGTGGGCGCTTCCGCATCGACGTTCTTCAGGCCCAGCGCGGTCCATTCGGCGTGCAGGTGCGCGTCGATCAGGCCGGGCAGCGCGCAGCGGCCGCCCAGATCGATCACGTCGGCATCGGGCAGCCGCGCGCGCACGGTCTCATCGGCGCCCGTCGCCAGGATGCGATTGTCGCGAACGGCAACCGCCGACACCACCGGCAGCGCCGTGTCCATTGTGTGGATCACTCCGTTGATCAAAACCATGTCCGACATGAGCGTGCGTCCTCTCACCGCGCAAACTCGCCCAAAATTTCATAGCTGCGGCGCAGCGCGTTGACTTCGGTTTGGTGTTGAAACGCCGTGCGAGCTTCGGCTTCGCGCAGTGCAATCAGACAGACGGCCTCGCGCCACACGGCTTCGCGCCAGCCGGCGATCAGCCGCGAGGTCAACCATTCGTCCACCGGCCCCAGCAGCCGGTCGAAGATGTCGAGCCACGGCGAGCGTGGCTCCAAAATGGTATCCTGCACCCGGTCGATGGTCTCGCCAATGATGATGTTGACCTGCGTGTGATCGGCATGGCGCTTTTCGCGCGCGTCTTCGTCCAGCTGATCCCATTCAGGTCCCAGCAGATCGGCCAGCGAGAAGATCAGATCGAAATTGATGTGCGCGTTGACACCCAGCAGCAGATGCTGGATCGTCATCACGTGATCGCGCCGCGTCATGTCGTGAGCCAGCTGCCACACCGGCGGCGCGGCGGTGGGCCGTTGCTCGTAGGCCGCCAGCGCGTCAAAATAGTAGTCGGCAAAGCGGTGCAGCAGACGCGATACCCACCCGCCGTCATGAAAGCGGCCGGCGTCGATGGCGTCCAGCATGTTGCGCGTCATCAGGGTGTAGCAGCCCAGAAAGATGGCGCGCCGATCGTGCGCGGCCTCCCACTGCTGCGTCAGCGTCGTCATGCGTTGCACCACGGGGCGTTCAAGAGTGTTCATGTCGTGAAGTATAACGCGGGTTGCCTGAACGGGATCAGCGCCAGAATCAGGGCGTGCTCATACAACTGCACGCGATCGATCACGTCGCCGGTCAGCAGGCCCACCGCGCCGTTGCCGTGCTTGGAGTTTGATCGGCCGAAGACGATGTCGTCGGCTGCACCCAGCTCGACACCCTGACGGATGAGATCAACAATCGCGGGCGGCAGCAGGAACGTGCCGCTGCGCGCGCGCCCGATCGTTTCTCTTGTCCGGATGACCACCCACGCAAATGCGGCCAATTCGCCGTCGATGTCCGCGATGCCGCCCTCGATGCCGATCCAGTAATCGGCGTGCGGCCGGGCGGTCATGGCGTTGGCCGCGCGGTTCAGCGCCCCGCGCAGCGTCTCGTCGTCCGACATCGGCTGGGCGCTGACGCCCGACGCGACCTCCACCGTCTCCACCTGAAACGGCTCGTCGGGAAACAGGCGCGCAAAGCCGTTGGCCGCGGCTTGCGCCTTGACGGGATTGACCGAGGCGACGACGATCGTTTTCATGAGCGCGCAAACGGGATCATGGCGGCGACTTCAACGCGGGCCAGTTCCAGCCGCGCCGCCCAGTGTGCGGGATCGTCGTCGAGCTGATCGATCCAATCGGGCAGCCCACCGGCCGCCGCCACTTCGTCGGCAAAGCGATCGGCTGTTTCAAATTCCAGCCCTTCAGTTTCAACATAGCCCAGCGCAAAATCGCCGGCGTGCTGCAGCAGCAGCGGCCACGTCACATCGTTGCCCTGCGTATCGTCGGCCGACTGCGCGATGATGGTCTCTGCGGCCCGGCGCGACAGCCCGCGCGCGCCGGCGCCGGTGTCCCACGCCCGGCCGCTGACGCGCTGATAAACATGATTGATGATGGCTTCGGTGTCGCGCTGCAGGCGCGGATGCGTGTTGAAGGCGCGCGCCGTGCGGCCGAGCACGGTGAAGTCATATTGTCCGATGCGCGCGGCCACGTCGAATAGCTCGTGCGGGTGAAACTCAAACCAGTGCAGCAGGCGGTCGAAGTCGCAGTACAGCACGTGGGCGCGCTCGAAGGGCAGGGCCAGTGCCAGCGCATGCCGCCGCACCCGACCGATCTGCGCCGCCGAATCGGTGCCTTCAAGGCCCAGCCGCACCCCGTGCGCCGTCAGCCGCGCTAGGAGGCCGGGTGCGGTCTGTCGGCTGGCCTGCACGGCGATGGCCGCAAACTGCGCGGTCAGCGCGGGAAAGGTGCGATCGATCTGATCGGCCAGCCGACCGGCCGGATCATGGATGACTAAGGCGAGGGCAATGTCCATGGTGATCAAAAACGGGGCGGCTGCCGGCCGCCCCGATCGGTTTGCGCGGCCCTACGGCACCTCCGCGAAGGTGGCGATGCTCTGCTCAAAATCGGCGCGGCGTCGATCGAATTCCCCGATCGACGTGGTGTAGGTAACCGCGTAGATCAGGCTGCCGCGTTTGAGGATGTAGATCAATTGCTTGGCGTCGAAGTCGGTCAGCTCAGAGATCAGCTGGCCGGCGGGCTGCCCGTTGACCGTGGTCAGTTGCCGGGACTGAATTTTGAATTGCGATGGCAGCTGCTTCACCATCGCGTCCAGATACGTCTCCACATCGACGACCGACAGCACCTTTTCACTGACGACGTTGACGTTGGTCAGAAAACCGGTGTCGCCGGGGCGACTGTCAAACGCCCACAACTTGTAGAGATCGGGATTGGCTTCCAGCATCTTGGTGGTTTGTTCAAATTCCGGGCCAAGGGTCTTAAGCCGCTCGACGATCAATTTCAAGTCGTCGCCGCTCAGCTGGCCGCCTTCAAAGGTGTCCGGCAGCCACAATTCCAGGCCGGTGCCGGCCAGTTTCTTGAAGCCGGAGATCGCGGTCGGGGTGGGGCCGGGCGTGGGCGTCGATGCGGCCGGCGCGCCGCAGGCAGCCAACAGTAGGACGACCAGCGCCACCAGACTGATCAGACGAAATAAACGGTTCATGCCATCTCGATTCTACTGCCGCGCGGAGATCAGATGCACGTCAATCGGGTCTGCGGCTCGCTCAGCCATTCCAGGCCGCGGCGCGTCACCAGCACATCTTCTTCCAGTGAGATGTAGCCGCGCTGTGGCACCTGTACGCCCAGTTCCAGCGTAAAGATATTGCCCGCTTCCACCACGCCGTTAACCGATTCGCCGTAGCGTTCCCAGCGCGGGCCCAGGACGGTGGCGCCGTCATGCGCGGTGCGGCCGACGTGATGGCCGGTGGCGTGCTGATACTCAGGGTAGCCGGCTTTCACGATGTACGAGCGCGCGGCCTGATCGACCTCCCAGCCCAGCGCGCCGGGTTTCAACACTTCGGCGGCGGCCAGAATGGCGCCGCGCACCGCGTCGAAGCCGCGCTGCACCTCGGCGGGCGGCTGCTGCTCGCCTTTGTCCAGAAAATACCACATGCGCTGCAGGTCGGAGCAGAAGCCGTCTCGCATCACGCCGAAATCGATCTGGAGGGTGTGACCGCGCTCGGTGCGGTTATCGCCGGGCAGGGCGTGGCCGATGGGGCTGTCGGGATGCGCGTTGACGATCGGGCAGAATTCCAATTCCCACGCGCTCGTCAGGCTGCGATTGGCCAATTGATCGTGCAGGAAGTCGCGAATGTCGGTTTCCTTCAGGCCGGGACGCAGATAACCGGTCACTTCGTCAAAGATGGCCAGCGTCACCTCCACGGCGGCGCGCACGCGCTCGATCTCGCTCTTGCTCTTGCGGCCGCGCAGTGCGGCGATGATGTTTTCGGCCGAGATGAAGCGCGCGGCGTAGGGTGTGCCTTCCAGCAGGCGGAACAGCTGCGACCACATGCCGTGCGTCAGGCCGTCGGCCGAGGGGTCGCTCTCGCTGGTGTTGATGGCGATGCACTCCGGCTTGAGCCGCTTAAGCACGTCCACTAAGGGCTGCCGGATGCTTTGATCGTAGCCGATGACTTCGCGATACGCGCCGGTCTGCAGCACGTTCTCCCGATCGTAGCGGCCGACGATGGCGATGCGATCGCCGTGCCGGGTGAGAATGAAGGCGGAGTGCCACGTCATCTGCAGATGGTCGTCGAGGATCAGACTCAGGCTGGGGTCGCGCACGGCGCTGGTTTCGCGCACGAACGTGAGCCACAGGTCCACGTCTTTTTCGCGCAGGATGTCGATGGCCTGATCTACTTTTTCAAGCACGATGTTCCGTTGGGACATGAGGCCGGGGCTTCTCCTTGCAAGTGATGGGCGTCGCTCAATCGCCTTTGACGATGCGGCGATAGATCGCGTCGAGTTCCTCTTCCGAGTAAAAATGGATGACGATGGTGCCGCCTTTCTTCGAGCGGAACAGGCTGACCTTGGTGCCCAGCGTGCGGCGCATGCGGTCTTCCAGCGCGCGGCTGTCGGCGCTGACGCGATGCGCAGCCTGCGGTTTTTTCACGGCAGGGGCCTGATCGTCCAGCAGGCGGCGGGCCAGCTCTTCGGTCTGGCGCACGCTGAGGTTGTTCTTGATGATCTGGCTGAGCAGGCGCTGCTGCACGGCGGCGTCGCCCACGGTCAATAGGGCGCGGGCGTGCCCTTCCGAGATCAGGCCGTCGGCCAGGCGCGCTTTGATCGGCTCAGGCAGTTTGAGCAGACGCAGGATGTTGGCTACGGCCACACGGCTCTTGCCCACCCGCGTCGCGATCTGATCCTGGGTCAGGCCGAACTCTTCACTCAACTGCTTGTAGGCCATGGCCTCTTCCAGCGGGTTCAGATCGGCGCGCTGCACGTTTTCCACCAGCGCCAGTTCCAGCATCTGCTGCGGGGCGGCATCTTTGACGACGGCCGGCACCGTCTCTAAGCCGGCCAGCTGCGCGGCGCGCCAGCGGCGCTCGCCTGCAATCAGCGTGTAGTCGTCCTCGCCGCTGCGCACCACGATCAGCGGCTGAATCAAGCCGTGCTCGCGGATCGAATCGGCCAGTTCGGTCAGCGCCCGCTCGTCGAAGAAGCCGCGCGGCTGGTGCGGGTTGGGGCGGATGGCGCGCACGGGCAGATCGCTCAGGCCGGCCGGCGCCGCCGCCTCGGAGCCGGGCAGGAGCGCGCCCAGCCCGCGTCCCAATCCGATTTTTTTAGTATTCATGGCAGCGTCCGTGGTGGTGGCGATTAACCGATCGGCTTACAGTTTAGCCGATTTTTCCGTCGAATGCAAAACAGCTAAGCAGTTTGAGGCTGCGCCGGTCGGGCGGCGAGCTGCTCCTCCGCCAGGCGATCGCCGGCCAACAGTTCATCGGCCAGCTGTTCATACGCCGCGCCGCCCGATGACATCGGCGCGTACGACAGGATCGGTTCGCCGAAGGAGGGCGCTTCGCTCAGGCGCACACTGCGCGGGATCAACGTGCCAAAGACGCGCTGCCCGAAATGGGCGCGCGCCTCGCTGACGACCTGCTGTGCCAGTTTCATGCGGCTGTCGTACATGGTCATGATCAGGCCGCGCACCACCAGGCCGGGGTTTAAGGCCCGGCGCACCAGTTGAATGGTGTTCATCAACTGCGACAGGCCCTCCAGCGCCAGATATTCGCACTGTACGGGCACCAGTACGCCGTGCGCGGCGGCCAGCGCATTGACGGTGAGCAGGCCCAGCGATGGCGGACAATCGATCAGGACGTAATCGTAATTGGCTTGAACGGCCGCCAGCGCGTTTTTGAGCCGTCGTTCCCGATCGGCCAGCTCGACGAGCTCGACTTCTGCGCCGGCCAGCGCCGGCGATGACGGCGCGAGATCGAGCCGGACCCGACGGGTGAGCTGCACGACATCGGGCAGGGGCGTGCCGTTGATCAGCAGATCGTAGGATGACACCGCAAGGGCGCGCTTGTCAAAGCCCAGCGACGAAGTGGCATTCGCCTGCGGATCGAGATCGATCAGCAGGACGCGGCGGGCTTTGGCTGCCAGATAAGCGCCCAGGTTGACGGCGGTGGTGGTCTTGCCGACGCCGCCTTTTTGATTGACCAACGCGTAAACGTGAGCGGAGGCCGGCATGTTAGTGGCTGGCAGCGGAACGCGCCCCCGTGGACGCGTGCGTATCAAACAGAGGCGAGGTCTGCAAACACTGCTGTATTTCGGTCGCGGTGGGAATGCCTTCAAAGCCGCGCCGGGTCACGAATTTGGCGCCCATGCAGTTGGCAAAGCGCGCGGCGGCGATGGGGCTGCCGGTCTGCTTGAGCCGGATGAAGAAGGCGGCGGCAAATACGTCGCCTGCGCCGGTGGGATCCACTTCGTCCACTTTCATCGCGGGCAGGTCGGTGATTACGCCGTCGTAGTAGATGCTGCAGCCGTCACGCCCGCGCGTGACCACCAGCAGCCGCGCCCAGGCCGACCACTGCCGGGCCAGGGCTTCGTCGCCGTCGATGTCCTCGATGCTGATCACCGTGGCGGTGGCGCGCTTGAGGACAAATTCGGCTTCCGGCCAGGCCGCGCGCTGCACGTGCCCGTCGGCCGCCCATTGACGCAACCAGCCCTGCGGCGTGAGGCCGATGAAGGTGCCGCGCACCCGATCGAGCCAACCGTAATCCACTTCCTGCGCCACGGGCGCCAGGTGGACCACGTCGATGGGCCGGCGATCAAGCATGACGGCGCGCAGCAGGCGTGGATCCAGCCGATTGGCGACCGCCCGCAAGGTCTGCACACGGCCATGCGGCGTGTACGTGTTTTCGAAGCTCGTGCTGTGCTCGGCGGGCGAGTTGACCACTTCGATATCGTCCAACACCACCCGCGGATCAAGGTCGGGGCCGGTGCTGGTGATGACGTGCGGTTGCCAGCCAGTGGCCCGCGCGGTCAATGCCGCAAATGTCGCCGTGCCGCCGAATGACCAGCCATTCGGGACAAGGTCTTTGCAAACGTGGCCAACTACCAGATAGCGCATGATGAACTGGCCCTGATCCACGATCGACGAACCCGCACGCGGGTGTTGCAGTCTCAGACCCGGGCCGGCAGCATTGATCGCTGCCTAGTGCCGGGGCGTTTTGGGGACGATGGTGACCTTGCGATTGTCGCCCACACCCACGCTTTCGGTGCGGACGGCCGGGTGATTGCGCAGCGTCAGATGGATGATGCGCCGCTCGTTGGCAGGCATGGGTTCCAGCGTCGCGGGCCGTTGGGTCTGCGTCACCCGATCGGCCATGCGCTGCGCCAACTGTTGCAGCATCTGTTCGCGGTGCGACTTGTAACCTTCGACGTCGATCGTCAGATTGACAAAGTGACCGGCTGCCTTGCTGACCAGCAGTCGCACCAGATATTGCAGGTTCTCCAGCGTTTCGCCGCGCCGCCCGATCAGCAGACTGGAATCCACGCCGGTGATGTTCAGGCTGACCAGCGTCTCGTCGGGAGCCTGGTCGGTGCCGGCTTCGACAAGGCGCGCCTCCACTTCGGCGGGCAGCTGCATGTGCCGCAGCATGTCCGACAGCACCTGCTGCGCGATGGCGGCGTCGCCGGTGTTGAGGGGCGGACTGGCAGGGGCCGACACGCTCTCGGCAGCTGCTGCCACGGGCGGCGGCTCCGCTTTCAACGTCAACCGCACTCGCGCTTCGCGCGCCGAAGCGTCCGACAGGACTTCAATGTCGACGGCGCGCCGTTCGGCGTTGAGCGCCTCCAGGCCGCGCGCGATGGCTGCTTCGATGGTGGCCCCCGCCGCTTCAATCGACTGTAGTCGTTGCACCCCTGGCTCCTTGCGCTGGACTGCTATTTCTTAGACTTGGCCGGTGCGTCCTTGACGGGCCGGGACGCTTTGGATACCGGCGCGGGTGCGCCAACCGTCGTGACCAGCGCCGGCGCGCGTCCGCGCTGGACGAACCAGCCTTGAACGATGCTGACCACGTTGGACACGATGAAATAAATGCTCAACCCCGAGGCGAACTGCAGCGCGAACAGCCCGAACATCAGCGGCATCATGATGTTCATCTGGCGCGTCATTGAGGCGGCAGTCGGATCGGCGCTGGGCGTGGCCATCATCTTCTGCGACAGGAAGGTCGTGATGACCACCAGAATTGGCAGGACGAAGAACTGATCGGGCATGCCCAGATCGAGCCACAGGAACCGGCTGTTCATCGGGATTAGCGACGCCAGCCCCGGCATCACGCGCTGGCCCAGCGAATAGAGCTGCAGCGGATTGAGCGCCAGCGCGCCCGTGATCGCCTGATAAAACGCGATCATGATGAACAGCTGGAGGATCAGCGGCAGGCAGCCGCCGAACATGTTGACGTTGTTCGCCTTGTACAACTCCATCTGTTTCTGGGCCAGCATCTGCCGATCGTTGCCGTATTTCTTTTTGATCTCTTCCAGCTGCGGCGCCAGCTGCTGCATCTTGCGGGCAGACCGCTGCTGCGGCAGCGTCAACGGCAGCGTAATCAACCGCACGATCACGGTCGTGACGATGATGGCCAACGGGAAGCTTTGCCCCAGAATCCCGTAGAAGAAAAACAGCCCATTGATCATGGGCGAGATTAGAAAGTCCACAGTCGCCCTCGCTTCAGGTTAGTGCCCGGCATGATCTTGCCCCGTCCCGCTTTTATTGGGTGACCGGCGGATAACGCCACAGCAGTGCGCCGGTGGTGCGTGATACGCCGTACATGCGCACCGGGGTTGCGCCGGCCAGCGTCGGCACCACCACCAACGTGTCACCGCTGACAGCCGGCGTCACGGCCATGTTTTCGCCGTTGCCTTTGAATGGCGCCTGCCAGATGGGCCGGCCGTTGGCCACATCGAACGCGTACACCAGCGCCCGATCGGTGCCCACGTACACTACCCCATCGTGAATCAGCGGCGTGGCGCGCACTCCACCTTCCACCTTGACGGTCTGCGGCCAGCCGGCCGGCTGGCCCGTGGCCGCGTCCAGCGTATAAAGATTGCCATTCAGATCGCCGAAGTAGAGAATGCCGTTCGCCAGGGCCGGTGGTTCCCACAGGCGGCCTTCGGTGGCGAACTTCCACTTAAGGTTGCCGGACAGATCAAAAGCGTAGAGATGGCTGTCGAACGATCCGACGTAAATCGTATCGCTGTACACCGCCGGGGAGCCGGCCAGCGTGCCGATCTCGGCCTCGCCGTCGCGCGGATACTTCCAAGCCAGCGTGCCGTCGGCCTTGTTGATGGCGTACAGGTGGTGATCTTGCGAGGCGACCACGACCAGCCGATCGGTTACGGCGGGCAGCGACCAGATGCGGATACCCGTGCCGGTATCGAACGGTTGGGGCCACGCCAGCGCCCCGGTCTGGGCGTTTAGCGCCAGCACTTCACCGATGCCGCCGGCCGCGTATAAAATGCCGTTGTCCAGCACCACGCCCCCGTAAATGTGACCGGGGTTTTTGTCGGTCGTGGTCATGGGGTACGTCCACGCCGGCACCACCGCCGCCCGCGTGTCCGGTTCCACATTATCTATCGCCACGATTGAGCCGCTGTTGCCGGTCAGAGAATCGGTTGAGACATACAACCGCTTGCCGTCTGGCGAGAGCGCCGGCTGACCATAGTAGCCAATCGCGGCGTCGTTATACGGCTTGACAGGCCAGCCGCTGATGACCCGCTTGTTATCGGCAATATCGGGCGAGACGTCCAGCGCCAACACTTGATCGCCCGATGTGATGTAAGCGACACTGTCTTTAAGGACGAAACCCGGCCAGCTGGAGCTGGGCGGTGCGCCGCCGCACGCTGCCAGCGCCAACATCAACACACTGAGCAAGGCAATGACGGCCCATCGCCGCCGAAGAAGACGGATCAATCAACCTCCCCGAAAATTACGGAACAGGGTCGTACCCGCCCGGATTGAACGGATGACAGCGGCTCACGCGCTTGATCGCCAGCCAGCCGCCCTTCAGCGCGCCATACTTCTTCACGGCTTCCAGGCCGTACTGAGAGCACGACGGTGTAAAACGACACGACGGCGGGAGTACGCGCGAAAACGTCAACTGCCAGAAGCGGATTAGACCGATCAAGATGTACTTCATCATCCACCAGCCCGCCAGACCTGTGCCCGCTGCAATGTGCTGCTGAGCGCCGCGACAATGTCGGCCAGATCAGACTGCAGCAGCGGCGCCCGCGCCATGACGATCAAGTCGATGCCGGGCGACAGGTGCGCATAAATCTGCCTGACGGCTTCGCGCAGCCGGCGCCGGGCGCGATTACGAATCACGGCATTTCCCAGCTTGCGGCCGGCCACCACGGCCACGCGCGGCGGTGCGTCGGGCGCATCGCTGCGCGGCTGGACGATGACCACCAACAGGCGGTGCGGATGCGATCGGCCGGACTGCCGGACCCGCTCAAACTCACCGCTGGGGCGCAACCGCCAGACGCGCATCGCCGCGGCTATGGACTAGCCTTCTTTCCAGTTCAACTTCTTGGCGCCGACGCGCTGAGTGGCCAGCTGATAGCGGCCTTTGGCGCGGCGCGCCTTCAACACTTTGCGGCCGCCTTTGGTGGCCATCCGCGCGCGGAAGCCATGCGTGCGCGTGCGGCGGCGTTTGCGCGGCTGAAAAGTTCTAAACGTCGACATGCTGCCTGCTCCTTGGAGAGAGTTGTATCCACAAAAGGATGTCCGGCCTCACTGCGCCGGACATGCCCTCGCTGTCACTGCTAGCGGAAGCCGATTATAACTGATGTAGTGCAACTGGTCAAATACTTGCCCGACGGATCAATCAGCCCTTCTCGCGCACGATGTCGGCACCCAGCGCCTGCAGCTTCAACTCGATTTGCTCGTAACCCCGATCGATCTGCCCGACGTTGCGGATGACACTTTGGCCCTGCGCGCACAACGCCGCCGATACCAGCGCCATGCCGGCGCGGATGTCGGGGCTTTCCAGCCGCTCGCCGTGCAGCCAGCCCGGCCCCTGCACGATGCAGCGGTGCGGATCGCACAGCACGATGCGCGCCCCCATGCCGATGAGCTTGTCCACAAAATACAGCCGGCTTTCAAACATCTTCTCGTGGATCAGCACCGACCCGGCCGCTTGCGTCGCCACCACAATGGCCGTGCTCATCATGTCGGCGGGAAAAGCCGGCCACGGTGCATCGTCGATCTTGGGGATGGCGCCGCCCAGATCGGGCACCACCGTCAGCGATTGACCGCGCGGCACCAGCACGTCCCGATCGTGATCTTCAAACCTCACGCCCAGCCGCTCAAACACCAGCCGGATCATGGACAGATGTTGCGGCGCTGCATTCTTGATGAGAATTTCGCCGCCGGTGATGGCCGCCAGCCCGATGAACGAGCCGATTTCAAGATAATCCGGCCCGATGGTAAATTCGGCCCCGTGCAGCCCGGGCACGCCGTCGATGGTGAGTGTGTTGGAACCGATGCCACTGATCTGCGCGCCCATTAAATTGAGCAGCTCGCACAGCTCCTGCACGTGCGGCTCCGAAGCGGCATTGCGCAGGATGGTGCGGCCGTGCGCCAGCACCGCCGCCATGATGGCGTTCTCGGTGCCGGTCACGCTGGCCTCGTCCAACAGCATGTCGCGGCCCACCAGCCGCTCGGCCGCCACGCGGAACTCGCCGTCGATCTGCACCTGCGCGCCCAGCCGGCTGAAAGCGAGAAAATGCGTATCCACCCGGCGGCGGCCGATGATGTCACCGCCCGGCGGCGGCAACTCCACCGACTTCAACCGCGCCAGCATGGGGCCGGCCAGCAGAATCGACGCGCGAATGTCGCGGCACAGATCGGGATCAAGTTTGGTCGTGCGCAAGTTGGCAGCCTGAAAGCAGAAGGTGTGCCGATCGATTTCGGTGATCATCACTCCCAGCTCGGTCAGCAGCTGCATCATGGTGTGTACGTCGCGAATGCGGGGCACATTGTGCAGGGTCACAGGCTGATCGGTCAGCAGGGTCGCCGCCATCAAGGGCAGGGCGGCATTCTTGTTGCCGCTGGGTGTGACGGTCCCGGAGAGCGCGCGGCCACCGGTGATGATGAATTTTTCCATGTCTGAATGAATGTCCTTAAACGATGGTTACGAGTCGCGTGGTCATTCTACCAAAGCCACCGAAGCGCTGCAAACCGATCACCCGCTGGTTGCCCTACGTTTTCGCGGCTGGCAGACCGCCCGCGTGGCTGTAGAGTGCGCGTCATTGTTTTGCCGACTGACTTTTCCGGCGAATGAATTCGCGGCGGGTGGGCGCGCCGCCGATCGTCGGCCTGCGCCAACGGTCCCGCTCCAAAGGCGCGATTTCAAGCGCCAGCACGCCGCCGTCAAACTTTAACGCGCCCGCGTGGCTCAAAAATCAGTCGCTTTTGACGCGCCGCTGTGGTAAAATTAAATGTTGTGGAACGTCAATTCGAACCGCAGACGGAATCATTGTTGGGCGTCATCGACGCCATTTCAACCGGTTTTGACCGTGTCGTCCACCGGCCGTGGCTGCTGGTGCTGCCACTGCTGCTGGACGCCTGGCTGTGGTTTGGGCCGCGGCTGGCCGCTGCGCCGCTCGGCGACGAGCTGCGGCGCAACCTGGTGTCACTGGGCACCGGCCTGGATACGACGTCGCAGATAGCGCTGCAGGAGATGGGCGCGATGCTGCGCGATTCGTTGAGCCGCTTCAATTTGATGTCGTGGCTCAGTGTGTCCGGCGTGGGCGTGCCGGCCGTCAACACCAGCCTGGATGCCACCACACCACTGCCGACCGGCACTTTGCCCCCGATTGGCCAGGTGGCCGATCTGGACACGTATGTCCTGGTTATGATTGGGTTGACCGTCATCGGCCTGCTGTTGGCCGGCCTGTTTTGGTCACTGCTGGCCGCCAGTGTGCGCGGGGAACCGTTCAACCTGACGCGCTGGCTCAGCGGCGGCTGGTATGTGGGCGCGCGGCTGGTGGGGGTGGGCGTCCTGGCGGTCTTGTCGATGTTGCTGTTGATCGTGCCGACGTCATTATTGATTGTGATTCTGGGCAGCCTTAGTCTGGGGCTGGCGTCGCTGGCGCCGGCCTTGTTGGTGACGGTGGTGGTCTGGGGCCTGCTGTTCGCGGCCTTCACGGTTCACGGTCTGGCCCTGTATGGACTGCCTGTGGCGCGCGCGCTGCGATTGAGCGCGTGGCTGCTGCGCGCGTTCTTTGGCGCGACGACCGGCTTTGTCGCGCTGGCGCTGGGCATCTACCTCGGGCTGGGGCTGATCTGGGAGATGCTGGCCGCCGATTCATGGCTGCGGCTGATTGCTCTGGTGGGCAATGCCTTCATCGGCACGGGCCTGTTGACGGCGTCGCTGCTGTATTATCAGAACCGCTCGGCGGCGCTGTTTGCCCGCCTGCACTGGCCGCTGCCGGGCGCGTAAAGCCGATCGGGCGGCGGTTGGCCGACGTTTTTGATAAGGAGAAATACTGTGGCTGAGGTGAAGTCGGTTTCCAATTATGATGCCAGTCAAATCCAGGTGCTGGAGGGGCTGGAGGCGGTGCGCCGCCGGCCCGGTATGTACATCGGCAGCACGGACATTCGCGGCTTGCATCAGCTGGTGTTCGAGGTGGTGGACAACGCCATCGACGAGGCGCTGCAGGGCGAGGCCACGCAGATTGACGTGACCATTCACGACGATCTCAGTGTGTCGGTGCGCGACAACGGGCGCGGCATTCCGGTGGGGCCGCATCCCACGCAGAAGGACGCCAACGGCAAGCCCATGGATGCGGTGGAAGTGGTGATGACCATCCTGCATTCGGGCGGCAAGTTTGGCGGCACCGGCTACAAGGTGGCGTCGGGCCTGCACGGGGTGGGCGTCAGCGCCGTCAATGCGCTGAGCGTGTGGATGGTGACCACCGTGCGCCAGAACGGCAAGGAATACCAGCAGACTTACCGGCAGGGCAAGCCGCAGGGGCCGGTAAAGCAGATCGGGAAGGTGCCCAAGGACGATAGCTGGCAGCACGGCACGCTGCAGCACTTCCTGCCGGATGTGGCGATCTTCAAGGAAGGCATCGACTACAAGTATGAGACGCTGATGCAGCGCTTCCGCGAGATGGCGTTTCTGACGCGCAGCATGACCATCAAGTTCGTGGACGAGCGCACCGGCCATGAAATGTCGTTTCACTTTGACGGCGGTGTTCAATCATTCGTGCGTTATCTCAACAAGAGCCGCCAGGTGCTGCATTCGCCTGTGTACGTGGAGAAGCAAGTCAACGGCACGCTGGTGGAAGCGGCCATCCAGTACACCGACGGCTACACCGACTCGGTGTACGCGTTTGCCAATAACATCAACACGGTCGATGGCGGCACGCATGTCACCGGTTTCCGTTCGGCGCTGACTCGCACGCTCAATGACTATGCGCGCAAGGCCGGCCTGCTCAAGGACTCCGACGCGAATTTCAGCGGTGAAGATGTGCGCGAAGGCCTGACCGCCATCATCAGCATCAAGCTGCAAGACCCGCAGTTTGAATCGCAGACCAAATCCAAACTGGGCAACGCTGAAGTGAAAGGGCACGTCGAAAGTGTGATCGCCGAGGCGTTCAGCGCGTTCCTGGAAGAAAACCCGCGCGAGGCCAAGGCCATCATCAATAAGTGCCTCACCTCGTCCCGCGCACGCGACGCAGCCCGCCAGGCGCGTGATCTGGTCATCCGCAAGTCGGCGCTGGAATCGCTGACCCTGCCCGGCAAGCTGGCCGATTGTTCGGAACGCGACCCGGCCAAGTGCGAGATTTACATCGTCGAGGGCGACAGCGCCGGCGGCAGCGCCAAGCAGGGACGCGACCGGCACTTTCAGGCGATTCTGCCGCTGCGCGGCAAGATCCTCAACACCGAGCGCGCGCGCATGGACAAGATTCTGGCGAACAACGAGGTTAAATCGTTGATCAGCGCGCTGGGCTGCGGTGTGGGCGATCAATTCGACGTGGGCAAACTGCGTTATCACCGCACGATCATCATGACCGATGCCGATGTGGACGGCAGTCACATCCGCACGCTGCTGCTGACGTTCTTCTTCCGCTATATGCAGCCGCTGATCGAGCGCGGCCACCTGTACATTGCACAGCCGCCGCTCTATCGGATCGAGTCGAAGAAGACGGGCGTCAAGTACGTTTACACCGATGCCGAGAAGGACGAGCAGCTCAAGGCGTTGGGCGCCGAAAAGGTGGTGCTGCAGCGCTACAAGGGCCTGGGCGAGATGAACCCGGAGCAGCTGTGGGAGACGACGCTGAATCCCGATAACCGCACCTTGCTGCAGGTGACGGTGGAAGATGCCGCCGCCGCCGATCGCACGTTCGACATGCTGATGGGTGACGAGGTGCCGCCGCGCAAGCGCTTCATCCAGACCCACGCCAAGGAAGTGCGCAACCTGGATATTTAGCGTTGTAACTTCAGGACGACTGCTCTCTGATGTGGCGGCGAACTCACGGGTTCGCCGCCGCACGCTTATCCCTCAATCCAGACCCGGCCCCACCCATATCTGGGGGTCGGCCACCTCGACTGTTTTGCCCCGGCAAATGCGGCAATCCTTGAATCATCCAGTATTCATCCTAACTGCAACTTAACTACATCCTAACTGACCCTGCGCCCTGCCGCCCTCTTCAGCGAAACCTGTAAGCCCGCCAGTGCGCAGCCAGTTTCCGCGTTATGGCTATTACAACACCCCCGTATCTGGCCGCCCCCGCCTCGTTTGGCAAAACAAACTTCACCTGCACGTAATGACATCTGGCACTCCCGCATGTGCATATTTTCACAGATAATAAATGATATTTTACCCTTTCCCAACATTTTCACGGAACGGGCAGCGGGTTTGCCATGAAGACTTATCCCATCTGCCTGATCGGCCTGGAACACCACTCAGCCGTTGTCATTGGCGGCGGCCAGGTGGCTGCGCGCAAGGTGCTCGGTCTGCTCGACGCCGGAGCGCAGGTCAAAGTCATCGCCCCGCGTCTGGCCCCCGCTTTGTGCGCCCTGGCCGCGGCCGGCCTCATTGACGTGTGCGAGCGCGATTATCGTCCCGGCGATCTGGCCGGCGCCTTTCTGGTCATCGCTGCCACCGATGACGCCGCGGTCAATCAGCAGGTGTGGGCCGAAGCCCGGCAGTGTGGCAGTCTCATCAACGTCGTCGACGATCCCGCTCACAGCAACTTCATCGTGCCGGCGCAAGTTCGGCGCGGCGAAGTCAACATCGCCATCACCACGGGCGGCGCCAGCCCGGCTCTGGCGCGCCGCCTGCGTGAACGTCTCGAACACGTCATCGGGCCTGAATATGCCGATCTGGCCGAAGTTCTGGCCCAAACCCGATCGGTTTTGCTGGCCCGTCACTCGCCGGGTGAACCGCGCCTGGCCGCCGCCCTGCAGCTGATCGACTCTGAACTGCTCGACGTGATCCGGCGTGACGGCCGTGAAGCCGGCAAACGCTACGCGCTCAATTTACTCGGCGCTTCCGAACCATGACCAATCTCAACTCGCCTCACTCGCCCGGCATCGTCTATCTGGTTGGCGCAGGGCCGGGCGATCCCGGCCTCATCACCGTGCGCGGCGTCGAATGTCTGCGGCAGGCCGACGTGGTCGTTCATGATCGGCTGGCCAACCCGGCGCTGCTGACCTATGCCGATCATGCCCGGCTGCTGATCGATGTGGGCAAACAGCCCGGCCATCATCCCATCCCCCAGGATCAAATCAACGCCCTACTGATCGAGCACGCCCGCGCCGGTGAAATCGTCGTCCGGCTGAAGGGTGGTGACCCGTTCGTCTTTGGGCGCGGGGGCGAAGAAGCCCAGGCTCTGGCCGGAGCCAGTCTGCCGTTTGAGGTTGTGCCGGGCGTGTCCAGCGCCATCGCCGCGCCGGCCTATGCGGGCATTCCCGTCACCCATCGCGATGTGGCGTGCAGCGTTGTCTTCATCACCGGCCATCGCGCCGACGGCTGCGGCGAGTCGGAGACCAACACCATCCGGCGCGCGTGCGGAGCCGATACCCTGGTGTTCCTCATGGGCGTTCACAATCTTGGCCGCATCGTCGACGAGTTGATCGCCTGCGGCAAGTCGCCTGATCTGCCGGCGGCCGTGGTGTCACGCGGCACACAGCCCGATCAGATCGTAGTGACCGGCACGCTGTCAAACATCGTCGGGCGAGCCGCGGGTGTGCAGCCGCCGGCTGTCATCGTCGTCGGCGAAGTCGTCGGGCTGCGTGATTCAATCGGGTGGTTTGAGCAAGCGTTGAGCGCGGCCTGATGTGACCAGTGATGTCATCATGCCTTATGCCTTAGTCACCGGCGGCACCGGCTTCATCGGATCGAACATCGCGTTGCGGCTGATCGAGCGTGGCTGGCGCGTGCGCGTGCTCGAACGGCCGGGCGCATCGCGTGAACTGCTGGAAGGCGGCCCGTTCGAGTTCGTCACCGGCGATGTGCTCAAGCCGGCGTCACTGCCCGATGCCATGCGCGGCATCGACGTGGTCTTTCACGCGGCAGGCGTCGTCGATTACTGGCGGCAGGGCGTGGAGCGTATGCTGGAAGTCAACGTGGACGGCACGCGCCATATCATGGAGGCGGCGCTGCAAGCGCGCGTCGGGCGCGTCGTGCACATCAGTTCCACTGCCGCCCTGGGCATTCATCCCAACACGGTGGTCGATGAAACCTTTACGTTCAATGTTAAAGCCTCGCGCTTTGTGTACGGACACAGCAAATTCGAGGCTGAACAGATCGTGCTGGACGCGGTCAAACGCGGTCTGCCCGCCGTCATCGTCTGTCCCACCACCGTCATCGGTCCGCGCGATGTGCGCAAAGTGTCCAGCGGCGTTGTAGTGGAAGTCGTCAAGCACTGCGTGCCGCCGTTGATTCCGCCGGGCGGCCTCAACGTTGTGCCGATCTGTGATGCCGCGCAGGGCGCCATCGAGGCTGCGGTCAAAGGCGTCATCGGCGAGCGGTACATCCTGGGCGGCGAAAACATGACGCACGTGCAGCTGTACCAGACCATCGCCGATGTCGTCGGCTGCGGCATGAAAATCCGCGCCATGCCCCGCTGGCAGGTGTCGATCATCGCCGCTCTCACCGATATGCTTCAACCGCAGACCACCGCCCCGGTGCCGCTCACCGGCGATCGGCTGCGGTTGGAAGCGCAGTCATTCTATTTTGATTCAGCCAAGGCCCGCTCGGCCTTTAACATGCCCAACACGCCGCTCCGCGTGACCATCGGTCGCACCTACGAATGGTACGAAGCCATGGGCGAATTTGTCGACATCAAGCGCGAACTCGACGAGCACGGCGTTTGCAAGTACTGCGGCCGCGCGCGGTATTGCCAGTGGCCACCATTGGAGGCAGCACGCCATGATCGCTCTGCGTAACATTGCCCGCCGCTGGCGAACGGTGCTTGACCGTGTCACTCGCCGGGTTGAGCAACGCTGGTTCAACCTGGGCCTGCAGGCCAAAATGGGCGCGCTCGTCACCATCGGGCTGGTGGGCCTGTTTGCCGTGTTCGCGCTTATGGGCAGCAGCGCCACTCAACAATCCACCCGGCAAGTTCTGAACCAGCGCGAGATGGTCGCCCGCCTCAGCGCCAACATGCTGGGCGAGACGCTGCATCATCTGCGCAGCTTGTTGAATGTGCTGGGCGAGCGCGCCATCTTGCGCGATCCGCAAAGCAATCTGGCGGAACGCCAGGCCGCCATCGAAGCCTGGCTGCCGCAGATGGGTTCGGCCGTGCGCGCCATCGCCTTGTTTGATCAGGCCGGCCAACCGATCGCTGCGACGGGCGCAGCGACTATGCCCGCGCCCATCAACATCGGCGAATTTGACACCGCGGCCTTCAGCCTGTCAGTGGCGGCCGGCGACCGGCCCTACGCATCATTGGCCGTGCCCATTTACGCCGTGAATGGGCAGCTGGTGGGCGCGGTGGCTGTCTTGCTGGACCTGGACGCCAGCGCGCTTCTGCCGTTTGAACGCTCCAACGAGTTGGGCCCCACCGGCGCCATCGACGTCATCGATACCGACGGCCGCGTATTGCTAAGCACGCAGCCCGGCCGCGCCCTGACCGGGACTAATGCGCTGACGCTTGCCGGGCGGCTGTTCAGTGCCGGGCCGGCCAACGCGGGTACGCTGGAATCCGGCGACGAAGTCATCGCTTTCGCCCCGGTGCCGCAGGCGCCGTGGGGGGTGCTGGTTCGCCAAAAAGCCGATGAAGCCTTCGCGCCCGTGCGGCATCTCTCGCTGCAAATCTTTATCCTGGGGCTGCTGTCCGTCGTTGGCGCACTGGCGCTCGTCTCAGTCACCACCAAGAGCGTCATCAATCCGGTCGAGTCGTTGACGGCCGCTGCTCAACGCATCGCCGAAGGCGACTTTGCCACGCCGGTCGGCCGCCAGCGGCGCGGCGACGAGATCGGCGAGCTGGCCGACAGTTTCGTCGCCATGCGTCGGCGACTCAAACAGTCCATGGATGAGATTCAGGCCTGGAACCGCGAACTGGACGCGCGCGTCCAGGAGCGCACGCAGGCCGCACTGGCCGCCCAGCACGAAGCGCAGGCCGTCCGTGACGATCTGCGCGCCGTCATCGACGCGCTGTCGGACGAGTTGATTGTGATCGGGGTTGACGATCACCGCATCTTGCAGGTCAACCGCGCCGCGCGCGAGCGGCTGGGCAACGGGCGCGAACCGATCGGGCAGCTGTGCTACGAAGCCGCACACCATCAACCGCCCTGCGCGGAGTCGCGCGACAACTGTCCCCTGGCCGACGTCCTGGATCGCGGCCAGTCGGCTCAGATGACGCATGTGCAGGTCTGCGGCGATAGCGAGTGCTTCTTCGACGTGGTCGCTTCGCCCATGCGCGACGCCGACGGCCGCATTACGCGCATCGTCGAATTGAAGCGCGATGTCACCGACGAGCGCCGCACCAAGGAGTCGCTCGTCCGCCGCAACCAGCAGCTGTCCATCCTGAACGAGATTGCGCTGACGGTGAACCAGTCGCTGAATCTGGAGGACATCCTGGGCCGCGCGCTGGACGGCGTGCTGCGGCTGACCCACATCGACGTAGGCGCGGTCTTTCTGCAGGACGAGGCGGAAGGCGACCTGAAGTTGATGGCCTATCGCGGCCTGTCCGAGGAAGCCGCGCGACTGGCCGCCCACATCGGTCTGCTCGACGGCTCGTGCGGCGGCGTGCTGGAAACCGGCCAGGTGGTCATCGTGCCAGACGTCAGCCGCTTTCACGGCCCGCGCGCCCGCTCGCTGCAGCGTGAACAGCTGCGCACACTGGTGCACGTGCCACTCACCGCCAAAGGCTGCACGCTGGGCAGCCTGTGCATCGGCACCCATCACACCCATGAGTTTGATCCGGCCGAGCAGGAGATGCTCAATGCCATCGGCAGCCAGATCGCGGTTGCCATCGACAACGCGCGGTTATATGCCGAGGTGCAGCGCAAGGAACAGGTGCGCGGTCAGCTGTTCAAGCAGGCCATCGGCGCGCAGGAAGAAGAGCGCAAACGCATCGCGCGCGAGCTGCACGACGATACCAGCCAGGCGCTGACGGCGCTGCTCTACGCCGCCGAAGAAGGCCTGGACATGCCCGACCTGGCCGCGGTGCGCAAGAAACTGATCGGCATGCGCGAACTGGCGCAGCGCACGCTGGACGGTGTTCACAAGTTGATTTTCGATCTGCGCCCGTCGATGCTCGATCATCTGGGGCTGGTGCCGGCCCTGCGCTGGTACGCCCAGTCGCGGCTGGAGCCGAAAGGCACGCGGGTCATCATCGATCAGGTTGGCGAGGCGCCGCGCCTGCCGCCCGAAATGGAGACCTGCCTGTTCCGCGTGGTGCAGGAAGCGATCAACAACATCGTGCGCCATGCGGCCGCGCGCAACGTCAGCATCCTGTTCAATCTGAGCGAGCGGGCCCTGAGCGTCACCATTGCAGACGACGGCATCGGCTTTGACCCGATCGGTCTGACGGTGCCCGGCGAGTCGCCGCGCGGGCTGGGGCTGATGAGCATGCGCGAGCGGGTGGAGTTGGTGGGCGGCACACTGGATATCGATTCGTCGCTGGGGGCGGGCACCTGCCTGCATATTCACGTGCCGCTGCTGGAGGGCAGCCGCGTCCATGCCTGAGATCCGGGTGCTTATCTGCGACGATCACGTGATTCTGCGCGACGGCATCCGCACGCTGCTGGAGCGTCAGGACGACATTTGCGTGGTGGGCGAGGCCGGCAATGGCCGCGAGGCGCTGGCGCGTGTGGCCGAACTCAACCCCGACATCGTGCTGATGGATGTCGCCATGCCGGAGATGGACGGCATTCAGGCCACGAGATTGATCAAACAGCAGTTCCCCGACGTCAAAGTATTGATCCTGACCCAGCACGACGATCGCGAATACGTCGGATCGCTGCTGCAGGCCGGGGCCTCAGGGTACGTACTAAAACGATCGGGCGGGCACGAAGTCAGCCTGGCGCTGCGCCAGGTGTATGAACAGGGCGCCTACCTGGCCCCGATCATCGCGCGGCGCGTCCTGGAAGATTATTCGCAGAAAGACCCGGTGGAGCGCGAGAGTGTGCCGCCGCTGACCGAGCGCGAGCGCGATGTCTTGAAGCTGGTGGTGGAAGGCAAGAGCAACAAGGAAATTGCCCACCTGTTGAGCATCAGCCCCAAGACCGTGTCGGTGCATCGGAGCAACATCATGTCCAAGCTGGGTTTGCACAACAGCGTGGAGATGCTGCGCTACGTCACCCAGCATCATGTGTTTGATGCTTAATTCTTGACAGGAGCGTATCATGCCGAATGATCTCAATCTCGATTTTGTCCTCATTCCCGCCGGTGAATTCAAGATCGGCAGCGATCCTACCGTCGATCACGACACCGAAGTCGATGAGATGCCGCAGCATTATTTGAACATCAGCGATTTTTACATGATGCGGCAGCCCGTGACCAATGCCCAGTACGCGCAGTTTGTCGCGGCCACCGGTCATCGCGCGCCGCTGTTCTGGCCCAACAGCCAACTCCCGGCGGGCATTGAGCAGCAGCCCGTGGTGGGCGTGTCTTACGCGGATGCGATTGCGTTTTGCCGCTGGGCGGGGCAGGTCCTAAACAAGGCCGTGCGTCTGCCCACCGAAGCAGAATGGGAGAAGGCCGCGCGCGGCAGTGACGGACGGATCTATCCGTGGGGCAATCGCTGGGAACCCGGCCGCTGCAATAACGCCGACGCCAAGATCGGTGGGCCGTCGCCGGTGGGCCAATTCTCGCCGCAGGGCGACAGCCCGTACGGGGTGGCCGACGTGGCGGGCAACGTGCAGGAGTGGTGCTCGTCGCTGTTCGGGCCGTATCCCTATGATCCGGCGGACGGCCGCGAAGCGATCGTGTACGAGTTGAACGAAGCCCACCTGCTGCCCAAACAACGCGACATGGGCGGCACGTCCAATCCGCAGGCCGACGAGGCGTCGTGGGGCAAATCGTGCATCCGGGGCGGCTCGTGGCGCGAATCAAAGTTGCAGAGCCGCTGCGCTTATCGCAGCTGGGCCGCGCCCATGCACCGCAGCGACGACACCGGCTTCCGCTGCTGCTACGAACCGTAAGGGCCAGGCACAACCGATCGGCACACACACAACGGATGCCGTGACAGGCATCCGTTTATTTGCCGTCCAGGCGCAGCCGATCTTATCCAAACAACAGTCGCATCAAGCCAATGCCCACCAGAGCCAGAATGAACGTGATGATGGTGATGGCCTGCATGCCCACCAGCATGCCCACCACGCGGCGCTGATCGGGCCGCAGCTTCAGATACCAGTCGGCGAAGCGCCGCAGCACGCGCCGCCCCCAATTGCCGCGCAACCCCGCGTACACCTTGATGTTCGTGAGCCACTGCTTGACGATCTTGCGCACCGATTGCGTAAACTCGTCGCTTTCGGCTTCGTCGGCCTGAAACTCCTCTTCGTAAATCAGCCGCGTGGCGGTCTGCGCGCCGCGCTGCACATCCTGCACCGTCCACGTGACGCGCGTCTGCCGTTCGGCTGTCAGGTCGTACGCGAACTTCTGATTGGGCGCGTAGGCGGTCACCACCGTGTCGTACCGGGTGCTGGCGCTGTCCTTCAACTCCACTTCGTAGCACGCGCCCTCGTGCGGCCAGTCGGGATCGATGTACACAACGTTGGATACGCCCCACAACGGGCTGAGTTGAAAGCGGCGCACACGGTGCGTGATGATGTCGAACACCTCAGCGCGCGGCGCGTCAATCTCGATCGATTCGACCACTTTGCAGGTCCGCATGGCGGCGGCGTCTCCTCGTGAAGTCACACGTATTGTACCGCAGCCGCATCAGTCCCTTAAATCGTCAATTCAAGCCGAACACGGCCTCTATCACGCTGGCCCATTCGGCGCGCGTCATCGTCGCCGGCGGCTGCTTGAGCAGCAGGATGGGATCGCGCAGCAGCTTGCTGGCGATCGCTTCGCCCATGATCTCAATCGCGTGTTGCTGGGCCGGCGTCAGATCGTTCAACTTTCGCAAAGTGCGCTCGATTTCGTGCCGGTAAATTGTCTGCGCCTTGGTCTGCAACGCCTGGATCGTCGGCGCACTCGATCGGCTTTCGCACCACCGATCGAACTCGGCCTGCCCGGCGGCTACGATAGCTTCGGCCCGGGCGCGCACCTCAACCGTCAGCGGCCGCTTGACGCGAACGATCGCTTCCAGATCGTCAATGTCGATCAAGCGGACGTGGGGCAGCTCGCCGACGCACCGATCCACATCGCGCGGCACTGCCAGATCGGCGATCAACATGGGCCGATGGGGTCTGGCCTGCACGGCGCGCTCGACGGCGTCGCGATGCAGCACGCTGTGCGGTGCGCCCGTCGAACAGATGACGATGTCGGCATCGATCAACCACTCGTTCAGCGCGTCGAAGTGCACCGCCCGCCCGCCCACGTCATGCGCCAGCTTTTGGGCGCGGTCAAAGGTGCGATTGGCGATCAGCACGCAGCGCAATCCGGCCCGCACCAGCGCCCGCGCCGTGATCGAACTGAGCTTGCCCGCGCCGATCAACAGCGCCGTGCGATCTTGCAGCGCCCCCAACATCTCCCCGGCCAGATCGACGACGACCGTGGCGACCGACAGCGCCGTTCGACCCAGCTCGGTTTCGGTGCGCACCCGCTTGCCGGTTTGAATGGCCGTACGAAAGAGCGCGGACAGAATCGGGCCGGTGGTGCCGGCCGCGTGTGCCAGTTCGCCCGCCGTCTTCACCTGTCCGAGGATCTCATTCTCGCCCGCCACCAGCGAATCGAGTCCGGCGGCCACCCGCAGCAAGTGCCCGGCGGCCTCCGCGCCGCGTTTGTAGTACAGCACCGCCTTCAACTCAGCGGGCGACAAACGACTGTGATCGGCCAGACAAGCCTGCGCGGTTGTTTCGGCCGCAGCGAGATCGGCGGCGCACAGGTACAACTCAGTGCGATTACACGTCGAGAGGATAACGGCTTCTGCGTTGGCGCAGGCGAGCCGCGCAATGAGCTGCGGCAGGGCGTCGCGGATGTGATCGGGCGTGAAGGCCAATCGTTCACGCACTTCCACCGGGGCAACTTTGTGATTCACACCGATCAGCAGCAACTCGTTCATACAATCAGTGGTGTGATAGCGAGTATTAAATGATAAGCGGATTTCCCGATCGGTCGGCGGCTTTCAGTCGGGCGTGTTGAGAATGCGCGGATCAGTTTTTTCGCCGCGCGCTGGCGCAGCCCGCGCATGATGTGGTGGCGCAGCCCGCGCAGCCGGAGCCGCCGCCCACCGCCACGCGTTGCCCGCCCGATCCGCTGAAGGCCGCGAGCGGCGTGAACACTCGCCGCACCTCGCGGCTGTGACAAACAGGGCACTCGACCGGCGATGAGTTCTCGTTCATACTGCGGCGGATCTCAAAGGATTGATTGCAGGTCACGCACAGAAAATCATACAGCGGCATGAGCCACCTCGTTCGCATAAGCGCGGGCGCGTGCGATCAGCCCCTCGGCCCAGCCCGGCGCGCTGGCCGCGTGCAGGTGAGTGTAACTGGCGAGCACATTGCGATAGACAAGTCCATCACGCCCGTTGCCCAGGCCGTTGCCGCGCGCCAGGGCGTAAGCGGTTTGCAACGCCGGATCGACGTTGAGCAGCCGCGAATGATGAAACTCGTGCCCGCGCAGGAGAGTGCCCTTGGGCAGAAACGGATTGTCATCCGCCACTTCGGCGATTACGTAGCCGTGCCCCTGCGGCCGATCGATCATCTCCACCTCGCAGGGCAGCGCGCCGGCCATCTCGGCCGACTGCCCGTTCCACACGATCCGACGCGACAGATACATCAGCCCGCCGCACTCGGCGTACACGGGCAGACCGAGTTCGATTGCGTCGTGCAGCTGGTGGCGCAAGGTTTGATTGGCGCTCAACTCGCCCATGAACATCTCCGGGAAGCCGCCGCCGATGTAGAGCGTGTGCATGTCCGGCAGCCGCGCATCGTTCAGCGCGTCGATGAAGACCAGCTGCGCCCCGGCGCGTTCCAGCGCCTCAAGGTTTTCGGGATAATAGAAGGAGAAAGCGCGATCGCGGATGACGCCGATTTTGATGGCTGATGGTTGATGGTTGATGGCTGATGGCGTGTCGTCTCGATCCAATAGCGAGGCGCTGCGCGCAATCGCCAACAACCGATCGAGATCGAGATGTTCCTCAGCGGCGCGTTGACAGGCCGCAATCGCCGGAACCAGTTGATCGTTCTCGCCGCGCGGCACCAGGCCCAGATGCCGATCGGGGATGACCAATGCCTCGTCGCGCGGAATCGCCCCCAGCAGCGGGATGCCGCAGTAGCGCTCAATCGCCTCCCGTAGTTTGTGCTCGTGGCGCGGATTGCCGACCTGATTGGCGATGACACCGGCAATGTGGGTTTCCGGCTCGAAGGTCTGAAAGCCGCGCACCAGCGCGGCCGCGCTGCGGCCCAGTCGCGCCGCGTTGATCACCAGCACGATCGGCGTGCGCAACGTGCGCGCCAATGCCGCCGTGCTGTCGCGCCCCTCATCATCAATGCTGTCGTCGAACAACGCGTGATTGCCTTCGATCAGGCTGACGTCGGCCGCTTGCGCGCCAATCAGGAACGCGCGCTGAACGGCCCCGGCTGCTGCGTGGAAAAACGGATCGAGTGTGCGGCAGGCGCGGCCGGCCGCCGCGCTCAGCCACGAAGGATCAATATAGTCGGGGCCTTTTTTGAAGGGTTGGACGACAAAGCCGCGTGCCGCCAGCGCCGCACAGACACCCACGCTGACCGTTGTCTTGCCGCTGCGGCCCTGGGGCGCGGCGATGATCAATCGGGGCAAGATCGCTGACTGACTCATCCTCACAACTCGGTGACGGTCACGGCTCCTTCGGCGCAGCCTTCCTGGCACGACAGGCAGCCCAGGCAGTCGTCGGGGCTGCCGGTGAACATCGCATACTTTTTGCCGTCTTCCTCGACCATGGTGATGGCCTGGCCGGGACAGGCCTCCACGCAGTCGCCGCAGGCCTGGCATTTGTCGATGTCGATGGTGACAATATACATGAATTCCTCCGAATTAGAAACTGAGCACCAGATCTGCGTCAAGCCCACTCGTGATCAAAAACGCCGGGCCGACCAGATTCTCCACGTCCTCGATCAAATCCTCCGGCGTCATCGCGCACAGTTGCAGCGCGGCGTCGCACACGAACAGCTGCACCCCCGCCTTCAGCGCCAGATCGATCCACGCGCGCAGCGGCCGGCCGCCTTCGGCCGCCCAGAGTTCTTCGGCCACGCCCTGCTTGAGCAGCAGCGGCCCTTCGACGACGAAGCACATGCTCACCGCCGCGCCCTGCCGCGCCGCCAGATGCGCAAACATGAACGGCGCCACCGCGCGCTCGGGCGTCCGCGGGCCGCTCGTCATTGAGATCAGGATTTTCTTGTCCGCGTAAAGTTTGCTCATGTTTGATCTTCGCGCGTCAGGCGACCTTGCGGTCCCACACAATGGCGTTGGCCGTGAGTTCGCTCAGGTTGACGATCTTGACTTTCAACTTGTAATGGCGCCGGATCTCGTCGAGTTGATCGAGGCAGTTGTGGCACGATGTGGCGACGATCTCCGCGCGGGTGGCCGCAATCTGATCGGCTTTGGCCTTGCCCGCCGCGATGCGATCTCTGGCGAACTCCGTCATCGACAACATGCCGCCGCCGCCGCCGCAACAATAATTCTCCGCGCCGTGCGGCTCCATCTCGGTGAAATCGGTGACGACATGGCGCAGCACGTAACGCGGCTCTTCGATGACGCCGCCCTGCCGCACCTGGTTGCACGGATCATGATAGGTGACGCGCTGGCTGTTGCGCGTCGGATCGAGTTTGAAACGGCCGGCCTTGATGTACTGCGCCTGCAATTCCACAAAACTCATAATCGAGAAGGGATAACGATGCCCCACCCAGTTCTCACCCTCCCACCGCTGCGAGCAGAAGCCGTGACCGCACTCGGCCATTACCAGCGTCTGCGCGCCCAGATGGTTGACGGCTCTTTCAAGATTGCCCGCGATCACTTTGGCGGCCGCATCGTCGCCGGAGAACAGCGCGTAATTGGTGGCGTCCCAGCTTTCCGTGCTCAACGTCCAATCTTCGCCGGCCGCGTTGAAGATCTTGGCCGCGGCCTGAATCAAATGCGGAAAATACTTCACTTCGCGCGGATTGAAGGTGTACACCACCCGGGCGTGCGGCTTGTCGATCGGAATGGTGATAGTCGGATCGTCAAGTTCGGCCTGCAGCTCTTCTTCCATCCACTTGACCGTTTCGACGTAGTCCTCCTCGCTGACGCCCATGTTGTTGCCGACCTCCAGATGGACGTTGACGGTGGCCTTCAGGCCTTCGGGCGTCATGTCGATGGCGGTCAGCATGGCGCGCGCCGTGCGGATGATGTGGCGCGTGTCCACGCCCATCGGGCAGTTGATGACGCAGCGTCCGCACATCGTGCACGAACCGAACGCCGTCCAGATCAGCTGCTCGATCAAATCCTGATCGAGCGGGGCCGCGCCCGCCCAGCCGGGAGCCGCTTTGCCGATCGGGTCATTCAGCGCCCGATAGAGTTTGCGCAGCTGCTCGGCCCGGTAAGCGGGCACGTACTCCGGCTTCGGATTCGACACGTAGTAATGACACGCCTCAGCGCACAGGCCGCAGTGCACGCACACTTCCAGCGAGGCTTCCAACTGGCGATTCAGGCGCTGCCGCAGCACGTCCAACGCCAGCGCCGCTTTCTCGTCGGTCAGCGTAAACCGTTCGTCCGTAAATTTCTCGTTCGCCATGGTTGCGCCTTTCACTCGGCGTAAGGGCTGCGCGGCTGGCCGATCACACCGCGCTGTCCAAAGTTGCGGCCAAAGAAGAACTTGGAATAGAAGAAGTACACGCAGTGCCGAATCTTGCTGAACGGCAGATAGATCAGCAAAACCGCCGCGACGATGTAGAAGATCGGCAGCACATCCAACGCGATCAGAGTTACACTGGCCAGCGCCGTAAACAGCGAGGTCAACGCCACCGACGCATAATCGTCGGGCACGCTGAGCACGCGCAGATTCTCTTCCGTGCGGCGCATGAGAATGCCCGCAAAGCCGAAGATCGCGCCCACGCCGGTTACAACCGCAGCGGCGATCTTCAGCCAGGCCGGGAACGCCTCAAGCCACGGGCTGACGAACAACGCCGCCAGCGCGACAAACGTCCCCACGTGAAACAGAATGCCGCGAATATAGGCCAGCCAGTGCAGGCGCGTGCTCTCTTTCTCCCACGGGGCCATGCCCAGCGTGAAGGCGTACAGCACGCCGCGCCGCACCGAGCCTTTGGCGCGCGCCAGGTCCTGTTTGAACGGTCGGTTCATGATGCTGCGCAGTCGCAGCATCATGCCCAGCACGCACACCCCAAAGCCGACGAGGGCGATGAGACGGGTAATCTCGACGATGGTCATATGTTCCGTCCTTGCCTGAGTCCTTTGTCATGCCCGAACACACACCGCACTGCAGCGGATTGGACACTGGCTTCCCGCTAACGGCATGCGGGAATGACATTGCCCGTCGCCGGGGCTGCCTCTACGATCACTTGATCGAAATGCGCTGGGCGGCTTCGAGCGCCTGTTTCAGTGCGGCGGCCGCCCTGGTTTGATCGCTGCTCATCAAGTCATGCGCCAGCTTAAGGGAAGCCTCCACCGGCGATAACGCATCATTCCGAACGCGCGCCGCCAGCGCCATGCCCAACGCCCGATCGAACCACTCAGCGTTGACGGTTGCCAGTGCGCGCAGGGCCTCCGCTTTATCGGCTTCGCGATCCATCAGGTTGATCAGCGCTTGCGCTGCGGTCGGGTCTTTTTGGGACGCGGTCAATGCCACCAACGGATATTTGTCGCTCAATTTTGCCGCCGCATCGACGGCCGCCGCATACTGCTTCAGCGCCGTCAACGCCTGCACCTGATAATACGGCGACTTGATCTCATTCACCAACGACGCCTCGCCGGTGCGCGTAATGACATCGCGCAGCGCTCGATCGCGCAGCGTCACATCGGCGATTTGCTTCGCCCACGCTGCGTTGCCCGCGGCGCCGGCGATGGCGGCCTGGGCGTGCGCCCGATCGAACGGATCGCCGATCGAGCCGGCCGCCGCCCACGCTTCGTCGAACTTGCCCAGTCGATACCACGCCGCCGCGCGCGCCTCGGCCTGGCCCGGATCGATCTGTTCGATCAACGCGGCATCCCCTTTGGCGGCAGCCAGATCGCTGATCGCATACGCGAGGGTCTTGCCGTTTACGTCGCCCAACACGGCCAGCGCTTCATCAAATAGCGCGCGATTACCCGAAGCCACCGCAATTCCGCGCAGGACGCGGGCTTGCTGCACAGGATCGTCGATTTGACGCGCGGCGGTCAGCGCCTGATCGTAGCGCGACAGATCGCGATAAGCCCACGCCTTCAGCGCCGGATCATGAATGGCTTCTGCCATCTCACCGGCCTTCGCCGGATCGAGTTTGACCCACGTGGCGGCGATGGCGCGCAGATCCACATCCCGATAAATACCGGGCTGCCCCTCGGCGACGCGGTAAGCTTGCGACAGAATTTCGGCCGCCTGTGCCGGATCAATGCTCAACCACTCGGCCGCGATCTGCCTCAGGCCCCACGCCCGCGCTTGCGCCGCGTTCAACCGCTCGACGATCAGCGCCGCTTTCTCCTGCGTCACCGCTTCGCCGATGGCCGCTTCCTGCGCGGCATACATCTGGCCCCACAGCGCGGTCGAATTCATCTGGGCGTTGCGCGCGGCGCTTAACGCTTCAGTCAACACCGTCTGCGCCTGCGGCGGATCGAGCGTCTGCCACAGCGCTCCGACGCGCGCCAGTTCCCACGCCCGCGCCAGCGAACGTTCACCGGCGGCGGCCGCCCGCGTGGCGGTGTCGAGCGTTGTCTGCCGCGCCTGCGCTTCGGCGGTGGTGGTTGTCTCGGACGCGGAAAACACCTTGAAAATTGGCAGGGCGAACAGCGCGAAGATCAGCACCAACAGCCCGATGAATTTGCGCGGCACGCGGCCGGCCGAGTGTGCCTTTGTCACGAAGCGCGAGGTGTGCCGGTAACCCCAGGCCAGCGAACCGATTACGATCAGTGTGACGAGGCCGGCGATGATCAACACGTTGCGCTGCTTGAGCGTCTCGCTGATGTTATTGAGCTGCGTATAGCTCTTGCCCAGCTGATACCGCAGCGCTTGCGCTTCGGCAGTGAAGGCTTCGAGGCTGGTCGTCGGCATGTCGAGCAGGCGCGCATACGTTTCGCGGGCGGCGTTGACCTTCGCTTCGACGGCGCTGACATCGGCGTAAGCGGCGAGGCCGGTTTGGGCGCGCTCGATCGACAGCAGCAGCCGATCGGTGTAATAGACTTCTTCGCGCAGCGCCGCTTCCGCCGGGCACGGGCTTATGGCGTTGCGATCGACGCCGCCTTTCCAGTCGGCCGCGGTGGTCAGGCGGGCGTCATCGGCGGTGTGACAGCTCACGCAGTAGTTACCCGCGTACAACGTTTGACTGCTGAGGGCCGGCGACTGATTGCTGGCGCTTAGCGCGCCGACCGTGCCGACAGCCAGCATCAGCCAGACCGCAACTGTTCCCAGGACGATTGGTCGCAAACGCCTCATGGCCGTTGACTCCGCTTCAACGCTTTGATCGCGCGCCGCGCGGCCTGGCGCCGCGCACAATCCAACGCGCGAGGAACACATAGAACACGATCGCGCCGCACAACACCGTCATCGCGATCGCGCCGCCGATGCCGGGCGAGTTGATCAGATAGTTGAACAGGCTGCCCAGATCCATTATTTGGCCTCCGCCATGGCGGCCGCTTCCACCGCGTGGTCGGCGTGCCGCTCAGCCGTTTCCCACACCGGCACGATGGGGAAGAAGCGCGTGAAGACGGCGTACAGCAGGAACATCCCCGCAAACAGCGAGAGCGTGATCACGGCTTCAACCCACGTCGGTTGATACGCTCCGCCGTCCAGGTACGGCAGCAGGCGCGGACTGGCTTCGGTGGGCACGATGACGATGAAGCGCTCCAGCCACATGCCGATGTTGACCAGCACGCACGCGCCGACCAGCCAACCGATACTCTTTTTGCCTTTGAAGAGAAAGATGAATAACGGGATCACGAAGACCAGCACGACCATCGCCCAGAAGATGGGCGCGTACTGGCCGGTGAACTTGTCGTTGAGCACCACCATCTCCTCGGTCATGTTGCCGTAGCCCGTCGTCAGGAACTCCGCGCCCATCATGTACGACCAGCCCAGCGTGAAGACGATGAGCAGTTTGCGTAGCGAATTGAACAGATCGGGCGTGAGCACTTTTTCCAGGTGATAAACTTTGCGCAAAATCGCCAGCACGATGACGACGGCGGCCGTGCCGGAGAAGATCGCGCCCAGCAGGAAGAACGGCCCGATCAACGCGGTGTGCCAGCCCGGCTGCAGCGTCATGCCGAAGATCCACGAGACGACCGTGTGCACGGTGACGACGACCATCGACATGAAGATGGCCATGCCGTCCAGCACCCGATCGAGCCGGTGAAACTGATCGGGTGTGCCCTGCCAGCCCAGCGCCAGCGCTTCGTACATGCGCCGCCGCCAGCGCGGCGCATCTGTCAACCGATCGCGACACAGCGCAATGTCGGGGATCAGCGAGAAGTAGAAGAAGAAGATGCTCGACAACAGATACAGCCCCACGGCGGTCACGTCCCACAACAGCGGCGATTGAAACCGTCCGTAAAACACCAGGTTGAAAATCCGGTCGGGCCGGCCCATGTCGCACAAGATCGACATCACGCCGAAGGGCAGGCTGAACAGCGTAATCGCTTCGGCGGCGCGTGTCAGCGGCGTGCGCCAGCCCGCGCCCGCCACCCGCAGGATGGCTGAGATGAAGGTGCCGGAGTGCGCCAGGCCGATGAAGAACACAAAGTTGGTCAGATACACGCCCCAGTAAACCGGCCGGTTAAGGCCGGTGACGCCGAGGCCCAGCACGAATTGATAAATCCAGACCACCAGCCCGGCCAGAAACAAACCGGACAGAGTGAGCCACAAGAGTTTGTCGCCCCGCGTGATGACACGCAGCGGCGCCAGGATGAGGGATTCGTGCGGATTGTGTGGGTGCATGAGAAATTACCCTTGCTTCAGGTAATACACTTTGGGTTGCGTGCCCAACTCTTCAAACAGCCGGAAGGCGCGCGGGCTGTGCGCCAGTTGAAAGACCAGACTATTGGGGTCATCCAGATCGCCAAAGTAGCGCGCGTGGCCGGTGCAGGTCTGCACGCAGGCCGGGACGTAATCGGTGGCGGTGAAGGGCCGCCCTTCGGCCTTGGCCTGTTCTTCGGCCTTGCGACGGCGCTGAATGCAGAACGTGCACTTTTCCACCACGCCCGCCGGCCGTGGCTTCACTTCCGGATCGGGATTGAGGTGCGCCTTCAGTGCTTCCGGCCATTCAGGCGGATACCAGTTGAAGTAGCGCACCGCATACGGGCAGGCCAGGGTGCACATGCGGCAGCCGATGCAGCGCTCGTAATCCACCAGCACGGTCCCTTCCTCGTTCTTGTACGTCGCCTGCACCGGGCAAACCTTGACGCACGCTGGTTGATCGCAGTGCTGGCACGGGCGCGGAATGAACGTCATCCGCACTTTGGGATACTCGCCTTCGACAAAGGGCAGCACTTCATTCCACAGGATGGTGCGATCCTGCTCGGTCTGATGCGGCCCGGCGACGGGCGTATTGTTCTCCATGCGGCAGGCCGCCGTGCAGCTCTGACAGGCAAAGCATTTATCTAGATCGATGACCATTCCCCAACGGGGCATAAGGGCCTCCACGTAATGCGTGAAACGTAAAACGTAAAGCGTAAAACGTAAAGCGTAACTACGCCTCACGCCTTGTAAATCTTCACGCGCGTCGGGCTGAATACGGCCTGTCCGCTCAATGTTTCCGTGCCGGCCTTCATCAACTGATTGGGATTGACGCCGACGACGAGGTTATCCGGCGCGAAGCGTCCCCATTTCGTCAGCGTGCGATGGCCTTGCCCCGGCGGCAGATACACCGCGTTGGGCCAGATGCCGGGAAAGACACGCACGGGGGCCTGCACCCGCCCGATCGGCGATTCGATCCAGACGAGATCGTCGTCGTGCAGGCCCATCGCTTCAGCGGCCAGCGGATTGATCTCGACCCAGCTCGACCACCTGGCGTGCGCCTGCAAACCGAAGCACTCCTGCAGCGTCGGCACAATGCCCTGCCATGCGCGCGTCTGGGTGATCAACGATTGCGTCACCAGCAGGAACGGATACTCGACAGCCTCATTACCCACTTCGGATAGCGCGGCGGGCACTTCAAAATGCGGCAGGCAGGCTTCGTCGGCGGGTGCCTGCAGCGCGGCAAAGAGTTCGCGCGAGAAGAAATCGAAGCGGCCGTCGCGCGGCGCGTTTACGCGGTCGCGTCCGACGACGCTGTCCCACGCTTTGCTGCCCGGCTCGGCGTTGAAGTACACCATCTCCGACCAGAAGCCGTTGGCTTCAAACTTCTCGCGATCGAGATCGAGTGCAGCCAGCCGATGATCGATCAACTCCTTGTAGGACTTGAAGGGCAGCGCCGCCGCGATCGGGCCGCCGAGCCGCGCCGCCAGATCGATCAACACCTCGCCCGGATCGCGCGTATCGTGCACCGGCGCGACGACGGGGCGGCGCAGCGACACGCCCGCGTAGCCCGTGCCCTCCAGGAAGTCGTCGCCCCACACTTCCATGAAGGTGCTGGCGGGCAAAATCAAATCGGCGTGCGCGGCGCTCTCGTCCATCGTCGACGCGAAGCTCACCACGAACGGCACTTTTAACAGCGCCTTGACGAACTCGCGGCCGTTGGGCGCGTCGTACACGGGATTGGCGTTGTAAAGGAACAGCGCGTTGATCGGATACGGCTGATCGGCGAGGATGCGCGACGGCAAATTCTGATAAGCCGCCAGGGCCAGCGGCAGTTGATCGGAACCGGCGCCGTCAAGCCGTTCGTGCTTCAAACCCGATTGAGCGATCTCGTCGTCAACGGCCCCCGGCCAGTCTTTCATCGTCGGAAAGCGCTGCACCAGCACACCGCCGGGCTGATCGATCGATCCGACGAGCGCGTTCAAGGCGTGGATCGCCATCGCAGTGTACAGGCTGTTGCCGCTGGCCAGCCAGCCCGGTTCGGTCGCCATCACCGCGATCGCCGGTCGATTCGATGCGAACTCGCCGGCCAGACGCGCGATCACATCGGTCGTTACGCCCGTGATCGCTGCGACGCGCTCGAGCGGGTAATGTTCCAACACAAAGTTTTTGAAGCCGACGTGCTTCCGGCCTGCTTCGTCTTCAAAGTCGTCGAAGCCAAAGGTGAAGTCGCGGACGAAGGCTGCATCGTACAGCTGGCTGTTGATGATGACGTTGGCCATGCCCAGCGCCAACGCGCCATACGTGCCGGGGCGGATGGGCACCCATTCGTCGGCTTTGACGCCGGTGAGCGACAGGCGCGGATGCACGGCCACGAGTTTGCCGCGCTGGGGGCGACCGCGCCGCATAAAGGCCGCCGCCGCCAGATGCGCGATGACGTTGCGGCTCGATTCGAGCAGGTTACCGCCGAACGTCATCACGTAGTTGGCATTGTTGAGGTCGTAAACGGGCAGGCCGTTGATGCCCTGTGTCAGGAACATCCCTAAGCGCGCGGCCTGCTCGTCGAGGCTGATTTGCGAGATGACGTTGGGCGAACCGTAGGCGCTCATGAAGCGCTCGATGGTTGAGCGCAGCTGACCGCGCGTCTCGCCGTGAACGAAGGCGACGGTGTGCGATAAATTCTGCTGCCGCAATTCGGCCAGTTTGCCGGCGACGAGCGTCAGCGCCTCCTCCCACGAAATCTCCTGCCAGTCGCCGCTGCCCCGTTCGCCGAGTTGAAGGCGGGGGTGCGGCAGACGTTCCGGGCTGTACAACACTTCCAGCGCAGTCTGACCGCGTAAACAGCACACACCCTGATTCAGCGGGTGCACGGCGCTGCCTTCCACTTTGACGGCCCGGCCATCCACCACGCGCACATCCAGCCCGCAGCCCGACGGGCACAGCGCGCACGTCGTCTTGACGATCGACTCATTGAGCTGCGCAGCCGCAGTCGCGGCCGGACCCTGGTTGAAGACCAGGAACCCCAGTCGATCCAGCGCCAGCGCGCCGACGCCGACGGCCGTGGTGGCCGCACACGCTTTCAGAAATCCTCGCCGTGAAAGGTCGTTCATACGCAATGCCTCAATGCAGAAGCCCGCTGAATGAATTCAACGTCTGCCAACGAAAACATGCTGAAGCATGTTGCCGCCGCGCCCGTAGCCTGTCCACATCCATTTCAACCGATGCCGGTTATCAGACATCGAACACTGTCACCGGCGGGCAAGTGCAGGTGTTCATTCGATGGGCTGTCTGTCAATTCCCGGCGTAGCTGCGCAGCCGCGCCTGGAGCTGCTGCGCCTCGACCGGCTTCAGTTGAAGCGGCAGCGCCGGTGCGATCGTCGTCGTGGCAGCCTTGAAATCAGCCGGATCGACGGATAATTTCACGCCCAGTATCTCCAGCGCTTCGACCAGCGCCGGCACCTGACCGGGCTTGCCCGCGCCCACCCAGGCCTGCCCGCGCGGCGTGCGCGCCCCGCCGCCCGACGGGCTGATGTGGCAGCTGGCGCACGGTTCGCCGGTCTGCGCTGCGTACTCCGGCAGCGCCTGCGTGGCCGGCGTGGATAACAGCAACAGCACGCCCAACACCATCAACGCGATCAAGATTACAGGCCTGCGCTTCATGAATGACCTCGGAGAACGTAACGACTCATGAGTAATGCGTAACACGTGAGCCGGGAAGAGTCGGGCATTGCGCCAGCCGTTTTACAGTTCACGCTTCTTCCCCCACAATCACCGTGTCGCCGTCCACCTTCACTGCGAGGGCTTCCAGCGGCACGGGCGGCGGCCCGGCCAGCACTTCGCCGAATTCGTCGTAGCGACCATCGTGGCACGGGCAGTAGAACTCGCGGCTGCCCGGCTGCCATTCGACGGTGCAGCTCAGGTGCGTGCACACCAGCGAGAAGGCTTTGATGCTCTCAGCCGTGCGCAGGACAATGGCCGGGCTGCCCGCATACGCGATCGGTTTGGCGCTGCCGATCGGCAGGTCGCTCAACGGAAAGGCCACGGGCTTCGCTGCGGTGCTCGTCGTCGATGGGAACAACTGCGTTTGCAGCACCGTGCCCGCCCACGCGGCGCACACCGCGCCCACGCCGAGTTGAATGAAGCGGCGGCGCGAGACAAAGGCGGAGGGAGCGGCGGGCTTGTCGGATGCAGAAGACGGTGTGTCACTCATCGTTTACTTACCTCTGGGCCGTGATCGCATTGACGCCCACGTAGCGATGACAGTTGTTGCACGACGTGTCCGGGACGTGACAGTACACGCAATCGGCCTGGTTCAGATCGCCGCGATTGACGATCTCAGGATGATGCGTGCGCCACCAGTCGATGGGCTTGTGCGTCTCCGGCGCGCTCTTGTCGGCGGCGATGCGGATGCCCATCTCGCCTTCGGCGTTCAGCACCGGCTTGTCCACGAACGTCGGATAGAGCAGGATGACTCCGGCCACGATGGCGATGACGGCGATCACCAGCGCAAGTTTTCGCACCATCGGCCTCCTACAGCTTCAACGCTTTCACAAACAGATCGATCACGCCGCCGACTTTGACGGGCACGTCCCAGTAATGCATCGATTCGGGCAGCTGCGCTTTGCAGATGGCGCACACCGTCGCCAGATAAGTGGCGCCGGTATGTTTCACGGCCATGGCGCGCGGTTTGCCGCCCGCCATGCGGATGGGCATGAGCTCGTCGGTGAGCAGACCGTTGCCCGCGCCGCAGCAAAACGTCTGCTCGCGGATGGTATTGCGCGGCATCTCGATAAAGTGATTGCAGCTGGCCCGAATGATCTCGCGCGGCTCGTCGAGCAGTTGACCGGCCCGGGCCGCCTGGCAGGGATCATGATAGGTCACCGTCACGTCGTCGTTGGCGGTTTTGTCGAGGTGGCCGTCAAACGCGCCCTTGCGCAGCATATTGACCATGAACTGGCTGATGTGATACGGATACGGCGGATCGAACATATCCATCGGGCCGTTCAACGTCGGCGTCAGGGTGCCGGCCCGCCAGGCGTGGCCGCACTCGCCCCAGATGATGGTCTTCACGCCCAACATCCGCGCCGCATCGATGATGCGCCGGTTGACCTTCTTCAAATTCTGAAAGTCGAGGAACAGCCCGAAGTTGCCGCCTTCGTTGCAGTACGTGCTCGTCGTCCAGCGGACGCCCAGGAAGTGAAAGAGCTTGGCGTACCCGATCATCGTGTCGGTGTTGGCGAAGTTGTCGGCGGACGGCGGCACGAGCAGCACGTCGGCGCCTTCATCGTCCACCGGCAACCGGATGGGCAGGCCCGTCTCACTTTGAATCTCTTCTTCGAGGAACTCGCAGTTGTCTTTCCAGGCGGGCGCGGGAATGCCCAGGTTGTTGCCGTGCTGATAGACCTTGGCGACGACCTCGGTGACATACTTGGTGCTGACGCCGATGTGGGCCATGATCTCGCGGGCCGCCATGGTGATCTCGGCGGTGTCGATGCCGTAGGGGCAGAACACCGAACAGCGGCGGCACTCGCTGCACTGATAGAAATACGTGTACCACTTGTTCAGCATGTCTTCGTCTAGGTCGGCGGTGTCGGCCAGATCGGGGAAAAGCTGCCCGCCGGGCGTGAAGTAACGCCGATAGACCTTGCGCAGCAGTTCGGCGCGCGCCACCGGGAAGTTTTGTGGATCGCCGGTGCCCAGGAAGAACTGGCATTTGTCCGTGCACGCTCCGCAGCGCACACAGATATCCAGATAGACGCGCAGCGCCTTGTTGCGATCCAGCAGCTCGCCCAGTTTCTCAATCGCTTTGGTTTGCCAGTCGGGCACGCGCTCGGTCGGCAGGTTGATCTGACTGGTGTCCTTGGGCTTGCTCGTCCAGCATTTCACCTCGGCTGAAGCGAACTCGCGGAGCGACGGCGCGGGCAAAACCCCGTCGCGGGCCGGGTCTTTGACAATCGGTTTCTCGTCAAACTTGGCCATGTTTATCTCTCAAGACCGGCCCGAAGCTGCCGGTTCCACCACAGCGGCTTATGCGCCGTCCCATGGATTCACGTAGCGTTTGCCCCGGACCTGCACCTGAAACGGCTGATTGCGGCTGGGGCTCATGAAAATGCCGCCCGCGTGCAGCAGCTTGCTAAACGGGAAGTACAGCAGCAGCGTCAGCACCAGCCCGAAGTGCAGCAGAAACAGCGGATGCTGCGGCGGCGCGACCGGCTTAAGCGTGAGCAGCCCCAGCATGAAGGCCTTGACCTCCACCAGATCGACGCGCACCCAGTACGTCATCAAGATGCCCGTGCCCGCGATGGCGGCCATGAGGGCCAGCGCAAAATAGTCGGGCAGGTTGGAGATGTACAGCGAGCGCGGCAGCGCCAATCGCCGCCAGAAGAGATAGAGCGCGGTCAGGCCGAAGACATAGCCGAACAGGATCGCCAGCGGCTGCAGGGCAACGACGATGCCGGGCACCGGATAAGTGAAGTAGCGCAGGTGGCGCAGCAGAATTGCGCCCAGCGCCACGTGAAAAATCCACGCGCCGGCCCACAACCACCGATCGGCTTTGAACAGATTCGGGAAGATCAGCACATCGCCCAACACCCGCCGGATGGCGCCGCCTTCCGTGGTCGGGGCCGGTGTCGTCGCGTGGGGCAGGGGCATCGGCGTGCGCAGATAGCGGATCAGTTTGCCGAGCAGCCCGAAGACGAAGACGAAGGCCGCAAAGTACGTCAGGCTGATCAGGAAAGTTGAGAACAGGGTCCAGGCTGCAGTGGAAATATCCATGCCATCCTCATGACCAATACAGAAGGGCCTCTCCGCGGCGAAGAGCGCCGACGCGGCCGACTTCGCACCGGAGAGGCCCTTCCACCTGCCAACGGTTCAACTCGCCGTCTTACACGCAGCCCGTCGGTTTGGGCAGACCGGCGATCTTGCAGGCGCCTTTGGCCGGCCCGCTCGGAAACATCTCATAGATCTGCTTGAGCGGGTAGCCCGTTTCCTTGCACAGCTTGCGGATCATCGGCGCGATGCCGAACTGCTGGTAATAATCGCGCAGGTAGTTGACGACCTTCCAGTGATCGGGCGTCAGCTCCGGCACGTCTTCGGTCTTGGCGATGGCGGCGGCCAGCTCCTCCGTCCACTTATCCGGCTCCTGGATGAAGCCGTCCTCATCGACATCGACTTCCATTCCGTCCAGTTTGATTAACGGCATAGCGGCTCTCCTGCGCCGGACAGACCTACGCTTCCGGCAGTTTGATGAAGGTGGCACCGCCGAACGACGTGAACTCCAGCGTGCCCGCGTTCACCAGTTCGCTCAGCGCCTTCTTGACGATCTTGTGATCGACGCTCAGGCCGTTGGCGACATCCCGGCTGCTCAGCATCTTGTTCTTCTGCCTGAAGAACTCCACGATCTGCGTCTTGAGTTCCTCGGTGACTTCTTCGGCCATAGTGTCCACCTTAGTGAGGCGCGGCACGGAGCGGCCGCGCCTCCGGCCATGTTTCAACTACCACTTGAACGTCGGCGTCGAGCGGAACGTCTCTGGCGCCAGCGTAAAGTCGTCGATCAGCTGCGCCTTGAACTCGATGCCGGTCAGATCGAAGAAGCGTTCCCAGCCAATCCGATCGATCCACTCGCCCATGCGCTCGTGCTTGTGCGCGTGCGCCGCCCACGTTTCCACGATATTGCGCACGGCTTCGGTCACTTCCGGCCAGCGCGGCGGGTTGTTGGGCAGGAACGGGATGACCAGACGCGAGAACTTGGGTGGGGTGCGCGCGCTGCTGATCTTGCCGCCCACCCAGATCGAGACGCCGTCACCCACCGGATCGGCCAGCGGCATGCCGGGGCACATCGTGTAGCAGTTGCCGCAGTACATGCACTTATCTTCGTTGACGGTCAGGGTCTTGTTCTTCGGATCGGGGCGGATGGCGCCGGTGGGGCAGGCCGCGATCACGTTGGGAATCTCGCACTTGGCGCGCACCAGGTCGTGATTGATCTTGGGCGGTTTGCGGTGAATGCCCAGGATGGCGATGTCCGAGCAGTGCACGGCCCCGCACATGTTGAGGCAGCAGGCCAGCGACACACGGCAGTAGGCGGGCAGCTGCATCGAGCCGAAGTACTCGTACAGATCATCCATCACCGCCTTCACGATGCCGGACGCATCGGTGGCGGGCGTGTGGCAGTGAATCCAGCCCTGCGTGTGAACGGGATTGCTGATGGCGTGGCCGGTGCCGCCCACCGCGTAGCCGTGCGCCTTCAGGTACTCGATCAGCGGCTCAACCTTGTCTTTGTCGGAAACCAGAAACTCCAGGTTGTGACGGCTGGTGAAGCGCAGATAACCGTCGCAGAACTGCTCGGCGATGGCGCACACATCGCGGATCCAGTCGGTGCTGACCAGCCGCGACGAGCCGACGCGCACCGTGTACAACTCCGCGCCCGATTCGGCGACGTGCTTCAGCAGGCCCGGCTTCACCCGCTCGTGATACTTCCATCGCCCGTAGTTCTCGCTGACGACGGGCGGCAGCATCTCGCGATAGTTGGGCGGACCAAAGTCTGTTCGCGTGGCCATGATCACTTCACCTCCTCAGGATCCCAGAAGTAATAGGGATTGGCGCGCGGCACTTTGATCATCTGCGGCGCCGGCGGCAGGTCCATCGCCTTGAGGAAGGCCCGCATGCCCAACCGATTGATCAACTCGCCCAGGCGTTCGCGCATCTTGCCGTTCTCATCCCACCATTCCCAGATCTTCTCGACCAGTTCCTTGAACTCGGTGTACGGCGGCTCCATCTTCATGAAGGGCACGATCACCCACGACAGCATCGCGCCGTGCACGATGGGCGCCTTGCCACCCACCAAGATCGTCGCGCCGCGCTCCGGCCCGGGACGCAGCGCCTTGGGCAGGATGTTGATGCAGTGCATGCAGCGGTTGCACTCGCCATTGTCGATGTTCAGCGTTTTCGTCGCAGCGTCAAAGCGCATGCAGCCGGTCGGGCACAGCTCGATCACTTCCCCTTGAATATCGAAACCCTCGTCGGCGTATTGCTTCACCGCTTCGGCGTCGATCTGGATGTCGCCGCGCCACGTGCCCACCACCGAGATGTCCGAACGAGCCACGGCGGCCACACAGTCGTTGGGGCAGCCGGAGATCTTGATCTTCGACTTGTAGGGGAACATCGGGCGGTGCAGCTGCTCTTGAAACTCCATGGTGATGTTGTACAGCACATCCAGCGTGTCCAGACACGCGTATTCGCAGCGCGCCGGGCCGACGCAGCAGCTGGGCGTGCGCATGTCGCTGCCCGACCCGCCGAGGTCGAAGCCGATTTCGGCCAGGTCGTCGAAGCACGGCTGCAGCTCTTCGGTCTTGGTGCCCAGCAGGATGATGTCGCCGGTCGCGCCGTGCAGGTTGGTCAGGCCGCTGCCGTGCTTGTCCCACACGTCGCACAGCTCGCGCAGCCGATCGGTCTTATAGAACCAGCCGGCAGGCTGATTCACACGCAGGGTGTGGAACTCGGCCACGTTCGGGAATTCTTCGGGCAGATCGGTGTAGCGGCCGATCACGCCGCCGCCGTAACCTTTGACGCCGACGATGCCGCCGTGCTTCCAGTGGCCGATCTTGTCGTTGTACGATCGCTCGAGTTGATTGAGCAGGTCGTCGGCCGCGGGTTTCTTGGCCGCCGCCCGTTTGATTTCACACACGAAGCTCGGCCAGGGGCCGTCTTCCAGTTGGTCCAACAACGGCGTCTTTGATTCCGCCATATCTCACCTCGTTTTCGATCAACCGCCCCCGGCCGGAGTTGAGCAGGGAAAGGCGGCCTCGGAGGCACGCCGCCTCTCCCTGCCGGAGGAGGGACGCTACAGGCTCGTCGGGAACAGCCAGCCGAAGATCAGCCAGGACACGACCAGCGCCAGCAGCGTGTTAAACACAGTCACGATCAGATACACGACGACGGGCGACCACCCCATCTTCTTGAACTCGCCCACCGACAGTTCTAGCCCCATGCACACAAAGGCCAGACAGAACGCCCAGTCTTTCATCGCGGTGATGGCGTTGGCCGCGTTGAACGGCGCCTTGCCGGCCGCCGCCGGGATCAACCCGAACGTGAAGATTAGCGAGGCGACGATGAAGCCCAGCACGAACTTGGGGAAGCGCTGCCAGATGACGGCAGCGCTGGGGCGCTCTTTCTTGCCCTCCACCACGGTCGTGAAGTAAAAGGCCAGCAAGAACGCCACGATGCCAATCAGGGCGTTTTGCGTCTGTTTGACGATGCTGGCGATCTTCTGTGCGGTCTCGCCGTAGATGGTGCCCGCGCCAACCACTGCCGCGGTCGTATCGACGTTGCCGCCAAACCACGCGCCGGCTACCGGCTCCGGCATGTGCATGGCGCCCGCGAGCAGCGGGGCGATGACCATCAGCGGCAGGGCGGTGATGATGACCAGCGCCGTCACGTAGGTGATCTCTTCCTTCTTGGCTAGCACTGAGCCGGCGGCCGCAATGGCCGCCGATACGCCGCAGATTGAGATCGCCGTGGACATCACGGCGCGCAGCGTGTCGGGCAGGCCGAACTTGCCGGACAGCCACCAGCTGAAGAAGTACACGGCCGACACCATGATAATGCCCTGGACGACCGCGCCGCCGGCCGCCGTCACGATCGTCTTGAAGCTGATCGTCGTACCCAGCAGCACCAGACCGATCTTCAGGAACAACTCGGTGCGGAAGCCCGACCGGATCGAGTCATACACCTTCATCGCCTTCAGCATCCAGTTGGCGATCAAACCCAGCAGCGCCGCCCAGATCGGGAATTCCAACACCTTGCCCGGAATGCCCAGCCCGGCGATGTCCTTGATGCCGTACACTTGATCTTTCAAAGCGCGCGCCAGAAACGCCAGCGCAACGACGACGACCAGACCGATGAGGAAGTTGACGGGATTGGTCGTGGTCTTGGCGGGTTCTTTGGAAACCGGAGTAGTAGTCATGACAGGTTCTCCTGAGATGTCCCCTGACGCGCCTTAGAAGGCCATCCACGACGGCGAAACCACGCCGATGAGGGCCAGGACGATCAAGAGGAAGGCGATGACGACGGCCAGCCAGTCTTCATTGAGCTTGAGGGTTTTCATGCAAAAGCCTCCTGTGGGATGTGACAACTTGACGACGAGACAGCAGAACGCGGCAAACGGGCGGCAGGGTCAGTGGGGGTCCGATCGGGTGTGCCTCTCCTTTCCGAGCAGAGCTGCAGGATGCGACGACTGACGATCAATATGAGTCATTGGGACTGGCCCGACATTTATTATGGAGAAAATCGGCGGCGGCGAACAGGGACGCGGCCTTATTTCGATCTAAGACTTGTCTTAGATCAAGATAGGCCGCAGCCTCTCGCGTTTACGCGGAAAGAGTTGATAAAATCAGCTGGGGAAAATTGGAGGCAGGGGCAGGCCGGTGGTCTGCCCCGAACACCGATGGCCCGTGACGGGCGGTCGGGTTTATGGCCGGGTTTGCTGTGGCTGCCGCAGGCGCGCCACAATCTCGGCAATCAGCAGCCCCAGCCCGATCGCGCCAGTGGCGAGGGCGATGTAGCGCACGATGTCCTGCGCGGGCACCAGCAGGAGGATGTCGGCAGCCGCAATCAGCGCCCAGCCCAGCGCCAGCCGCCACAGCTGCTGGAAGGCGTTCGACATCACGAAGCCGAGCAGCACGAAGAACAGCCCCACCAGCGGCTGGCTGTCAAGCGGGCCGATGATATTGATGTCCAGCGCCCAGGCAGCGATGAGGATGATGCCGGCGACAATCGGGACGAGACTGAGGGACAACAACCGCCCGGCCCACGGGCGGGTTTGAGCAGACGGGCGCGAGGTCGACGGGTTGCGGCTGGATTGTTTGGTCATGCTGGCCTCCTTGCGCCGCAAGTGTACTCGATTTTGTGGATTCGCAAAAGGCACGCATCCATGTTCAAACAACTCATGCGCCGGCGGCGCGCCGGCCCCGAGCGGATGTTCAACCTCCTGCAGATCGAACCGTCGCTGGAGTGCCATCTCAACTGCGTGATGTGCCCGTGGTCGGACCTCCGGCCCGATCGGGCGCAGATGGCCTGGACGACGTTCGAGCGCATCGTCCCCTATTTGCCGCGCGCTCGCAGCGTCGATCTAACCGGCGGCGGCGAACCGACGATCAATCCGCTGCTGCCCGATATGATCCGCGCCGCCAAAGAGGCCGGCTGCACGGTCGGGTTTAGTACCAATGCCAATCGGCTGGATGCCGCGCTGGCGAACGAGCTGATCGCGCAGCGGCTCGATTGGGTATCGTTCTCGCTCGACGGAGCGACGGCTGCCACCTACGAGCGCATCCGGCGCGGCGCGAACTTCGACAAGATCACCGGTTCCATCGCAGCGTTGCGCGATCTCAAACAGGCCCGTCACAGCCCGTTTCCAAAGATGCTGGCCGTCTTTGTGATGATGCGCGAGAATTATCACGAACTGCCCGCCTTTATCGAGCTGGCGCAGCAGCTGGGCATCGAGCACGTCATCGCCAAGAACGTGGACGTGATCCTGAAGGACGGCGACGACGAACGGCGGTTGTTCAGCTACGACGGTCCGCCGCGGGCGGAGTTCAGCGACGTGCTCGATGCCGCGCAGCGGCGGGCGAAGGAATTGGGGCTTGGTTTTCGCCAGTACAACTTGCAGCCGAACGAGCAGCCCATGTGCGAGCACGATCCGCTGCGCAACCTCTTCATCAACTACGAAGGCTACGTCTCGCCGTGCATCACGCTGGCTTATGCCGAGCAGCGCGTCTTCAACGGTGAGCGGCAGACGGTGCCCTGCCAGCGCTACGGCAACGTCACGCTTGAGGCGCTCGAAGACATCTGGCGCGGCGACGATTACCGGGGTTTCCGCCGCCGCTTTCAGACCCGCGTCGACGCCGGGCGGCAGGCCATGCTGGACGTGATGCTCAACCCTTCAGCGGGCAATACCACCACGCTGCCGCCCGCGCCCGAAGGCTGCCGCACCTGTTACTATTTGTATGGCATTTGAGCGTGGCGGCGCATTCAGGGTCTCATGACGATCGACAGGAATACCTGCTGCGCGTGAGTCATGTCCCAGAAGACCTGCCCGTCGGGCACACAGGGCGCGTACCGGTAGTGAGGGTTGGTCGGGCCGACGAGGTTTAGATCGCGCCGCGCCGAGTTCATATGCCAGGCATTCGCCGTGGCACAGTCGGGATTGACGTTGTATTCGATGTTGAGCACGGCCTTGCCGTGATTGATGAAACTGCCGCGCAGTAAATCACACTCGTCGAATTCCCAGCACTGCTCGTTCAACGTCCAGTCGAAGTACGGCCACAGATCGGGCGCTTCGGTGGTGTTGCCTTTCAAGCCCACCGACAGCCCCAGCGAATGCGCGATGGCCGCGATCTGGATGTTGTAAGCGTTGTTTTCCGCTCGCGTAATCGGAAAGCCCGAATCGTTACTCCATACTTCCGTCTCATCCGGCTCAACCGCGTCGAAACCTTTGTCCTTGCACCAGTACCGCATTCGGTCGGTCATGATCGGCAGCAGAATATCCGTCTGGCGGATGTCCAACCAGTACGAACCTTCCCAGCCGGGGTCCGGGTTGCCGATGACGGAAGCGGGGAACCGCGCCGCATCCGATCGGTACGTCTCGAACACGCCGGCCTCCATGTAACAGATGACCTTTGTGTCGGGATTGGCGGCGTGCAGCTGCGCCACTGTCTGCGCCGGAGTCAGTTCACCGTCGAGGTCATACACCGTGACGCCGGGCAGCACATCGCGCGGATAAACGAAATCATCGGATAGTTGCCAGTGCCAGTGGATCGGCCGATCGGGCGTCGGCAGCCACCACGCGAGGCCGGTCTCGGTGGGCTGTGACGCGGACGGGGGAGAGGACGATCGGGGTGGTTGAGCCGCAGTCGGTTGAGTCGGGCGGGTTTCAATCGCACACGCCGTGAGCAGTGACAGACTCAGCACAATCAGCCAGATCGACCGGCTCATCAATCATCGTGGCGGTCAGTGCGCCGTCGGCAAGGGTCGTCACCCAAGACGCGCTTCGGGCGCACGTTTCAGCCTTCATAATTGTCGCGCACTCGAGGGCTTCGCGCAATCGCTCGTCGATCCGGGGCCGGTCGCAGCGTTCACTCAAACTTGAAGCGCCACACCGCCAACCCGAAGAAGCCAATGGCGTAAGCCAGCAACACCCCGGCCGGCAGCAGCACCGATTGAATACCCAGCCCGCGCGCGACGATGTTTTGCAGGCCGTCCATCGCCCAAGCGCCGGGCGTGAGATGGCCGATGGTGTTGAAGGCGGGGCCGGTGCTTTCCAGCGGGAACCACGCGCCGCCCAGGGCCGTGAACACGAACATGGCGATGAGCGAGAACAGCACCACCTGCTCTTCCACTTTAGCCAGCGTGCTGATGAACAGGCCCAGCGCCGAGACCCACAGCGCCAGTGGCACCGTCAACAGCAGCACAGCAGCCGGTTCGCGCAGGTAGTTGACGCCGAACAAGAACTGTCCCACCAGTATCAGCATCAGCACTTGTACCATCACCAATCCGAACATCGCCAGCATATGACCGGCGATGATCTCCCGGCGCTTCATCGACGTGGTCAGCAGGCGCGACAACGTGCGTGTCTTGCGCTCCAGCACCAAAATGCCTGCCGACGTAATCAGGCCGAAGATGGCAAACTGGACGATCATGCCCGGCGATGACTGCGCGAAACCGTTGATGGTCTGCCGGGCCTCTTTCAGCGCAGTGGCCTGCTCGATCGTGATGGTGACCGGTGAATCGCTCCACGCCTGCACGGCGCGCACCGCTGCATCGAGTTGCGCCTGACGGCGGTCGGCCTCGCTCGCGAAGGGCCGCGTCTGCGCCACTTGATCCACGCTGATTTCGGCCACTTTTACCGCGTCCATCAGGCGCATCAGCGAGGTCTGCACCGCGTTGCGCACGGTGTGTCCGCCGGTCGAGCTCATATCAGTCACCAGCGTCACGTTGAGCTCGTCGGCCCGGCGAGAGTTGAAGCCGGCCGGGACAATCACTACACCCGCTAATTTGTTTTGCTTCACTTGCGCCTCGGCCTGCGCCGCAGCGTCCCCCGTCAACACTTCGGGCCGCACCACCGTTGAGTTCTGCAGCAGCGAGAGAAACTGCCGGCTTAGCACGCTCTCATTATCTTGATCGATGAAGCCAATCGGCAGGCGCGAGTCGGTTTGTCCGCCGCCCTGATTGAAGGCGAAGCCCATGAAGGCCGTGAAGACGATCGGCATGATGACCAGGAACAGCGCGGCCTGTTTCTCGCGCAGAATCTGTCGCCAGTCTTTGAGAGCCAAGTTGATGATCCGCATCTTCAACCTCCAACTTCCAATCGCTGATTTCCAGACCTACGCATACCGATTGCGAAAGCGCCGCACGCCCAGCGCAAAGAACGCTGCGCCGATGGCGATAATCACCAGCACGATGGGCAGCAGCTCGCTCAACGGCCCGCCCTTCAATGCCACATCCCACGCTTTCAGCACCCAGCCCTGCGGTGTGAACAGGTTGACGATCTTGAACGCCTCCGGCATCGAGACAGCCACCGTAAACAGGCCACCCAGCATGCTCGTCACCGTCAGCGCGCCGCCCAGTACCGCGCCCGCCTGTCGCGCGTTCTTGAGCAGCGAGATGATAAAGATGCCAAAGCCCGCGGCCGCGACGATCATCGCAACCGACACCAGCACCGCGGCTAGTGGTTCGCCCCAGTTGATCTTGAAGATCAGCGCCGAGGCCGCGATCAACACGAGCGCCTGCACGATGCCGATGACAAACACCCCTGCAAATTTGCCGGCCAGAATGGACGCGCGCGAGGTCGGCGTGGTGAACAGACGCGGCAGCGTGCCTTCTTCGTCCTCGCGCAGAATTGACTGCGCGGCATACGCGCCGGTGTAGAAGGCAAAGAAGATTAACTGACCGGCCATGACCCCGGCCAGCAAAGTCGCGCCGAAGCCGCTGGCAGACGATTGAGCCGCGTCGCCCTGCGGCGCGCGGATCGTCAGGGCCGCGCTCTGGCCTGTGCTGAGCGTATGGCCCACCTGCTGCGACCACAAACCATATCGTGCCGCGATGGTTCGCTGCTGATCGGCCGTCAACGACTGACCGAGCGCGGCGAGTGCATCGCTGGCGGCGCGCACGGCGATCTTTGAGCCGGCCACGCCATCGACGATCTGGCCGATCACGTCGCGGATGATGCTCGGCCCGATCGTCAGCGTGGGGTCTTGAACGAGCACGATGCTGGTGCGCCCTTCGGGTGACAGCGCGATCTGCGTAAAATCAGCCGGAATGATCACGGCCACGCCGGCCTCGCGTCGATCCACGCTGGCTCGCGCGGCAGATTCATCGGGCGCGGTCGTCACGCTGAACCATCGCTCGAAATCTTTCTGGTTCAACGACTTGACGATCGCATCCCCCAGGTTCACGCCGCTCCATGGCTGATCGAGATTGGCGACGACGACCTTGACCGGTTGAATGCTGAAGCTGCCGCCGTCGCCGGCGATGCCGCCAAACGCAAAGTAGATCAGTCCCGTAATCATTAGCGGCGCGACCACCATCATGCCGATGGCGAACGTGCTGCGAAAGGCGCGGGTGAGGTCTTTGAAGGCGATGTCGAGGATCTTCATGAGGTACTCCACAGGCGTGAGACGTAAAACGTAAAGCGTAAGGGATGTCTTTAGTTTCGCTTTTCATGCGTCACGCAGCGCGCGGCCTGTCAGGTGTAGAAATACCGCTTCCAGGTTCGGCTCGTGGATCTCCACTGAGGTAATGCGCGTGTGTGCGCGGGCCGCCGCCTCAAACAGTCTGGGCAGCGCGGCGTTGCTGTCGTCCACCAGCAGGATCAGCGTGCCGTCCTGCCGATCGACTTTGCGCACGCCGTCGATGGCGCGAAAGGTCTCTACAATCTGGTCGGCCTCCGTGTTGACGGTCAGCACCAGGCGATCGAGTTCGCCGACCAGTTTGATCAATTCGGCGTGCGTCCCGCACGCGATGACTTTCCCCTGATCCATGATGGCGATGTGGTGCGAGAGTTCCGCCGCTTCTTCCATGTAGTGCGTGGTGTACAGCACCGTCATGCCCTGTTGATTGAGCTCTTTCACATTGTCCAGAATGTGACGGCGGCTCTGCGGATCGATGCCGACGGTCGGCTCGTCCATGATGATGACCTGCGGCCGGTGCAGCAGCGCCACGCCGATGTTCACCCGCCGCTTCATGCCGCCGCTGAACGTGCCCACGCGCCCCTTCTGCCGCTCGGTCAGGCCGATAATGTTCAGCACTTCGTCCACGCGATGCTGCAGCTGCGAGCCGCGCAGGCCGTACATCTTGCCCCAGAAATCCAGATTCTCACGCGCGGACAGATCGGGATACAGCGCGATGTCCTGCGGTACCACGCCCAGCGCGGCTTTGGCGGCTTCGCCGTCCGATCGGATGGAGTGGCCCATGATGCGCGCTTCGCCGTCATCGGGCCGCAGCAGGCCGCTCAGCATCGAGATGGTCGTGCTCTTGCCCGCGCCGTTGGGACCGAGCAAACTGAAGATCTCGCCTGCCTGCACGGCGAAGTCCACGCCCTGCACAGCCCTGATCTCGCCAAAGTTCTTGTGCAAATTCTGCACTTCGACCGCGTAATCATTCTGCATACCGGACTCCTTGTCAGTGCTTCAGCGAGGCAACGGCCAGGCAAAACAGGCCGATGCTCAGCAAAGCCAGCAGTGTCACGACCGACGCCGCGCCAAACGTGCCCAGCACCACGGCGGCCGCGCTAGTCGCCACCGCTGCCGCCCTGAAGGTGGTTGTCACTACCTCGTTGTACTGCTGCGAGCGTTCCATGTCCGTGCCCTCCAATGATACGTTGTTGAGTGTAGGCGATTTGGCGCGCATTGTCATCGTGCTTTGGGCGGAGATGCCGCGCTATTGCCTTTCCACCGACAGCAGCGTCAAGCCCAGATCGCGCAGGCGGCTGATCAACCCGTACAGCGCGGCCTGATCGATCACGAAGCCGGTCAACACCGTCACCGTTGTGCCGTCGGGGGCCGTTTCGGCTTCGATCGACAGGCCGTCGAACCATGTCCGCCAGCGCTCGTCGAGCCGCCCTTGCACCCTGATGTGATGGTCGGCCGCTTGATCAAATTTCGCGGAAAAATCGGTCATGGCGATATCCTCTAGCGTACTCAAGGTACCACCCATGCGGTTATAGCCGCATCTAGCGAAGGATATGGCGGGGATATATTTAGATCAGCCCCAGCGCCCGCGCCTTGCTGGCGGCCTGCGTGCGGCTGGTTGCATCAAGTTTGCCGAAAATGTTGTGCGTGTGGACTTTGACCGTGCCAATCGAGAGCACGAGTTTTGCGGCGATTTCGGCATTGGACAAACCTTGATCGATCAAACATAGCCCTGGGGTTCAGCCAGATCGAGCGCGTGCGCCAGCGCCTGCCGGGCTTCGGCGGGCCGCTGCTGCGCATCGAAGGCGGCGACGAGCAGCACCAGGCACTCCAGCGCGCGCTGATACCGCCCGCCGGCTTGCGCCGCAATCAGCAGGCGCTCCAGCAGACGATTGGCGGCGGTGAACTCCCCCTGTGCGATCAATAATCGCGCGAAGATAATCAGGTCGCTCTCGTTTGAATAGGTGACGTCGCTCTCGGTCGTGAGGCCCAAGGTCTGCGCCCAACGCCGGGCCGCCTCCAACTCTCCCTGACGGACGGCCAGCCACGCGCGCCACGCCTCCACCACCGGCCGCGCGCTGTGCGTGAAGTTCCGGCCGGCCGTCAGCAGATCATCCAGGGCGGCATGCGCGGCGGGCCAATCACCCTGAGCCTGTTTGACGCGCACCAGCCCGGTGTAAGCGGGAATCAACACCTCCCAACTGTGCCAGGCCCGTCCCTGTTGGATGGCTGTCTGCAAGATATGTTCGGCCTCCTGAAGCGCATTCCATTCATACAGCACGTGCCCGTAACCGGCTTGCGAGATGCCGAAAAACGGCGTGGTGTACGCGCCCAGTTCTTCCGAAAGCTGCAAGGCGTGCCGGAACGTCTCAGCGGCGGCGCGCAATTGACCCTGCAGGGTCTGGACTTGTCCCAGGTGACCCAGCGCCTGCGCGACGATGTGCGGATTGCCGCGATCCTGTTCGGCGGCGGCGCGGAACCCTGCTTCGGCCGCCTGCGCATCGCCGCGCGTTTCGTGCGCCAGCGCCTGCATAAACAGCACCGGCGCGCGCAGCCCGTACGAGAAGTTGTACAGCCACTGCTGCGGGCCGTCGTTGAGGTGGGGCAGGAGGTGCTGCGCCAGCCACACCGTGCGCTCGACATCACCCTGATCGACCACGAGCCGCATCCGCATCACGCCGGTTTCGATCAGGGCGGCGCGGGCCTCATTCGATAGATGATCCCAGCGATCGAAATCCTCGCTCGTCGATCAGCGCCGCCGGGTCAACCCCTTCGCGCAGGCGCTGCTGCAAGAGATCGGCGAACAGGCGGTGATAGCGGAACCACTCGCGTCGACTATCCAACGGCACGATGAACAGATTGGCGCGCTCGAGATCGTGCAATACCGATCGGCTGTCGCGGCGACCCAGCAGCGCGTCGCACAGCGCGGCGTTGAGGCGCGGCAGGATCGATGTCTTCAGCAGAAAGTCTTGCACGGACGGCGGCTGACGTTGAATGACTTCTTCGATCAAGTAATCGGCGATGTAGCGATCGTCGCCGGCAAACGCCGACACAAATGCGTGCTTGTCGTCGCGTCCCTGCAGCGACAACGCGGCCAGCTGCAGACCCACCGCCCAGCCTTCCGTGCGCTGTTCCAGCGCAGCCAGATCGGCTGCGCTCAGGCCCAGCCGCAAATGGGCGTTTAACAATTCGGCGGCTTCGGCCAGAGTAAAGCGCAGATCGGCCGCGCGCACTTCAATCAGCGTCTGGCGGGCGCGGCGGCGCGGCAGCGACAGCGGCGGATCTTCGCGCGTGGCGATGACCACGTGTAGCGACGGCGGCAGCCGATCGAGAAAGAAGTCGAAGCTGGCGTGAAGCGGCGGATCGGTGATGAGGTGATAGTCGTCGACAACCAGCACGAGCGCTTGATCAACTTCGACCAGATCGTTGAGCAAGGCGGCGGCCAACGATTCCAACGGCGTCTGCGGCGCGGCCAGCATCGCTGCGGCCGACAGGCCGACTGACGGGACGCGGGTCTGCAGGGCGGCGATGACGTACCGCCAGAAGCGGATCGGGTCATTGTCGCCGTCGTCCAGCGACAACCACGCCGCCGCCCGTCCACTCGCCTGCAGCCACGCGCTAATCAACGTGGTCTTGCCAAAGCCCGCCGGCGCCGAGATCAACGTCAGCATGCGGCCGGCGCGCACCCCGTCTTCCAGACGCTGCACCAGCCGGTCGCGCGCCACGACCTCGGCGCGCAGCGGCGGAATGTGCAGCTTGGTGACAAGCGTGGAATTAGTCATATCCGGCCAGACCGATCGGCAACTGACTGTCGTCCATTATAACCGATGCGGCGCGCGGCGGCCGCTCGGGTTGACGGATAGCGCGAATCGACCTACACTTGCGCACCCCTTATCTCTGATGTCAAGGCGAGGAACTATGCACATCCGACAACTGTGGCGAATGGTGGTGGTGGCGGTATTGCTTGTGGTGATTGTGGCAGTATTGACTCCGGCTCGATTGCAGCCGCTGCCGCCCGCGCGCCGCGCCGCGCCCTCCGGCCCGCAAAGCGAAGACGCAGACGCCGATCGGGCTGAGCGCGGGCCGCTGGTGCAGGTTGAGGCGCTGCGCGACCCCATCGTGACCCTGCCGGTGGCCTTTGGCACGATCGAGTCGTTGAAGGACGTGCCTGCCATGCCGTTCAAACCCAGTTCGGTGCTGGCGCGCCCGGAAGAACCTGCCTTGCCGCGATCAGACCAATCGGGTGTGAGCGGGCCGGATGCGGTTGTCCAAAGTTGGGCAGGGTCAGTCAGTATGCCTTCGCCCATCGCCAATTTCGACGGCATCTCGCTGGCCGATCAGGGCGCGGCTTTTTCGCCGCCGGACACCGAAGGCGACATCGGCTACGATCCGGCCACGAACAAGCGCTACTATTTCCAGTGGATCAACGTCGCCTACAAAGCGTGGGACGTGACCAATCCCGCCTCGCCGATCGTCGTCGTGCCGCTGACATCGGGCAATGCGCTGTGGCAGGCCGCGCTGCCCGCTTCACAATGCGCCGGCAACAATGACGGCGACCCGATCGTCTTGTTTGACGAGCAGGCGCATCGCTGGTTCATCAGCCAGTTCTCGCTTGGCCCGTCAGCCAGCGGGCCGTTTCATCAATGTGTGGCCGTCTCGCAAACGGCCAATCCGGCAGGTGCGTGGTACGTGTACGATTATCCGTACCGCGACGGTGCGACCTACTTCAACGACTATCCGCACTTTGGCGTATGGCCGGACGCCACGTACAACGCTTACCTCATGACGATGCACGAATTCAACACGGCGGGCACCAGCTATCTGGGCCAGAGCGCCTCGGCGTTCGATCGCGCCAAGCTGCTGGCGGGTAACAGTGCCGCTCCGCTGGTCACGTTTGCGTTGGGCACGAATTATGGCGGCATGTTGGCGGCTGATCTGGATGGCGCGCCGCCGGCAGCCGGTACGCCGGGTTTCTTCTTCATGACTGCGCCGGCCGGTACGCTGCAAATCTGGGAATTCAAACCCGATTGGACAACGCCCGCGAATTCGGTCTTCGGCGTGGGCGCAGGACATACGGCCAACTACTCGCTGTCGATCACGCCGTACACCGATGCGTGTACGATCAGCACCTGCGACCGCGTGCCTCAGTCGGGCACGTCGCGGCTGCTCGACTCATTGGGTGATCGCTTGATGCATCGTGTCGCGTTCCGCGCGCTCAACGGTGGCATCCAGACGGCTGTGCTCAATCACACGGTTGACCCGGATGGCTCAGCCGGCTCGACGCGCACCGGCATTCGCTGGTATGAACTGCGGCGCAACCCGGTCAGCGGCGCGTGGACGGTCAACCAACAATCCACGTATGCGCCCGGCACCACCGATTATCGCTGGATGGGCAGCATCGCCACCGATCAGGCCGGAAACATCGCGCTGGGCTTCAGCGCGTCCAGCAGCAGCATCTTCCCGTCGATCCGCTACGCCGGTCGGTTGTTCACCGATACGCCCAATACGCTGCCTCAAGCCGAAGTAACGATGACGGTCGGGTTGGGCGCGCAGACCGGTTCGGGGCGCTGGGGTGACTACTCGATGTTGAGCGTTGATCCACAGGATGACTGCACGTTCTGGTACACGCAAGAGTACAACGGCTCAACCGGCAGTCTGCCGTGGAAGACGCGCATTGGCTCATTCAAGTTCGCAGAATGTGCGCCAACGGCCAGCGGAAATCTATCGGGCACGGTGCGCAACGCTGCCAATAACAATCCCATCAACGCGGCGACGGTGACGGCGCTGAGTTCAAACGGCGCGTCTTATCCCGCTGCGACGAATGCCGGCGGCGTCTATCAGATCGTCGGCCTGCCGATTGGTGTGTACACCGTTACGGCTTCGGCGGCGGGCTTTGGGGCCAGTATCGTCGCCGGCGTCAACATTACCACCGGCGTGACGACCACGCAGAACTTTGCCCTGACGGCTCTGCCGCAGGCCGATCTGAGTTTGATCAAGACGGCTTCGGCGGCCACGGTCGCGCCGGGCGGCAGTCTGGTGTACACGCTGACCGTGACCAACAATGGGCCAACGGCCATCACATCGACGGTGACAGTCACCGATGCGTTACCTGCCGGCTACAGCCTGAGCAATGCTGCCGGCTCGGGCTGGGCGTGTTCGGGCACGACGACCGTCGTCTGCACACGTTCGAGCCTGGGCGTGTCGGCGTCGGCGAGCGTCGTGATCAATGGCACGGCGCCCAACACCATTGGGCCAATCGCCAACACGGCGACGGTCGCGGCCAATGTGTCTGATCTATCGCCGGCCAACAACACGGCCACCGTCACCAGCACGATCGCGCCTTCCACCGATCTGGCGATCACCAAGACGGGTCCGGTCACTGCCGCGCCCGGCAGCACGCTGGTCTATACACTGGGCGTCGTCAACAATGGCCCGATGACGGTGGGCGCCTTCACCGCCACCTTTACAAACACCGCCAGCATCGCCATCAACGACAACCTGCCGGCCAACCCTTATCCTTCGGCGCTGGTTGTGCCCGGCTTGCCGCCCGTGCAAAAAGCGACAGTCCAACTTCTCGGTTTCAATCACACCTATCCGCGCGACGTGGATGTGATCCTTGTCGGCCCGAGTGGGTCCAGGAGTTGGTTGATGTCGGATCCGGGCAGCACCAGCACTGTCACCGGTATCGATTTGACCTTTGACGATGCGGCCGCTTCCAACATCTCTTGTTCGTCGGGCCCCACCTCCGGGACGTACAAACCGACGGACTGCACCGATACCCTTGGCACAGACGTGTTTCCCGCGCCCGCACCGGCCGGCCCGTACACCGCCAGCCTGGCCCAGTTCAACGGAACTGATCCGGCCGGGACGTGGAATCTCTTCGTGCGCGACGACACGTCGGGTGACTCCGGCTCGATCAGTGGCGGCTGGGCGTTGACCCTGGCCGGGACGTACTCATTGACAGTCGTCGACACCCTGCCGCCCGGCGTAACATTCGTCGACGCCGGCGGCAGCGGCTGGAGCTGCTCACAGCTGGGCGGCGTCGTCACCTGCACGCGCGCTGCGCTCGCACCGGGCGCAGCCCCGAACATCATCATCACGGCCACTGCGCCCCTGGCAGCCGGCGTCATCACCAATACGGCCGTCATCGCCACGAACCTGAATGATAGTGCGCCGGCCAACAATACCGCTCAGGTGGCCACGGCGATCGCGGGCGGGCCAGTGCACGGCGTCGCGTTGACGCCGGATCAGTCGGTGCTCTTCGGGCAGCCGGGGACGATCGTGACGCACACATTCCGCCTGACCAATACCGGCACCGCCGGCGATACCTTCACCGTCGTCATCGGCGGCAGCACCTTTACCGTTGCCGCTCCGCCCACCGTTGGGCCGCTGGCCGCGGGCGCGTCGGTCAACTTTGACGTGCAGGTCACCATCCCGTTGACGGCCACCGCCGGTTTGTCTGATGACGCGCTGTTGACCGTGACGAGTCAGACTGATGTCGTTGTCTCAGCCCAGGCCGATGCGATCACGGTCGTGCCATTGGAGCAAGTCTATCTGCCCGTCGTGCTCAATCAGTAATCACGGCGAAGCCTCCGCTGATAGCTGGCGTGAGCAATTGCGATCCTCAAGCGGAGGCTTCGCCCCTCTTGCGCCAAATGGTGCTACAATGCAATTGCGTTTGTTCTTCACCTGTGCGGCCCGATGAGACTTTGTGCGGCCCCGGGCAGCCGGCCGCCGCCAACCCGTCAAGGAGCGTCAGCCGTGCATCTCTTCACTGCGCTGTCGAACTGGCTTGCGTCGCTGTTCTCCCCTTTGGAACTATCGGCAAGCGGTCTCTGTCCCGGACCGCAGGAGGACGTTGATCCGCGACCGCAACCGCCCGTCTGGTTCAGTTCCGATGATCGGGACAAAGTCGAGGTGACGCGCCGCCGATCGGGGGAGGGCGGCCCGCGTGGCCGCGCCGAGGCTCCCGGCCGCCAGCGCGACGACATCGCGTCGTCTTCACGCGGCAGCGCGGGCGGCTATCCCTCGTCGGGCGGTTATGGCCGCTCAACCGGCGGCGGCCTGCCCATCGGTGCCATTCTCAGCATCTTCTTCCAGCTGCCCGTGCCGCTGCGCATCGCGCTGCTGGTGATTGGCGCGTGCGCGTTTGGTGCCTATCTCCTGTTCGGGCAGCCTTCGGCCGCGCCGTCGCCTGAATTTGAGGCGGCCGCCCCCATCGCCACGTTCGCCCCGCCGTCGAATGTGGCGACCACGCGGCCGCCAACCCATCCGGCTGCGACTCGCGCAGCGCCGCCCGCCGTTTCGCCCAACGGATCGACGTGGCTGGTGATGCTGTATCAGGACGCCAAAGACAAGGGACTCGATCAGGATATCTTTACGGATCTGAATGAAGCCGAGCGGACCGGCTCCACCGATCGAGTACGCATCGTCGCCCAGATCGATCGGTATCGCGGCGCCAGCAATGCCCGCGACTGGTCGAGCGCCCGCCGCCTGTATCTGTCACGCGACCCCGATCTGCACGTCGTTCGTTCGCAGCAGCTGGCCGATCTGGGGCAGGTCAACATGGCCGATCCTCGCACCTTGATCGACTTTGTCACGTGGGCGATGCAGACTTACCCGTCCGACAAGTACGTGCTTATCATGTCCGATCACGGCATGGGCTGGCCCGGCGGCTGGAGTGATCCCGCGGTTGACACAGCCGCCGGCAGCAACCGCCGCGTGCCGCTGGCCGACAGCATCGGCAACCTGATGTACCTGAACGACATTGACGCGGCACTGGCTGAGATCCGAAGGCAGACCGGCCTGGACAAGTTTGAACTGATCGGCATGGACGCCTGCCTGATGAGCCAACTGGAGGTGCTGGACGCTTTGGCCCCGCACAGCCGCTACGCCGTGGCTTCGGAAGAGACCGAGCCGGCGCTGGGCTGGGCGTACACCGGTTTTCTCGATGAGCTAATCGCCAACCCCGACATGACTGGCGCCGACCTGGCGCGCGCCATCGTCCGCACGTATATCGTGGACGATCAGCGCATTGTGGACGATCAGGCCCGCGCCGAATTTGCCAGCCGCGGCTCGGCGTTGGGCGCGCTCTTTGGATTCAACAATGTGCCGAGCGCCGACGAGGTGGCGCAGGAGATGAGCGCCGACGTCACGTTGTCGGCCGTCGATCTGAGCGCGGTGCCGGGCCTGATGAACGATGTCAACAACCTGGCACTGGCGCTGCAACAGGCGGACAAGAAAGCGATCTCGCAGGCGCGCAGCTACGCTCAATCGTTCACCAGCATTTTCGGCAAGTCAGTGCCGCCGTCGTACATCGACCTGGGCAACTGGATCGATCTACTGGCGCGGTCCACATCGGACACGGCCGTCATCAACGCGGGCCGGCAGGTGCAGTCATCGCTGCAGGCCGCCGTCATCGCCGAAAAACACGGGCCAAGCAAGCCGGGCGCGACGGGCATCTCCATCTACTTCCCCGTCTCGCAGCTGTACCGCACGGCCGAAGCCGGGCCGCAGTCGTACACCGCCATTGCCAATCGGTTTGCGGGTGAATCGCTGTGGGATGATTTTCTAGCATACTTCTACACGGGCAGCCCGTTCTCCGAAGCCACCAATCGCGCGGCGGTACCGGCCGCCGGTGCCATTGTCAGGGGGCCAAATGCCGGCGCGATCCAGGTATCGCCGCTGCAAATTTCCAGCTCGTCGGTTGCGCCGGGCCAGTCGGTGACGCTGCAAGCCGATGTGGACGGTCAGAACGTCGGCTATCTGAAGTTGTTCGTCGGTTACTACGATCGCGCGGCCAACTCGATCAACGTCACGGATGAGGACTATCTGCAGAGCAGCCAGACGCGCGAAGCGGGCGGCGTCTTCTATCCGGTCTGGCCGGCCAGCGGCCGCTTCACCGTCAAATTCAACTGGGAACCGATCGTGTTTGCCATCGACGACGGTCGCCAGGTGGTGCCGGCGCTGTTCTCGCCCGAGACGTATGGCGCCGCGCCGTCGGACGCTGTCTATACGGTGGACGGCATCTATAGCTTTGCCGACGGCAGTGACTCGCGCCCGGCGCGGCTGTACTTCCGCGACAAGGTGCTACGCCGCATCGTGGGCTTTGCGGGCAGCGAGACGGCCGGCGCGCCGCGTGAGATCATCGCCAGCCCCGGCGACACCTTTACGGTGTCAGAGAAGTGGATCGATCTGGATCAGAGCGGCCGGCCTGCGGCCACCGTCACCCAGCCGGGCGCCACGCTCACCTTTGGCGATCAGCCCTGGCGCTGGCGCGATCTGGATGCGGCGGCGGGCAGTTACGTGGTGGGCTTCGTGGTGGAGGATTTGGACGGCAATCCGCAGCAGGTGTTTGAGTTTATCACGGTGCGGTGAGAGGAAAATGAGTTTTCAGTCGAGTTCAGCATCGAAGCCCTGATCTAACAGCGATAATTGGGCTGCACCGCCATCAGGTAGAGTGTGGAACACACGCGGCACGAGTCCCTCATCGCTAAGGCCGCCCAGGCGGTTAATGATCGCTTTGATTTGTGGCACGCAATACTCGGCAGCTGACTCTTTGACCTGTCGTGTGTTGAAACGCAGCACGTGCCAGCCTTGCGCCTGCACGGCATTATCCCGTTGATTATCTTGCGGTATCCGCCGGCGATTGGCGTGCCAGGTGTCGCCATCCGTCTCGATATCGATGCGGCCTTTGGCGCAGAACAGCGCGAAATCGAGAAAGTAGCGGGCCTCAGCCAGCTTCAACTCCCACTGTCGCTCAGCCGCGATGCGCTCAGCTTTCAAGACGGACCACAGCGTATCTTCCAGCGGACTCTCGTCAAAGAGATCGTTGATTTCGACGGCCCGCGTGAATTTGCGCCATGTCGTGGGGATGAAAATGATGCGCCGCCAGCGGGCACTGTGAATGGGTTGCGCGAGTTGTTCGATGTTCTCCAGCCACAGGCGATGATAGAGTAGATCGGACCTGTGACTCGGCAGCTCGTTGGGAAACAACTCGCGCCGGGGAACTTGCTCAATGCGGCTGATACGCCCGTAGTAGTGAACGGCGTAGGCCTCAGCATCGAAAGCCTTGGTCTGATAGAAGGCCAACCATTGCGGCGGCCAGCGCTTGGGTGCCTTGGCGACCGGGATGCGATACCACCCCTGTTCGCGTAAAATTGCCAGATCGCGCGGTTGGTTCATGATTGCAACGAGGACTTCGCCGCGATCGGTGTTGGTCCGGTTTTTAGCCGGCTTGCCTGAGCTGGTCATCTGTCTTCTGCCTTGACTTATTGTCTACGACCCGACTCGCTTTGATTTTCTCGACGGCAGTCTCAAGAATCTGGGCGGCCCGCTGAATCTGCTCGTCGCTCAATCTGCGCCCATGCCACAACTCATCGACCTGATCGGACAGTTCGGATAACCGCCACAACAGTATAACTACCTGCCGGGTAAACTCGCTTTCCGGCTCAAGCGCCAGAGCCAGTTCGGCGGCGATGGCCTTGCGTGAATCAGGCGTGACCTCTGCGACATAAGATTCACTCAGCTGTCATGACCACACATACTCCCAACACACGAGGTGCAGATCGTCCTCTATCAACTTCAGAGCACCAGCTGATGGTCGTTCGGTGGCCGGTTCTGATCCACTTGAATCATCCTGCAGCGCCTCAAGCAGCTGCTTTACGTCCTCATTTGTTTGATACGCCTGATACGCCGCCTTCACGCGACTCAGCATCACCCGCGTCATCGGCAGGCTGAGAGTCCGCAGCACCGCGCGGACTTCGCTGCGTTTCAAGGCCGGGTTGTTGAGATGCTCGCGCAGTACCGCCGCCACAGTTTGCTGAATCGGCTCGACAATGGTCGGCGCGGCTTCAGCCGCGGCCTGCGCCTGAACGCTGTCAAGGATGTGTTGTTGCACTTTGGCTTGAATGGCAAACACGTCCGCTTCGCCGATCACACGCGGCGTGTCGGGCGCGCAGGCAATCAGATTGGCGATCAGAAAGCGGTTGTCCAGAATCTGCTGCGTCTGCAAGTCGTAATAGCGCCAGAAGTGTTGAGTGGCGCCGCTCGGATCAGGCGCCGTGAAGTAGAAGAACAGGCCGCGATAGTTGCTGCGCTGCAAGCCGGAATGGATGCCATCGGGCAGTGCATCAAGACGCTCCTTTGCGCCACTGGCCAGCAGCGCTTTGAGTTGCTGCAACATGAATTCACTGGAGGCCAGTTCGACAAACTGCTCTTGCTCTTCGATCACCGAGCCATCTTCGTCGCGGATGCGGCGCAGGGTGTTAAAGTTGCGCGGATGCACGGTTTCGCCGAGCACGCTGGCATCGAGGAAGCCCGTCGCGTCAATGTTAGCGATCTTGCGACTCAGGCTCTCGACGATGCCCAGCAACTCCTCCAGCCCTGCATCGGGAAACATGTTGTAGATAACGATCTGCTCGTGAGTTGAGCCGATCCGATCGATGCGACCGGCCCGCTGCACCATGCGCGTGGGATTCCAGTGCAGATCGTAGTTGATGATGATGCCGCAGTCCTGCAAGTTTTGTCCCTCGGACAAGACATCCGTGGAGATCATCACGTCGATTTCATCGGGCGTGCCGGCCATCTCTGGTTTGTTGTTGGAGCGCGGCGAGAAGGCCTGAATCAACTTGCCGCGATCTTTCGTGGATGCGCCGCTGTCCATGCGCCGGATCGCCGGATCACCGATCGATTTCCGCCACGGCGCGCCGCGCTCATCGCCCAGTTCGCGATAGAGATAACGCGCCGTATCCTTGTAGTAGGTGAACAGCAGCACCTTCTGACCGCGCAGTTCGCCACCCAGCAGGGACTTGAGGGCCGTCAGTTTCTTATCGGCGTCGGCGCGCATGTCCTTGATGAGATGCCAGATGTCGGTGAGCACATCGACGTCGTGCTGCAGGTCGTGGTGCAGGCGCCGCAGATCGTAGGCCGCCGGATCGAGCGTGGGTAGATCGGCCAGAAAGGCGCGCGCCTCGTCGTTCTCATTGAAGTCATCGGCCAGCGAGGTCGGCGTGGCGTCGTCTTCTTCATCTTCGCGCGCGAGGAAGCGCATGGCCTTCTCGAACGATCGGCTGTCCAGCACCTTGCCGTCGAGCACGAATTCTTCAAACGTTTTAACGAAGGCCAATGCCCGCCGCACGCTGATGCGGAAGGCATCGACGCTGGATTCAAAGCGCTTGAGGTAGCGGCTCTTGAAGATACCGATCAGCGCCTCTTCACGGCCTTCCTCAAATTCGTCACGCGCGACACCCGCGCGTTTGTAGAACTCCAGACCGTAATGCGCCAGCCGCAGGCTTTCGATGCCGCTGACGATTCTGGCGTAAATGCCGTTGTAGGTGGCTTCCAGATCGTAGTGCACCGTGCGGAGTTTGCGCTCCGGCCAGCGCACCGGCTGCCCATTGATGGTGGCGTTGGGATAGGCTTTGCGAATGAAAGGCCGCGTGCGGCGAATGACGACTTCTTCCAGCAGGTTGAACAGGGCCGCGCCCGTCTGCTGATCCTGCGCCTGCTGCCGCGCGTTGAGAAAGTAACGATACAGATCGCCGATGCCGGCCCCCGCAAAGTACGAGCGATTGTTCTGCGCGAACAGCATGATCTGATTGTACAGATCGAAGATGTTGTTGTTGATGGGCGTGGCGGTGAGCAGGATAACCTTGGTGCGCAGGCCGCTGCGCCCTCGACCGCGATTCGCGGCGATCAAGGCTTCCAGATTTTGATAGCGCTGCGCGCCCCGACTGCGGAAGTTGTGCGATTCGTCGATGAGGATCACGTCGGCGTCGCGGTACTGGCTCAGATCGAGCCGCCCGTCCGAGCGGCCCAGCTCTTCCTGCGAGAGCACCTGCGCGGCGATGGTCGCGCTGGCGAGTTCGCGCTGCCACATGTCGCGCAGCGAAGCCGGGCACACCACCAGCGCCTTCAGCCGTTGATGATAGGCGTAGTCTTCCAGCAGTTTCTTGCCGATCCATGTCTTGCCCATGCCCACCGAGTCGCCGATGAGCACACCGTCGTATTTGGCGAGGATGCGGCGCGCTTTCTTGACGGCATCCTCTTGAAACTCGGAAAGTTCCACGGCCGATCGGACGCCAGGCAGATCACTTGTATCAAGATCGTCACGAAAATAGGTGTAAATCGCTTTGAGGTAGATGTCGTAAGGCGTGTATTCAACGCCGCCGAACTTGGAGGCATCCAGCAGCGCGATGAGTTCGTCCTTGAAGTCGCGCGCCGCCGCCCACTGCCGATCGTACCACTCGACCAGATCAAGAATGGCCCGCGCGCCGACTTCGCTCTTCAAGATACGGCGGCTGATCGGGCCGACTTTCTCGCTGGCTTTGTCGTCGGCCAGGCGCTGCGCCGACAGGCGCGCTTCGGCGTCGTCCACTTCATCTTCATCGAGCAGCGTCTTGTGCGCGAGGTTGAGTTCCTTGTTCGTGCTGAGGCCGGGCGCGGTGAAGTTGCTGGAGCCAACGATGCCGACGAGGGGCAAGAGCCGATCGAATAGCGTGACCTGTGCGCCTTTGCCGCCGTAAAACAGATAACACTTGGCGTGCAGGAAGCCTTGCTCGTACAGGCCCACCGCCACCTGATCCTGCCGTAAATAGGCGATCAGGTCTTCAACCAGCCGCAGCATGTCTTCAGTGAACGGCTCGGCATCCAGATCGCCACGCAGGGCGGCCTTCAACATCTCTGCACGTGGACGCAGACCAAGGTCGCGCCCTTCGCTCGGTTGGAAGCCCAACAGCAAACGGAATGAGCGCAGTTGCTGCAACTGCTGGCCGAGCAACCGGTACGCGCCGACGTTGAAGTAGGCCGTCGCCACATCCAGCGAGTGGCCGACGTGCTCCGCTAGCAGCGCGTTCAGTACGTCGCTGAGTTTGTGCGTTTGATTGTCGATGACGTAGGGAATGCGCATACGATTTATTACCACCCGCTGCTTCGCTCATTCGTGGATTCGTTGCCTATCCGCTGCCCCCCTCCACCACGCGAATCTCCTCCGCCGTCAACCCGTACAACCGATACACGATCTGATCGATCACCCCATCCGTCCACGCGAGTTGGGCCTTGAGCGGCTTCAGTGTGTCAAGGCTCTTCTCGTACTCCGCCCGCAGCCGAGCCATGAGGCGCGCGTCACTAAGACTAATGCCGATCTTGGTGCGATTCTTGTGCAGGATGTCGATCACTTCCTCAAACGCGAGTTCGCCTTCGCCCTTCTGGTAGTCGCCGAGGTAGTTCCGCAGCCGGCTCTTGCCCGTCAGCACATCGAGGCCGGTGTTGCCGTTCTTGCCGGGGCTGATCTTCAAAGCGGATTCGAGCCACGTCAGCAGCCGCTTCATCTCCGCTTGCTTCCGCTTGTTGAGGTCGATCATCTGCTCGGCGAGGAAAGCCAGCACGTCATGCACCACGTCCGATTCTTCCGGCTGCGCGGCGAGGCGTTGCTCGACGAAGGCGAGGAGACCTGTTAGGTCTTGGAGACCTAACAGGTCTTTGGCTTGCGCTACCAATTCCGTGCGGCGTATTTCCGGCGTGGTGAAGGCGATGCGGCGAATCGGAAGATATTTCAGGTTTTCCCGAAACTCGACATACCCGCCACGAATGCTGATTGCCTCATACTTGATGCGGTACATCCAATCAGCAAATTGACTATTCAGGATTGCCGCTAAATACGGCAACGAGAAGTCTATTTTTGCGATTCCGTTCAGCAAGTAAACTGTGTTAAGCGCATAGTAATAGCCGCTGTCCTGCTTGCCATCGTCCAGCGTTACACTCAAGCGTTCAGCGACCCGCTTCACCATTAACTTCGGTTGTTCAAATATCTCTGGCGTTTTTGGGTTATAGAGTTGCTTGGGATCATACTCAAGATATTGACCGTCCCATAAGACCTCATAGCGCTGCAAGTTTTCACCGTCAAGCACCGGATGGAAACGCTTCTTTCGCTCAATCGAAAATGCAGACAACGCGGATGCAGGCTGCAATAGCTTTGCCCGTGCCGCAGAACTTCCAATCCTGATACACTGCTCAATCTCAAAATAGTCTTCGACTGGCGAACTGATGGCGCTAAACCGCGATAGCAAGTTCCAAATTTCTGAAGTAACAGAAGGCGAGATTACAGATTCAGGCGCATTGAAAACATCTCGTATTGGGATACCGTCGCCTGATGCAACTCGCAACTCTCGCAAGAACTGTTCTGCAGACTCCGTGTTTGCTTTGTATACACGCAGCGTATCATTAGGCAATGGTTCTTGGTTTCTGATCACAGCAATTGCCGGATAAGTTGATGGTTCATCAAACACATCTTTGGTCTGAGAAATGTCTATCAGTCGCTCAATAATCGCATGCTCAAGCAAAAGGCGGCGCAAGTTGCGCCCATTGGCATAGATGGCAAAGCGAATGGGCATGATGTAGGACAGTATGCCACCTCTGCGTAGAATCTTTAGTGACAGCTCAACGAACAAAATGTAAACGTCGAATCGTCCTTCTGCTGTCGCAAATCTTTCGAGATAATATGGCCTTTCGCTTTCATCAATGTTGGTTACACTCACGTATGGCGGATTCCCGATCACCGCATCAAACCCACCATCCTCTTTCAGTCCAATCGCCTGCGTCGAGCCTTGCGCCGGGCCAAAGAACACTTCGGGGAATTCCAACTCCCAGTGGAAGAAGCGCTTATCGTCAGCGGCCTGCTGCGCGGTCTCGGCCACCTGCTTCAGCGCCGCGTCGAGTTTCTTGATCCCCTTATCAGGATCGTTCAGCCACGCCTTCGTCTCATCGCGACGCAGAAATTCGATCGTCGGCTCAAGGCGCTCCCCTCGCCTCTTAGGAGAGGGGCTGGGGGTGAGGTCATTGCCAAACCAGCGGCTGACATACACATCCATGATGCGCCTGTACGGTGCGAGTGCATCATTGGCTTTGCGGAACTCGGCGCGGCTGGCGGCCACTTGGTCGGCGGTCGTATCGGGCAGTTCGCCCACGTGCCGCATCAAATCCGTCGCCAGCATGATGCCCGTAAACTGGCTGCTGGCGAACATGCTCAACTGCTCGCCCTGCTTGAACTCTACTGCGTCACGCACTTCGTCGACACGCGCGCCGATCAGCGAGTTGCCCCATTTCAGGTGATGATCCAGAAACGACAGCGGCGCGCCCAGCGTGAAGCAATCGAGCCACACGCTCACCTTGGCCAGTTCCACCGCCATCGGGTTGAGATCGACGCCGAAGATGCAGCGCTTCAGCACGTGCCGCTTCAACAGGTTCACATCGGTCAGCCGCGCCGGATCGACCGTCACGCCCTGCCGTTGCAACTCGCTCAAAATCAAACTGCGCTGGCCTTCGAAGAAATGATTGACGAAGGGGAAGCCGTACAGGAAGCGCAGCAACCGATCGGTGATGAAGTCCACCGCTTCCACCAGAAAGTGGCCGGAGCCCATCGCCGGATCGAGCACCTTCACGTCGAACAGATCGCGTATCAGATCGGCGGCCAGATCGTTGAGCAGCGCGGGCCGATCGGGCGCGGTGTGCTCGATCGTTTGTTTGCGCTTCACGGTTTCGTCGAAGCGTTTGGCCGTCTGCCGCAGGCGCGGGCGCAGTGCCTCGAACTTCTCATCCAGCACCGGCCCCACGGTGTGCTGCACGATGTACTTCACAATGTAATCGGGCGTGTAGTAACTGCCCGTCGCCTTGCGCTCGTGCTTGTCGTTCTCCAGATAGACCGCGCCTTTGGGCAGCGTCGCCTTAACCTTCGCGTCCCGCGCCAGCGCCTCGCGCGCCGGGATGATCTCGTCGGTCTTCTTGCCGCGCACCACCGCCATCTTTTCACGCGCCACGCGCAGGCGGAATTCCAGCAGGCCCTCGTAGATCGATCCGAGGTGGCGCACGCCCAGCGATTTGTAATCGATGAAAACCAGATCGCCGCGTTTCTCGTCGATGTCGCGCGTCATCTTATCCAGCCCGATCGCCAGATAACGATCCGGAATCTTGTGCGACTGCAAAAAACTTGCGGCGTCGTTGGACAAGATGTCATCTTGTCCTACCGTTTGAAACAGGCCGCCGTTGTAGATGGGGACATTCAACTCGGCTGCGCCGCGATCGATCACGCGGAACAACTGCGCCAGCCGATCGTACAGCGTCGTCTCACTGGCCGAGTAGGCTTTCTCCAGCCGATCGGCCGCCTCATCTTCAAGGTTTCCGGCTTTTGCCGCGATCTCTTCCTTGATGCGCTGCAGCGACACTTCCCAGTAACCGCGCGTCTCGCGCACCGGCAGTAGATCGCGCGCCTCGGCATACAGCACAAACAGCAAGCGATACAAAAATGTCAGCGTCGCCTGAAACGCCACAGCTAGATCGTCATCGGTCCATGCCGCGGCCCGATCATGCTTGATGAACCCCTCGGCGAAATACGGGAACACCTCGCCGAACACCCGATCCTTCAAGCGCTCGCCCAACGCCTTCGCAAACGACGCCGATTCATCTAGCAGGAAGTCGAGCAAGTTTCCCCTCGCCCTTTCAGGGAGAGGGGTTAGGGGTGAGGGTGGCGTCGCCCTGAAAAACAACCAAAAATACCTGAACGCCACATCTGCTTCGGGACTCGCCAGCGTCTCTTCCAAATCGATCTCGTAATAATTCGTCGCCCGCGAATGTGCCCGCGCCGAATACAAGCGCCACACCTTGCCGTTCGTCACGATGGCCCACCCGCCGGCCTGATCGTGCTCGAGCAACCCCACCACGGTTTGCGCCGGATTCTCGCGCGGCGTCTCACTGTCGCGCGTCTCGTCCGGCCCATCCAGATAGCGATCCCACACATACGTTAGGCACGGCACACGCGATCCGCTTGCATCGCTCAACACGTAATCAGCGCGAGCATCGCCATCATGTGCCGCCTTCTGCGCCTGTGCTTTCCAGCCGAGCGCGGCGAAAAGCGGCTCATACAACAGGGTACGCAATTCTGCCTCACGTTTGCCTGCGAACTTCTCACGCGCATCCGCCAGCAACCTCGCCAAGGCGCGAAGCGCGGGCGCAGCATCAGCCTGCCATTCTGGCAGTTGTGGCAGTCGTTCGGTGAGATAGTAATCGGAGAACAACGCACGATTGTTGAAGAACGGCTCGCTCCATTCGGCCACGCCATATGCCGAGCGGATCTTATCGAGTTGATAGTACACGTCGCTCTCGGTGTACGAGAAGCGGCGCAGCACGCGCACATCTACAAGCGACGGATTGCGCCGCTCGAGGGTCAGCGTGCGCGGACGCAGGAACGCACTGGCCGGCTTGATGCCCTGCGCGGAGCCTTCCGGCCGCACCAACTCCATCAGCACAAAATCGATGCGCTCGTAATCGGCGGTCAGCACCAGCAAGAAGTTCCCCGCCCGATTGCGCAACGCGCGCGCCAACGCCTGCGTCAGCGCGACGGTGACGTGCTTCATCTCCAACAGATAGACCTGCAAATCGCCGTTCTCGTGATCGGCTACCCGCTCGACATGCGTGACCTCGTGCGCCAGCACGTCGGAAAAGCCCAGCGCCGCCGAAGTCTGCTTCAGTCGCGCCTCGGTGTTATAGCCCAGCTGCGCGAAGAACGCCACAATTGCCTCGCGGCTGGACAGCGCTTGCAGATGAGCAGTGGTGAGATCAAAATCGTGTGAAAGCATAGCCAGGAGTGAGATGGTGCCGGGACGCGCTGATATAACGGCAAGACTCAGTTTATCACCGGTCGCTCTTGAAGGCCAGCGTCACGACGGCCTGAAAATTGCCGTCACACCAGGAGATTGGCGCAATGCGCCGGGCAGGGCCAGGCGCGAATCCAGCGCGTCTGACTGCCCGCCAACAACGCGCGAGCGCCACCTTGCCTGTGTTTGGCCGCCAGTCGAACCCACCCCAAAACCTGCAATCTACAATCTGAAATCTTAAATCTGAAATTCATAATCTTAAATCTGCCCCCCATCCTAACTGCATCCTAACTACATCCTAACTACAACCTAACTGGCTCCGACCGGCCGCCTTCGCCCGGCTCGCCGGGTGTGGTAGACTTGCAGCCAACCACATCCTGTGAGGTGCGCGGCGTCATGCCCATCGGCAAAGCAACAGCAGTCGCTAATTCCAACATCGCCCTTATCAAATACTGGGGCAATCGCCAGCAGGCCGAGCGGCTGCCCGCCAACGGCTCGCTGTCCATGAACCTGGCCGGCCTGACCACCACCACCACCGTCGAATTCGATCGCGCGCTGCCCGCCGACGTCGTCGTCCTGGGCGGGCACGTCATCACCGGTCCCGGCCGCGAGCGGGTCAGCCGCCTGCTCGACCGCGTGCGCGCCTGGCGCGGCCTCTCAGTATATGCCCGTATCGACAGCCGCAACAACTTCCCGTCCGGCGCGGGCCTGGCCTCCTCCGCCTCGGCCTTTGCCGCGCTGGCCGTGGCTGCCGCCGCCGCCGCCGGCCTGTCGCTCGACGAGGCGCAGCTGTCCCGGCTGGCGCGTTACGGCTCCGGCTCCGCCTGCCGCAGCGTGCCCGGCGGCTACGTCGAGTGGACGCCGGGCGAAGATGATCCATCGAGTTACGCGCGATCCATCGCTCCTGCCGATCACTGGGATTTGCGCGACGTTATCGCGCTGATCGATCTCAGCCACAAGGCCGTCGGCTCCACGCAGGGCCACGCGCTGGCCGATACCAGCCCGCTGCAGGCGGCGCGCCTCGCCACCGTGCCCGATCGGTTGGTGCGCGCCCGCCGGGCCATTCTCGAACGGGATTTTGCCGCGCTGGCCGAAGTCGTCGAGCAGGATTCACTGATGATGCACGCCGTCATGATCACTTCCACGCCGCCGCTGCTATACTGGCAGCCGGCCACGTTGGCCGTACTGCAGGCCGTGGCTCAATGGCGCGCGGCCGGCCTGTCGTGCTGCGCCACCATCGATGCCGGCCCAAACGTCCACGTCATTTGCCCCGCAGCCGTCGCCCCTCAGGTGGAAGCGCGACTCCGCGCCGTGCCTGGCATCAACCAGGTCCTGACAGCCGGGCCGGGCGGCCCCGCCAGATTGATCGAGGCCTGAGCGCACTCTCATCGGCGGTTAATCCATTGCTCATTGCCGCGCCGTGATCGGCGTTGTATAATCAGCGTAGTTCAGGGAAGCGAGGGTGCAAGGCAATTCCATATGTCATTAGGCTTAACGGTCTTTGCGTTTCTGTTGGTGCTGGGTCCGCTGGTGTTCATCCACGAGCTGGGTCACTTCATCGCCGCCAAGCGCAGCGGCATCCGCGTGATGGAATTTGGCATGGGTTATCCGCCGCGCGCGGTGCGCCTGTGGCGCGGCCGGGGCTCGCTGCGCATCGGCTCGCGCCGCGTCATCATTCCGCGCAACTTCAAGCAGCTGCCCAAGACGCTGGCCGACGGTCAACTGGTGCGCGCCACCGCGTCGAAAGTCAACGATGATCTCGTCCTGAAAGATCTGACCGTACAGGAGCAAGACCCGATCGATGCGCCCGTGCCCGAAGATTTCACTCTTGACGAGGCCCGCCTTTACGGCGAAGTGAGCGAACTGGACCCCGGCACGGAGTACACGTTGAACTGGCTGCCGCTGGGCGGCTTCGTGCGCATGTACGGCGAGGAAGGCGCCACCGGCGCGGGCAGCTTTGTGGATGCGCCCAAGCGCTGGCGGGCTGTCACGCTGCTGGCCGGGCCGGGCGCCAACATCATCGCCGCCATCCTGGTGTTTGCCGTCATGTACATGACCGGCTATCCAGAGATTCCCGTAAACGTCGAGGCGGTGGCGGCAGGCGGCCCCGCCGAACAGGCCGGCCTGAAAGCGGGCGATGTCATCGTGGCCGTGGACGGTCGCCCCATCCGCCAGCCCGATCAGGTGCGGCTGTACATCAATCAGTCGCTGGGGCACACCGTCATGCTCACCGTGCAGCGCGGCGATCAGCGGCTGGATGTGGGCGTGTATGCGCGGCTGCCCTCGGAGCGTCCCGCCGATCAGGGCGCCACCGGCATCCAGTTGGGCACCGGCGCCAACGTGGTCACGCGGCAATATCCGCCGGGGCAGGCGCTGGTCAATGCCCTGGGCGATGTAGGCGACACTGTGCAGCAGATCGTCACGTTGCCCACGCGCTTGCTTAATGGCCTCATCGCGCCCGGCGAAGCGCGCGTCATGGGGCCGGTCGCCATCGGGCAGGTGGCCGGCGTCGTCGTGCAGGAGACTATTCAAACCGGGCAGGCCTACCTGCTGCTCAACCTGATCGCGCAGATCAGCCTGGCGCTGGCCATCACCAATCTGCTGCCGCTGCCCGCGCTGGACGGCGGCCGCCTGCTGTTCGTCGTCATCGAGGCGCTGCGCCGCAAGCGCATCACCCCGGAGCGCGAAGCGCTGGTGCACCTGGTGGGCTTTGCGCTGCTGCTGGGCCTGATGGTGCTCATCACCATTCAGGACTTTACCAATCCCATCATTCCCAACTGATCGCCTGACCGATCTCGCGGCTTGCCTTTGGCCCGGCGTGTCTTCACCAACACGCCGGGCCTTTGTTGCCGCGTGTCCCGATCGGGCGTAAAATACGGGCCGGATTGATCAGCGTCCGCTCGCGGTTGCACCGCGCGCGCTCTGGCCGCGCGCGAGAGAGGATAATTCAACATGGCACGTGCTTACCAGATCAAATCGGTCGATGCGGCTCTGGCCCATCTGGCCGATGCGTCGTCGCCGGTGTCGGTGGCGGCTTTGTATGCTTTATCGGCGTTGGACAAGGCTGATACGCAAAAAGTCCGATCGGCCTGGCCGTCGATCCCGGCTGATCGCCGGGCGGTGGCCATGCGCCACATGGTCGAGCTGGCCGAGGAATCATTCGAGGTGGAATATGGCGCGATGTACCGTCTGGGCCTGACCGACCCGGAACCGGCTGTGCGCGCCGCCGCGCTCGACGGGCTGTGGGAGGATAACGACCCGGCGCTGATTCCGCAGCTGACCAGTCTACTGCAGTCCGACGAGCATGACGCCGTGCGCGCGGCGGCGGCCGGCGCGCTGGGCTTCTTCATGTATGCCGGCGAAATCGAGGAGATTCCGGCCGAGCGCGTCGCGCCGGCGGCGGCCGCCCTGAAGGCGGCGTTCAATCGCGCGGACGAAGCCGTGGAGGTGCGGCGGCGGGCGCTGGAATCACTAGGTTTCCTTAGTTTTGACGAAGTGGGCGATCTGATCCGACAGGGTTACGCCCATCAGGATCCGCGCCTGCGCCAGAGCGCCGTCTTTGCCATGGGCCGCTCCGCCGACGATCGCTGGGGCGAAATTGTGATGAGCGAACTCGACTCCGACGATCCCGCCATGCGCTTTGAAGCCGCCCGCGCCGCCGGCGAGTTGGAATGGGCGCCGGCCGCCCGCCGCCTGGCCGAACTGGTTCAGGACGACGACGACGAAGTGCCACACATGGCCATCTGGGCGCTGGGCCAGATCGGCGGCGACAAGGCGCGCGCCGTGCTCACGGCTGTGCTGGAGAGTGACGCCGAGCATCTGCACGAGGACGCCGAGGACGCGCTGGCCGAACTGGAGTTCAAGGGCGATAACCTGGACTTCATGATGTTTGACTTCAGCGACGCCGACGAGGACGAAGAGTGGGTGCTGGACGAGAGCGCCGAACTGTATGATGATGACGAGGATGACGACGACGAGTGAGCACTCTCGTTCAAATTCTCGTCCACGACATCGCGCCGATCCTTGTCGTCATCGGCCTGGGCTATGTCTTTACGCGGCGCACGCAGCCTGAACTGCGCGCCGTTTCGCGCCTCACTTTCTACGTCCTCAGCCCCGCGCTGGTGTTTACGTCGCTGGTGGAATCCAATGTCGCCGGCGACGAGCTCCTGAAGATCGCCGGCTTTGTCACGCTCATGGTCATCATCATGGGCGTGATTGCCTGGAACGTGGCGCGGGCGCTGCGCTTGCAGTCACGACAGCTGGCCGGCTTCCTGCTGGCGGCCATGTTTGTCAACGGCGGCAATTACGGTCTGGGCATCAACCGGCTGGCCTTTGGCGTGGAAGTCGAAGCCCGCGCCGTCATCTACTTTGTCACCAGCAGTATTCTGGTTTACACTGTGGGCGTGGCAGTGGCCAGCGGCTTTGCCGGCGGCTGGCGCGGCACGCTTAAACAGCTGGTGACGCTGCCGCACGTGTACGCCATGCTGCTGGCGCTGCTGGTGCGGGTGGCCGGCTGGACGGTGCCGCAGCCCATCATGGACGGCGTGCAGCTGCCGGCGCAAGCGGCCATTCCCATGATGTTGCTGCTGCTGGGCGCGCAGCTGGCCTATGCGTCGGTGGGCGACTTCTGGAAGCCGGCGCTGGCCGGCAGCATCCTGCGCCTGATGGTGGCGCCGCTGGTTGCCGTGGTCGCCGCGGCGGCCCTCGGACTGAACGGCCCTGCGCGCCAGGCCACCATTTTGCAAGCATCCATGCCGGCGGCTGTCATCAACACCATACTCGCGGCCGAGTATAATTCCGAGCCGCGGCTCGTCACCGGTACCGTCGTCATTTCGACACTCATCAGTCCGTTCACGCTGACCATTTTGATCGCTTTGCTGCAATGACCATCGTGCGGCGCGCCCTCATTACCGTCCTTTTAGCCTCCATCGCGTTGATCGCCATCGGATGGGGTTTAACGCGCGTCGCCTTCGCGCAGGCCATCAGCGCCGATCAGCTGGAGGCCACTTATCGGTTTGCCGAATCGCTGACATTTACGGCTACGTTCAAGAGCGAAGCGCCCATCGTGGAAGCGACGCTCTTTTACCAGGCGGGCGGCGCGGCCCCGATTAGTGTTCCGGCCCGACCGTTTGATCCGGCCCCACAGGTGGTCGTCACCGCGCATGCTGAGTTGGGCGCCAACGCGCCCCGGGCCTTCACGGCGATCCGCTATTGGTGGGAGGTGACCGATCGGGCGGGCAACCACCTGCGCACCGCAACGCAGTCACTGCCCTATATCGACAATCGCTTCGCATGGCGGGAATTGATCGAAGGCAGTGTGCGCCTGCACTGGTATGAAGGCGATTCGGGGTTGGCCGCGCTGGCCGCGTCCATCGCCAATCAGACGCTGCCGCGCCTGCAACAACAGCTCAGCGTGGCGCCGCCGTCGCCCATCGACATCTACGTCTACGGTTCGCTGGCCGACCTGCGCAGCGCGGTGGAATTGATGGGGCGACCGTGGCTGGGCGGCCAAGCCCGTCCTGAATTGGGCGTGGTGATGCTGAACGCGCCGCCGGGCGACACGGCCGCCATTCAACTGCGGCGCGATGTGCCGCACGAGCTGACGCATCTGATGGTGTACGTGGCCACTGCGCCGCGCTATGACAATGTGCCGGCCTGGCTCGACGAAGGTCTGGCGACCATCAACGAAGGCGAGCCGAACCCGGCGCAGGCCGTGGCGTTGGAGAACGCCCTGGCCGCCGGGCAGGTGCCGTCGCTCGAATCGCTGTGCGGCGCTTTTCCCACTGACAGCTCAGCCGCGCTGGCGGCGTATGCGCAGAGTCGCGGCGTGGTGCAAGAAATCATCGACGGCTACGGCACCGAGGGCATCAGCGCGCTGCTCGAGGCCTATCGCGACGGCGCCACCTGCGAAGGCGGCGTGGAACGTGGCCTCAGTGCCACGCTGACCGGCCTGGACTTGCGCTGGCGGGCGTCATTGCAAGCCGACGGCGGCGCCTCGTCGGTGGCGCGCGGCAGTGGGCCGTGGGCACTCATCGCGCTCATCGTGCTGCTGCCGCTGGCGGCTGTGCTTGTGTTGGCGCGCCGACCCGGTCGGCCGGATATGGACACACGCGCCTGACTGTCCCTAATTTCTGATCCCTAATCTCTGACCCCTGATTACCATGCCCAGACTCGTCTTCATGGGTTCACCCCAATTTGCAGTGCCGTCACTGGAAGCACTGGCGCGCGAGTATGACATCGCGGCAGTTTTCACTCAGCCCGATAAACCGGCCGGGCGCGGCAAGGTGCTGACCGCCGTGCCGGTCAAGACCTGGGCAGACGCTCATCACCTGCCGGTGTATCAGCCGCGCTCCTTTCGCAAAGAGCCGGAAGCCGTGGCCGCCCTGCGCGCGCTGAACCCCGATCTGATCGTGGTGGCCGCCTACGGTCTCATCCTGCCGCAGAGCGTGCTGGACATTCCGGCGCGCGGCTGCGTCAACGTGCACGGCTCGTTGCTGCCGCGTCATCGCGGGGCCGCGCCCATCGCGTCGGCCATCCTGGCCGGCGATGACGTAACCGGCATCACCATCATGCTGATGGATGCGGGCATGGACACCGGCCCCATGCTGGCCGCGGCCAGCGAGCCGATCCGATCAGATGATACGACGGCCTCATTGAGCGAGCGGTTGTCTCAGCTGGGCGCTCGTCTGCTGATCGAAACGCTGCCAAAGTATCTGAACGGCGATCTCGCGCCGCAGCCTCAACCCGAAGACGGCGTGACCTACAGTCCCAAGATCAACAAGGCTGATGCCCGGCTCGATTGGACGTTGCCGGCAATCGAGATCGATCGGCGTGTACGGGCTTATGTGCCGTGGCCGGGCGCGTTTGCGTGGTGGAACGGGCAGATGATCAAGGTCTGGAAGACCGGCATCCGGGAGCAGGCAGCCACAATCGACGGGCAGGCCGCAGGCACCGTGGTGCAGCTGGCCGACGGCGCAGTGGGCGTCGTCACCGGGCAGGGCCTGATCGTGCTGGAAGAAATCCAACTGGCCGGGCGCAAGGCGATGTCGGCGCGCGATTTTGTGCGCGGCCAGCCGGCCTTCATCGGCGCGCGGCTGTGAATGTAAGACGAATGACGGAGGTCAACATGCGTCTGCAAGGCAAGAAGATTGCGTTTCTACTGGACGAAGGTTTTGAAGACCTGGAATTCTGGGTCACCGTGATGCGACTGCGCGAAGAAGGCGCGCAGGTGATCATCACCAGCCACGACGGGCCCAAGGAGTATCGCGGCAAGAACGCGCTCACAGCCAGGTCGGAAGCGACACTGGCCGCGTTGAACCCGGCCGACTTCGACGCGGTGGTGGTGCCGGGCGGCTGGGCGCCGGATAAGATGCGGCGCTACGACGATGTGAAGCACTTCGTCAAAGCCGTCAACGATGCGGGCAAGATCGTGGGCCTGATCTGTCATGCCGGCCTCGTCGGCATCTCGGCCGGCATTGTCAAGGGGCACAAAGCCACGGGCAGCCTGGGCATCAAAGATGATCTGGTGAATGCGGGCGCCACGTGGGCCGACGAGCCGGCCTTCCGCAGCGGCAACCTGGTGTGGGGCCGCGTCGTGGCCGACATCCCGGACTTCTGCCGCGAACTCGTGTCGGCGATTGAGAAGCCGTGAGCGGCGGATGATGGTTTATGATTTGCGCGGTTGGTGGGGCGTGAAACGTAAAACGTAATGCGTGAAACGTAAAACGTAAAACGTAAATGGCTTATGAAGATTCTCGTCATCGGCGCGGGCGCGATTGGCGGTTATCTGGGCGGCAAGCTGGCGTCGCGTCACAACGTCACACTGTATGATCGTCCTCGGCTGGTGGAGGCGGTGCGGGCGCGCGGCCTGCGCGTGATCGAGCCGGCGGGCGAGGTCACCGTTCACAACCTGGCGGCCTTTACGGATTTGGCCGAACTGTTCGCGCAGACGCCGCGCTTTGATCTGGCGCTGTGCTGCGTCAAGTCTTACGACACGGCGGCGGCCGTGGAACCGCTGCGCCCTTTCGCCGGGCGGATCGATCGCTGGCTCACGCCGCAGAACGGCGTGGCGAACGAAGAGCTGCTGGCGCAGGTTTTTGGCCGCGAGAAGATTATCGCCGGGACGGTGCTGAACCCGATCTCGATCCCGGACGTGGGCGCGGTGCGGTTGGAGAAGCGCAAGGGCGGGCTGGGCGTGGCGGCTGTGCCCGGTGCCGCTGTGGACGGGTTGGCCGTCGAGCTGCGCGAAGCGATCGGGTTGCCGGTGTGCGTTTACGCCGACTATCGTTCCATGAAGTGGAGCAAGCTGTTGTTGAACTTGCTCGGCAACGCGACGTCGGCCATCCTCGATATGAATACGCTGGAGACCTTTGCCGATCGGCGCGTGTTCGCCATCGAGATCGCGGCGCTGCGCGAGGCGGTGGCAGTGATGGATGCGCTGCGCGTGCGGCCGGTCGATCTGCCCGGTTACCCGGTGCGCTGGCTGGTGCGGGCCGTGCGGCTGCTGCCGGCCGCGCTGCTGCAGCCGGTGATGCAGCGCCTGGCGCGCTCGGGGCGGGGCGACAAACTGCCGTCGCTGTTGATCGATTTGAACGCCGGCCGTCCCAAATCTGAAATCGATGATCTCAACGGCGCGGTGTCGCGCCATGGCCGGGCGGCCGGTGTGCCTACGCCGGTGAATGACGCGCTGACGCGCATGGTGCAAGGGCTGGTCTCGGGCGCGGAAGATCGATCGGGTTGGCGCCGCCAGATCGATCGGCTGGCGGAATTGACACACACTTGAGCAGTGGTTATACTCGCGCCATTCGAATTGAGGATCGAACATGGCTCCGACGATTGAGGAACTGATGCTGACCCGGCTGCCGGCCGCGTTCGCGCCTGAGCAGGCGCAGGGCCTGACGGCCACCCTTCAGTTTGATTTCAGCCTGGACGGCGGCGGCGAGTACGTGGTGGAGATTCACGACGGCCGGTGTGAAGCGCGCGCCGGCCGCGCCGCGCAGCCGGATGCCACGCTGTTGACGTCTCAGGAGACCTACTTAGCCGTGGCCGAGGGCCGCACCAACGCCATGACGGCGTTTATGACGGGCAAGCTGCGCGTCTCGGGCAACCTGCCGCTGCTGATGCGGTTTCAGCAGCTGTTCCCCACGCTGCGCGCCGATTAGCCGCCGTTTCCGCCAGCCGATGACCGCTTCCTCTGGAGTAATCCTGATTACGGGCGCATCCTCCGGCATTGGCCGGGCCTGCGCCGAGTATTTGCACGGGCGGGGCTATCGCGTCTTCGGGGCGAGCCGCCACCCCGCGCCGCACGCGGGGATCGTCCCGGTGGAGATGGATGTGGACGACAACGCCTCGGTGCAGCGCGGCGTGGCGCAGGTGCTGGCCGAAGCGGGCCGCCTCGACGTGGTGGTGAACAACGCGGGCTATGCCCTGGCCGGCGCGGTGGAAGACACCTCCATCGAAGAGGCGCAGGCTCAGTTCAATACCAACTTCTTCGGCGTGCTGCGTGTAACGCGCGCCGTGCTGCCGGCCATGCGGCGACAGCGCTCAGGTCTGATCGTCAACATCGGCTCCATCGGCGGCACGCTGGGTCTGCCGTTTCAAGGACTGTATTCGGCCAGCAAAGCCGCGCTCGAAGAATTGACCGAGGCGTTGAATTACGAGGTGCGGCCCTATGGCATCCGCGTGGCGCTGATCCGCCCCGGCGACCATCACACCAACGGCACGGCCAATCGCCGCCGCGCCGCCGGGGCGCTCGGCCAGTCGGCGTATCGCGCTCAGTTCGAGCGCACGCTGCAGGCGGTGGAACAGGGTGAGCTCAACGCGCCCGCACCGCACGCCATCGCCCGGACGCTGGAACGCATCATCGCCACGCCGCGACCGCGCCTGTACTACTCGGTCGGTTCACGGATCGAGCAGGCCGCCATCTGGGCCAGGCCGTTCGTGCCGGATCGGCTCTTCCGGTTTATCGTCCGCAAGTATTACCGCCTCGACTAGCCCGCGAGTCCTCTTGCAAAGCTGGGCGATTATGCCATAATCACGGCGTAATGGGTCGGTTCTGCCGCCCGATCGAGGGTCCGTGCCCGATCGGTTTGATGTGACCATGAACGATCTCGTCGGTCTCACGCTGCTTAACCGCTATCGCGTCGAACGTTTCATCGGCCGCGGCGCGATGGCCGAAGTTTATCAGGTGTGGGATACACGCCGCACCACCTTCCTCGCCATGAAGCTGCTGCACGATGAGCTGGCGATGGACTCAATCTTCCTGCGCCGCTTCCAACGCGAAGCCCGCACTCTGGCGCAGCTGCAGCACCCCAACATTGTGCGCTTCTATGGGTTGGAAGAAGACGATCAGCGCGTCTTCATCCTGTTGGACTACGTGGACGGCACCACGCTGCAGCGCGAGATTCACCGCGCCGAAGGGCCGCTGCCCCTGCCGCGCATCATGGACATCATGCGGCCGGTGTGCGGCGCCATCCACTTTGCGCACCTGCAGGGCCTCATCCACTGCGACGTCAAGCCGTCCAACATTCTGCTGCACCGCAACGGCAACGTGCTGGTCACCGATTTTGGCCTGGCGCACCTGACCGAGGGCGCCACCAGCGTCTCGGTCATCAGCGGCGGCACGCCCGCCTACATGTCACCCGAACAGGTGCGCGGCGAAGAGCTGACGCCGCAAACCGACATCTACTCGCTGGGCGTGGTGCTGTACGAGCTGCTGACCGGCGGCGAGCGGCCCTTTACGGGCGAAAACTCATCGGCGGCGCACACGCTGCGCGGCAATGTCCTGTGGGAACACGTCAACCTGGACGCGCCGTCACCGCGCCGCTTCAACCCCGATCTGCCGCCGGAAGTCGAAGCGGTGGTCATGCGCTGCCTGGCCAAACGCCCGATCGATCGATATGCCACCGCGCTCGAGCTGTTGGTGGCGCTGGAAGTGGCCGGCGAGGAGATTTTGGCGGCTGCATTGCCGTCCCAATTGAACCCGGCAGCGAAGGCGGCGCCGGCTGTCGTCAAATCTTCACCCAAACGTCGCGGCCGGTCGGTGGGCGTGCTCATCGGCGCGGGTGCGGCCATTGTGCTCGTAGCCGTGGGGGCCGGACTGTGGTTGGGTAACATCGGCATGAGTGTTGATCCTCCATACGGAGGCAGCCCGGTGCTGTCGGCGAGTGCCACTGACACACCGACGGCCACGGCTTCGCCGTCGGCGACGTTCACCTCGACGCCGACGGCCACGGCCACACCCACGGCCACGCCGACCTTCACTGCAACATCCACCGGTACGCCGACGCCAACGGCCACGTTCACCTCGACACCGACCCGGCCACCCACGCGCCGCCCAACCCTGACGCCAACGGCGACCGATACGCCCATGCCGACCCCGACCGAGACCGCGGCGCCGTCGCCCACTGATAAGCCGGACAAAGGGCCGCCCACCCGGGTGCCAGTACCGACCCTGCCGGGATGAAGGTTGTGACAACAACTCGACCCTGTGGCGAAGACTGTTTTGATTTACACCTCTGCTCCCGCTGGACGAAAGTCCAGCGGTTGAAAACGGCGGAGTATCGCTCGCCTTGAGCACAAGCAATCAGGGCATTGCCTTAAGGGCCAATCCTAATCTTTGTAGTGTGACGGGCACCGGGCTGCCCACCCTATGGTTTGGAGATAGAGAAAACGTGATGACGAAACGCGATATAGCAGGGCGCATACTTGGCCTGACGCTGGCCGGCTTGCTGGCGCTGGGGACAGGTCTGCCTTCAGCGGCGGCGATCGACCGGCCGCCCGGTGATGACGCGCCTGATGCCGCCTTAACGGAGGGCGAGCGGCCCGATGCGCCGGTGTTTGTGGACAGCGGCATAACGACGTTTACGCCGGTGTGGAACGGCGCGGCAGCCTGGGGCGATAGCGACAACGACGGCGACCTGGATCTGTTGTTGACGGGCGATGCCAGCGCCACGCCGATGCCCAGCCCGGTGACAAAGCTATACTTGAAGAACGGCAGCAACACGTACTTTGAGGTGCCGCCCGCCACTACGCGGCTGCCGGGCGTGCGCTTCAGTTCCGTCGCCTGGGGCGACTACAACAATGACGACCGGCTGGACGTGCTGCTGACCGGCGAGATGACGGGCGGCGCGTTCATCAGCCGGGTGTATCGTAACGACGGCAACAACCAGTTTACCGACATCAATGCCGGCCTGATCGGGGTGCGTTATGGCGCGGCGGTGTGGGGCGATTTCGACAACGACGGCCGGCTGGACATCGCGCTGGGGGGCGAAAGTCAATCGGGAGCAGTGACACGCCTGTACCGCAACGCGAGCGGCGACCGCTTCACCCCCGTCAACGTGACGTGGCCGGGCATCAGTCATGGCTCGATCGCATGGGGCGATTATAACCGTGACGGCTGGCTCGACGTGGCGATGACCGGCGCGGGTGTGTCCAAGTTGTACCGAAACACGGGCGGGCAGTTTGTCGAGATTAATGCGGGATTGTTGGGACTGTCGGACAGCGCGGCGGCCTGGGGTGACTTCAATAACGACGGCTATCCCGATCTGGCGCTGGTGGGCACGTCTGGCGCGGCGGCCGTGGCGAAGTTGTACCGCAACAATGCCGACGACACGTTTACCGACATGTCGAACAGCGGTTTGAGCGCGGCCGGCTACGGCGCGGTGGTGGCGTGGGGCGACTACGATAACGACGGCTGGCCCGACCTGCTGCTGAATGGTAATACGGCCACAGCCGGTCGGGTATTCCGCAATAACGGTAATGGAACATTTAGCCTGATTGAATCGGGGCTGCCGCTGCTCGGCTCCAACGTGCTGGCGTGGGGTGACTACAACAATGCGGGCCGGTTGAGCGTGCTCGCAGCCGGCAACCTGATCACCGGCACGCTGCTGACGCGCGTGTATTCCAGCACGGTGTCGGCTGTCAACGCGGCGCCGGGCACCCCGGGCGGCTTGAGCGCGTCGGTGACGGCCAACTCCGTGCGCCTGCGCTGGCAGCCCGCCACCGACGATCACACGCCGGCGGCGGCCCTCACTTACAATGTGCGCGTGGGCACCACGCCCGGCGGCTCGCAGATCGTCTCACCGATGGCGCTGACTACCGGCTACCGCCAGCTGGTGGCGGCCGGCCCTAACGTGACGACGACGGTGCTGCTGCGCAACCTCAAGCCCGGCATGTACTTCTGGAACGTGCAGGCGGTTGACTCGGTCATGGCCGGCTCGCCATTCGCCGCGATCGACGGCACGTTTGTGATCTCGTATCACAGTTATTTGCCGGTGGCCGCCTTCAATGCGTGCCCCGCCTGTTTTGCCGGGCCGAATGAAGTGGAGCCTAACAACAATGTGCTGCAGGCCAACGGGCCGTTGATCAGCGGGCGGATGTACACCGGCCAGCACAACGATGAATGGGATGCGTACAGCCTGTATGCGTCCAGCGCCGGCCTCATCAGCGCCGATCTGCAGACGCCGCGCACCAGCGGCGTGCAGCTGCAGGTGTACTATCTGAACACTAATGATCCCAACGTCCAGTATCGCAGCCTGCCGCCCTATCATGTCGATTACAACGGCGCAGCGGGCTGGTATTACATTTTCGTCTACACGCCGCCCGCCAGCGTCAACGCTCAAACCTACACACTGGTCGTAACCTATCCTTAAGCCCGGCGGGGCACAACCACCCGATCGGGCTGCCCCGGCCCGATCGGCCGATCTAGTCCCAATGTGCCGATGACGCGATCGACCCTGATCGCGTCATCGGCATTTTTGATCGATCGACGTGTAACGCCGGCGGCCGCCGGGCGACTATTCGGCACATTCGAATGCAGTTGTTTGTATCCGCGCCGAGGCGTAATCGATCTGTAAGACTCTGGTAAGCACAACGGAAGAAATTCAATCTACACTGCTCACGTCGGGCAGCAGTTCAATTCACATATCACAAGGGAGAGACTTCGATGAAACGCAAGTTTGTGCAGGGGATGCTGGCGGTACTCTTGATCATGTCGTTTGCGCTGGCCGGTGCCGGCGTGGCCGCGGCGGCCGGTGAAGGCGGCGCGGTCTATACGCTGCTCAACGGCGCGGCGGGCAATGAAGTGGCGATCTTCAACCGGGCAGCCGACGGCACGCTGACCGCCGCGGGCGCGATCTCCACAGGCGGCCAGGGCACGGGCGCGGGACTTGGGTCGCAGGGCGCGCTGACCTTGAGCGCCAATCACCACTGGCTGCTGGCGGTCAACGCGGGCAGCAATGATCTCTCGGTCTTTGCCGTGCGCGACGGCGGCCTGACGCTGGTCGATCGGGCGGCCTCGGGCGGCGAACGGCCAATCAGTGTGACTACTTATAAGGGTCTGGTTTACGTCCTTAACGCGGGCGGCAGCGGCAACATTACCGGTTTCACGCTGAGCCAGCGGGGCAAATTGACGCCGATTGCCAATTCGACGCGCGGCCTGAGCAACAACGGCGTGGGCGCTGCGCCGGCCCCGGCGCAGATCTCATTCAGCCCCGATGGCGACGTGCTGGTCGTGACGGAGAAGGCCACCAACCTGATCGACACCTATCCGGTTGACGAAGACGGCGTGGCAGGCGGGATAACGACGCATCCGTCAGCGGGAGCAACCCCGTTTGGCTTCGCGTTCACCAAACGCGGCACGCTCGTCGTGTCCGAAGCGGCCGGCGGCGCGGTGAATGGCAGCAGCGCTTCATCCTATGATGTGTCTGGCGACGGCTTTGAACTGATCAGCGCCTCGGTGCCCACAAATCAGACGGCGGCCTGCTGGGTGGTGGCGACGAAGAACGGCAAATTTGCGTACACCACCAACGCGGGCAGTGGCTCCGTCAGCGCCTATCGCGTGAACAAAGACGGTTCGCTTGAACTGCTCAACGGGCAGGCAGGCTTGATCGGCGCGGGCAGCACGCCCATCGACGTGGCAGTGAGCGGCAACAGCCAGTATCTGTACACGCTCAACGCGGGCGCGCACACCATCGCCGGTTTTGCCGTCGCCGGAGACGGCAACCTGACGGCGGTCGGCGGCGTTGGCGGCTTGCCGGTCGGCACGGTGGGACTGGCGGCATGGTAAACTAGCGGTCAACTGCTCGACAGCGAGGGCCGACATCGCACTGATGTCGGCCCTTTTGTTTGTGTCGGCACCAGGACCGGGTACACATCAGCGTAATTCGCAGCCCGCCCGGCGCGAGTGCGACTTTACACCCCAATCGTTGACATCTGTCACTACTACCTTATGACCAGTCATACTATATTTAACCTGAGCTCCAAGTAAATTTTGGGGTAAGCGCACGATTGCTGTGCCGCGCGAATTGTGAAAAAGACTACAAATAGCCACCATCTCACTCAGAGGCAGGTACACATGGAAACAGTGACGATCGATCTCCCCAAGATGTACGCCGATCACCATGTCAGTGAAGTCCGGCGTCTGCTGCTGGCGCTGCCAGGCGTGGAGGATGTCTATGCCAGCAGCGCCTTTCACGTCGTGCGGGCGCGCATCGATGAGACCACGATAACAGAGGCTGATCTCCGCGCCCGATTGGACAGTGCCGGCTATCTGGGTGAAATCGGCATGGAAACTGAAACGTGGAAGACCGGCACCCCCGCCGAAGTGGTTGACAATCCGTTCCGTCACTCGGCCGCGATGGAGAATGTCAAGGGTGTGGCGTTTGCGCAGCGGGTAGAGGAAGCCAATCGGGCCTTGTGGCCGTGCCCCGGCCTGGGCCCTCTTCAGAAGATGGATGAATAAAGAGGAGACAGATCATGGCTAAAGAGAAAAAGACCCCGGAGCAATTCTCAGCCGATCCGGCTGCACAGCAAATGTTGATCCGCGCCGATCAACTGGGCATCAGCACGGCCTTTACCCGCGCCGAAGCGATGCCGCCCTGCAACATCGGTTCGGCGGGCATGTGCTGCAAGATGTGCGGCATGGGCCCGTGCCGCCTGACCAAGGACGGCTCGACGGGCGTGTGCGGCGCGACGATCGATACGATTCAGGCCCGCAACTTCATCCGCATGGTGGCCGCCGGTTCGGCCGCGCACTCCGATCACGGGCGCGATATGGCCTTTACCTTGAAGGCGGCGGCGCTGGGTGAGGCCGAAGGCTATTCGATCCGCGACGTGGCAAAGCTGCGCACCATCGCGGCGAAGTACGGCATCCCGATCGACAAACGCAGCCCCGAAGAGATCGCCGTCGATCTGGCCGACTTGTATATCGCGCAGTTTGGTCAGCAGCGCGGCGTCATCGCGCCGGCGAAGCGTGCCCCGGCCAAGCGGCAGAAGCTGTGGGCCGAGCGGGGCGTGTTGCCGCGCGGCGTCGATCGGGAAGTGGTGGAAGCGCTGCATCGCACCCACATCGGCGACGATCAGGATCCCACGCACATTTTGCAGCACGCGGTCAAGACGGCCCTGGCCGACGGCTGGGGCGGCAGCCTCATCGCCACAGATGTGTCCGACATTTTGTTTGGCACGCCCGCGCCGGTGGTCGGACAGGCCAACCTCGGCGTGCTGCGGGCCGACATGGTCAACGTGATCGTTCACGGCCACGAGCCGACGCTGAGTGAGATGATCGTCGCGGCCTCGCAGACGCCGGAGATCATTGAGTACGCGCGGGCTGCCGGCGCCAACGGGGTGAATCTGGCCGGCATCTGCTGCACGGCCAATGAGATTTTGATGCGCCAGGGCATCCCGGCCGCGGGCAACTTCCTTCATCAGGAACTCGCCATCCTTACGGGCGCGGTCGAAGCGATGGTGGTGGATGTGCAGTGCATCATGCAGGCGCTGGTGGGCCTGGCCGAGAACTTCCACACCAAGGTCATCACCACCTCGCCCAAGGTGCGCTTGAAGGGCGCCACGCACATCGAATTTGAAGAGCACAAGGCGATGACGATCGCCAAGGACATCCTCAAAGTCGCCATCGACAACTTCAAGAATCGCGGCGCAACGGAGATTCCACAGGTCGTGGAAGACCTGGTGCCGGGCTTCTCGCACGAGTATATCAACTACATGCTGGGCGGCTCCTATCGCGCGTCGTTCCGGCCGTTGAACGATGCGATCATGTCGGGCCGTATTCGCGGCGTGGCTGCCATCGTGGGCTGCAACAATCCGCGCAGCACGCAGGACTACCTGCACACACACGTCACGCGCGAACTGCTGAAGCAGGACGTGCTCGTGGTCGAGACGGGCTGCGGGGCGATCGCGTCCGCGAAGCTGGGCCTGCTGCTAGGCGAAGCGGGGCTGGATCAGGTCGGCCCCGGTCTGCGCGAGATCTGCGAGACGGTGGGCATTCCGCCGGTGCTGCACATGGGCTCGTGCGTGGACAACACCCGCATCCTGACGGTGCTGACGCAGATGGTGGAAGAAGGCGGCCTCGGTGACGACATCGATCAGATTCCGGCAGTGGGTCTGGCGCCCGAATGGATGAGCGAGAAGGCGTTGTCGATCGGCACATACTGCGTGGCGAGCGGCGCATACGTCATCTTTGGCGGCGCGTCGCCGCTGGAGGGTATGCCAGACAAGGTCAGCGGCAGTGCCGATGTGCTGAACTACCTCGTCGAGGGTTGGGAAGAGTTGTATGGCGGCAAGATGGAATTTGTGGCCGACCCCGATGAGATGGTGCGGAAGACGCTGGCGCACATCGACAAGAAGCGCGCCGCGCTGGGCCTGCCGGAATGGAAGCCGGACAAGTTCGGTCGCTCCGGCGACAAGCGCATGCTGGAACTCGAGGCACTGCCGTTGGAAGCGAAGTTGGAAGCGGTGTACGGGATGAACTGACAAGTGACGAGTGAAAAGTGATGAGTGAGGTGCAATCAATCACCGTTGGTTGTCCACTCATCACTCGTCACTCATCAGGAGAGAAACCATGTCAAAATACATTGCTACTCGTGCCATTCGCGGGGCAAACGCCCTCGTTAACGAAACCGAAGCGATGCTGCAGAAGGCTCTCGCCGAGAAAGGGCCGGACTGCAAGGTCGCTTTTCCGAACACCGCTTACTATCTGCCGACGATCTACGGCATGACGGGCACGGCCGTCGAGACGCTGGGCCAGCTCAAGCCGATTCTGCAGCAGGCCCGATCGCTGCTGCATCCGCTGCCGTCGGGCAAACACTGGACGCCCTACCTGGGCGAGACGCTCGACAGCGGCATGGCGACTTTGTTGGCTGCCGAGACGCTGGAGGCCATTCGGTTTGTGTACGGCCTGCAGCCGGAACCGATGCCGGGCTTCAAACTGGCCGGTGGCACCTCGTTCACCAGCCCCGATATGGGCAACGGCGACGGCAAGCAGGGCACGGATGGCGGCCACCTCAACGGCCCGATCGATGACATCCAACTGCGGTCGTGGGGCATTCAACTCGTCGATGGGCGCATGCCGGGCTTCGCGGCCATCGTCGGTTGCGCCAAGACCAACGAAGTCGCCGTGAAGATCGTTCGGGAGTTGCAGCGCCGCAACATCTTGTGTTTCCTGTCGGGCAACGTGAATGGTCGCAGCATCATCCATCAATTGAATGAAGAAGGCGTCGAACTGGGTTATGATACGTACACTGTCCCGTTCGGTACCGACACACTGAGCGCGATCTATGCGTTGGGCTTCGCCACCCGATCGGCCCTCACGTTCGGCGGCATGAAGGGCGGTATGCCGCGCGAGATTTTGCAATACAACAAAGATCGCGTGTTCGCCTTCGTGCTCGCGCTCGGCGAAGTGGACGATCTGAAATACGCGGCGGCCGCGGGCGCCATCAACTTCGGCTTCCCTGTCATCGCCGATACCATCATCCCCGAAATCCTGCCGACGGGCGTGACGACTTACGAGCACGTCGTGTCGATGCCGTTCAACGAAATCCCGGGCAAGGACGATCTGGAGCGCGCCGAGGCGTTGGTGCAGAAGTGCATCGAAGTGCGCGGCGTCAAGGTGAAGGTTGCCAACGTGCCGGTGCCCGTGCCCTACGGCTCGGCGTTTGAAGGCGAGGTGGTGCGCAAGAACGACATGCGCATCGAGTTCGGCGGCAAGCATTCGCGCTGCTTCGAGTATCTGACGATGCGCGATCTGGACGCCGTCACCGACGGCAAGATCGAGGTGGTGGGGCCGGGCATTGAGAATGTTCCGGCGCAGGGCCACATGGATATGGGCATCGTCATCGAGGTGGCGGGCCGCAAGATGCAGCAGGACTTTGAGCCGGTGCTGGAGCGGCAGGTGCACTACTTTGTCAACGGCGCGTCGGGCATTCAGCACATCGGCCAGCGCGACATCGCCTGGATTCGCATCAGCAACGCCGCCGCCGATAAGGGCTTCAACTTAGAGCACTTCGGCAAGATTCTGCACGCGCGCTTCCACGCCGACTTCGGCGCGATTGTCGATAAGGTGCAGGTGACCATCTACACCGATCCGGCCAAGCACGCCGAATGGCTGGAGAAGGCGCGCGAAGCCTATGACTTCCGCAACAAACGCCTGGCCGACCTGACCGACGACAAGGTGGACGAGTTCTATTCGTGCACGCTGTGCCAGTCGTTTGCGCCCAATCATGTGTGCGTGGTCAGCCCGGAGCGCCTGGGCCTGTGCGGCGCGTACAACTGGCTCGACTGCAAGGCCTCGTACAGCATCAACCCGACCGGCCCCAACAAGCCGATCAAGCTGGGCAGCCCGATCGATTTGAAGAAAGGCTACTGGACCGGCACCAACGACTACGCCAAGATCGGTTCGCACGATGTGGTGCAGGAAGTGGCGATGTACTCCATCATGGAGAATCCGATGACGGCCTGCGGCTGCTTCGAGTGCATCGTGATGCTGATCCCCGAAGCGAACGGCGTGATGGTGGTCAGCCGCGAGGATACCAGCATGACGCCGGCGGGCATGACGTTCTCCACGCTGGCCGGTGTGGCCGGCGGCGGGCAGCAAACGCCGGGTGTGATGGGCGTGGGCAAGTATTACCTGATCAGCCCCAAGTTCATCTCGGCGGACGGCGGCTTCAAGCGCGTGGTGTGGATGAGCGGCACGCTGAAGGAGTCGATGGCCGAAGAGCTGAAGGCCGTCGCCATCCGCGAAGGCGATCCCGACCTCATCGACAAGATCGCCGACGACAAGCACGTGACGACGGTGGAAGAACTGCTGGCCTGGATGGAGGAACACAACCATCCGGCGCTGACGATGGATCCGATTTTCTGATTGTAGATTGCAGATTGCAGATTAAAGCCGGAGGCAGGACGCAGGAAACAAGTTGCGGGAAAGCGTCCTGTCTCCGGCGGATGCGAGGGTGGCTATCCGTTTATCCGATGTACATCGGTTGCCGTGCACAATCATCCGGCGCTGATGATGGGGCCGATTTTCTGATTGTAGATTGCAGATTGCAGATTGAGGCCGGAGGCAGGACCTTCACAGATGCAAGATGTGCCCTGCCACTGGTTGTGGTTCGTGAAAGCGTCCATTTATCGGCTATGGATCTGTTGTGAGGTGCTGCATGGAATATCATAGCCTTGTTCGTGATTTTGCCGCTCGTACGCGAGCAAACCTAGATGTCTTGCGCGAATTGCAGAGGTCTCAAAAAGAGATAGAAGTATACGAAGTTACTCAACTTGTCAATTCCATGCTTGGGTTGCTTGTATTTCCTGAATAGCGATATTTGAGTAGTATTCCTCAAATCCCTTTACACGAATTACTCGACCGAGGATGGCCGATCCCAAAGATTATCGGTGATTATCCTCAAGTGAAGGACTTGAGGGCGCTGATCAAATACCTGCGAAACGCGATTGCGCATTGCAATGTGCGATTTGTGAGTGATGAATCAAGGCAAATCACTGGCTTACAGGTATGGAATATCCCACCTCGCCGCGAAAACCCGAATTGGAAAGCCGAACTGAGTCTGACAGATATCGAGAAGATTACCGATAAGTTCATCCAACTGCTATTAGATGAAAACGAACCGACGGGTTGAATTAGGTAGCAAGGGCGGCAGACCTCGGAGAGTGTGATTGATTGGAAGCGGTGTCAACGAATAGGCAGCGAACACATGCGATGCAGTGCTCCTGTCAACGGATGGCGCAATCGTCATTCCCGCGAAGGCGGGAATCCAGAATCGCTGCTGCGCTCGGAATGACACACTATGAGAACCATTGCATCTGCTCGTGCCCGCGCAGCGGCGAGCCGCAGGTGTTGCGTTAAATCATGACTGAAGAAATCAACCTTTCCGAACGCAAACTCGTCCGCGACCTGATGACCGTCGGCGTGCCGACGTGCCCACCGGGCACCCCTCTCGTCGATCTGGTGCGGCTGATGCTGGAGAAGAACTGGGAAGCCGTGGTCGTCCTCGACGGCGAGGAAGGCCATGCCATCGGCTACGTGGGGCAGGACGAAATCGTCCAAGCCTATGAGCGCGACGATGCCCGCGCGCTCACCGCGGAGCAAGTGATGCGCGAAGGCGTGCCGCAGGTGCCCGCCGACATCCCGCTGACCGTCGCCGCGCAGATGATGCGCGATCAGCGCGTGCGCGCCTGCTGGATCATGCACAACGCCGGCGGCATCACTTACCCGGCGGCCATGATCACCTATCGGCATCTCATGCGACACCTCGCCGCTCAGCGCGAGGAGGATCTCAAAGACATGGGCATCGCGGCCGCGCGCAAAGCCCCGCTGGAGCAATTCATCGAGCGACGCGACGCGGCCAAACGGGCCGCCGAAAGCCGAAAGCGATAAACTAACCGCGACCCTGCCACCCGGAGCGGGGCACGAGACGTGAAGGACGCAAAGTTCTTGCCAATTTTCTTCGTCTCTGCGGTTCACTCAGGAGTCAACTATGCCGATTGAAATTCCGAAGGACAAGTGGGCGGGAGCAGTCAAAACGATCACCCTCGGCGCGACGGCGGCCGACGGTGGCACCCGATCGAGCGTGGTGACGATCGGCGGCGAGCAGGCGCTGCCCTTCATGCACTTCGAGGCCGAGACACCGCACCGACCCGTCGTCGCGATCGAACTCAAAGATCGCAAGCCCGACGATTGGTCGCCGCTGCTGCTCGATGCCTGGGGCGATGCGATGAACGAGCCGGCCGCGTGGGCCAAAGCCGCCGAAGCGGCAGGTGCTGATCTCTTGCAGATGACACTCAGCCTCACCACCGCCGATGGCTCGCCGAACACCCCGGCGAACGCCGTGGCTGCCGTGAAGGCCGTGCTTGGCGCATCGGGTCTGCCGCTGATCGTCTTCGGGCCGGGGCAGGCCGATCTCGACAACGAATTGCTCGTGCCCGTCGCCGAAGCGACCAAGGGCGAACGCCTCGTCCTCGGCATCTGCGAGGACAAGAACTATCGCACCATCGTGGCGACGGCCATGGCCAACGGTCATCTCGTCACCGCGCGCACGGCGATGGACGTCAACCTTGCCAAGCAGCTCAACATCCTCATCAGCGACATGGGCCTGCCGCTCGATCGCATCATCATGGATCCGACGACGGGCGCGCTGGGCTACGGCATCGAGTACGGCTTCTCGGTGATGGAGCGGCTGCGCATGGCCGCACTGCAGGGCGACGCGATGACGCAGCTGCCCATGATCGTCTGTGTCGGCGCGGAGACCTGGAAGACCAAAGAGGCCAAGGTCGGCGAAGGCGTCCCGGCGGCCTGGGGCGACTGGCGCGAGCGCGGCATCAACTGGGAAACGATGACGGCCATCACGTTGCTCGAATCAGGCGCAGACATCGTCGTGCTGCGGCATCCTGAGAGTGTGAAGCGCGTCAAAGCGGCCATCGCCGAACTCATGGTGGCGGCCTGAGCGCAACAGATAACCACAGAGCACACGGAGATCACAGAGTGCGCTTGGGTTCTTTCTCCGTGTCCTCGGTGAACTCCGTGGTGAACATCTTTGCGACAAACACGTATGTGAGGAGTCAAAACCATGGCCTTAAGTGGCATTCAAATTTACAAGCTACTGCCGCAGACCAACTGCAAGGAATGCGGTTTCCCTACGTGCCTCGCCTTTGCGATGAAACTCGCCGCGAAGCAGGTGGAACTCTCGGCGTGTCCCTACGTCAGCGACGCCAGCAAAGCTCAGCTGGCCGAGAGCGCCGCGCCGCCCATGCGTCTCATCACCCTCAAGTCCGACGGGCACGAACTTAAGGTCGGCAACGAAGTGGTCCTGTTCCGCCACGAGAAGACCTTCTACAATCGCCCCGGCCTGTTCATCAAAGTGCGCGATGACGAAGACGTCAAAGCCAAGGTGACGCCGGCCGATCAATTTGCCGTGTCGTATGTCGGCATGGATTTGACGATCGATGGCTTCGCCGTGGAGTCAACGGGTGATGCCGATCGATTCGCCGCGGCGATCAAAGCCCTGCGCGAGATCAGCAAACGCCCGATCGTCCTCATCAGCCCCGACGCGAATGTGATCGCGGCCGGCCTCGACGTGCTCAACGGCGAAACGGCGCTGATCGCCGGCGCCAATGCGTCCAACTGGGAGGCGATGGCCGAGGTGGCGAAAGCCCACAAAGCCGCCCTCGTCGTCAGCGCCGACTCGATCGATGCGCTGGCCGATCTCACCGAGAAGATCAAGGGCAAGGGCGTCGAAGATCTGGTGATCGATCCTGCCGCGAAAGGCCTGGGCCAGTTGTTGACGATCAGCACCCAACTGCGCCGCCTCGCCTTGAAGAAGAACGTCCGCTCGGTGGGATATCCGCTCTATGTCGCCGCGCACGACAGTGTCATGGCGACGCAGGCCATCGCCAAGTACGCGGGCTTCGTCGTGCTGGATGAATTCAAGGCCGAGACGGTCTATCCGTTGTTGGTCTTGCGCCAGAACATCTACACCGATCCGCAGAAGCCCATTCAGGTGCAGCCGGGCCTGTACGAGATCAACAATCCCAAGCCCGAATCGCCGGTGCTGGTCACGACCAACTTCAGCATCACCTACTTCAGCGTGGCCAACGAAGTGGAAAGCAGCGGTCTGCCCGCGTGGCTGCTGGTCACCGACGCGGAAGGCATGAGCGTGCTCACCGCGTGGGCGGCAGGCAAGTTCGACGCGGAGCGCATCGCGAAGGCGGTGAAGGGCTTCAACGTCGCGGACAAGATCAGCAACAAGCGGGTGGTACTGCCCGGTCACGTCGCGGTACTGTCGGGCGAACTGGAAGCGGAGCTGCCCGGCTGGGAGATCAAGGTTGGGCCGCGCGAAGCGGTGGATATTCCCGGCTATTACAAGCAAGTATTGGTGTAAAGCGTAATCAGTAATGAGTAATGAGTAACCCGCAACCGTGCGGTTACTCGTTGGTTAGATGGGAGGTCGCCATGACGACCAATTCAATTCCGAAAGCTGTTCGGCCTGTCGATCAGGATCGCTGCGCCGACTGCCCGCCCGAGCGCGTGTGCGCGTGGGACTGCGAACAGGGGCGGGGCGTGCTGGAGATCATGATGGGCGAGGCGCTGGCCGAGCAGGCGCGCCGTGCCGCGCGAACACCGATCGGGCTGGACGCAGAGCCGATCGAGCGCGTGTTGTACGAGATCTATACGTGATGAGTGAAAAGTGACGAGTGAAGGCACAATTATCACTCATCACTCATCACTCATCACTCATCACTTCGCATGGCCGATCATCTCGTTACTTTCAACCTGGATGACGTAGCGCTCAGCGCGCACTCGGCGCGCAAGCCGGTGCGTGTGCCGACGGGCACCCTGTTGACGGAGGCCGCGCACCAGGCCGGCATTGAGATCGCCCAGCCGTGCGGCGGGCAGGGGCGCTGTGGCCGCTGCGCCGTGCACGTCACGAGCGGCGATGTGCGCCGCCGCAGCACGCTGCGGCTGACAGCCGAGGACGTGGCCGCGGGCTACACGCTGGCCTGTCAGTCGGTGATCGAAGGCGATGTCAGCGTCACCGTGCCGCCGCAGGAAAAGATCGAACGGCGGCTGACGACCGAGCGGGTGGTGGCTGAAGTGCAGGTCCCGGCCGGTTACGATCACCGGTCGATGCAGACCATCCGACGGGTGGCGTTGACGTTGACGCCGCCCTCGATGGATGATCAAACCGACGATTGGAGCCGCCTGACGACGGCCCTGCGTCAACAGGCCGGCGTCGAAGATGTCCATGTGTCGCTGCCGCTGCTGCGTCGGCTCGGCTCGATGCTGCGCGAAGCCGACTGGAACGTCACGGCGATTCTGGACTCGGCGTTTTGCATCCCCCACTGCGCGGCGCGCCTGATCGATCTGCGCGGTTCCGAAGCGCCGCTGTTCGGCCTGGCCATCGACATCGGCACGACGACCGTCTCGTGCTGGCTGGTCGATCTGATCAGCGGCCGGGTGCTGGCGCAGGCGGCCGAATACAACGGCCAGATCGCGCGCGGCGAAGACGTGATCTCGCGCATCATCTATGCCAGCAAGAACGGCAGCGGCGCGGAGATGCAGACACTGGTGCTGGACACGATCAACTCGTTGATCGCGACGACGTGCGAGCGCGGCCGGGTCGATCCGGCCCATATCTACAAGGCGACGATCGCCGGCAACAGCACGATGATGCACCTGCTGCTGAACATCCCCGCGTCCAGCATCCGCCTGGCGCCGTTCGTCACCGCAATCAATCACGTGCCGCTGCTGACGGCGAGTGATTTGGGCTTGAAGATCAATCCCGAAGCCACGATCGATTGTCTGCCGGGCGTCGCCAGTTACGTGGGCGCAGACATCACAGCCGGCGTGTTGTCGTCGGGGCTGGCCGACGACGAGCTGTTGACGTTGTTCATGGATGTGGGCACCAACGGCGAGATTGTATTGGGCAACCGCGACTGGCTGGTGACCTGCGCCTGCTCGGCCGGGCCGGCGTTTGAGGGCGCCGGCGTGGTGGACGGCATGCGGGCCACGCGCGGCGCGATCGAAGAGGTGTGGATCAACAGCGCGACGCACGAGCCCACCTATCGCGTGATTGGCAACACGAAGCCGCGCGGCATCTGCGGCAGCGGCCTGATCTCGCTGCTGTCGGAGATGTTCGTCACCGGCGTGCTGGACAAAGGCGGCAATCTGAACACGCATCTTGACTCGCCGCGCATTCGATCAGGCGCGCACGGGTTGGAATATGTGGTGGCCTGGGCAAATGAGACGTGGCACGGCAAGGACATTGCCATCACCCACGTCGATATCGATAACCTGCTGCGCGCCAAAGCCGCCATCTACGCCGGTTACACCGTGCTGGCCGATCGGGTGGGTGTGCCGCTCGAGAGCGTTGAGCGCTTCCTGATCGGCGGCTCGTTTGGCAAGTACATCAACGTCGAAAAGGCCGTGCAGATCGGCCTGCTGCCCGACATACCGTGGGAGCAATTCCAGTTCCTGGGCAACACGGCCGTCAAGGGCGCGTATCTGGCGTTGCTCGATCGACAGCAGCGCGAGCGCATCGGCGAGATTGCGTCGCGCATGACCTACATCGAACTGTCGGCGGACAACACGTTCTACGAGGCGTTTACGTCGGCGCTGTTTCTGCCGCATACCGACCTGTCGAAGTTTCCATCGGTGGCCAGTGCACTCACCAAAACGTGAAACGTGAAATATAAAACGTAAAACGTGAAACGTAAAACGCCTCTTACGTTTTACGCTTTGCGCTTTACTCATTACGAAAGGACTCCCATGTACATCATTGGCGAAAACATCCACATCATCTCCGAGAAAGTGAAGGAAGCGCTGAAGGCGCGCGACGCGAAGTTTTTTCAAGACCTGGCGGTGAAGCAGGTGGAGGCGGGCGCGCGAGCGTTGGACATCAACCTGGGCCCGCGCAAGACCGACGGGACCGAAGTTTTCCCGTGGATGGTGGACGTCGTGCAGGCCGTGGTCGATGTGCCGCTGAGCTTTGACACGACCAACCTGGCCGGCATCGAGGCGGGCCTGAAGCGCGTCACCAAGGCTCAACCCATCATCAACTCGACCTCGGCGGAGCCGGAGCGGCTGGAGAAGGTGCCGTTGGTGGCGAAGCAGTACAACACCAAACTCATCGCGCTGACGATGGGCAAGAGCGGCATCCCGGTGGCGGCCGACGAGCGCGTGAACATCGCCATCGAGCAGCTGATCCCGCGCATGGTCGAGATCGATTTTCCGATGCAGGACCTGATCATCGACCCGCTGGTGTTGACGGTGAGCGGCTGCCAGCAGTACTGCCCGGAGCTGATCGAAGCGGTGCGCACCCTGCCGGTGTCGTGGGATCCCTCGCCGGCCATCTCGGTCGGTTTGTCCAATGTCTCCAACGCCGTGCCCAATGAGAACCGACCGCTCATCAACCGGGTGTACTGCGCCATGCTGATGGGCGTGGGCCTGCAGATGATGATCGCCAATCCGATGGACAAAGAGCAGAACCAGGTGATCCGCATCATCGAGACGCGCGATGCCTCCACGCCGGTGGGCCGGTTGTATCTGAAGATCGCGGATCGCATCGCGGCCATGGAAGAGCCGCAGCCGGAGGACGTGGACTTTAGCGATCCGGAGCAGGTGGCGATCTGGAAGACGGTGCAGATCTTGCTGAACAAGGTCATTTACGCGGACGGCTATCTCAGTCAGTGATGTGTGGCTGGTGGTTGGTGGTGAGTTGAAAGACTATTCACTCGTCACTTGTCACTAGCCACCATTCATTCCCGTTCACCATGCCACCTTTTCCGAAGCGGACGTATCGTCATCTGGGGCAGTTGTGGGCGGATGTGAAGTCCGTCAGGCAGCGCCGCGCCTTGATCCGTTCGATTATGTGGGGCGGGCTGTCGCCGCAGTTCCGCGAGCGGCTGATACTGGCGGTGACGGCGGTGAACGAGTGCCGCTACTGTGCCTACTTCCACATGAAGGCGGCCGATGCGATCGGGTTGAGCGAGGCCGAGTCGCGCGCGCTGCTGGATCGCCGCCTGGATCAGGCGCCGCCCGAAGAGCTGCCCGCTCTGTTGTACGCGCAACATTGGGCCGAACGTGACGCGCAGCCGGAACCGGCGATGCGCGCGCGATTGATCGAAACCTACGGGCCGGCACAGGCCGATCGGATTGAGCTGGTTCTGCGGCTGATCCGCATCGGCAATCTGCTGGGCAATACCTTTGACGCCGTGCTGTACGCGGCCTCGGCCGGCCGGCTGGGCCATCCTCAAGCGAAAGGAGTTGTTCACCATGGCGACGGTGCGTGATCTGTTGAAAGGGCGCGAGGACCGGGCAATCTGGTCACTGACGCCGGACATGACGGTGCTGGACGCGCTGAAAGCGATGGCCGAGCACAACGTGGGCGCGATGCCGGTGCTCGAGGGAGATCGGCTGCTGGGGGTGTTCTCCGAACGCGATTACGCGCGCAAGATCATCCTCAAAGGCCGGCACTCCAACGAGACGCCGGTGCGCGAGGTGATGACGCGCGAGGTGGTGACGGTGACCATGGACACGCCGCTGGAGCACTGCATGCGGCTGATGAGCGAACAGCACATCCGGCACCTGCCCGTCGTCGAAGACAGCCGGCTGGTGTCACACTTCTCCATCCGCGACCTGATGCAATGGGTGATCGACACGCAGAAACAGCAGATCGACCATTTGCAAGATTACATCGAAGGCGGTGGCTACGTCCGGTGACTGATCGGCCCCCCGCTGTCAGGAAAGGGGGGCGTTAAAATCGATGACATTCAGCACTAAAGCCGCCGGACGCTGGCGGCTATACTCTTCATAAGATTGTCGAGTGGAGGCTCTTTATGCCGTTGTTTACACCCGCTCGCCGCTGGCAGCCCGCCTATTACAGCTTCAAGCGCGAGAAGGCCAGCCGTCGCGCACTGGCCGCGACCGAGCGCGTCATTAAAGGCGCGTTGTTCGGCTGCCGCATGTGCGGCAACTGCCTGTTGCAGGAGACCGCTTTCATCTGCTCGATGGAGTGTCCCAAGGGCGCGCGAAACGGCCCCTGCGGTGGTTCCACGTCCGAGCGCTGCTACGTCGATCCCACCCGGCCCTGCATCTGGTACAAGATCTACGAGCGGGCGTTCAAGCTGGGGCGCGAAGAGAAACTGCTGGAAGTTCTCCCGCCGCTCGATTGGGACAAGGTGGGCACCGAGACATGGGGCGATGTCTGGGCGCAGGTGCAGAAAGTTGGCGCGCGCAAGTTCTTTGGCGGCCTGTTGTCGAAAGAGACGCGCCACGATACGTGGGAATCGGTCTTTGAGCCGGTGCGCCAGCCCGACTGGTGGCAGGGCGACGCGAAGTATCATCCGCCCACCTACACCGAGCCGATCTCGGATCTGGAGAAGCACCTGAGGGCAGGGCGCTTCGTAGTGACGGCCGAGGTGGCACCACCGCTGACGACCGCCACGAAGAAGCTGTGCACCAACGTCAATCTGATCAAGCCGTACGTGTCGGCCATCAACTTCACCGATAGTCCTTCGGCGACCGCGCGGATGTCAAGCTGGGCGTGCAGCGTGCTGGCGCTGCAGAACGGCGCGGAGCCGGTGATGCAGATCGCGGCGCGTGATCGCACCCGCGTGGGCCTGCAATCAGAAGTGCTGGGCGCGACGGCGCTGGGCGTCAAGAACATCCTGTGCTTGTCGGGCGACAACGCGCGCATGGGGCCCTCGCCGATGAGCCGCCTCGACGTGATCGACATCGATTCGATCCAGATGCTGTGGATTTTGCGGCGGATGCGCGATGAGGGTAAGTACTTGGACGGCCGCGACATCAAGTTTGCGCCCAAGATGTTCCTGGGTGCAGCGGCCAGCCCCTTCGCCAGCGAGCCGCGCTTCCAGGCGATCCGCGAGCATAAGAAGGTGAACGCGGGCGCGCAGTTCTTCCAGACCAACCTGGTGTTCGACGCGGATCGGTTGGACATCTGGCTGAACGAACTGGCCAAGCGCAACATCCTTGACAAGGTATACATCCTCATCGGCATTACGCCGCTGAAGACGTTTAAGATGGCGAAGTACATGAACGACACCGTGCCGGGGGTGTTTGTACCAGACCCGATCTTGAAGCGGATGGAAGCGGCCGGCGACCGCGCCGAAGAAGAAGGCGTGCAGATCGCGCTGGAACTGATCGAGCAGATCAAGACCAAGCAGGGCGTGCACGGCATCCACCTGATGGCCGTGGGCTGGGAAGAGATCGTGCCGCGCATCATCCGCGAGGCGGGGCTGCTGCCGCCCGATTTTGTGGAACCGGCGCCGGTGAAGGAGAAGAAGCCGAAGCTGGAGCCGGTAACGTCGGCGGTGGTGGCCGCGAATTAGGATTTATACCGCAGCGGACGCGGAGAACGCAGAGGGCTGAAGTCCAACGCAGCATCGAATGAGCGACGTTCGGTGCTGCGTTGATTATTATTCCAGCTGACTCCAATCGCTCTACAGTGCGTCACCCCACCGTTCTAACAGGAAGGGCTTAGGCCGGGCGAAGACATTCAAATGAAAGTGCATTGGCTTCCTGTTTTACCTTCGATTATTCCGCCTTTCGCCTGATATCCCGACGAGTCGTTGACACCCATTCGATTCTGCCGCACACTGTAAACACCCCATCCCCAAAAGGAGCGACACTGTGGCCGAGCGCAAAAAAGTAACCCTCCCCGATTTGTTCAAGAAGATGCAGGATAAAGTGCCCATCACGATGATCACGTGCTACGACTACTCGATGGCCTATCTGGTCGAGCAGGCGGGCATCGACATCGTGCTGGTGGGCGACAGCCTGGGCATGACGCTGCTGGGCTATGAAGGCACGCTGCCCGTCACCATGGACGACATGATCGTGCACACGGCGGCCGTGCGGCGCGGCACGCCCAAGAGCTGGCTCATCGGCGATATGCCGTACATGTCCTACCAGCCCTCGGTCGAGACCGCCATCCGCAACGCGGGCCGCTTCATGGCGCAGACCGGCTGCGATATGGTCAAACTCGAAGGCGGCGTGGAGATGGCCGACCGCATCGAAGGCATCGCCAAAGCCGGCATCCCCGTCATGGGCCACCTCGGCTTGACGCCGCAGAGCGTCAGCGCGCTGGGCGGCTTCAAGGTGCAGGGCAAAGACGCGCTGCGCGCCAAGAAGATCATCGACGACGCCAAAACGCTGGAAAACGCCGGCGCGTCGAGCATCCTGTTCGAGATGATCCCCGATCGGGTGCAGCAGATCATCACCGAGCGAGCCAACATCCCGATCATCTCGCTCGGCTCCGGGCCGCACGCCCACGGCCAGCTGCTGATCTTCCACGATATGTTCGGCCTGTATCCGCGCTTCAAACCGAAGATGGCCAAGGTGTTCGGCAACGCCGGCGAAGTCATCCTCAACGGCCTGAAACTGTACGTCGAGGAAGTGACCAGCGGGCAGTTCCCGCAGCCCGAAAACTGGTTCGGCATGAAGGACGACGAATTTGAAGAATTGAAAGCGATGCTGGACTAACGAGTAATGAGTAATGAGTAATGAGTAAGTTGCTCGTTACTCTCTGCGGAGGGACACGCAATGACCAATCTGCACGATCGTCTTCTCATCCCCGACGGCAACCTCGCCGCCATCAACGCGCTGCTGCTCAATCCCGATACGCGCGTGATCGACGCGCTACTGAAGGTCGTGGAGAAATACGGCACGCCGGAAGAGATCAATCGGAAAGCGGCAGAAGCGCGTCAACTCGATCGGCTGTTGGCGCGGCTCGACGAGATCCACTCGCCCTACCGCGCCGATCTCGACTGGCTGATGGAACAGCGCGACCGGGGCGCATTTGTCAGCGAAGCCCACTATCGCCGCGCCGTGCTGGGCGATCGGGCCGACACCATGACCTTCGCCGACGACTTCGCCGTGACGCTGGAGATCAGCGCCGCGCAGTACTTCCCGTGGCTCATCACCGAGGCGAAGCAGGCCATCGCCAACCGTGAACTGATGCCCGGCCGCTACATCCGCGTGCGCAACATGAAGGAATCCGAAGCCGATCAGGGCGACATGCTGGCCTTCGCCGCCGCCATGCAGATCATGGGCGCGAGCTACGTGGAGACGCTGGACACCAAAGGCACCGACGGCAGCAACATCCACCTCAACGGCCCGGCCACCATCACCGGCTACTTCACCGGCATCGGCTCGCCCAACGACTATCCGCTGAAGTGGGCGGACGAGTTCCTGTATTACTACACGACCTACGGCACGCGGCAGGTACTCAACACCAATCCCGGCACGGTGCTGGTGGGCTACCTGCTGTACAAACTCGGCATCGACAACGAGTTCAAGATTTCGGTCTTCATGGGCAACGACAATCCGTATGCGGTGCTGTGGACGCTGATCGGCGCCAAGCTGTTTGCGCGGCCCGATGGGACTTCGCCGCTCATCGGCTTCAACTTCAGCAACGCCGTGAACAACCAGACGATTGAACTCTGTGCCGAAGTGCGCCGCGAACTCGACTTCGAAAGTGTGGTGCGCTTTGAGCATCACATCACCGAGACGTGGAAGTCGATCGTGCGGCAGCCGTATCTGCGCCGTGACGAACTGATCGAACTGGCCGATCACGTGCCCAACATCTCCGCCAAGCACGAAGGCGGCGATCCCGACATCGAGCCGACACTCGCGCATCCGTCCGACATCCTGGACTACTTCCGCGCCAAAGACGAAGTGATCGGCAGTGGCGAAATGCCGCTGCTGGAGCGCAACTATCTGGAGAAGCACGCCGCGCTCAACCGCACAGCGCGCGCGTTGACCGAGCATGGCCTGAGCTTCGTCGCAGCGAAGAACCTGCATCACTTGCCCTCGACTGAAGCCGTTCTGGCCTGAAGCATACCAACCGTCGAGAACGTTGAGCGCGTTAGAGTCGCCCGGTACAATCGGCGCGGCGCGCTCAACGCTCCCGACGGCGAACATGGGAGCGAACACATGCGAGATCTAACCAACGAATTCGTCGAATTGATCCGCCGCGCCTCCACCGATCTCTCGCCCGACGTGCAGAAATCGCTGGAGCAGGCCCGCGACGTCGAGGACCAGGGCTCGGCGGCGCAGAGCGCGCTGATCACCATCCTGGACAACGTGGAACTGTCGCGCCGGAATTCCACGCCCATCTGCCAGGACACCGGCACGCCCATCTTCTACGTGCACCACCCCGAAGGCTGGAGCACCCGCAAATTGCGCGAGCAGATTCGCGCCGCTGTGGTGGAGGCCACCAAGAAATCCTACCTGCGACCCAACGCCGTCGATTCGCTCACCGACAAGAACAGCGGCAACAACCTGGGCGACGACGCCTTCCCCACCATTCACTTCGAAGAGGTCGAAGGTGACACGCTCACTGTGGACTTCATGATGAAGGGCGGCGGCTGCGAGAACGTCGGCGCGCAATACTCATTGCCGAATTCGCAACTGGGCGCGGGACGTGACCTGGCCGGCGTGCGCAAGGTGGTGCTGGACGCCGTGCAGAAGGCGCAGGGGCAGGGCTGCGCGCCCGGTGTGCTGGGCGTCGCCATCGGCGGCGATCGCGGCTCGTCCTACTATCGCTCCAAGGAAGTGCTCTTCCGCAAGATGGACGACACCAACCCCGATCCTGAACTGGCGAAGTTGGAAGCGCGCCTGACCGATGAAGCCAATCAGCTGGGCATCGGCCCGATGGGCTTCGGCGGCAAGACCACGGTGCTGGGCACCAAGATGACGGGCATGCACCGGCTGCCCGCTTCGTTCTTCGTGTCCGTGTCGTACATGTGCTGGGCGCACCGCCGCCGCCGCATGACTGTGCGCGGCGATGAAGTGCGGTACGAATAGGCGTTACGTTAAACGTAAAACGTAAAACGTGAAGCGTAAAACGTAAAACGTGAAGCGTAAAACGTAAAACGTGAAGCGTGAATGGAGATACTTATGAAACAACTCACCATGCCCATTCCCGATGAAGCCATCCTCGATCTGAAGGTGGGCGATCCCGTCAGTCTGAACGGCGTGATGATCACGGCGCGCGACGCCGCCCACAAGTGGATGCACGAAACATTCATCAAGCGCACCCGATCGCCCCAGGGCGACGACGAAGAAGTCTACGCCGCCATCAAGCAATTGTTGAACGGCGGCGGCATCTATCACTGCGGGCCGGTGGTGGCCGGGCTGGACACGAAGGATTATCGGTTTGTGGCCGCCGGGCCGACCACCAGCACGCGCGAAGAACCGTATCAGGCCGACGTGATGCGTCACTTCAACGTCAAAGTCGTCATCGGCAAAGGCGGGATGGGACCGAAGACGCTGAAAGGCTGCGAAGAAACGCCCGGCGTCTATCTGCACGCCATCGGCGGCGCGGCCTCACTCATCGCGCAGACGGTGGTCAAAGTGCACGGCGTTTACAAGTACGCGTTCGGCGTGCCGGAGGCGATGTGGGTGATCGAAGTCAAGGACTTCCCGGCCGTCGTCACCATGGACGCGCACGGCGACAGCCTGCACGCCGTCATCGATCAGCGCAGCAAGGCCGAGTTTGAGCGATTGTTGGCTCTGCCGCTCTAAGTAATCTGATTCACGAAGAGCACGAAGGACACTGACAGGCTGTCTTCGTGCTCTTCGTGTTCTTCAGGGAGGAATCAACATGGCGCATCTCGCCGTCAAAGATGGTTATCATCAACTGGCCGATCGGCTGAACCGCTTCCCGCAGGGCGCACCTCCTACCGATCGGTTGTTCCAGATTCTGGCGCTGTTGTTCAGCGAGCGCGAAGCGCAGCTGGTCTCACAATTGCCCGTCAGACCGTTCACCGCGAAGAAGGCTGCGCAGATCTGGAAAGTCGGCGAGGCCGAGGCGCGCCGGACGTTGGATGAATTAGCCTCGCGCGCCATTTTGCTGGATACCGAACAGCGCGGCGAGATGGTCTACGTGTTGCCGCCGCCCATGGCGGGCTTCTTCGAATTCTCGATGATGCGCGTCCGCGACGACATCGATCAGAAGCTGCTGAGTGAACTGTTCTACGAGTACATCACTGTCGAAGACGACTTCATGCGCGCGCTGCTGCTGGACGGCGAGACGCCGTTGGGCCGGATTTTCGTCAACGAACCGGCCATCGAGCACAGCCTCGCCCAATCCGCCGATCCGTTTCGTGCGACTTCGCTGCAAATCCTCGATTACGAGCGTGCCACGCACGTGATCGAGACGGCCGAGCACCTGGGGGTGGGCGTGTGCTACTGCCGGCATAAAGCGCAGCACACTGGCCACGCCTGCTCGATGCCGTTGGATATCTGCATGACGTTCGGCGGCACAGCCGATTCGTTGATTCGTCACGGCTACGCGCGCCGCGTGGATAAAGTGGAAGGCCGCGATCTGCTGCAAAAAGCCTACGATCTGAATCTGGTGCAGTTCGGCGACAACGTGCGTGACGGCGTGGCCTTCATCTGCAACTGCTGCGGCTGCTGTTGCGAAGCCATGATCGGTCTGCGCAAATTCGGCGCGGAGATGCCCATCCATTCCACCAACTACCTGCCGCGCGTTGTGGAAGAAACGTGCAATGGCTGCGGCAAGTGCGTCAACATCTGCCCGGTGGAGGCCATGACGCTGGTCTCGGCCAACGATCCGCACAAGCCCAACAAGCGCAAAGCCAAACTCGACGAAGACGTGTGTCTGGGCTGCGGCGTGTGCGTGCGTGTCTGCCCGACCAAAGGCATTCTGCTGGAAGCGCGCGCCGAGCGCATCATCACACCCGTCAACTCCGTACACCGCATCGTCTCAATGGCGATCGAGCGCGGCAACTTGCAAGACTTGATCTTCGACAATCGCGCCTTGTTCAGTCACCGCGCCATGGCCGCCATTCTCGGCGTGATCTTGCGCCTGCCGCCCATCAAGCAAGCGCTGGCAACACAGCAGGTCAAATCGCGCTATCTGGCGGCACTCACCACCCGCCTCCGGGTGTAGCCCATGCGGCCGGCGGCGGTCGGCTGCCGGCCGCCGCGCAATTGATGCTGCCGGCAACCCGGGCTGTCCCTGCCGGCGGGTTTGTGTTACTATGGTATTCGTATTGGGCCGCGCCGTCACTCTTTCCGTGCTTATCCGGTAGTGTATAGTAGAGGATCGCTGCCGCACGCTGTTGGAAGGAGCCCGCCATGCGGGACCAGCGCAAAACCAAAGCACAGTTGATTGCCGAGCTGGATGCCCTGCGTCGGCGCGCTGCCGAATTGGAACACCGGCTCGCTCCCCGCCCCGATCGTTCCGTGCCGTCCCGCGACCCTCACGCTGAGCCGCCAGATCAGACCGACGTGTTCTTTCAATCGGTGGTGGAAGTCTCGCCCGAGGCGATGACGCTGACCGATCTGTCCGGCCGCATCACCTTTGCCAATGAACAAGCGGCCCGGCTGCACGGGTTCAGTGCGCCCCGAGACATGATCGGGACAAGTGTCTTCGACCTGATTACTCCCGCGCATCAGCCCGCCGCTGCCGATGCGGTGCGTCAGACCCTGGTTGGCGGCGCTGCCGGCAACGCCACCATCGAGGTCGAACTGGCGCGCCACGATCGCACCACTTTTTGGGCCGAGCTGAACGTGACGGCCGTTCGCGATGCGCAGGGCATACCGGTAGCCGTGCTGGGCCTCATGCGCGACATCACCGCTCAGAAGCGGACTCAACAGGAATTGGCGGATACTCGCGCCGTTCTGGAGGCGGCCGTCAGCCAGTCGTCGGTGCCGATGGTGCTGCTCAGCGTTCCCGGTGGTGTGATCGAGATTGTCAATCCGGCAATGCGCGAGCTGCTGGGGCGGCCAGACGGGCCCAGCGAGGTCGGTCGGCCGCTAGCCGAAATTGATCGATCGTGGACGATGCTCGACGCTGAGGGTCAGCCGCTGCGCGCCGATCACTTGCCGGCCGTGCTGGCCTTGCAAGGCGTCAGCACCATCTTGAATGCCGAGATGAAAGTGCGCCGCCAGGACGGCTCGGTGCGCTCGGTTCTGGTCAACGTCGTTCCGATTCACAATCCGGCCGGTCAACAGATCGCAGCCTTCGGGGTGGCTGTGGATATTACGGTGCGCCAGGAATTGGCAGAGGCGCTGCGCGCCAGCGAGGCAAAATTCCGCGCCGTGATTGAGCAGGCTGGTGAAGCGATTGCATTGTTCGACGAAGATTTTCATTGCATGGACGTTAACGCCGCCCTTGAACGGTTGACGGCTGTGGCGCGCGAAGCATGGCTGGGCCTGACCACCTGGGAGATCAACCTGCGTTTTATGCCACCGTCCCAGCGCACGCCCGACGCGGAAGCGCGCTTCAAGGCCACTGCCCAGGCCGTGATGGCAGGGCAGTCCATCGGACCGTTCGAGGTATCGATCTACCGGCCCGACGGCGAAATCCGAACCGTCCATATGTCGATCTTTCCGATTCAGGCCATGCAGCGTCGTCTGCTGGGCTGTCTCCTGATCGACATCACCGATCGGCAGCGCATCGAGGAGGCTTTGCGCCAGAGCGAGCAGCGGTTTCGAACGCTGATTGAGAATCAGGGCGAAGGGCTGGGCCTGGTTGACGCCGACGAGAATTTTATGTTTGCCAACCCGGCCGCGGCCGATGTCTTTGGCGTGACGGACGGGCTGGTCGGGCACAACCTCAGGGAATTCGTCGACGACGAGCAATACACGCTGATTAAGCACGAGACTCAAGCCCGGCAGCGCGGGCTGAAAAGCATTTATGAGATCGCGATCCGCCGTCCCGATGGTCAGACGCGCAACCTGATCGTCACCGCCGTGCCCCAGATCGACGATCGCGGCCGGTTTGTAGGTGCGTTTGGTGTGTTCCGCGACATCACGGCCCGCAAGCAAGCCGAAGCTGCGCTGCAGACTGCCTTCCGGCGCTTTCAAATCATCCTGTCGAGCCTGTACGGCGGCGTCCTGGTGGTAAACAGCAGCGACCGCGTCGAGTTTGCCAATCAGGCTTTCTGCGATCTGTTCGATCTGGACGTGCCGCCCGACGACCTGCTCGGGTTGACAGCGCCGGACATGCTGCAGAAAATTCAGCATGTCTATGCCGATCCACCGGCCGCATTGGCCCGCATTCAAGAGATAGTCGCCAACGGACGGCCGCTCAGGGGCGAGGAGATCGCCATGAGCGGCAACCGAACTTATCTGCGGGACTTTATCCCGATCGTTATTGAGGCGCGATCCCACGGTCGCCTGTGGCATCACCAGGACATCACCGAGCGCAAACAGACCGAGGAATATATTCAGCGGTTGAATTCTGAACTGGAACAGCGTGTGATCGAGCGGACGATGGAATTGCAGGCGGCCAATGAAGCGCTGCAGGACGACATCCACCATCGCCAACGCATCGAGGAGATGCTGCGCCGATCGGAGCAGCGGTATCGCACCCTGTTTGAAAGCGCCGGCGACGCCATCTTCATTCTCGATCTGGAAGGCCGCTTCATCGAAGTCAACCGCGTGGCGTGCGAGCGCTACGGTTACACGCTGGACGAGATGCGACAGCTGAACGTGGCTGAACTCTATCCCCTCGATCAGCGGCCGCAGGTGCCGCCCCGGCTGGCGCAGACCCGACATCTGGGAGAGAACCATTTTGAAGCCATGCATCAACGGCGCGACGGCTCCCCGATACCGGTCGATGTGAACAGCCGCGTCATCGAGTATGGCGGACAGCCTGCCATTCTGGGCATTGTTCGTGACATCACCGAGCGCAAGCATACTGAGCAGACGCTGCGTCGATACGGCACCGAGCAAACCGCCCTGTACAATACCGCCCTGCTGTTAAACGCCCAGTTGGATGTGTCGGCGCTGCTGCAGCTCATCGTCGAGCAGGCGGCCAGCCTGCTGAGCATATCGGCGGGCGGCGTGTATCTGTATGATCAGCAGCGTGATGTGCTGGTACTGGCGGTCGGGCTGGATTTCTACACCGAATACCTTGGGGCCGAATTGAGGCCCGGTGAAGGCCTGTCGGGGCGGGCCTTTCAGCAGCGCACTGTGCTGAGATTGGACGATTACCAGCGCTGGGATGGGCAGGCCGCCGCTTATCGCCATGAGTCCCGCATCCACTCGGTAATTGCCGCGCCGCTGGCCAGCACGCATGCCGTGTTGGGCGTGCTGTTCGTGGTGAGCAATCAGCACCGGCCGCCGTTTGACGATCATGACAAGCAGCTGGTGGAACTTTTTGCCGCCAATGCCGCCGTGGCGCTGGAGAATGCACAGCTCTACGAACGACAGCAGGAGCAGTATCGCCGCCTGCAAGAGGCCCAGACCCGGCTGATTCAGGCCGAAAAAATGTCGGCGCTGGGGCGGCTGATCGCGTCGATCTCGCACGAAATCAACAATCCGCTGCAAGCCGTACAGGGCTGCCTGACCCTGGTGCGCGAGGGCATTGAAGAGGCCGAAAATCTGGAGCGCGCCGCGGCGGCGGACTGGCAGCGCGATCTGGACGTGGCCGCCGCCGAGGTCCAACGCATTGCCGGCATCGTGCAGCGCCTGCGCGATTTCTACCGTCCACCGCGCAGCGGACACCAAAGGGTGGACGTAGCGGCCGTTCTGGATACGGTGCTGGCGCTGACTGCCAAACAGCTGCAGCACAGCAACATCGCCGTGGAGCGCGTCGTGGCGACCGATTCACCCCTGATCGTAAACACCAACGCCGATCAACTGAAGCAGGTCATCCTGAACCTGGTGCTCAACGCCGTCGACGCCATGCCCGAGGGCGGCCGCCTGCGGGTGGCCGTCGCCCCCGACATGCTGCTCCGCCCGGCGGGCATGCAGGCTGGGGTGCGCATTGATCTTAGCGATAACGGACGTGGGATACCGGCGGACATTCTGCCCCACATCTTCGAACCATTCTTCACCACCAAAGAGAACGGTTCCGGCCTGGGGCTGGCCATCAGTTATGAGCTGGTAAAGACATTGGGCGGCGACATCAGCGCCTCAAGCACACCGGAAGCGGGCGCCACCTTCTCCATTCAACTGCCGGTCGATACGGTGACCGATCCCGAGGTGACGGTATGAGCATTCCCGATCAATCCCCGGCGATTCTGGTGGTTGATGATGAGGACGGCATTCGATACTTTCTGGAACGGTTTCTGGCGCGCGAGGGCTTTCGGGTGGCTGTGGCCGCCAGCGGCGACGCCGCACTGGAACGGCTGAACGTCGAAGAATTCGACATTGTGCTGCTGGATTTAAAGATGAAGGGCGTTGGCGGGCTGGAAGTCCTGGCCGAGTTGCGCCGACGCTGGCCGGCCACCAGCGTCATCATCTTGACAGCCCACGCCTCACTGGAGTCGGCGGTCGAAGCGCTGCGCAATGGCGCGCACGATTATTTGTTCAAGCCTTGCAAGACGCTCGACTTGCGCGAGAGTATCCGCACCGGGCTGATCAAGCGCCAGGAGCAGCTGCGCCGATCGGCTGCGGGTCCGATCGAGCCGGAGATGCCCGCCGCGCCCGGCCACCCCGATCGGTTCTTGCAGCACAGCGGCCTGATCGTCGACTCCATTCGGCACATCATCACGCTGGACGGCGTGCTGCTGGAACTCAGCCCAACCGAATTTGATCTCCTGGCCTATTTGGTCAGCGAGTCGCCCCGCGTCGTGCCGCCACAAGAGCTGATCCGTGAAGTGCAGGGCTACACAAGTGATCCGGCCGAAGCGGCCGAAACCATCCGGTCACACATCTATCATATCCGCCGCAAAGTGCAGATCGCCGCCGGGCGCAACATCATCCGCACCGTGCGCGGCGTGGGATATGTACTGACCGATTAGGTCGTCCCCGCGCGTTTCAGTGTGTCTTGAGCCGCGCCGCCACTCTCCAGGCCGCGCTTGCGGGCAGCCGATTCTCGGTTTCCACGGAACGTTCATGCAACCTTCATGGTTCTTTTTTGAACTTGCATAGCGCCTCGTTGTATGCTGGCCTCAGGTTCACGCTTAACGACCCGGACGAGGCCATGTCTGCCGCCAAAGTTTTCATCGTCGAAGATCAAAGTGCACTCGCCCTCGATTTGAAGGCCCGCCTTGGCGACCTGGGCTACCTGATAGTCGGCATCGTCAGCACGGGCGAAGCCGCCATCCAGCAATCGGCCATGGCGCGGCCCGACGTTGTCCTGATGGACATCGCCCTCACAGGCCCGATGGACAGCGTGGACACCGCAGGCTACATCCGCCAGCATCTGGGCATTCCCGTGATCTTCCTGGCAGCTGATTCGGACGAGCAGACCCTGCAGCGCGCCGGCGTGACCGAACCGTATGGCTACATCCTGACGCCCTTTGAAGATCGTGAAGTCGCGACGATCATTGAGATGACGTTGTGTAAGCACCGGCTGGAACGCCGGCTGAGCGAACACGAGGCGCGATTCCGCGCGCTGCTGGAGAACGCCAGTGACATCATTGCGGTGTTCGACGCAGCCGGTCAATTGACCTATGCCAGCCCGGCCAGCGTGCGGCTGTTCGGCCTCTCGCCGTTGACGTTGCTGACCGACCTGCTGTCCGCCCATGTTTCGCCGGATGATGTCGGACGGATGCTGGATGTCTGGCGTGCAGTGCGGGCGCAGTCGGGCGCGTCGCGGTCGATGGGTGAAGTCCAGGTGCGCATTGGCGATGGCACGTGGCGCACCCTGACCGGCACGGTGACCAACCTGCTGGCCGATCCCACCCTCCCGGGGATGATCGTTAACGCTTACGACATCACGTCGCACACGAGCGCCCAAGAGACGCTGGAGCGGTTGTTCATCGCCGAACAGCGCCACGCGCGAGAACTGGCCGCGCTCAACGTGGCTTTCCGCACGATGGCCTCCAGCCTGGAACTGCCGCGTGTGCTGGCCGCCATCACCGATGAGCTCAAACGGCTGATCGAGGCCGAGAGCGTGTCGGTGCTGCTGCTCCATGAAGACGAGTTGGAGTTTGTGGCGGCTTCAGGCCCCGGCGCCGACGCGCTGGTGGGCACACGGCTGCCGGCTGCGGCCGGCCTGGCCGGCGCGGTGCTGCGAAGCCGGGCGCCATTGATGGTTACCGACGCCCAGCTGGACGAGCGTTTCTATCGGGCCATTGATGTGCAGACGGGCCTCACGACACGCAGCCTGCTGGCCGTGCCGCTGCTCAAAGACGGCTGCGCGATCGGGGTGATGGAAGCGCTGAATAAAACGGCCGACCGCTTCAACGCGCACGATCTTGATCTGATGCAGGCCATCGCCGGCTCGGCCGTAATTGCGCTGGAGAATGCGCGGCTGTATGAGACACTGCGCGATCACAATCGCCGCTTGCAGGCGGCCCAGCCGCGTTTGATTCAGACGGAAAAGATGGCTGCGCTGGGGCGGCTGACCGCGTCGCTGGCGCACGAGATCAATAATCCGCTGCAGGTGCTGCAGGGTGCCCTCGGCCTCATCGGTGAGGCGCTGGACGAGCTGGCCCAGGCCGGATCCGCAGCCGGGGCGCAGTCCGTAATTCGATCGCATGTCGAAATGGCCCTGGACGAGGTGGATCGGTTGGCACAGTCAGTCCATCGGCTGCGTGATTTCGCCCAATCCGGCCGGTCGCCACTGCAGACTGTAGATCTGGGCAGCATGATCGGACAGGTGTTGGATCTGACTGCGCCGTGGATCGCGGCGCACCAGATTACGGTTGACAGGCGAGAGCCAGTGGCGGCAGCTGAGCGCGAGATTGTGGCCAGCCCCGATTACCTCAAACAGCTCTTGTTGAATCTGGTGTTGAACGCCATTGATACGATGCCGCAGGGTGGCGTCTTGCGACTTGAAACCAGGGCCGGGATGCGCGGTGGTGAAGGGGGACTTCACATTGCCATCAGCGACACCGGCCCAAATATTCCGGCCGCCTTGTTGCCGCGCGTTTTTGAGCCTTTTCAAGCGGTGCGAGCCAACGACTCCAGCCTGGGACTGTCCATTTGCTACGAGCTGGCTGCTTCGCTGGGCGGCAAGATTCAGGTTACGAGCGAGCATAACCGGGGCACCACTTTCGCCGTCTGGCTGCCCAGTTCACCCGGGGAGAATGCGTCATGAGCGATGAACAATCACTGGCTACCCAGCCGTCTGATACACCGCTAAGGTCCAGAGTAGAGGCTGCCTTTGTTCGCAACGTGCATCACGAATTGCGGACGCCGTTGGGCGTGGTACACGGATATACACAGTTGCTGAACCTGGGGGCCCTGGGTGAGCTAAGCCCTGAGCAGCGCCGCGTACTGCTGATCATGGATCGGCGTCTCAACGATCTGGAGAGCATTGTTGAACGGATCGAAGTGTTGATAACGGCTGAAGGGGAATTGTCGCCGGCCGCGCCGCTGTCTCCGCTTGAGCTGGTGGGGCCGATCGTGGGCCGGCAGCAAGCCGCGGCCGAGAAGGCGGGACTGAAGCTGGTGTATAACAAGGCGGCGGATGTGCCGCTGATCTACGGCGATCTGCGTGCGCTGTCCATTGCACTGGAGTGCCTGGTCGAGAACGCCGTGCGGTTTACGCCGACCGGAGGCGAGGTGGCCGTTACCATGTGGTCGGTGCCGGGCTGGGTCAACATCGAGGTTGCCGATACGGGCATCGGCATTGCGCCTGAAGAATTGCCGCAGGTGCTGGAAGGTTTCTGCCAGGCCGACGATGCCGACAGCCGGCGCCATAACGGGCTGGGCCTTGGCCTGGCCGTCGTAAAATCAGTCGTTCGCAGACATGCCGGACAGCTGACCGTGACCAGCGAAGCGGGCCGCGGTAGTCGGTTTGTGATGCAGCTGCCCGGCATCATACCGGGGGCCAATCCTATGCCAGATACTTGCAAGCTGCCAGTGGCAACCACACGAAAACGCCGCATTCTGCTGGTGGACGATGAGATCAATCAAGTCTCGATTCTCAGAGCTGGTCTGGCCAAAGTGCCCGACTGTGAGATCGCCATGGCGACCAGCGGCCGGCAGGCGCTGGAACTGTTTGCCGAGCGACCGTTTGATTTGATGATTACCGATTACCGGATGCCGGAGATGGACGGCCTGGCGTTGGCCGCATTGGTACGCGAGCGGTATCCCGACACCCATATCATCATGTTGACCGCGTTTGGCAGCGAGGTGCTGCGCGAAACGGCCACCGACAGCCCGGCGCAGCTGGTGCTTGAAAAGCCGGTTGACATCAAACACATTCGATCGGCGGCGCAGCAGGCGTTAGGCTCCGGCGCGCCAGTCGGGAAAGGTCAGCCCTCAGGCGCAACATCATGAACGAGGATTTGGATCTGACCATTGCCCCCCGGGTGTTCCCCCGCCTCGATCGTCTGGCGCCGGTTGTCAGTGGGCCGGCCACCGACCCGATCATTCTGGTTGTGGACGATGATGCCGACTTGCGCGAAATGATCAATTTGATGCTGCGGCGCGATGGTATCGCCATCACCGAGGCTGAAAACGGCGCGGGGGCGCTGGCCTATTGCCGGGAGCACCGGCCCGATCTGATCCTGCTCGACATCATGATGCCCGTCGTGGACGGCGTGAACGCCTGCCGCCAGATCCGGCAGCTGCCCGGCTTCATGGATACGCCCATCCTCATGGTGACGGCGCTGGGAGACATGGACTCCATTACGCGGTCATTCGATGCGGGCGCCACCGACTATATTCCAAAGCCCATCAATTCTCTCATCCTGCGGCAGCGCGTGCAACATCTGGTGCGCGGTGCGCGTGCCCAGGCCGCCCTGCGCGATAGCGAGGAGCGGCACCGGTTGATCACCGAAAACATGACCGACGCCGTGTGGTTGATGGATCTGCGCTTCAACCTCGTTTATGTAAGTCCGGTTGTCGAGCGCACGCTGGGTTACACAGCCGAGGAAGTCCGGCAGCTGCATTCACGCCGGCAGCTGCTGACGCCGGCATCGCAGAAAGCTATCACGCAGCTTTTTGCCCGCGACCTGGCCCCCGAACTGTTGACCCAGCCCGGCTACCACGTGTCGCGCACGCTGGAACTCGAATACTACCGCAGCGACGGTACGACCCGCTGGAGCGAAGTGACGCTCAGCCTGGTCCGGGACGATCGGGATTATGCCACGGGCGTGCTGGCCGTCGGGCGCGACATCACTGAACGCAAGAAGGCCGAAGCCCGGATCTTGCAGCTAAACGCCGATTTGACCCGGCGGGCCCGTGAATTGGCTGCGCTCAATACGGCCAGCCAGACGTTGACGGCATCGCTTGATGTGCGCCAGGTGCTGGAAACCGTCGTGCGCGAAATTCAAGGCCTGCTGAATACCGAGCATGCGTCCGTCTTGCTGCGCGATGCCGGCCGCGATGAACTGATCTTTGCGGCGGTGGCCGGTGACAATTCCGAACAACTGGTCGGAGTGCGCGTTCCCACAAACGTGGGTATCGTAGGCTGGGTGGCGCGCCAGGGACAGCCGGTCGTGGTGCAAGATGCTGTGCAAGATCCACGCTTCTGGAGCGAGGCTGATGCTCTGACCGGCTACACCACCCGCTCGATCCTGGCCGTGCCCATCATCTCACAACAGACCGTGCGGGGAGTGGTTGAAGCGATTAACCGTCGCGACGGCGCCTTCACCGATCAAGATCGAGATTTGCTGGCCGGCCTGGCCGCGTCGGCGGCCATCGCCATTGAGAATGCGCGGCTTTTTCAAGCCGAGCGCGAGCATCTGCGCCAGCTCAAGGAATCGCAGGCGCGGCTGATCCACGCCGAAAAAATGTCGGCGCTGGGCCGGCTGGTGGCCTCGCTGACCCACGAGGTGAACAACCCGCTGCAGGCCGTGCAGAGCGGTTTGTATGTGCTGCGCGAAAGCCTGGAAATCGACGCGGACCATGCCGACTTGCACGAGGATCTGATCATCATCGAAGGTGAGATTCAGCGCATTGCCAATCTGATGCAGCGCCTGCGCGAATTTTCGCGACCGGTGAAACTGGAACCGCGCCCGACTGATCTGCAGCGCCTGCTGGACAACATTCTGGAGCTGGCAGGCAAGCACTTGCAGCAGCATCACATTGTCGTCGCCAGACAATGGGACGACCAGATACCCCAGTTGATGCTGACGCCGGATCAGCTGACGCAGGTGATGATGAACCTGGTATTGAACGCCATCGACGCCATGCCGGACGGCGGCACGTTGTCCATTGCGGCCAGTCTGAATCGGACGACGGACGAAGCGCCGGTGGTGTGCATCGATGTGAGCGACACCGGGCAGGGCATCGCGCCGGAAGTGCTGCTGCATGTCTTTGAACCGTTTTATACCACCAAGACTGCGGGTACTGGTCTGGGTCTGGCGATTAGCTATGAAATCATCCAATCATTGGGCGGCGAGATCAACGTGTCAAGCGCGCCGGGAACCGGCACCACCTTCCGCATCAAACTGCCGGCGCGCGAAATATGATGGTCGCTACGCCGCCCGGCCAGCGAGAGGGCGTCATGTCGGCAACATCAACCATCCTGATCGTCGATGACGAGGTGGCGGTGCTCCGCTTCTTCGAGCGCGCTTTGCAGCGTGACGGTCACCACGTGATCACCGCCGCCAGCGGTGCGGCCGCGCTCGAAGTGGTGGCGACTGCCGAGCTTGATCTGGCGCTGCTCGACTTGCGCCTGAAGGATATGAGCGGGTTGGATGTGCTGGCGCAGTTGCGCCAGCAATCGTCGGCCACGCCGGTCATCATCATCACCGCGCACGGCTCGCTGGAGACGGCGGTCCAAGCGCTGCGGCAGGGTGCACACGATTACCTGCTGAAACCGTGCAGCGTGGTCGATCTCAGGCGCAGTGTGCAGGCCGGGCTGACAAAACGGGCGCAGGCCCTCGATCGCGCAGCATCGCCATCGGCACCCGATCAACCCGCACCAGCCGCCCGGTCGGCCGGCAAGCCCGCCCCCGAAATTCAACGGCAGGGCCTGATGATCGATTCGATCCGGCACGTCATCACCCTGGACGGCGTGCCGTTGGGCCTCAGCCCGGTGGAATTCAGCCTGCTGAGCTATCTGGCCGATGAGGCGCCGCGCGTAATCGCGGTGGACGAGCTCATCCAGAAAGTGCTGGGACACCAGCAGATCACTTTCGAAGCGCGTGACACAGTCCGCTCGCACATCTACCATATCCGCGCCAAGATCAAGGCCGCCACCGGGCGCGAGGTAATTCGCACGGTTCGCGGCGTGGGATACGGCATCTCGGACAATGCCGCATGACGAAAATTGCCCCAAGCAGGTTTGCTGGCGGTTGATTTCCCCCGCTCGATCGTTCCTCCCGGCCCGACAGTTTTCGAGCCAATATGCCATCCACGTTTCTTCCATGTCGCATACAGCTTCAATCCACACACATTCCATACAACTTTCACCGCACAACCCCGACAATCGTGATACAAAAGTAGTCGGGAAAAAGCACGTCAATGGGCTGGTCGCCGCTTACGCACGGCGGACGGCAGACGGACAAGGCGATGCCAGACTCAACTGTTGACACACACATGATGCTGCTGCCAGACCTGGGCACCTTCGATCCGCTCTTTGAGCGGGTGGAGCGAGCCAAGCAAGAATGGGAGGCAACGGTCGATTCGCTGCCGGAGTTGGTCTGCATGGTCGACGAACACGGCCGGGTGGTGCGCGCCAACCGCACCATCGAGGTCTGGCAGTCCGTCGATGTGAAAGCGATTCAAGGGTTCAGTCTGCACACTCTACTGCATCCGGGTTGCCTGGGATTGTACTGCGAACTGGATCGCTACTTGCGGCGGGTACTGGCGACGGCGCAGCTGGGCCGGGCCGGGCAGATTGAAATGTACGATGGCTTTTTGCACCGGCATTTGCAGGTGCGGGTGCAGCCGGTGGTGACCCAACACGCCAACCTGCCCATCACCGCCGTGGTCGTCATGGAAGATATTTCGGAGCGCCGCCACAACGAAGAGGCGCTGCACCGTTCGTTGAGCCGGCTGCAGGCACTCAACGACATCCATCAGGCCATTCTGGCGGCACGCTCGCCAGAAGACATTGCCCAGGCGGCGCTAACCCGTCTCCGGCCGCTGATGCTGTTCCGGCAGGCGCGGATCACATTGAGCGGCCGCGCGGCCGAGGAACTGGTGGTGCTGACCGCCGACGCCAATGGCAAGACCCATCTCCGTCCGCGCCAGCTGTGCAGCAGTGCCGAGGTGGAGTTTAGCGACGAGCGGCGGCTGACCGAAGAGTTCAGTGTGAATGACTTGTCGCAGTTGACTGCGCCCTCGTCGTTTGAGCAGCAGCTGACGGCCGAGGGCATGCGCTCGTTATTAAACGTGCCGCTGATGGCGGAAGCCGAATTCATCGGCTCGCTGTTGCTGGCGTCTGATCGAGCCGGAGCGTTCAAGGCGGATCAGGTGCAGGTGGCGCGCGAAATCGGGTATGTGCTGGCCATCGCGGTGCATCAGGCGCGGTTGTATCGGAAGGTGCAGCTGACCAATACCCAGTTGCGCGCCGCTCTGCGCGCCAAAGAAGAGCTGGTCGCCAACGTCTCACACGAACTGCGGACACCACTGGGCCTGGTATACGGTTACGCGGCACTGATGGAAGAACGGGAACTGGGGCCTATCACCGACGATCAGCATCAGGCGCTGAGCGTCATGTTGAAACAGGCTGAGCAGCTGCGCTTTATGGTGGAGCGGCTGGTGGACTTGCGGACGAGCGATGCCGTGCCATTGTGCCGCCAGCCCGTGGATGCCGCCGAGTGGCTGACACTGGTCATCAAACCATGGCGCGGCCGCATCGATCAGCATATTCACCCGATCGAGTTGGATGTGCGGCTGCCTGAATCAATGCCGAAATTATCGGCCGATCCGGAGGCGCTTAAGCAGGTGTTGGATAACCTGCTGGATAATGCCGTCAAGTTCAGCCCGCCCGGCTCGGCCATTCGGGTTCAGGCCCGGCTCGATCGGGATATGGTGATCGTGTCGGTACACGATCAGGGTATTGGCATTGCCGGGGATCAACTCACCCGGATTTTCGAGCGATTCTACCAGATCGACGGCAGCGCGACGCGCCGCTACGGCGGCATGGGGGTGGGGCTGGCGCTGTGCCGTGAAATCGTCCAAGCCCATGGCGGCCGGATCTGGGCTGAAAGCGTCGGCTCAGGTCTGGGCAGCACGTTTTATTTTGCCCTGCCCGGAGGCCCGACGGTGGGTATCGATGATGTGTGAGGCAGCCGTAGGCGGGTGAGCAGGGTCATAGCTCATAGGTAGTGCGCGATACGCGGAGACAACATCCATGAACAAGCGGTTCCAACACATTCGAAAACTGATTTTGCTGGCGCTGGTGCTGTCGTTGGTCACGCCGTTGGCTGCACCACTCGCTCAGCAGGCGGCGCGGATTCAACCGCTGCTGGTGCAACTGGCCGTGCAAGATCCCGATCAAAGGGTGAGCGTAATCGTGCAGAAGACGGTCAAGGATGATCGGGTGGAGCGGGCCGTGAACGCGCTGGGTGGAATGGTCACCCGGGACCTGCATATCATCAATGCCTTTGCCGCGACTATGACGGCCAAAGATGCGGTGCAGCTGGCTCGGACTGACGGCGTGCGCTGGGTGTCACTGGATTCGCCTGTTGCGAGCACGGGTTGCACTGCCGACTGTGTGACTACCGACGTTAATTTGAAAAACGTGTATGAAAAGACCATCAACGCCAACAAGGTCTGGCTCAGCTCGCCAAAACGCCAGGGAACCGGGATTGGGGTGGCGGTGGTGGACGCCGGCATCAACTGGCAGCAAGACTTGTACACGCAGTCAGGCCAAAATCGGGTGGTGGCCAATGTCCGATTTAACACAGACTACAACCAGACCACTTTCGATAATTTCGGCCACGGCAGTTACGTGGCCGGCATCGTCGGCGGCAACGGTTCGGCGTCGAACGGCAAGTACATCGGCGTGGCGCCGATGGCCAACATCATTAACGTGAAGGTGAGCAATGACGATGGCGGTGCGACGGCCGCAACCGTGGTTGCCGGCCTTCAGTGGGTGCTGGAGAACAAAGCCCGGTACAACATTCGAGTAGTAAACCTCTCCCTCAACAGCACGGTGCCCGACTCGTATCACACCAACCCGTTAGACGCCGCGGTTGAGGTTCTGTGGTTCAACGGCATCGTGGTAGTGGTCTCGGCGGGCAACAACGGCGCAGGCGCGCTGTATCCGCCGGCGAACGATCCCTTCGTGATCACCGTCGGGGCGACTGACGACAAGGGCACAACCAACCTGAACGATGATGGGGTAACCTCGTTCTCGGCTTACGGCACAACCGTGGATGGGTTTGCCAAACCGGACCTGGTAGCGCCCGGGTGGAACATCGTATCGCTCATGGGCAACGTCAACGGCGTGATTCCAACGAACCACCCCGCCAATCGCGTCGATAACACCTATTTTCGCATGTCGGGCACTTCGGTGTCGGCGCCGATGGTGGCCGGGGCGGTGGCACTGCTGCTTGAGGACGAGCCGAACCTGAGCCCCGATCAGGTGAAGTACCGACTAAAGGCCACCGCCAACAAAAACTGGTCCGGCTATAACGCCGCGACGGCCGGTGCGGGTTGTCTGGACATTTACGCGGCCGTGAATGGCAACACGACTCAGGCTGCCAATACCGGTATCAGCGTCAGCCGGTTGTTGGGGATGGGTGTGACGTCGGTCTGGAATAGCGTGCAATGGGGGAGTGTGCAGTGGGGGAGTGTGCAGTGGGGCAGCGTGCAATGGGGGTCTGTGCAGTGGGGGAGTGACTACTGGGGGCCGTAAACCAATCGGCGCCGGGGCGGGGCAGTTGGTCTGCCCAGCGTTTCGAGACGGCAGCTCTTATCACGCGGACCGTCATGGCGGTGAATGATGGCGCAATCAGGAAGGTGGCGACATGAGCGAACACAGCAGACGTATCCGATTATCTGTGAACTGGGGCGGTAGGATCAAGATCCTGAGCTGGATGGTGGTGCTGGGGGTGGTGTTATCGTTGATCGGGCCGCTGGCCGTGTCTCTGCCGGCTTCGGCCGCGCGCGTGCAGCCCGTCGTGTTGTCATTGGCGGCCCGGTCACCCGATCAACCCATCCGTGTGATCGTCCAGAAGACCGTGAAAGACGATCGGGTGGAGCGGGCCGCCCGCGCGTTAGGCGGAAAAGTCATCAAGGACTTAGCCATCATCAATGCCTTCGCCGCGGAGATGAAATCAAGCGAAGCGGTGCAGCTGGCCCGGACTGACGGCGTGCGCTGGGTGAGTCTGGATGCGACGATGCAGGAGGCTCAGACAGGTGAGGTCACGACAGAAGCCGTCAGCGTCACCGTAGAGGGGGCGAATGGCACGGTGGCGGTGCCTGCCGGCGCTTCCGAGTTCACGACCTGGGCCAACGTTCCTGGCATTGTGGTCGCCAATGCCTTTACCAATGCAGCCAACATGGTCGATTCGGCGCTGGGGCCAAACGCCACGTATGGCTATGGCAGCCGGGTCAAAGGGGCGTTCGGCGGCTTCGCGGCTGAAGCGACGCCTGGTTATGCGATCAGCAAGGTGGAGATCGTGCTGCGTGCTTACAGTCCCATCGTCATGTCGGCGGGCAGCGATCCAAAGCTGACGATGTATGTAAACGGCAAAGCCGGCAAGGCCGTCGTTCTTAATCATCACGCGTTCGACACGTGTGTGGGCGTCAGCCTGGTCTGCACGGTGTATGTGGACATGACCGCCGACCATGTGTGGAAATGGAGCGATTTTGAGGCCGGGCTGGAACTGCTCATCGACCAGAGCGGGTTTAACAGCAAGGATAAGCTGTATTACGATGCCATCGGCCTGCGCGTAACCAGCACGCCCGGCTCAGATGCGATCTGCGATTCCGGCGGCGATGCATCGGCGCTGGCGACGATTGACAGCACCAAGCAGGCGAACTTCTACAATCAGATTATTCGTTCTTCGAATCTGTGGAATACCAGCGCCAAACTGCAGGGCAAGGGCGTTACGATTGCTGTGGTGGATAGTGGCATCTTCAAAACCAAGGATCTGGGCAAGCGCGTTCGCGGCAGCGCCAACTTCAACGCGGCGTATCACGATGCGGCCGATCGCTACGGGCACGGCACTTTTGTCGCGGGCATCGTGGCGGGCAGCGGCTCGCAATCGGGCTACAAGTATATCGGCGTGGCGCCGCGGGCGGACGTTCTTAACATCCGCGTCAGCGACGATCAGGGCATGTCCACCGAATCGGATGTGGTCAGCGGCCTGCAATGGGTGCTGGACAATAAGACGCGCTACAACATCCGCGTGGTCAACTTGTCGCTGAACTCGAGCGTGGCGCAGTCGTATCATACCAGCCCGCTGGACGCGGCGTGCGAGATCCTCTGGTTCAATGGCATCGTGGTGGTGGTTTCGGCGGGCAACAACGGCACGACAACGCTGTTTCCGCCCGCGAACGATCCGTTTGTGATCACCGTTGGCGCGACGGATGACCGGGCGACTCTGAGCACAGCCGATGACACGGTGGCGGCCTTCTCGGCCTATGGCACGACTGAGAGCGGCTTTGCAAAACCCGATCTGGTTACGCCCGGCCGGAACATTATCGGCTTGCTGCCGGAGAACGACAATCTGAACATGAGCGCGGCGCGCGCGGCCAATCGCATCGACAAGACCTACTTCAAGATGTCGGGCACATCGGCCTCGGCGCCGATGGTGAGCGGAGCGGTGGCGCTGCTGCTGCAGGACGAGCCAAACCTGACGCCGGATCAGGTGAAGTATCGGCTGATGGCGACGGCCAACAAGAACTGGCTGGGTTACAGCGCCACGACGGCGGGCGCAGGCTATCTGGACATTTACGCTGCGGTTGAAGCGGTTACAACCCAGAGCGCCAACACCAGCGTCATGGCCAGCCAGCTGTTGTGGACCGGTTCGACGCCGCCCGTCTGGGACAGTGTGCAGTGGGGGTCGGTGCAATGGGGCAGTGTGCAGTGGGGGAGTGTGCAGTGGGGCAGCGTGCAATGGGGCAGTGTACAGTGGGGAAGTGATTACTGGGGGCCGTGAACGGGCTTTATGGCAAAGCCTGGACTTGTTTTACCGTGAGCAAGCCGATGGCTATTAAGGAGAGTTATCATGCACACGTTCTCGATTTTCATACGCAAGTCTGTTAACTGGGGCGGCCGGATCAAACGGCTGAACGTGTTGCTGGTCATGGCCGTTGTGTTGGCCACGCTGCCGGCTTCAGCGGCGAGCGTGCCAAATGCGCGCATTCAATCAGTGTTGGCCCAGTTGGCGTCGCAGCAGCCCGATCGACCGGTAAACGTGATCGTGCAGAAGAGTGTGAAGGACGATCGGGTGGAACTGGCCGTGGAAGCACTGGGCGGCACCATTACCAAGGACTTGCCCATTATCAACGCCTTCGCGGCGCGGCTGAACGCGGGCGACGTGGAGCGACTGGCCGTGAGTGGCGGTGTGCGCTGGGTGTCGCTGGATGCGCCGGTCGAGCAGGTCGGTAAGCCCGCGCCTCCGCCGCCGCTGCCTACGACCAACACGTACCTGGACACCCTCAACGTGCGTGCCGCGTGGAATCTGGGGTTGAACGGCGATGGTATAACCGTCGCGGTGATCGACAGTGGGATTTCGCTTGACAAGGACTTCAGCTTAAGCAGCTCGGCCTCGGGCGGAACGCGACTAATCAAGCAATTCTCGCTCAGCCCACTTTCGGCCACGGTGAATGATGTCTATGGTCATGGCACGCATGTGGCCGGCATTGTCGCCGGGAATGGCAGCGATTCGGCGGGTGAAATTACCGGTATCGCGCCCGTCGCCAAACTGATCAGCCTGAAGATTTGCGACGAGACGGGCCGGGCCTACGAGTCGGACATGGTGGCTGCCATGCAGTGGATTTACAACAACCGGGTGACTTACAATATCCGGGTGGTCAACCTGTCCGTCAACTCCACGGTTGCGCAATCGTATCACACCAGCCCGGTAGATGCTGCAGCCGAGATCTTGTGGTTCAATCAGGTGGTGGTGGTGGCCTCGGCCGGGAACTATTCAATCGGTGTGACACTCAATCCCATTCAGGCCGCGCCGGCCAACGATCCGTTCATCATCACGGTGGGCGCGAGCGATGAACGAGGCACGGCCAGCTTGATTGACGACGTCACCGCAGCCTACTCGGCTTACGGCACGACCACCGACGGTTTTCTCAAGCCGGACATCATTGCGCCCGGCATGAACATCATCAGTGTTCTGTCCAAGAACTCCTCCTGGAGCACGCTGTATCCCGATCGTGTGCTGTTGAATGGCGAGTATTTCCGGCTGAGCGGCACATCGATGGCTGCGCCCATGGTCACCGGCGCAGTTGCTCTGCTGCTGCAGGACGAGCCAAACCTCACGCCCGATCAAGTGAAGTACCGACTCAAGGCGGCCAGCAACACCATCGCGGGTGTCAGCACCGATATCGATCCGGCTACCAGGAAGGTTCGAAAGTACCCTTATCTGAACGTTTATACGGCCGCAACCGGCACCACCACCCAGAGTGCCAACACCGGCGTTGCCGCCAGCCAGTTGTTGTGGACCGGCACCGATCCGGTGGCCTGGGATAGCGTGCAATGGGGCTCTGTTCAGTGGGGCAGTGTCCAATGGGGCTCCGTCCAATGGGGCAGTGTGCAGTGGGGGAGTGTGCAATGGGGTAGCGATTACTGGGGCCCCTGATTGGAGCACGGTCGAGACTGAAGCCGATCGGGAACCGACGAAGCGAATGAGGCACACACCTCGTTCGCTTCGTTTTGCGTCCACATTTCCTCCATGCAGCTTCCACAATTCCTTTAGGGCAGGCGCGATTAAAGCATGTTACAAAAAGAACGGGACAAATCAATGGAGACGCCCATGTCGCGCAAAGCCATCATCTACATCAGCGGCGTTATCCTTGCCGGCGGCGTGTTGAGCATCCTGTCGCTGTCGAGTGCCGGGCGGCTGGCCGATCAGGCGGGGCCGTTTCTGGTTCTGGTCACGCTCAACATCGTGGCTCACCTGTATATCACCGACACCGTCAGCCACGAAGCCTGGGCGGTTAATCTCGTCTTTCTATTTGCCGGTGTGCTCCTGCTGGACTCGTTCGGCTTTGTGCTGCTCGTCGGCATCCCGCACCTGGCGGAGTGGGCCTACGAACTGTGGATGCGCAAGAGCAATCGGCTGCGCAACTATTACATTCAGCCGTTCAACATTGCCGCGCACCTGATCGCGGGCTCGGCGGCGCATCTGGCCTTTACGACGCTCCAGCGCGACCCGGCCGCCCTGATGTCGGTGGACGCCTTCTTGGCCGCCCTGGTCGCCATGGTGGTTTACCTGTTTGTCAACCATGGGCTGGTTGGCAGCGTGCTGGTGCTGGCTCGCGGCGTCACGCTGCGGGCCTCCGGCGTGTTTGAGGCTGGCAATTTAATCGGCGATCTATTGCAGTTCGGGCTGGGCTATGTAGTGGCCGTCCTTTGGACGCTCAATCCCGTGCTGACCGTGCCGGCGCTGGCCCCGTTGTTGCTCATGCATCGCGCCATCCAGGTGCCCAAACTGGCCAAGGAAGCGCATACCGATGCCAAGACAGGCCTGTGGAACATGCGCCACTTCAACGAACTGTTTGCGGCCGAGATCGAGCGGGCTCAACGCTTTGCGCGTCCGTTGGGCGTGGTCATGGCCGATCTCGATCTGCTGCGCAACATCAACAACACTTACGGCCACCTGGCGGGCGATGCCGTTCTGACCCGCATCGGCCAGATTATCCGCGACAACGTCCGCGAGTATGATATTGCAGCCCGCTTTGGCGGCGAAGAGTTCTCCATCGTGCTGCTGGAGGCCGGCGTCGAAGAGGCCCGCACGTTTGCCAATCGTGTTCGACAGGCCATCGAGTCGGCCGACTTTGTCATACCGACCAGCGCTGAGCCGATTCACGTCACCATGAGCCTGGGCGTGGCATGTTTTCCGGTCGATGCCAGCACTCAAAACGAATTGATCCATCTGGCCGATGTGGCCGTGTATCAGGCCAAACTGCACGGCCGCAACCGGGTCGTCTGCGCCGCGGATGTGCCCCGCTCGATCACGCTGAATGATACGCAGGCCGACGAAGCGGCCGGGACCGAATGCCCGGCGGCCGAGACTGCCCGATCGGAACCCGCTGCCCCTGAAAATCTCCAGCCTGCTGCGACAACGCCGCCCTCGCCAGAGCCTGTTGCCATACGCCCGAGTCGCGCGGCGACGACACAACCTTCTCCATTGTTAGGCTGGTTTATCGCGGGCACCATTGTGGCGGGGCTTGCCATCATGGCGTGGAGCCTGGGGATGCAGCCCGCGCCCAGCCTCATGCATCTCGCGTTCTTCGCAGCGTTGGCGGTGGTCGGCGAACTGCTGCAAGTCAATGTGTACGATGTCAACACCGTCTCCATTTCAGTGACCGTTATCTTTGCGGCGGCGGTACTGCTCGGCCCGGCGGGTGTCATTGTGACGAGCGCTGCCGTGGCTCTGACCCACTATCTCCGTGTGTGGCCGCGCTTCTACCAATCTGCTTTCAACTGGGCCACGCACGTCATGGCTGGCATGCTGCCGGCCCTGGTGGCCATGATCCTGCACACGCCGTTCGATGTCGCTCACCTGCCGTCTTTGTTGGCTGTGGCACTGCTGAGCGGGCTGCTGTATTACGCCATCGACACGGGATTCATCGCCGTGGCTATCGGCCTGTTTGAGGGACAGCGCGTCTGGACGGTCTGGCGCACCCAGTTCCGATGGCTGATCTATCACTATCTGGTGCTGTGTGTCATGGGCATGTTTCTGGCCGTAGCCTTCAGCACGCTGGGCATGTCGGGCGTCATCGTGTTTGCACTGCCGCCCTTCATGATGCATTTTGCCCAGAAGCAGTACGTCGAGCGCACCGAGGAGAGCGCCCGCGAACTCCACCGCTTGAACCGGGAACTGCTGCACGCCAACCAGGAGATCGTCGCGGCCAGCCAGGCCATTCAAGAGCTCAACGATGAGCTGTTCCTGGTCCTCGCCAAAATCGTCGATGCGCGCGACCCGTTCGTCTCCGGGCATACCACCAAAGTGGCCGACTATGCCGAGGCCGTAGCGGTCGAACTGGGCCTGGCCCGGCCACGCATCAAGGCCATCCGGCAGGCTGCGCTGCTGCACGACATCGGCAAAATCGGCATCTCAGAACAGATCCTGCACAAGTCCGACAAACTCAGTCACGCCGAATATTCGGCCATCAAGAATCACGCCAAGCTGGGCGCCGATCTGCTGGAGACCTGCCAGGGGCTGCGGTATCTGGCGCCGTATGTGCGGCATCATCACGAATGGTGGAACGGCAGCGGCTATCCCGATCACCTTAAAGGCGAGTCGATCCCGTTGGAGGCCCGTCTGCTGGCCGTATGCGACGCGGTCGAGGCGATGGCGTCCGATCGCCCGTACAACCGCGCCATGTCGCTGGACGAAATCCTGGCCGAATTGAGACGCTGCGCGGGTACACAATTCGATCCGCATATTGTCGATGTGTTTATCCGCCTGGCCGAAAAACGCGGCAGCGGTTTCGTCGTCAATTCCGCGCGCGAAGTAGTGCGCCTGCAAGCCCTGCAGCAGCGCCAGATGCCGGAGATGGGCGCGATGGGCCGCCCCAGCGCATCGGCCGCCAGCTTAATCAACTGATCCGGCCCAATTGGAGAGACCCTTGAAAAACCCGCGACCCTTCACTTCGACTGCCCGCACAATTGCCGTGCTCAGTGAACCGGCCATTGCCCAGCTCCTCAGCGGCCAGCCATCTGATCCCGCTTCGGCGGCCGATCAGGCGCCGCAGGCGGCAGCCAGCCTGATGGATGCCGAAAGCTGGGAGAAGATCGAGTCGCGCTGGCTGAGCCAGGCTGGCACAAGGCTGGCCGCGGGCGATACTCTGGAAGAGCTGTTTGCCGTGGTCGAGCACGCCAAGCGCGAATGGGAATCGGCTATCGACGCCCTGCCTGATCTTGTATGTTTGGTCGATCATGCCGGCGCCATCCTGCGCGTCAATCGCATCGTGGAAGAGTGGCTGCTGGGCCGGGTTGACATGGTGCGAGGTCTGCCGCTTCACCGGCTGCTGCACCCCGTCTGCACTGCGCCCGATTGTTATCTGGCCGAAGTCTGTCGCGTCGTCGTCGAACAGGTGGTGCGCGGTGAGCCGCTCGATCGGGAGGTGTATGATCCCGTCGTTCAGCACCACCTTCGCATTCACGCCCGCCCGGTGCTCGATCGGAGCCAGTCGGCCACCTACACGGCCGTCGTCACGGTGAGCGACATTACCGAGCGACGGCGCGTGGAACTGGAGCGCGAACGCCTCATCGCCGATCTGGATGCATATGCGCATACCGTTGCCCACGACCTGAAGAATCCGGTCGGCGTAATCATGGGGTATGCTGAATTCCTGGATCGCGATCTGGGCAGCCTGCCGCCCGACGAAATCCATGACTACATTCAGATCATCGGGCGCGTGAGCCGCAAACTCAACGACATCATCGACGACTTGCTGCTGTTTGCGGAAATACAAGATACCCAGGTGCAGCTGCGCCCGCTGGATATGAGCTCCGTGGTGGCGGGGGCGCTGGAGCGCTTGCGGACACTCATCGACCAGCACGCGGCCTGTCTCACTGCGCCGGCAGTCTGGCCGGCCGCGCTGGGTCACCACCAGTGGGTGGAAGAAGTGTGGATGAACTATGTGAGCAACGCCGTCAAATACAGCGGCCCCGCGCCTCAGATCGAATTGGGCTTTGACACACCGATCAACGGCCAGCTGCGTTTCTGGGTGAGAGACCACGGTGACGGCATTCCGCCCGAGCAGCAGGCACGCCTGTTTTCCCGCTTCGGTCGAACGCGTTCTCAATCGGCGAAAGGCCACGGGCTGGGACTGTCCATTGTCCAGCGCATTATCGAGAAGCTGGGCGGCCAGGTCGGTGTTGACAGTTGTGAAAGCGCTGGCAGCCTCTTCTACTTTACGCTGCCGGCTGCTGACGCCCCCGTATCGTCAGCATCCCCTGCACCTTGCGTGGCCTGAAAGCGCGCGCCTTCGCCCCACCGCCTCGATGTCGTTCTGGCGCGCGAATATCGTCCGGCCGCGCGCATGCCGGATTCTTCGCGGCCCGATCGAGCCGGCATGGCGACAGCGGCCCAACCATTCACCTGTGGGTGGTCGCCCCCAGCGATGCGGCCGCGGCATGCGATCAACCCGCTGCATCGTGGCAATTGCGTAAAACTCTGCTACAATTAATCCAATAATGTAGTTGCGCCCGGTCGAATCGACGTGATCCACTCCATGCTCCCCGCCAATTTGTCGCTGCGGCTGATTGTGTTGGCCGCCACCGGTCAGGATGTCCGCCAATGTACCCATTGCGGTTTGTGTTCAGCCGCCATCGGTGACGAAGCTGCCGGCGGGTTGGAACAGTTGGTACAGTGGATCATCGCGAACGATCCGCGCGCGTTGACGGCGCTGCCGACCCTCTCCGAACCCGCGCTGCGTGAGGCGCAGCGCGTCTGCGCCAATCAACTGGATTTTTGCCGCGCCATTGCCGCACTGCGCGCCGAAGCCCGCCGCCGCAGTCAGGTCTAAACGTGAACAGGAGCCGCCATGTCCGCGATCGATTCGCAAATTCATTCCCTGCTTGAAATGGTGAACTATCAAGACGGCGCGGTGGTCAGCCGCACGCTCATCAACCAGAAGGCGGGTACGGTGACGCTGTTTGCTTTTGACACCGGGCAGGAATTGAGCGAGCACACCGCGCCTTATGACGCGCTGGTGCAGGTCCTGGACGGTGGGGCGCGCATCACCATTGCCGGGCAGCCGTTCGATCTGAAAACGGGTGACGTCATCGTGATGCCGGCCAATCAGCCGCACGCCGTGAGCGCGCCGACCAGATTCAAGATGCTGCTGACGATGATTCGATCATAACGAATAACGACTAATGAGTAATGCTTAACACGCGCCCTGCCGGCCCCTTGCGCCAGCGGCAAGTAGTGAGTGATCAGGCTTATGGGAGAAACAATACCGTTGCAGCGTCGGCCGCCCGATCCCGGCACACTGCGCGCGATCGTGCTGGCGGCCACCGGTTACGACGTGCGGCGCTGCGGGCGCTGTTCTTTTTGCATTCGGCACGCGCGTCCCGATGAAGAAGACTTGAGCCTCGAAATGATTATGCAGATGATTCTGCAGAACGACGATGAAGTGCTGACCAGCCGGACACTGTGGTCGGATAGTGTGCTGCAGCGCGCGCGCAGCATGTGCATCAGCACCATGGACATGCCGGCGATTCTGCTGGCCCTGCGCGAAGAGGCTCGCAAACGAGGACTGGCCTGACATGAAACTGGCGATTAGTGGTAAAGGCGGTGTGGGCAAGACGACGCTGGCGGCGCTGCTGGCGCAGGCTTATGCCGATGCGGGCCGCCACGTGCTGGCCGCCGATGCTGATCCTTCACCGTGCCTGGCCGGGGCGCTGGGCTTCCCGGCGGACCTGCGGGCCCAGCTGCATCCGATCGCGGAAATGGACGATCTGATCGAGGAGCGCACCGGCGCCAAACCCGGCACGCGCGGCGGCTTCTTCACGATCAATCCGCGCGTCGACGACATCCCCGATCGGTTTGCGGTGGCCCATCGTGGCGTGCGGCTGCTGGAAATGGGCGCGGTCGATCTGGGCGGTTCCGGCTGCATCTGCCCGGAAAGCGCGATGCTCAAGACGCTGTTTACCCACCTGATGTTTCGAAACGAAGACGTGTTGATCATGGATATGTACGCGGGCGTGGAGCATCTGGGCCGCGCCACCGTCGATTTTGTCGATGCCATGATCGTGGTGGTGGAGCCGACGCGCCGCAGCCTGGGCACGGCCGCGCAGATCAAGCAGCTGGCCAACGACATCGGCCTGACCCGATTGTGGCTCGTCGGCAACAAGGTCCGCAATGACGACGAGGCTGCGTTCCTGCGGGCCGAAACGCCCGGTTTGCCGGTGCTGGGTCTCCTCAACGCGGATCTGCTGGTGCAGGAAGCTGATCGGCTGGGCGTGGCGGTGTACGATTATGTGCCCGCCCTGCGCGAGGCCGCGCAGCAGATGGCGCGCGCCCTGGATGATTCACTGCTGGCGCGCCACAACTGACGACCCCATGCGTCTCAACAAGACCTTTCTGATTACGGGCGCCACCGACGGCATCGGCCGGCAGACGGCGCTGGAACTGGCGCGCCTGGGCGCGCGCGTGATTGTGCACGGGCGCTCGCCGGAGCAGGCTGCCGCCGCGCGCGACGCAATCCGTCGGGCCGCGCAAACCGATCGGGTGGAGGCCGCCGCCGCCGATCTGTCGTCGCTGGATCAAGTACGCGAATTGGCGGATGATGTGTCGCGCCGGTTCGATCAGCTGAACGGCCTGATCAACAACGCCGGCGTCTTCATGAATGAGCGGCGCGAATCGGTCGATGGTTATGAGCTGACCTGGGCGGTGAATCATCTGGCGCATTTCCTGCTGACGAACCTGCTGCTGGAGCCGCTGCTGGCGGGCGCGCCGTCGCGCGTGATTACGGTGAGCTCGGCCGCGCACGCGCGCGGGCGCATCGACTTTGACGATCTCAACTTTGAGCGGTCATTCAACGGCTATGGCGCGTATGCGGCCTCAAAGCTGGCCAATGTGCTGTTTGCGTTTGCGCTGGCCGAGCGTTGGCAGGCCGACGGCATCACGTCCAACGCGCTTCATCCGGGGGTGATTGCCACCAAACTACTGGCGGCGGGTTTCAAATCCGCGGGCAACAGCCTGAGCGAAGGCGCAGCCACGTCGGTGTATCTGGCCAGTTCGCCCGAAGTGGAAACGATCACGGGCGAGTACTTCGATCACAGGCGTGTCACCGCGCCGTCGGCGGCGGCGCGCGATCGCGACTTGCAGCGGCGATTGTGGGAGGTGAGCGCGCGGCAGGTGGGGCTGGCGGCATGAAGCTGCGCGGTCTGGTCAGGTATGGCCGCTGGCTTGCGCTGCTCGCGCTGGCAGGGTGTACGACATTTAGCGTATCGAATGCGCTGCCGCCGACGCCCGATCGGGTGGTGAGGCCATCGGCGACGCCGACGGCGACGCCCACCGCGGTGTCGACAGCGACACCGACCGAGACGATTGCGCCAACCGAGACTTCGACGCCGGAGCCGCCGCCGGAACCGACGGCGACACCTACGCCTGAAGTGCCGATGTCGCCGGTCGAATCGCCGGAGCCGACCATCGTCAGCACGCCGCTGCCGGGCGATGGCAGTGTGCGGCCGGTCGGTCAACATGCTTACACGTTTGACGTGGCCGCACCCGGCGTGACACGCACCACGGTGATTAGTTATCTGCTGTATCTGCCGAAGACGTACGGACAAGACCCGCAGCAGCGCTGGCCGCTGATCTTGTTTTTGCACGGCTCCGATGTGTGGGGCACTGATCCGGCGGCGTTGACGGCCAGCGGGTTGCCGGCGCGTCTGGCGCTTGAGGCCGATTTCCCGGCGATTGTGTTGTCGCCGCAGGTCCCGGAAGACGTCGTGTGGTGGGGAACCGAACTCGATCGGGTGAACGCGCTGCTCGAGCACATTGAAGCGACATACGCGGTGGACGCGCAGCGCGAATACCTGACCGGCTTGAGCATGGGCGGCTTTGGCGTGTGGGCCATGGCGATCAAGTATCCGCAGCGTTTTGCGGCGTTGGTTCCGGTGGCAGGCGGCTGGAATTCGGAGAACGACACTGTGCCCCGCACGATCTGTGATCTGAAGGACACGCCGACGTGGATCTTTCACGGCGAACAGGATGACATCGTGCCGGTGCGGAAAGCGCAGCTCATGATTGAGGCGCTGAGGCGATGCGGCGCCGAGCCGCGTGTGACGCTGTATGCCGACGCCAATCACCGCGCCTCGTTTGAGCGCGCGTACGCGGATCCGGAATTGTACGTATGGTTGTTTGAGCAGCGCCGGCCCTGACCGGATGCCTTCACACTCAAAGGATGACGAGGTTGGATTATGACGACGACAATTGCATTGGCTGGCAAAGGTGGCGTGGGCAAAACCACCATTGCCGCGATGGTGATCAAGTACCTGACGGCCACACAGCCGGGTGCGGTGCTGGCTATCGACGCCGATCCCAGCAGCAACCTCAACATGGTGCTGGGGTTGGATCTCGAATGGACGGTGGGCGACATCCGCGAGGACATGCTGGCGCAGGTTAAGGATTCACTGTTGGGCGCCGGTGCGGCCATGGGCGCGCTGCCGGGCGGCACGTCCAAGCGCGAGTATCTGGATTACCACATCCGTTCGTCGCTGGCCGAGGGCGGCCAGTTCGATCTCATCGCCATGGGACGCGGCGAGGGGCAGGGCTGTTACTGCGCGGTGAATCACAACCTGCGCGAAGTCATCGACGCGCTGAGCAAGAATTACGCTTACGTCGTCATCGACAACGAGGCGGGCATGGAGCATTTGAGCCGCCGCACCACGCGCGACGTGCAGCATCTGCTCATCGTCACCGATCCGACACAGCGCGGCATCGTGGCAGCGGAGCGCATCGCCGCGTTCCGCAAAGAATTGGACATTCGTATTGAAAACGCCTATTTGATTCTGAATGACCTGAACGGCGAAGTCCCCGCGCCGTTGACGGCCCGCATCCGCGAGTTGGATATTCCATTGCTGGGCACGGTGCCGCATGATGCCGAGGCCAAGGAATTTGAATTCAGCGCGCGACCGCTGGTGGAGTTGGGCGACGAGTCGCCGCTGTATCAGGCCGTGGCGGCGATGATGCGCAAGATTCTGTAACCGTCCCGATCGATCTTCGCAGCGAAAACGGGCGACCGGTGAATGAACCGGCCGCCCGTTCTGTTTCCCGATCGCTCAACGTTAGCGCCGCATCAGCGGCAGGTACACGCATCGCCCCGGCAGGCACGCGGCGGGCGCGCCCACCGGCTGATACGTCGCCGTGTAGGTCTGCGCCTGCGCCGGCACGGTGATTGTATGTGTGACCGTTCCACCATCTGACCAACTGACGAACTGGTAGAGTTCGCCGTCAACGGTTTGCGTGAGCGGCGCGCCGATGGCGTGCCGGAAGTTGATCAGCGTATCGCGCACGAACGGCGCAGCGACGTTCGTCTGCTGATCGAAGTTGAGCGCCAGCCCGACCGGCGCAGTGGCGAAGGTGAGGTTCACCTTTTCCGGGTAAATGATGCGGCTGTCTGAAGTGCTGATGCCGTCGGCGTCGGTGACGGCGACGATGGCTTCGTACGCGGTGTGGCCGCTAAAGTCGTGACCGTCCACCGGAATGGTGAACGTGCCGCTCATGCCGATGATCGGGCCTTCGGCGGGATGCACATGATTCTCGTGACGAAAGAGGATCGTCCATACAAAATTGACGGGCGATAGCACGCCGTCGGGATCAGTGGCGGCGGCGCTGAACGTGATGACCTCGCCCGCGCGGAACAGGCTGCCGCTGACGGGCGCTGTCACCGTCACGATCGGCCGCTGCCCCACGACGATCTGGATTGGATCCGACAGGGTGGTGGCGAGCGTATCGGACACGGCCAGCCGGGCGGAGAAAACGCCTTCGGTCGTGTACGTGTGGGTGGGATTGGCGGTTGGCGCAAACTCGCCGTCGCCAAAGTCCCAGCGATAAGTCAGCGGATCATTGTCGGCGTCGGCCGCCGTGGCCGAGAACGCCACGGTCAACGTCGGGCCGGGCCCCTCCCTCGGGTCAGCCGAAGCCGCCGTGATGACGGGCGGCTGGTTGTCGCTCGAATAAGTAATCTTCCTTACGCTGCCGGGGCCGTGCGGGACGCCCGACAGATCGAGCGCGATGTCGGCGTAGTACAGCGCGCCCTCCGGCCCCGGTTTCAGATCGACGATGTCGCCATACGGGCCGAACAATGCGCCGTCCAGCGGCTCGAAGTTTTCGTTGCCGGTGACCGCGCCGTTGGCGTCGAAGGTGAGCCGCTTGATCCAGCGCTGCGCGTAGTCCGCATAGAACAGGCTGCCGCCATAGGCCGCCGGAAATTGCGCGCCGTGATAGACGAAGCCTGCGATGATGGAGGCGTCGTGGCCGCCGTGGCTGTAACTGAACAACGGATCGGTGAAGCCGGCCGTGCTGCATGCGCCTTCGCAGATGGGCCAGCCGTAGTTGGCGCCCGCGCTGCCCAGGTTGAGTTCTTCGACTGAGGTGAGTTGATTGTTGCCGCCCACATCGCCGATGTACAGGCGGCCGGTGGGAAAATCGAAAGTGAAGCGGAACGGGTTGCGCAGACCCAGCGCCCAGATCGCGTCGAGGTTGGGACCGGCGCCGTCGAAGAAGGGATTGTCGGGCGGCACACTGCCGTCGGAATTGAGGCGCAGCAGTTTGCCGTGATAACTGTCGAGGCGCTGCGAACTGTGCGCGCTGCCGGCGTTTTGATCGAAGTGATCGCCGGTGGAGATGTAGAGTCTGCCGTCCGGGCCAAAGGCCAGTCCGCCGCCGTGGTGCCACAGGCCCGCGTCCACATTGTCCTGCCAGATGACGACTTCGGTGGTGAGCGGCGCGGTGTTGCTGATGACGGTGAAGCGCGAGACCCGATCGCGCAGCGGCGTGTTCGCGGTGTAGAAGAGGTACAACCAGCCGTTGTCGGCAAAGGCCGGATCGAGCGCCATGCCCACCAGCCCGCGCTCGCCTTCGTCGGTGTTGAGGTTGGTCAGCGTGAGCAGCGGCGCGGCTTCCACGACGGCGCTGCCCGGCATCACGACTTGCACGGCGCCGGTGCGCTGGGTGATGAACAGGCGCCCGTCGGGCGTGAAGGCGAGGGCCGTGGGTTGATCCAGCCCCACGATCCACGTCTGGTTGGTGAAGCCGGGCGGCGCGGCCTTGACCGCCGACACGGCCAGTAAAACAACCGTCGCCAACAGTGTGGCGACGGCCAAAACCAACCAAGGTGCAAGACGTCGCATGACTCCCCCGGGTCACGGCGCGCCCGCTGGGCGCGGTAATGCGATCGGGTACGGGTTAACCCTTAGCTCAGCGCGCGTTTCACCAGCACGCCCGCCATCTCGCGGCGATAATCGGCCGAAGCAAAGTAATCGTCGGGCGGATAGATCGCCTGGCGCACGTGCTGCGCGGCCTGATCGGGCGTCACGTCGGCGAGGCGCATGACGATGGGCCGCTCGGCCACGCCGCCCAGCGCCAGCCGCACCAGCGCCCCGATCTGCACGGCCGCCACGCACACGATGGGCAGATCGGCGGGTGTGCGGGCCACTTTGTCGTAAGCGGTGCGCGCCTCGGCGGGCAGGGCGGGCAGGTTCACGTGCGTGATCAGCGTGCCGGGCGACGGCATCCACTCGGCCAGCGGCGCGGTCTGCTCACGCCGCGCGTGAGTGGTGAGGTGCGCGTCCAGCGCCAGCAATGCCGTGACCAGTGGCGAATTGCTGCGCGCCGCCACAATCGATCCGGCCAGCGTGGCGGATTCGCGCACGTTGCGGCCGGCGGTGTCGCGCAGGGCTTTGAACAGCACGCCGCCGGCATACGCCTTGATGCGTGGATCATCCAGCAGCGTCTGCAGCGTCGTCGTCGCGCCGAGGGACAGACCGTCCTCGCCGGCTTCGACGAACGACAACCCCAGCCGGCTCAGATCGACCACGGCCTGCACCTCGCGCGGCGCATCGGCCACCAGGCTGCCGCCGCCGCCGATGGGCACGGTATGGATTCTGCGGCGGCGCAATAGTTTCAGCGCTTCGTCCAGGGTGGCCGGGGTGCGATATTCGGTCAGTTCACGCAGCGTCGGCATAGTCCAATTCTCCTGCAGCTTCCAGTGTGCGTTGATAGAGTTTGCGCCCCACGCGAAAGCGCGCGTGCGCGATCAGGTCGTCGAGCAGCGGTTTGAGCGCGGGAATCAGCTGACGTTGTTTGGCTTCGAGCACGACATCGATCAGACCGGCGTAGGGCAGGCCCAGATACTGCGCCATGCGCCGGGCTTTGTATTCGTCGAGCAGCAACAGATTGGCCTTCAGTTCAATCGCCAGCGCGATCGCTTCAGCCTCGCCCCGATCGAGTTCGCGCAGCAGCAGGGCGATGACGATGGCCTGAGTGGCCTTGCTCACGTGGACCCAGTCGAGTCGCGCGATCTCCGCGCCTGCCCGATAGGCCGATCCGGCGACGACGATCTCGTCGTGGACGGCCTGTGGAATCACGATTGACCCGTAGAGCTGCCGCAGCAGATCGAGGTGGCCGATCAACGCCAGGCCCAGCACCGGTGAAGTGTCGCTGACGATCAGCATCTAGTCGGGATAGACTTTCCAGTACGGCTTCTCGTCCGCCCATTGATCGCGCATGGCGGCCGGCGGGCGGGCCAGCAGCGCCTCGGCTTCGGCGGTGACGGTGCCGTCGGGCAGGCGGACTTCGCCGCACACTTTGGCGCGGTGACCCGACACCGACAGCAAGCGGCCAATCACCGTGAGTGGCGTGTTGGTGGGCGTGGGCGCGCGATATTTCACTTCCAGTTTTACCGTCACCATCAGGTTGTCGTCATTGCCGTCCAGCAGCAGCGCGCGCCCCGAGACTTCGTCGAGCATCGTCGCCAGGATGCCGCCGTGCACGACGCCGGGATAACTCTGGTATTGATCGGGAATGGTAACGGTGGTGACGACTTGCTGCTGATCCAGATCGTTGTACAGTTTCAGGTGCAGCCCGATCGGGTTTTGCAGGCCGCAGATAAAACACATGCGTGAATTCGGCTGCTTCGAAATCAAGATAACCGGCCTCCGGCAAACAGATGATCACATCTTATTATACGCTGAACGGGCGCAATCGGCTGAGCGTCAATCCGCCTTTAGCGGCGGCCCCAGCAGTTCCATGCCGTGCGTTTGCCACAGCGCCGGGTCTTGCGGCGGCATGGCGTTGGCTTTGGTCACTTCGCGGAAAAAAGCCTCCATCTGGCCGGCGGGCGAAAAGGCGATGAGCATGCGGCCGCGGCCGTCGCCGACGTGCGCCCAAACGTGCGGAATCTTGCGCGGCGCCACAATCGAATCGCCGGGTTCCAGCGTAAAACGATCGGGGCCGATCTCGACGATGAATCGACCTTCGACCGCATAGAACCATTCGTCCTGCAAGTAGTGCAAGTGGCGAGCCGGTCCGCCTTTGGCGTGGAAGACGTTCTCCAGGACCAACAGGCCGTTGCTGTCCGGCGGAACCACCTTGAAGTTGATGACGCTGACGCCCAGGCCGCGATATTCGCCGAAGCAGTCTTCACCGCTTTTGACGGGCTTGATCCTCGATGTCGATAGAGTGGGTTCGTTCATGTCAGACCTTTCCCGGTGATCACCGGCGGCTCGTTGAAGACGGCCACGGCCCGCACCGGCGAGCCAGTGCCGCCGCGAATCTTGAGCGGCAGGCCGATGAAGCGAAAACGGCCGCGGCCGATGAGTAGATGCAGATTGATCAGGTTTTCGTAGTGCGTAAAGCCCAGCTCGCCGCAGATCAGATGCACTTCTTTGTTGGAGACGTGCCGCACGCCGGGTGCCTGCGTCTCCACGCCAAATGCGGCGATGCGCCGCGCGCCCAGCCAGCGCGCAGCTTCAGCGCTGAGGCCCGGCCCGCGCGGCCAATCGTCGGTGCCAAAGGCGCGCCGGTAATGATCGGTGTGCAGCAGCACCGTATCGCCCGGCTGAATGTCCAGCTGAGCGGCAGCGAGCGCGCGTTCCAGATCGGCCGGCTCGATCAACTCGTTCAAGCCTTTGGCTGATAGATCGAGACACATCCCCGGCGTGTAAAACATCGTCAACGGCAGCGTGTCGATGGACTGGGCGCGATACTGCCGCGCCATGTGACTGAGCGCGTCGACGTGCGTGCCGGTGTGCTCGCCCAGTTCCAGCCGGTTGACGGCGGGCGAAACCGTGTCCGCGTCCGTCAGCCCGTCCCAGTCCTCGTGCGTGACGTGGACGGTGATGGTCACGGCGGGCAGGCCGGGGAATACGGGCATCCCCGTATAGATCTCCTGGCTCAGATCGATGATGTCCGGCATGGCCGCGCTTACCGCTTCTTCGATCGGGCGGCGGCCCGGGCGCGGTTCTCTTTCACCCGGAATTTGACGATGCGCTTGATCAAGGCATAGGGGATGGGCTGATCCAACGGGAAACGAACCGAGCCTTTGGCGCCCTGATAGACCGACAGTTCCTTCTGGAATTTCTCGGTGCCGGTGGGCGTGGGATAGAAGCCGATGTGCGACTTGAACGCGCCGAAATGCACCAGATTGCCGTGCAGTTTGAACGTCGGCAGCTGATAACTGATCGCTTCTTCGGCGTCGGGGGCGGCCTCCCGGATGGTCTGTCGGATCTGCCGCAGAATGGGCTGCACGTTCGGCGGGCAGCCCGCAATGTACTCGTCAATGGTCGTCGGCGCAGCTCGATTGGTTTTCATGCTCCCCCCGTGTTGACCGGCTGTTGAAACGTGCCCGCGACCCGATTATACCGCGTTGCCGCACCGGTGAAATATGCCCTTGACATCGCGCAAGGTTCTGGTAAAATCGCGCGCAATTTGCAAGCCGATGGAATGAGTGGATGAACCGACTCAAGCCCACATCACACCCGCTCGATCGCTTCCGCGACCCGATCACACATCCGGTCGCCGGGGGCGACGTATTCTTTCCATTGGAGAGCCGACTTTAACAGTCGGCTCTTTTTTTGCCGGTTGAACGGGAGGCGACATGACAACCCTGCAACTGCCCGGCCTGATCGACGTGCACGTGCATCTGCGCGAGCCGGGCGCCACGCACAAAGAAGACTTTGACAGCGGCACGGCGGCGGCGCTGGCCGGCGGTTTTACGCTGGTGCTGGACATGCCCAACAACACGCCGCCCATTACCACGGCGGAGGCATTGGCTGCCAAACAGCAGGCCGCCCGATCGCGCGCGCGCTGCGATTACGGTCTGCATCTGGGCGCGGGCGACGACAACATCGAGACTGCATACCTGCTCGCGTCGCAAGTGACGGGCCTGAAGATGTACCTCGATCAGACCTTTGGCCCGCTGCGGCTGGACGATCTGCATTCGCTGATCGCGCACATGGAACGCTGGCCGGCCGATGTCCCAATCCTGTGCCACGCCGAGGGCCGCACGGTGGCCGCCTGTCTGATGGCCGCGCACCTCACCGGCAGGCACGTCCACATCTGCCACGTCAGCCGCAGTGACGAGATCGATCTGATCCGCCGCGCCAAAGACAAGGGCCTCGACGTGACGTGCGAAGTTACGCCCCATCACTTCTTTCTCACGGGTGAGACGGCCAACTCGATCGGCGCCGGCCGCTCCGAGGTTCGTCCCCGGCTGGCGAGCGAAGCCGATCGGCAGGGGTTGCGCGCCGCGCTGGACGTGATTGACTGCTTCGCCACCGATCACGCGCCGCACACGCTCGCCGAAAAGGACTCGTCTCAGCCGCCGCCCGGTTTTCCCGGATTGGAGACGGCACTGCCGCTGTATCTGGAGCTGGTGCGCGAGGGACTGATCTCGATGGATCAGTTGATCGATCGGCTGGTGAACAACCCTCGAAGGATTTTCCGTCTGCCCGATCAATCTGACACCTCGATCGAGGTCGATGTCGATCAAGACTGGATCGTGCGCGGCTCGGAGTTGAAGACGCGGGCGAAGTGGACGCCGTTTGAGGGTTGGGTGCTGCGCGGGCGGGTGATGCGCGTGACGCTGCGCGGCCAGACGGCCTATGAGGACGGCGCGGTGGTCGCGCCGCCGGGTTTGGGACGCGATGTGAGGATGACGGCATGACGAACTTCTTTCAACGCTTGGAACAGCGGGCGCGTGAGGTCGATTCGCTGCTGTGTGTGGGCCTCGATCCGCGCGGGACGGATGCCGACGCGGTGCGCGAAGAATGCTTCCGCCTGATCGACGCCACCGCCGGGGCGGCCTGCGCGTTCAAGCCCAACAGCGCGTTCTTCGAGGCGTTGGGCGCGGCGGGTTGGCAGGCGCTGCGCGAGGTGATCGCGCATGTGCCGGCCGACATCCCGGTGATCCTGGACGCCAAACGCGGTGACATCGCGGACACGGCGCAGGCGTATGCGACGGCGGCTTTCGATCAGTTGGGCGCGCACGCCATCACGATAAACCCTTATCTGGGCGGCGAGGCGCTGCAGCCCTTTCTGGCGCGGCCGGAGCGCGGGGCTTTTGTACTGTGCAGGACCTCCAATCCCGGCGCGGATGAATTTCAGGGGATCCTGCTTGAGACAGGCGATGGCGCGCTGTATGAAGTCGTCGCCCGGCACGCGCGCGCGTGGAACGTGAACGGTAACGTGGGGCTGGTGGCCGGCGCGACGGATCCGCAGGCCTTGGCGCGCGTGCGAGCGGCCGCGCCCGAGCTGTGGCTGCTTGTGCCCGGCGTGGGCGCGCAGGGCGGCGATCTGCAGGCGGCGCTGCGGGCGGGTTTGCGCGCCGACGGGCTGGGCGTGCTGGTCAATGTCTCGCGCTCCATCGCACAGGCGAATGATCCGGGCGCGGCGGCGCGAACCGTGCGCGATGAGATTAACGTCGTGCGCGCGTCACACCGCCGCACAGACATCGCACGCGCGACGCCGTACGCCTTAGCGCAACTGGCGGCTGATCTGGTCGAGTCGGGCTGCGTGCGCTTCGGGCAGTTCACCCTCAAGTCGGGTATCACTTCGCCGATCTACCTAGATTTAAGGCGTTTGGTGACATATCCGGCCATCTTGAAGCGGGTGGCGCGGGCCTACGGGGAAGTACTGAGGACGTTGAAGTTCGATCGGGTGGCGGGCATCCCGTACGCGGCGCTGCCCATCGCCACCGCTGTGGCGCTGGAGATGAATGTGCCGTTGATCTATCCACGCCGCGAAGTCAAGGCGTATGGCACGCAGGCCGCCATCGAAGGGGAGTATCGCGCCGGCGAGACGATCGCCGTCATCGACGATCTGGCGACGACGGGCGGCTCGAAGATCGAGGCGATCGAGAAGCTGACGCAGGCCGGCCTGGGCGTGCGCGACATCGTCGTGCTGATCGATCGCGGGCAGGGGGCCGGGGCGCTGCTGGCGCAGGCGGGCTATCGCCTGCGCGCGGTGACAACGCTGGCGGAGCTGCTTGTCGAGTGGCGGCGCAGCGGCGCGATTACGCCGGCGCAGTTTGACGAAGTAAGCCGTTTTCTGGCGCATTCGTGAACACACTTAGCTCAAGCGAGGAGAATGCCATGTACCAACATCTTCGACCGTGGCTGTTCAAGGTGGACCCAGAGCGTGTACACGACTGGACGCTGCGCCTCGTCAGGCTGGCGGGACAGCTGCCGCCGATGCGCGGCCTGCTGCGCGCCCTGTACGAGGTGAACGATCCACGGCTTGAAGTCAGCGCTTTTGGCCTGAGGTTCAAAAATCCGATTGGGCTGGCGGCGGGCTATGACAAGAACGGCGTGGCGGTGGCCGGCCTCAGCGCGCTGGGCTTCGGCCACATCGAGATCGGCACGGTGACACGCCGGCCGCAGATCGGCAATCCGCAGCCGCGCTTGCATCGCGTGTCGGATGCGGCGCTGATCAACAGCATGGGCTTTCCCAACGTCGGCGCGCGGGCACTGAAGATCGATCGGGCGGGGAGCGAATGCCGCGTGGGCGTGAACATCGGCAAAGGCAAGGACACGCCGCTTGATCAGGCTGCGGAGGAATATGCCGCGCTGTTTGAGGAAGTCCAACCACTGGCCGATTACGTGACGATCAATGTGAGCAGCCCCAACACGCTGCAAATCAGGCGTTTGCAGGCGCGCGATTATCTGGATGGGTTGTTGTCGCAGGTGGCGCAGCGGCGCGATGCCCTTGCGCCGCGAAAGCCGGTGCTGGTGAAGATTGCGCCGGACCTGAGCGAGGCTGAGATCGACGACGTGCTGGCGGCGATCGATCTGGCGGGCATCGACGGCCTCATTGCGACGAATACCACGCTGGGGCGCGGCGGCGTGCCCGATCATTGCCGCGAATTGAAGGGCGGCTTGAGCGGTTCGCCCTTGAGCGCGCGTTCAACCGAGGTGATCCGGTACGTGGCGCGGCGCACGCAGGGGCGGCTGCCCATCATTGGCGTGGGCGGCGTCATGGACGCGGCCGGCGCGATCGAGAAACTGGAAGCCGGCGCGACGCTGATTCAACTTTATACCGGTCTGGTGTATGCCGGGCCGTCGTTGGTGAAGGACATCAATCGGGCGTTGACGCAGGCCGTCCTCACGCGCGTGCGGCCGGCGCCGGCCACGGCGAAAGAGCCTGGTTTTCAGGCAGTTTCACGTGTGATTTGATAGTTGGGCGCTTCGCGCGTGATGACGACATCGTGCGGATGACTTTCGACGTAGCCCGCATTGGTGATGCGCATCAGGCGCGCGCTGGTGCGCAGATCCGCCAGCGTGGCTGCGCCGGCGTAGCCCATGCCCGATCGCAGCCCGCCGACGAGTTGATAAACGAAGTCGCGCAGCGGTCCGCGATAGGGCACGCGGCCTTCGATGCCTTCCGGCACGAGTTTGCCGCTGCCCTGGCCGCTGGCGTAACGATCTTTGCCGTAACCCTGCATGGCGGCCAGGCTGCCCATGCCGCGATATTCCTTGAAGCGGCGGCCCTCGTATAACACGACTTCACCCGGCGATTCTTCCAGCCCGGCCAGCAGGCTGCCCAGCATCACCACATCGGCGCCGGCCACGATGGCCTTGGTGATGTCGCCGCTGTATTTGATGCCGCCATCGGCGATGACGGGCATAGCGTGCCGGCGCGCGGCCCGGGCGCATTCAAAGATGGCCGTCATCTGCGGCATGCCCGCGCCGCTGATCACGCGCGTTGTGCAGATCGAACCCGCGCCCACGCCAACCTTGATCGCATCTGCGCCCGCCCCGATCAGTTCTTCTGTCCCTTCGGCCGTGACCACGTTACCGGCCACGATGGCGAGGTCGGGCCAGTTCGCCCGGATGCGTTTGATCGCGTTGACCACGCCCCGCGAATGTCCGTGCGCGGTATCGATGCCGACGACATCGACGCCGGCGGCGACCAACAGCGCCACCCGTTCTTCCAAGTCGCTGCCTACGCCGACCGCTGCGCCCACGCGCAAACGGCCGCGCGCGTCGGTGGCCGCATTCGGAAAGTCACGTTTTTTCTGAATGTCTTTAACGGTGATCAAACCTTTCAAACGACCGGCCTCGTCAACCAGCGGCAATTTCTCAATGCGATGTTCGTGCAAGATTTTCCTGGCTTGATCGAGCGTGGTTCCAACTGGCGCCGTGAACAATTGCTTGTGCGTCATGAACTCACTGACGGGCCGATGGAGATCGCCCGGCTCGACAAAGCGCGTATCGCGGTTGGTCAGGATGCCGACCAGCTTGTGCTCCCCGTCGATGATAGGCACGCCGCTGATGTGATACTTCGCCATCAAATCCTCGGCGTCCTGCAAGGTGGCCGTGGGCGGCAGCGTCACCGGATCGACGATCATGCCGGATTCGGAGCGCTTGACCTTTTCAACTTCGGCGGCCTGTGCGGCGGGCGGCAGGTTGCGGTGGATGAAGCCCAGGCCGCCTTCACGCGCCAGCGCAATCGCCAGCCGCGCTTCGGTGACGGTGTCCATGGCCGCCGAGACGATGGGGATGTTGAGCACGATGTCGCGGGCCAGACGCGCGCGCACGTTGGTCTGATCGGGCAGCACTTCGGTGTAGCCGGGGACGATGAGCAGGTCATCGAAGGTCAGGGCTTCAAAGCGATCAAAGAGTTCTTCGTTCATGGAGGCTCCTTTGCAAAGCGTGAAACGTAAAACGTGAAACGTAAGATGGTGGTTGGCGTTTTAGTGGCGGAAGTGGCGCACGCCGGTTGTCACCATGGCGATGTTGTTCGCATCCGCCACCGCAATCGATTCGGCGTCGCGCACGGAGCCGCCGGGATGAATGACGGCGGTGATGCCGGCCTGCGCGGCGACTTCGACTGAATCCGGAAAGGGAAAGAAGGCGTCGGAGGCCATGACGGCGCCGATCGACTTGTCGCCGGCGCGTTCCTTCGCGATGCGGACGCAATCGACGCGATTGGGCTGGCCGCCGCCGATGCCGACGGTGGCTTCGCCCTGCGCAAAGACGATGGCGTTGGATTTGACGTGCTGGCACGCTTTCCACGCAAAGCGCAGCGCAGCCCATTCGGCTTGCGTGGGCTGGCGCTTACTAACCACCTTCCATTCTGCATCCGATGGATCACCTCGATCGACATCCTGTTTCAGCAGGCCGCGATTGATCGAGCGCAGTTCATAGGTTGGAACGATCTGTAGATCAGGCATGTCCACTAAGCGCAAATTCTTGCGTTTCGCCAGAACCGATCGGGCCTCGGCGGCAAACTCGGGCGCGGCGATGCACTCGACGAACAGCTCGCCCAGCGCTTCGGCGGTTTCGACATCGAAGGGGCGGTTGCTGGCGATGACGCCGCCGAAGGCCGAGATGGGATCGGAGGCGAGGGCGGCCTGGAAGGCGTCCACCAGCCGATCGGCGGACGCGATGCCGCAGGGCGAGAGATGTTTCACGATGACGATCGTCGGTCGATCGAAACTCACCGCGCTTTTCCACGCAGCGTCGAGATCGAGCAAGTTGTTATATGAGAGTTCCTTGCCTTGCAGCACCTGGCCGCCGAGTGGCCCGCCGCCGGGTGCGTAGGAGTACACCGTGGCGGACTGATGCGGATTTTCGCCGTAGCGCAAGGTTTGGATGGGATACGCGGTCAGCTGCAGAGGCTGATCGGGGGCAAGGTAGGCCGCAATGGCCGTGTCGTAGTGTGAGGTGGCCGCAAAGCCTTTGATCGCCAATCGTTTCCGAGTGGCATCGGTCACGCCGCCGGCTTTGAGTTCATCGAGCACCGCCGCGTAGTCGGCGGGATCGCAGACCAACGTCACGCGCTGATGGTTCTTGGCCGCCGCGCGGATCAACGTGACGCCGCCGATGTCGATGTTTTCGATGGCCTCGTCGAATGTGACGGCGAGCCTGGCGATGGTTGCTTCGAAAGGATACAGGTTGACGGCGACGAGATCGATGTAGTCCCAGCCGAGATTGAGCAGTTCGGCGTGATCGGCCTCGGTGGCGCGGGCCAGCAGGCCGCCGTGGATGGCGGGATGCAGCGTCTTGACGCGGCCGCCGAGAATTTCGGGCGAATGCGTGTAGTCGGCGACTTCGGTCACCGGAAGGTTTTCGCCGCGCAGGGCTTTGGCGGTGCCGCCGGACGCGATGAGCGACCAGCCGAGGTCGCGCAGGCCGCGCGCAAAATCGACGAGGCCGGTTTTGTCGTGGACGGATAGGATGGCGGTGGGCATGGTTCCTCCTGATGAGTGAAACGTAATGCGTAAAGCGTAAAACGTAATGCGTAAAATGTAAAACGTAATGCGTAAAACGTAGAGCAGGAAGTGTTTTACGTCTTACGTTTTACGCAATAGGCTTTTAGTGTTTCGATTAGCAGCCGATGCTCGGTTTGATGGATGCGCGCCTCCAGTGATTCGAGGGTGTCGGTGGGTTGAATGATGACTTCGGCCTGGGCGAGGACCGGGCCGCTGTCCACGCCTTCGTCCGGGACGAGATGGACCATGACGCCGGTGCGATCGATCTCGCCGCGTTGATGGGCTTCATAAGCGCGTTCAATGGCGTGCGTGCCGGGGAAGGCGCCGGGCAGGGCGGGGTGCAGGTTGATGACGCGATTCGGGAATCGATCGAGAAAAGCCGACGTGAGCACGCGCATCCAACCGGCCAGCACGATCCAATCGGGTTGAAATGAAGCCGCCAGTTCGGCCAGTTCGGCATCGTAGGCACGTCGCTCTTGATCTTTAGGTTTGGGTTTCGCAATCGCCAGCACATTCGATCGGCGTGCGCGTTCAAGCCCGAAGGCGTCGGCCCTGTTGGCGATGACGGCGACAACGCGGGCATTGAGCTCGCCGGACGCGCAGGCGTTGAGGATGGCCTGCAGGTTGGAGCCGTGGCCGGAGATGAGAACGACTAAGTTGCTGCTTGCTGAGCGCGCAGTCGCTGGCGACCGACGATTGCCGATTGGATTCATGCGAGGATGACTCGTTGGCTGCCTTCAATGAGGCGGCCGATGATGAAGGTTTCTTCGGGAATGGACGCTTGTACGTCTTGGACGTTTTCAGGCGCGACTATGGCGATCATCCCGAGGCCCATGTTGAAGACGCGATACATTTCTTCGGGGGCGATGTGGCCGCGGTGCTGAATGAGATCGAACAACGGCGGCACGGGCCAACTGCCGAGATTGATTTGCGCAGCCAGATGATCGGGCAGGACGCGCGGGATGTTTTCGAGGAAGCCGCCGCCGGTTACGTGAGCGAGCGCTTTGATGGCTGCGTGAGGCCTGAAACGTGATGCGTGAAGCAAGTTCAGATAAGACCGATGGGGCGCGAGCAGGCTATCAGCGAGTGGAAGGCCGAGTTCGGGAAAGACGGTATCGAGCGGCACATCCTCAAAAACCTTGCGAATGAGCGAGTAACCGTTGGTGTGCGGGCCGGATGAGCGGAGGCCGATGAGGACATCGCCCGCGCGAAGCCGATCGGTGCGCGGCAGGATGGCGGATCGTTCGACGATGCCGACGATGGTGCCGGCGACGTCGAATTCGGCAGGCTGATAGACGCCGGGCATTTCGGCCGTTTCGCCGCCGAGCAGGGCGCAGCCCGCTTCGCGACACGCCGCTGAAATGCCGCTGACGACGGCGGCGATCATGTCAGGATCGATCCTGGAACTGGCGATGTAATCGAGAAAGAAGAGCGGTCGCGCGCCCTGCACCAGAATGTCGTTAATGCAGTGATTGACGATGTCGTGACCGATCGATTCATAGCGGCCGGTACCCTGAAGGGCATTTGCAGCCTGCGCGGCGAGTTTGACCTTGGTGCCCACGCCGTCGGTCGAGGCGACGAGGACGGGATCGCGCATGGACTTCAATGCGGAGGCATCGAACAATCCGCCAAACGCGCCGATGCCGGCGAGGACTTCCGGTCCGTAGGTGGATTTGACGGCGTCGCGCATGAGTTCGACGGCGCGGTTGCCGGCGTCGATGTTGACGCCGGAGGCGGCGTAGGCGGATGGTTGGTCTTCAGCGGATGGCGAAACGGATAAGCGGATGGGGCTGGCTGGGACGGCCACGTTGATATGTGTTGGCGTAACGACAGAAAAACGGATAGCGGATGGCTTGACCGTTTCGACTGGCGGCAGCGAGTGGCCTTCGGGGACCCAGATACTCCGATAGATGTACTTGTGCCAGTCTGCCACGCGCTGTGGCGGCAGGACGCGCTGCATGTCGAGTTTGCTCGATCGCCCGAAATTGTAGATCAATCCCATGGGGCTGGCGGTCGCCGTCATGTAGGCGATGGTTTGTTGGATTTCGTCATTGGTGATGAGATGGCTGAAGGCCTTGCACTCCACGACTAGTGTGTGTTCAACCCACAAATCCAAGAACATGTAGCCGACGCGCGTGTCGTCGATATATACTTCCACGCGTTGTTCGAGGTCGACGTGAAGACCGGCGTCAATGAGCAAATCAGCCAGCCGCCACTGGTAGATTCGCTCGCGATGCCCGGCTTTCAATTCATTGTGCGTTTTGAAGGCGAGGCCGTTGACTTGATAGGTGAGTTCGTTCAGCGGTGTCTTAATCAGCGCCATATCACCTCCGCGTTATCCGATTGTCCGCTTGCTATCCGTTGAGAACTCGCCATCCGATGTCCCGCCGATACTGCATGCCCTCAAACTCGATCGATCTCACCGCCGCATACGCGGTATCAATCGCGTTGCGCAGATTCTCACCCCAGCCTGTCACGCCCAATACGCGTCCGCCGGATGTGACGCACTTGCCTTCGCTCCACTTTGTCCCCGCGTGAAAGACCACCGCGTTTTCAAAGGAACCATCAAGCCCGCGAATCTCGCGCCCGACCGGATATTTGCCCGGATAACCTTCGGACGCGATGACGACGCACGCCGCTGCGCCCGATCGCCACTGCACGTCGATCTCGCGCAGCCGTCCCTGCGCGCAGGCTTCGGCAATATCGAGCAGGTCGGTATCCAGCAGCGGCAAAATGGCCTGCGTTTCCGGGTCGCCGAAGCGGCAGTTGAATTCCAGGACGCGCGGGCCATCGGCGGTGAGCATCAAGCCGGCGTACAGTACGCCCACAAACGGCCTGCCTTCTTCGCGTAATCCATCAACCGTTGGCTGCAAAATCGCGCGGGTGAAGTCTTCGACCAGCGCCGGCGGGCAGATCGGAGCGGGGGCGTACGCGCCCATGCCACCGGTGTTGGGGCCTTGATCGCCGTCAAAGATTCGTTTGTGATCCTGCGCGGGCGGCATGGGCTTCACCGTGACGCCGTCGGTGAAGGCCAGCAGCGAGACTTCTTCGCCGCTTAGCCGTTCTTCGATGATCACTTCGTCGCCCGCCGCGCCGAATTCGTGATCGAGCATGATGCTGCGCAAGGCCGCTTCCGCATCGTCGGCGCAATCGGGCAGGATGACGCCCTTGCCCGCCGCGAGGCCGGAGGCTTTGATCACGATCGGATAATCGACGCTGAGCAGATATTTGAGCGCTGCTCGAAAATCGCCGAATGTCGCAAAGCGCGCCGTGGGGAGGTGGTGCCGCTGCATGAAGGCTTTGCTGAAGGACTTGGATGCTTCGATCTGCGCGGCGGCCTGTGAAGGGCCGAAGACCGATTGGCCGGCCGCACGCAGCGCATCTGCCAGCCCCATCGCCAGCGGCGCTTCCGGGCCGATGATGATCAAATCGATCTTTTGCTCATTGCAGAATGAGACTAACGCTGCGGAGTCCTCAGCCGCAATCGTTACATTGGTCATTGTTCCGGCGTTGCCCGGCGCGACAAACAACTGCGACAGGCGCGGCGACTGCGCGATTCGCCAGGCAATGGCGTGCTCACGTCCGCCTGATCCGACGATCAATACGCGCACCTTTTCACTCATCACTCTTCACTCGTGACTCGTCATACGAGCGCTTTTTCAAATCCCGTCTTCGTCTGCATGGCGTTCAACTCGATGGGGTACACGCCGGTGAAACAGGCGTTGCAGTAGCCGTCGCGCCGCCCGATGGCGCGCATCATGCCGTCCAGCGAGAGGAAATGCAACGAGTCGCAATCGATGTGGTCGCAAATCTCGTCCACCGTCAGACGGTGCGCGATCAATTCGTCATACGAGCCCATGTCCACGCCCATGAAGCATGGATGCGCGATCGGGGGGCAGGTGATGCGCAGGTGCACTTCCAGGGCGCCGGCATCGCGCAGCAGTCGCACCAGCGGCCCCGAGGTGTGGCCGCGCACGATGCTGTCGTCGATCATGACGACGCGCTTGTTTCGCAGATTTTCGCCGATCGCCAGGAACTTCAAGGCAATGCCCTGCTGGCGCAGTGAATCGGTCGGTTGGATGAAGGTCCGCCCGATGTAGCGGTTCTTGATGAAACCGTCGTTATAGGGCAGGCCGGCGGCGCGCGCGTAGCCGATCGCCGCGGGAATCGAGCTATCGGGCACGGGGATGACGACGTCGGCTGCGGCGGGCGCTTCGCGGGCCAGCTCTTCGCCCAGCCGCTGACGCACTTCGTGCACATTCCGCCGATCCCAGAAGCTGTCGGGGCGCGAAAAATAGATGTGTTCGAAGGTGCAGCGGGCCAGCTGCGGCGCGGGCGGCAAGGCCTGCCGCACTCGCAGGGCGGTGTTGCTCAGGGTGATGATCTCGCCCGGCTTCACTTCGCGGATGGCGACGCAGCCCAGGGTGCGCAGCGCGCCGGTTTCCGAGGCGGCCACGTGGCCGTCGCTGGGCAGCCGCCCCACGCTCAGCGGGCGGAAGCCCCACGGATCGCGCACCGCGTACACGCCGTCGCGCGTGAGGACGACCAGCGCGTAAGCGCCGCGCCAGTGGGGCATGGTGTTGCGGATGCGCTCGTCCCACGTGTCGCCGTCGGCGCCGGCCAGCATCATGGTGATGACTTCGCTGTCGGACGACGACGACAGGCCGACGCCGCGCTTCAACAGATCGCTGCGAAGGTCGGCCGCGTTGACGAGGTTGCCGTTGTGCGCCACGCCCAGCGGCCCATGCTGCGTCTCGATCACAAACGGCTGCGCATTGCGCGCGTTGGAAGAACCGGTGGTGGAATAGCGGGTGTGCCCGATGGCGTAGTGACCCTGGAGCGGCGCGAGGTTGCTTTCGTTGAAGACCTGCGACACCAGCCCCACATCCTTATGCAGGCGCATGCGGCGGCCGTCAGACACGGCGATGCCGGCCGCTTCCTGGCCGCGATGTTGCAGCGCGTACAGGCCGAAGAACGCCATGCGCGAGACGTCTTCGTTGGGCGCGTACACGCCGATGATGCCGCATTCTTCATTGGGAACGTCGTCGAAGGTGGTTGTCATGGTTGGCCTGTTTCTTGTGCGACGTGAAACGTGAAACGTAATACGTAATACGTGAGCCTGTTACGTACTGCTCATTGCGTTGTCATCGCTCAAGAGTCTCGCCGCCTGTTTGCGTTGAAATTCCAGCACTTTGTCGCGCACGGCAGGATCGCTGAGGCCGAGAATCTTGGCGGCGAGCAGGGCCGCGTTGCCCGGCTCGAGTACGACGGCGGGCGCGATGCCCGACGGCATGCGCAGCGACGAGAATATGTCCGCGCCGCCGAAGGCCTCGCTTGACGGCGGACAGGCGATGACGGGCGCACACACCGCGCCGTCGGTGAAACCCGACAACGCGTTGCTGCGCCCGGCCACGGTGATGTACACCTTCGGGCGCGGATCGGCTTCGTAGTCGCGCAGCAGATTCATCACGTGCGCCGGTGTCTTGTGCGCGGACCCGATGCGCGTCACCACGTCCAGACCAAATTCTCGCGCGGCCCCGGCGATTTTCTCGCAGTGCGCGGCGTCGGCTTTGCTGCCCATCAGGATGACGACGAGGGATTGTGGCATAGGTGTCTCCGTAGGCGGGAAGTGAGCGGGTTGGTGGAGTGGTGGATTCGTAAGTTGGCGGACATCCACCCGGCTGCCGACTCCTAATCGACCAACTTACCAACGATCTTCATCAGCCGCGGCTCCACCGGATACTCGCCGGGCACAAACGTTTGCCCGGTCAGCATCTCGTAGATGGCGATGTAGCGCTGGCTCGCCGCGATCCATAGGTCGTCCGGCATCGCCGGGATCGGCCCGTCGCCGCGAAAACCGTGTTCGGCATACGCCAGCCGCACGAATTCCTTATCGAAGTTCTCCGGCTCTTCGCCGTCGGCAAAGCGCCCGGCGTATGAGTCCGCTTTCCAGAAGCGCGACGAATCGGGTGTGTGCACTTCGTCGATGAGCATCACCGTCCCATCGGGCGCACGACCGAATTCATACTTGGTGTCCACCAGGATCAAACCGGCGTTTTGCGCGATGGCCTGTCCACGTTTGAAGATGGCCAGCGCGGCCGCCTGCACTTGATCCCACGTGGCCCGATCGAGCAGGCCGTGCGTCACAACCTCATCGCAGGTCAGGCGTTCGTCGTGACCGGTCGGGCCGCCCTTCGTCGTCGGCGTGATGATGGGTTCCGGCAGCCGATCGTTCTTGCGCAGCCCGTCGGGAAAATGGTAGCCGTAGATGTCGCGTTCGCCGATCGAGTAGCGATACCACAGCGCGGTCGAGGTCACGCCGGTGATGTAGCCGCGCACGATCACTTCCACGGCGAACGGTTCGACTTCCGTGGCGATTAAGGCATTGGGATCGGGCACGTCGATCTGGTGATTGGCGATCACGTCGCGCGTCTGATCGAACCACCACGCCGAGAGTTGATTAAGCACCTGACCTTTGAACGGTACGCGCGCCAGCATCCGATCGAACGCGGACAGCCGGTCGGTGGTGACGAGCAGGCGACGCCGATTACTCAGCGGATACCAGTCGCGCACCTTGCCGGACTGCCGGCCGGGCAGGGGCAGGTGGGTTTCGCCGAGGGCGTCAGGCAAAACGGCACGAATTTGATCTGTAGTGAGCATGTGAACTCCCTGGCGCAAGGCCAATCCCTACATTCGATTCAACCATCGCCGCGCACCTTCGGCGGTGGCCGAGGCCATCAACGCTTTAACCACATCGACCGCGATAAACGGCGCGACACCCAACGCCCAGCCCCTGGCCCAGTCACCGCCGAGGAATGTGTACGTCAGCCACGCCGCACCGCAGACATAGATCACGCTCACGCCCGCAAGTCCGGCGACCAGACGCAGCGCACGATTGCGATACAGCCTGCGCTCGGCCAGGTAGCCCGCGACGAAGGCGCCCGCAACGAAGCCAACCAGGTAACCGGCAGTCGGCGAAGCAAACGCAGCCGCGCCCAGTCCATTGGCATCGAATGGCAGTCCAAGCGCGATGCTGGCAGCGTAGATCAGCTGGCTCAATGTGCCGTCTTTCGCGCCAAGCGCCAACCCGGCCAGCAGCACGATCATTACTTGCAGCGTAATCGGCACGGGCGTAAAGGGCAGGGGGATGGTTAGCCGGGCCGTCAGCGCAGTGAGGGCGGCAAACACGCCAATCGCTGCCACGCGCACCAGCGTAGGATTGGAACTGCGAGATTGAACTTGGCTCAGCAACATGGACAACTCCTCGTGGAGAAGATTTGGCGCCGGTCGGCATCCTTTTTCCATTCAGCCGCAGGCATCTGTTGAAGACTCACATTTGTTCCGCGTACCTTACCCCATTCTCAAACAATTTCAGCCCCAACCGGCCGCGTGCGCCCCGCGTCCGGCGCGGATGCTGATAGGCAAACACGTGATCTTCGGGGTGGGGCATCAACCCCAGCACGTTGCCGCGCGGATTGCACACACCCGCGATGTCGCCGATCGAGCCGTTGGGATTGACGGGATACTCACCATGAGCAGGGCGGCCGTCTTCGTGCGTGTACGTCAGCGCAATCTGATCGCACGCGCGCAGCCGCTGCAAATCGTTCGGATCGCTCAGTACGAAATTGCCTTCGCCGTGCGCGATGGGGCAGGCGATCAAATCGTCAAGGCCGCGTGTCCACACACACGTCTGCGACTGCGGCTTGAGCGTGACCCAGCGGCACTCAAAGTGGCCGCGAGCGTTGAAGGTCAAGGTGGCGTGGCGAGTGACGAGTGATGTGCGAGGATCGGGCAACAAGCCGGACTTCACCAACGCCTGAAACCCGTTGCAAATTCCGATGACGGGCTTGCCGTCGTCGATGAACCGCCCCACTTCGTCGGCGAAGTAAGCCTTGAGATCGAGCGCGAGCAGTTTGCCCGCGCCCAGCGCATCGGCGTAGGAGAAACCGCCCGGGATCGCCAGCAGCTGGTAATCGCTCCATAGCTTCGCGCGGGCGCGCAGTTGATTCACGTGCACGATCTCCGGCGCTGCGCCTGCCAGTTCAAACGCCTGCGCCGCTTCATGATCGCGATTGGTGCCGTCGGCGTGCACTATCAAAACACGCGGTTTCATGACAGGAGTTTGCTCATATAGTACAGATCGGCGTATTCGCCATCGACCTGCATCGAGTGGCGAGCCGCGCCTTCGATCTCAAAACCCATCTTCTTGTACAACGCGATGCCGCGCGCGTTGTGCGTCATCACCACCAGTTCCAACCGGTGCAGATGGTTCTGGCGTGCCCATTGTTCGCACGCTTCAAACAGGCGCGTGCCAAGGCCGCGTCCCGTGTGCGATTCGCGCAGGCCGATGACAATGTGGACATTGTGATGATTGCGGCGATAGTCGCCGCCGTTGGCCCACAGCCAGCCGACCAGCTGTCCGTCGTCTTCGGCCACCCACGTCATCTTATTATCGGCCCGCAGCATGGCCGCAATGCGCTCGCGCTCCTGTTCGACCGTCGTCTGGCGCTCGCCGGGTTCCAGCATCATGAATTTCGTCTCAACGTCGATGTGCTGGCGCAGCGCCAGAAAGGCTGCCGCGTCGTCGATGGTGACAGGCCGAATCGTGATCATGTGGCGGGACTCCATGCCGCGACCAATTCATCGATCGCCAGCGAAATGAGCGGCATAGCGGCTGCGATGCTCAAGCGCGGTTCATCCGTCACCACGCCGAGGCGGCGGATGAAAGCGCGATCGAAGCACGCTTCAAACGCACGGCAATCTTCAGGGCGCACTTCGATCAGCAAACGACTATTCGCCTCGCGGAACAGCGACCGGGCGGGTTCTTCAGATCCGATCGTGAGATCCAGGCCCAACCGGCCGCCGATGCACATCTCGGCCGCCGCCACTGCCAGCCCGCCTTCGCTCAGGTCGTGGCACGCCCGCACCAGGCCGGCCCGGATGGCGCGATGCAGCGCGCGATACGCGGCTGGTGCGTGATGCGTCACCCGCAAAGCGTGATCTGCCTCTGGCGTCTTGCCGCCCGCATCCAGCAAGTAGATTGCATTCCCCGCCTCCTTGGCGTCCATCGTCACAGCCTGATTCACGTCATCGATCAGGCCGATGGCCGAGATCAGCAACGTCGGCGGGATCGCGTGCCGCAGCCCGTCTATGCCGAGATACTCGTTGTTGAGCGAGTCCTTGCCGCTGATGAACGGCGCACCATAAGCCACCGCCGCATCGTGACAACCGCGCGCCGCTTCGACGAGCGAACCCAGCGTCTCAGGCCGCAGCGGATCGCCCCAGCAAAAATTGTCGAGCAGCGCAATCCGATCGGGGTCCGCGCCGACCGCCACCGCGTTGCGGATCGCTTCGTCGATCGCGCTGATCGCCATCGCGTACGCGTCGACTTTCCCCAAGTCAGGGTTGAGGCCGTTGGACAGCACGATGCCGCGCGCGCCTTTCGTCCCAAACGGCTTCAACACGCACGCATCCGAGGGGCCGTCATCGCGTGCGCCCGTCAGCGGCTTGACGACTGTGCCGCCTTGCACTTCGTGATCGTAGAGGCGAATAACACGGGCTTTTGAGGCGATGTTGGGATCGGCCAGGAGCGCCAGCAGAACCGAATTCCAGTTGGCGTCAGGCGCATGGCGCAGGGCGTAAAACGTAAAACGCGAGGCAGCCTGCTTCTTGCCTTTTGCCTCCCGCTTTATCTCAGCCGACAATGAGCGGCGCGGCAGCCCGTCGTGCAGAAACTCATTCGCCAGATCGAGCACGATCCGCTCGTCGTAGCGCACGACGAGCCGGCGCGTATCGGTGAAGGCGCCGATGTCGGTCAGTTCCACGTCGAAGGTGTCGCACAGCGCCTGCAGCGCGGCCAGGTTAGCCGGCGGCACGGCCAGCACCATGCGTTCCTGCGCCTCGCTCAACCAGATTTCCCACGGCGCGAGGCCGGGATACTTCAACTTCACGCGCTTCAAATCGACATCCGCGCCGCCGACGCTGCTCATCTCGCCCACGGCGCTCGACAGGCCGCCCGCGCCGCAGTCGGTGATGGCGTGATACAACTTTGCGTCGCGCGCGCGGACGATCACTTCGATCAAACCCTTCTCCGTGATCGGGTCGCCGATCTGCACGGAGGCGCCTGCCACTTCGCCGGTCTGCGCATCCATCGTCATCGACGAAAAAGTTGCGCCGCGCAGGCCGTCACGGCCGGTGCGCCCGCCCAGCACGATCACCCGATCGGCCGACTGCGGCTCACGCGGATGGCTGTCCTTGGGCGCGAGGCCCACGCAGCCGCAGAAAACCAGCGGATTCGCCGTGTAGCCGTCGTCGTACAGAATTGCGCCGTTGACGGTGGGCAGGCCGATCTTGTTGCCGTAGTCCTGCACTCCGGCCACCACGCCTGACTGGATGCGGCGCGGATGCAGCACGCCCTTCGGCAACTTGTCGGGATCAAGATTCTGCGGGCCAAAGCACAACACGTCCGTAGCCGCAATCGGCCTGGCCGACACGCCCAGTACGTCGCGAATGACGCCGCCCACACCCGTGTTCGCCCCGCCGAACGGTTCGATGGCCGACGGGTGATTGTGCGTTTCCACTTTGAACGAGACTTCGTAGTCGTCGTCAAAATCGATGATGCCCGCGTTGTCCACAAACGCCGATCGCACCCACGGCGCGTTGATGCGCTCAGTAGCGGCCCGAATGTAAGTCTTCAGAATCCCGTCGATAATTGCGGTCTCCTGATCTCCACCCCATTCCTGATTCCTGAGCTCTATCCTCGCCTTGAACGTCTTGTGCACACAATGCTCGCTCCACGTCTGCGCGATCGTCTCAAATTCCACATCGGTCGGGTCACGCTCGATCGATCGATAGTAGGCTTGAACCGCCTGCATTTCGGCCAGATCGAGCGCGGCGCGGCGATCGCGCGAGAGGGCCAGGAGCTGTTCGTTGGCGAGGTCCCGAATCGGGATGAGTTCAACTTCGCCTGATGACTCGGCCGGGTGGGGGAAGGCAGGATCAATCGGGCCGAGGGTATAGCGCTGAATCACGGCGTTGGCCAGCAGGCGTTGGGCCAGCGTGTGACAGTCGGCTGCGTCAAGATCGCCGTGCGCGATGAAACGTTGTCCGGTCGCGGCGCGTTCGACGCCGGCCACGCCGATCAGCCGGGCACACCGCACGATCTGCTCGGCGACGGGATCGGTCACGCCGGGGCGCAGCGCGGTTTCGATGACGCCGCCCGTAAAAGAAGCGACCCCGTCGCTTTCGACACTCCGCCATCGGGCGGATTGGGCGACGGGGTCGCTGAGCAGCTCGGCGGCTAAGCGCCGGAGATCGGGCAGGGTGACATCGCCCTCGATGAAGTACAAGTCGAATATTTCCAGGCGCGTCACGCGCGTCAAGCCCAGCGCGTGCGCATCGGCCAGGAGGGCCGCCGCGTGCGGATCGTCCACCAGCTGTGAGCCGACTACCAGTGTGTGAACTGGAAGTGAATCCGTCATAGGTGCATGAAAGACAACCGGGCTGGCCTGTATTATACCACCCGCCGGCAGGCGAGTGGTGTACAATGAAGCCTTGAGGATGCCATGTCTCACACGGATGCCGCGCGCTGGAATGAGCGCTATCTGACGCAAGCCGATTCGATCACCGATCAGCCGCGCGATTTTCTGATCGAACAGGCGCATCATCTGCCGACGCGCGGGCTGGCGCTGGACGCGGCGATGGGGCTGGGCGCCAATGCCGCTGTGCTGATCGACCGCGGCCTCGACGTGATCGGCGTGGATGTCTCCGAGGTGGCTGTGCGACACGCCAAAGCGCGCTATCCGCAGTTGAGGGCGGCGGTAATCGATCTCGATCGGTTTAGCTGGCCCGATCGGGTTTTTGACGTGATCCTCAACTTCTACTTTTTGTCGCGGCCGCTCTGTCGTCAGTATCCGCACTTATTGCGGCCGGGCGGCGTGCTGATCTTCGAATCGCTCCTGAAGGACACGGTGATCTATCGGCCCGACTTCAACCCCGATTATCTGCTCGCGCCCGGCGAAGCGCGCGAGCTGCTGGCCGGTCTGGACATCCTGGTCTATCGTGAAGGTTGGATCGATCGCGCCGGTCACCATCCGCGCGCGGTGGCCAGCGTGGTGGCGCGCCGGTCTGATCGATGACAATTTGCACGTTTTCGGGGTGATGGTGATCACTACTCATGAGGCGCAGCATCGGGGACAATTTTGCTGATGAAGTTTACGGAAAATTCCCAATGCACGAGTTAGCGGTTACGGAGAGCGTTTTGAACGTCGCCAGCGAACACGCGCGGCGTGTCAACGCGGTGCGGGTGACAGACCTGTACCTGGTCATCGGTCGGCTGTCCAGCATCGTGGACGAGTCGGTGCAGTTCTACTGGGACATGATCAGTGAAGGCACGCTGTGCGAAGGCGCGCGGCTGCACTTTCAGCGCGTGCCCGCTGAATTGCAGTGTCTGAACTGCTCGCAAACCTACACGCTTGACGGTGAATTGACCGGCTGTCCCAACTGCCATAGTGAACAAGTGAAAGTGATAAAGGGCGAGGAGTTCTACCTCGACAGCATTGAAGTTGAGACGGCAGACGAACAAGTGAGAGCGGCCACATGACGACGACGCGCGTAGCGGTGGTTGAAAAAATCCTCAGTGCCAACGACCGGCTGGCGGAACAAAACCGCGCCCGATTGGATAGTGCCGGCGTCCTGGGCCTGAACATCATGGCCTCGCCGGGCGCGGGCAAGACCAGCACCATCCTGCGGACAATCGAGGCGCTGCGCCCGCGCACTCGCATCGGCGTGGTGGAAGGCGACACGGCCGCGGTGACCATCGATGCCGACAAGGTGATGGCGGCCGGCATGCCGGCGGTGCAGATCAACACCGGCGGCGACTGCCACCTCGACGCGGTGATGCTGGCCAACGCGCTGCCGCAGCTGCCGCTCGGTCAGATCGATCTGCTGATCGTGGAGAACGTGGGCAACCTCATCTGCCCCGCCTCGTTTGCGCTGGGGGTGCACGTCAACGTGCTCATCGCCAGCGTGGCCGAGGGCGACGATAAGCCGTACAAGTATCCCGGCATTTATCGCGGTATCGATGCGCTGATCATCAACAAGATCGATCTCTTGCCCTACGTCGAGTTCAACATGGATTATTTCCGACGCGGCGTGGAGATGCTTAATCCGGGCGTGATCACTTTCCCCATTTCGTGTCGGACGGGGGAAGGGGTGGCGGCGTGGGCTCAGTGGTTGGCAGGGCAAGTGAAAAGTAATGAGTAACGAGTAACGAGTAATGGGTAATGGGTAACGAGACGTTTCCTTACTCATTACTCGTTACGAACCGATGATTTCGACGATGAACGCCATCCTTACCGGCAAGCGCATCCACATTTCTGGTGTCGTGCAGGGCGTGGGCTTTCGACCTTTTGTCTATGCTCTGGCCGCGCGCTACGGGCTGGCGGGCTGGGTGTGCAACACCTCGGCGGGCGTGGACATTGAAGTGGACGGCCCGGTGGAACAGCTCGATCGGTTTGTGGCGGCCCTGTCGCGCGAAGCGCCGCCGTTGGCCCGCATCGATTCGATCGAGGCCAGCGACACCGCGCCAAACGGCTTCACCTCGTTCGAGATTCGCCATTCGGTGGCCCGCCCCGACGACTTCATGCCGATCTCGCCCGACATCGCGCTGTGCGACGATTGCCGCCGCGAACTGTTCGATCCGGCCGACCGGCGCTATCGCTATCCATTCATCAACTGCACCAACTGTGGACCGCGCTTCACCATCATTAAGGATATTCCCTATGATCGGCCGCTGACGACGATGGCCGACTTCGTCATGTGTGAGGATTGCGCCAAGGAATACGCCGATCCGCTGAATCGCCGGTTTCATGCGCAGCCGGTGGCGTGCCCGAAGTGCGGGCCGAAGGTCTGGCTGGTCGATAAGAACTCAGGGAAACAAGGCGAGTCAACGCTCAAGCGAGCAGGCGAATCGGCAATTGAGGAGGCGCGCGAGAGACTGGCCCGGGGTCAGATTGTCGCGATAAAGGGATTGGGCGGCTTCCACCTGGCCTGCGACGCGACGAACGACGCAGCCGTAAAAACCTTGCGCGAACGCAAAGGGCGCGTCGATAAGCCGTTTGCGCTGATGGCGGCGAGTGTTGAAGCAATTGAATCATTCTGCGAAGTTTCGGCCGAAGAACGGGCGCTGCTCGAATCGAAAGAGCGTCCCATCGTGCTGCTGCGCCGCAAAGCCGATTCACCCGTCTCGGTGCATGTCGCGCCCGGCCAATCGACGCTGGGCGTGATGCTGCCCTACACGCCGCTGCACGAGCTGCTCTTCGCCGGCCGCGAACGTCATCCTTCGGCCCGTGTCCCTCACCCGTTGGTGATGACCAGCGGTAATCTCAGCGAAGAACCCATCGCCACCGATAACGCTGAAGCGCTGGAACGGCTGTTCACGCTGGCCGACGCCTTTCTGCTGCACGACCGTGACATCCACACCCGCTGCGATGATTCGGTGGCGCGCGTCTTTGAAGGGCGGGAATTGCCCATCCGCCGGTCGCGCGGCTACGCGCCATATCCGGTGAAACTGCCGTTCGACGCGCCGCCGATTTTGGCGGTGGGCGGCGAACTCAAAAATACTTTCTGCGTGACGCGTGAGGCTTATGCCTTCCTAAGCCATCACATCGGCGATCTGGAGAACTACGAAACGCTGCAATCGTTTGAGGGCGGCGTCGAATACTTCGAGCGGTTGTTTCGCATCCGGCCGGAGATCATCGCCTACGATCTGCATCCCAACTATCTGGCGACGCGTTACGCGCTGCGCCGCGCCGAGAAGCAGGGCCTGCGCGCCGTGGGCGTGCAGCACCATCACGCGCACCTCGCAGCTTGTCTGGCCGAGAATGGCTTGAGCGGCGATCGACCGGTGATCGGCGTGGCCTTCGACGGCACCGGTTATGGTGATGACGGCGCGATCTGGGGCGGCGAATTCCTATTGGCCGATTATCACGGCTACGAACGCGCAGCGCATCTTGAATACGTGCCGCTGCCCGGCGGCGACGCGGCCACGCGCCACGTCTATCGCATCGCGCTGAGCTATCTGCGTCAGGCCGGCATCGCCTGGACGCTGGACTTGCCGTGCACCGAAGCGGCCAACCCCATCGAGCAGGCCGCCATCGCCCGGCAGATCGAGATCGGCAAGAACGCGCCGCTCACGTCCAGCATGGGGCGATTGTTCGATGCGGTGGCCTCGATCTGTGGCGTGCGCCAGCAGGTGAACTATGAAGGGCAGGCCGCCATCGAGTTTGAAGCGCTGTGCGATCCGGCTGAGGAGTCAGCCTATGACTTTGCGCTGCAAGACGGCTTCATTGGCACGACGCCCGTCATCCGCGCCGTGGTGCGCGATGTGCAGCAGCGCGTGCCCGTGCCCGCGATTGCGGCGCGGTTTCACACCGGGTTGGCGCAGGCCGTCCGATCGGTCTGTGAAACGATCCGGCGCGATCGCGGCCTGAATGAGGTGGCGTTGAGCGGCGGCGTCTGGCAGAACGTGACGCTGCTTCGGAAAACGCTTGATCTTCTGCGGGCGGCCGATTTTACGGTGTACACCCACCGATTGGTTCCGCCCAACGACGGCGGCCTGGCGTTGGGGCAGGCGGCGATCGCGGCGCGGGCAAGGTGAAGGGTGAAACGTAAAGCGTAAAACGTAAAGCGTAAAACGCAAAACGTGAAATGTGAGGTCTTTACGCACTACGCTACAGGAGCAGTCTGTGTCATTTGAAGATCTGTCACGCGACGAACTGATCAAGCTATTGGATGTTTATGCCAAGAACTGGCTGGCGCACGACGGCTGCTGGTTTCTGGCCGCCGAGGAGAAGCTGGGCATGGAGACGGCGGTGGAACTGGACACGCGCTCGTGGGAACGCTTCTCGCCGATCGAGGCCCGGCGCATCATGCAGGCCTTTGGCATTGAGGCCGACGGCGGGCTGCCGGCGCTGGAGCGCGCGCTGAAATATCGTTTGTATGCGGGCGTGAATGTGCAGGCAGCGGAATGGATTGACGATCATACGCTGCGCTTCCGCATGGTGGAATGCCGGGTGCAGCAGGCGCGGCAGCGCAAAGGATTGGCGCCGTTCGCCTGCAAACCGGTCGGGCTGGTGGAGTACGCCGGCTTTGCGCGCACCGTTGATCCGCGTATTCAAACGACGCCCGTCCACGCGCCGCCCGATCCGATCGACGGTTGCTTTTGCGAATGGGAGTTTACGCTGAAAGGAGGATGAGATGTGTCTGGGAATCCCGGGGAAAATCATCGACATCTACGAAGCCGGCGGCCTGCAAATGGGCAAGGTCGATTTCGGCGGCGTGACCAAGGAAGTGTGCCTGAGCTACGTGCCGGAGGCGAAGGTCGGCGATTACACGATCATTCACGTGGGCTTTGCGCTTAACCTGCTGGACGAGGCTGAGGCGTTGGAGACGCTGCAGTTGCTGCGCGACATCGACGCGCTGGGCGAAGAACTGGGTGAAGAGGCCGCGACCCTGACCGCACCTTAACGCGCCGGCGGGCGCTGATCAATCGGGAGGATGTATGCCGCCAACGACGCACTACCCAATCGATTATAGCGATGTACCGATCAGGTTGTTCAAGTCCGATTTTCTGGAGTTCTTTACGCACATCACGCCGCAGGCCATTGTTGTCATCTGGTCGCCTGTCATTGTGTTGTTCCTGATCGCAGCCGTTCAGCAGGCGGCCGGCCTGATCCTCCTGCCCGCCTTCGTGCTGGGGCTGTTCATCTGGACATTTGCCGAATACACCATGCACCGCTTTGTGTTTCACTTTCCGCCGCGCACGCCGACGATGGAGCGCATTGTGTTCCTGTTTCACGGCGTGCACCACGCCCAGCCGAATTTGAAGACGCGGCTGGTCATGCCGCCCGTGGTCAGTGTTCCGCTGGCGTTCGTGTTCTATGGCCTGTTCACGTTGATATTCGGCACGCTGCTCAACGCGCCGTTGTGGGTGGCGCCCACCTTCGCGGGCACGCTGACCGGCTACCTGATCTACGATCTGACGCACTACGCCACGCACCACTGGCCGCTGCACAATCGCTATTACAAGTTCCTGAAGAAGCATCACATGCTGCACCACTTCAAGACCGAGAATGCGCGCTTCGGCGTCACGTCGCCGGTGTGGGATTACGTGTTCAAGACCATGCCGGCGGAGTGACGCGTAGGGCATAAAACGTAACGCACGAAGCGCGAGCCGTCTTACGTTTTACGCCTGGCGCGCTAGCTTTGGTGGGGAACAGACCATGAAGTATTTGGATGAATATCGCGACGCCGAACTGGTTCACAAGGGCATCGCCGAGATCAAGCGCGTGATCACACGTCCGTGGTCGTTGATGGAAATCTGCGGCGGGCAGACGCACTCGATCATGCGGCACGGCATCGACGAACTGCTGCCGGATGGCCTGGAGTTGATCCACGGACCGGGCTGCCCGGTGTGCGTGACGCCGCTCGAACTGATCGACAAAGCGATCGCGATTGCGGCGCGGCCCGATGTGATCTTCTGCTCCTTCGGCGATATGCTGCGCGTGCCGGGGTCCGATGAAGATCTCTTCCGCACGCGTGCCGACGGCGGCGACGTGCGCGTCGTGTATTCGCCGCTGGATGCGGTCAAGATCGCGCAGCAAAACCCGGCGAAACAAGTGGTGTTCTTCGCCATCGGCTTCGAGACGACCGCGCCCGCGAACGCCATGAGTGTCTGGCAGGCGAAGCAGCTGGGCATCAAGAACTACTCGATCCTCGTGTCGCACGTGCGCGTGCCGCCGGCCATGCGCGCTATTCTGTCATCGCCGTACAATCAGGTGCAGGCGTTTCTGGCGGCGGGCCACGTCTGCGCCGTGATGGGCTACTGGGAATATCCGCCGATTGCGGACGAGTTCAAAATCCCGATCGTGGTCACAGGCTTCGAGCCGGTCGATCTGGTTGAGGGCATTCTGAAAGCCGTGAGGCAGCTGGAAGCGGGCCAACACGAGGTCGAGAACGCTTACGGCCGCGCCGTGACGCTGGAAGGCAACAAGCCGGCACAACAGATCATCAAACAAGTTTTCGAAGAGTGCGATCGCAAGTGGCGCGGCATCGGCACGATTCCCATGAGCGGCTGGCGCTTGCGCAAAGAATACGACGACTTCAACGCCGAACTGCGCTTCGATGTGGGCGCGATCAACACCAAGGAATCGCCGTTGTGCATCAGCGGCCTCGTGCTGCAGGGCCGCAAAAAGCCCAATGAGTGTCCCGCCTTTGGCAAAGAGTGCACGCCGGAACATCCCCTCGGCGCGACGATGGTCAGCAGCGAAGGCGCGTGTGCAGCGTATTATCGGTATCGCACTGTGTGATGAGTGGTGAGTAACGAGTAATGAGTAACGAGTAATGTGTGGAGGACGCCGTTTTACTCGTTACGCATGACTTGTTAAAGGGTAAGTCATGACCGACGAACCGGTTTCCATTCAAGGCCCCGTCTGCCCGCCGCCCGTGCAACAGCGCGATCGGGTGGTGATAGGGCATGGCAGTGGCGGCAAACTCTCGCACGATCTCATTGCGAAGAAGTTCCTGCCTGTCTTTGATAACGCTATCCTGCGCGCGGGCGATGACGCCGGCGTGGCGCAGATCAACACCTGCACGCGGTTGGCCATCTCCACCGATTCGCACGTGGTGTGGCCGCTGTTTTTCCCCGGCGGCGATATTGGCCGGCTGGCGGTGTGTGGCACGGTCAACGATGTGGCGATGATGGGGGCGACGCCGAAGTATTTGACGGCGGGCTTCATTCTGGAAGAAGGCGTGGAATTTGAGTTAATCGATCGAGTCGTGGCGTCGATGCAGGCGGCCGCCGCTGAAGCGGGCGTGTCTATCATCGCCGGCGACACGAAGGTCGTGCAGAAGGGCAAAGCCGATGGGCTGTACATCAACACGACGGGCGTGGGCCTGATCGAAGAAGGGATCGAGATCGGCGGGGCGTTGGCGCAAGCCGGCGACGTGGTGATCCTCTCTGGCCCGATGGGCGATCACGGCATCGCGGTGCTGGGCGCGCGCGGCGAATTGGGCTTCGACGCCGACGTGCAGAGCGATGTCGCGCCGCTCAACCATTTGATCAGGGCCATGCTCGACGTGAGCGATCAAATTCACGTACTGCGCGATCCCACACGCGGCGGCGTGGCGACCACCCTGAACGAAATCGCCAGACAATCGAGCGTGGGGATAACGTTGTACGAGAAGTCTCTGCCGGTGCGCCCTGCCGTGCGTGCCGCCTGCGAGATGCTGGGCTTCGATCCGCTTTACATCGCCAACGAAGGTAAACTCCTCGCCATCGTCGGGCGCGAAGAGGCCGATCGGGTGTTGGAGATCATGCGCCGCACGCGCTATGGCGAAGAGGCGGTCGTCATCGGCGAAGTCCAATCTACTTCGCCGGGCCGCGTCCTCCTGAAGACCGCCATCGGCAGTCATCGCGTCGTCGATGTGCTGATGGGCGAATTGCTGCCGCGCATCTGCTGACGTCGGTGCGTCAACGCTGCCTGACATTTGCGGGGGTTGGCCGGCCTGCGCCGGGCCGGCGCCCGCAATTGCGTTCCGGGGACCTCGGCGGCGGGCTATGCTTTTTCAAGGCGCTTGTTGTAAACTAACCGGTGATGAACTGGCGACTGACGATCTACGTGCTGTTGATGTTGGCGTCAACGGCGATTGCCGCCGGAACCGCGTTGTATGCCTGGCAGCGGCGGCCGGCGCGCGGCGCGCGGACGCTGGCCGCCCTGACGATGGCCTGCACGATCTTCGCGCTGACCGGCGCGCTGGAAGCGGCCGCGGTCGGCATCCCCAACAAAGTGTTCTGGTCGCGCGTGCAGTATTTTGGCGCGATGACGTCGCCGGTGCTCTTCCTGATTTTCGCCCTGGACTATGGCCGCCATACGCGGTGGCTCACGCCGCGCACCATCCTGGCCCTGATGATCGTGCCGGCCATCGGCATCGCGCTGGCCTGGACGAACGACTTTCATCATCTGCTCTGGGTCGGCTTCATCCCCAGCCCCGTCGGCGACAATCTGCTCATCTATGTACACGGCCCCGCCTTCTGGCTGATCATTGCCTATCTCTACGCCGCCGTGCTGATCGGCACGATCGTCTTGCTGCGCGCGCTGCGTCAGGCCCACTTTGTCTATCGCTCTCAGACCATCGTGGTGCTGATGGCCGCGCTGGCGCCGTGGTTGGGCAGCATCATCTACGTCTTCGATCTCAGCCCCATCCCCGGCCTGGATGTCACTCCCTTGTCATTTGCCGTGATGGGCGCCTTGCTGGCCGTGGGCGTGCTGCGCTATCGATTGTTCGATCTTACCCCCATCGCGCGCGAAGCCATCGTCGAAGGCTGGGATGATGGCTTGATCGTGCTGGATCAACGTCGGCGCGTCATCGACATGAACCAGGCCGCACGGCGGCTGTTGGGGTTGTCGGCGGCCCCGATCGGCGATCTGGCCGACGACGTTTTTGCCGCGTGGCCGGAGATGGTCGAACGATACCGCGATCTGACCGAGGCCCAGGCCGAACTTCAAGTGGGCGCACGTTGGCTGGAATTGCGCATCAACCCGGTGACCGATCGGCGCGGCGTCGCCATCGGGCGCGTCATCACCCTGCGCGACGTCACCGCCCGTCGCCAGGCCGAAGACGAATTGCGGCGCCTGAAAGAGTTCAACGAAAACATCGTGCAGAATATGGCCGAGGGCATCGTGCTGGAGGACGCAGCCGGTCGCATAACGTTCGTTAATCCGGCCGCTGCCCGCCTGCTGGGTTACACGCCCGACGAATTGATCGATCAACACTGGACGTCCGTCATGCCGCCCGATCAGTGGCCCATCGTCGAAGCGATCGATCAGCAGCGGCAGGCCGGCCAGGCCAGCCGCTATGAGCTGGTTCTGCTGCATCGCGACGGCACGCGCCTGCCGGTGCTGGTGGCGGGCAGTCCGCGTTTTGACGTGGCAACCGGCGTCTTCATCGGCACCGTGGCGGTGTTCACCGACATCACCGAGCGGAAACTCGTCGAAGAGCGCTTGCGGCTGAGCGAAGCGCAGCTGCGGCAGGTCATCGACCTGGTACCCAACTCCATTTACGCCAAAGACAGCGAAGGCCGCTACCTGCTGGCGAATGAAGCCACTGCCCGCCGCTTCGGCGTCACCGTCGAGCAGTTGACCGGCCACACCGACGCCGACGTCAACCCGTCGGCGGCTGACGCCGAGCGCTTCCGGGCCGAAGACCTGCGCATCGTCGAGACCGGCCAGCCGATGTTCATCCCTGAGGAGCGCAACACGGACGCTTCGGGCCAAACGCGCGTTTTCCAGACGACCAAGATTCCCTTTCAGTTTTCCGGCCTGACGCAGCCCGCCGTCCTGGGCGTGACCACCGACATCACTGAACAAAAGAAGGCCGAAGATGCGCTGCGGACTTCGGAAGTGCTGTATCATACGCTGGTGGAGACGCTGCCGGTCAGCATCTTCCGCAAGGATGCCGAGGGGCGCTTTACTTTTGCCAACACGCGCTTCTGTCAGGGACAGAACAAGACGCTGGCCGAGATCGTGGGCAAGACCGACTTCGATCTGCATCCGCCGGCGCTGGCCGAAAAATACCGGGAAGACGATCGGCGGTTGATGGCCGCCGGCCGCGCGTTTGAGACGGAAGAGATTCATCAAACCAAAGAAGGCGTGCCCACCTACGTCCAGACCATCAAGACCCCCATCTTCGCCGGCGACGGGCGTGTCATCGGCGTGCAGGGCATGTTCTGGGATATTACTGAGCGCAAACGGGCGGAAGCCGCGCTGGCCCAGCGCGCCCGGGAACTGGCCGCGCTGTATGAGACGGCATTGGACATCAACACGCAAGGCGACCTGCACGCGCTGCTGGAAGCCATCGTGCGGCGCGCAGTTTCACTGCTGGGCGCGCACATGGGCGGCCTGTACTTGCTGAAGCCCGATCATCAAACGCTGGAACTGGTGGTAAGCTACAACCTGCCTCGCAATTATCAGGGCACGCTGCTCAAATTGGGCGAGGGTCTGTCCGGTGTGGTCGCTCAGACCGGGCAGCCCCTGACGGTGGAAGACTACAGCGTCTGGCCCGGGCGCGCGCCGGTGTACAACGGCGATGTGTTCCGGCGGGTGCTGGGCGTGCCGTTGAAAATTGGGCAGCGCGTGCTGGGCGTGCTGAACGTGACCGACGCGCAGCAGACCGGCCGCTTCACTGACGATCAGATCCGTGTGACCAGTCTGCTGGCCGATCAGGCGGCGGTGGCGATCGAGCAGATGCGGCTCTATCAGACCATTCAGCAGCATGCCGCGGAGATGGAACAGCACGTGGCCGCGCGCACCCGCGATCTGAACCTGGCATACCAGCAGCTGCGCGAACTCAATCAACTGAAAGATCAATTCGTGTCGCGCATCAGCCACGAGCTGCGCACGCCGCTGACCAGCCTCAAGATCTTCATCGAGCTGATGGAACACGGCAAACCGGAAAAGCAGGCCCGGTACCGTCAGGTTATCCGCGAAAGCGCCGATAAACTGCATCGGCTGATCGAGGATTTGTTCAAGATCTCGGATCTGGATATGAACCGGCTGCCTGTCGATTTCCAGCCGATCGATCTCAACCAGCTGGTGCGCGATCAGATCACGACTCATTCAAGCGCTGCCGCCATCCGCGACCTGACGCTGACCACCGAGCCGGCCGGCGAGCTGCCGCGCGCCTGGGGCGATCCGCTGCTCTTGATGCAAGCCGTGTCTAACCTCGTGGTGAATGCCATCAACTACACGCCCCGTCACGGCGCCATCACGCTGCGCACCGCGCGTCACAGCGACGCCGACGGCGACTGGTTGACGCTGACCGTGGCGGACAACGGCCCCGGCATCCCGGCCGAGGAGCTGCCGCACATCTTCGACCGCTTCTATCGCGGCAGCGCCGCGGGCGACTTCACGACCTCGGGCGTGGGGGTGGGCTTGTCCATCACCCGCACGGTCGTGGAGCGGCT
>CAZKBQ010000003.1:0-171333 GCA_964550855.1 uncultured Anaerolineae bacterium
ACGTGATCATCCTGTCGGATCACGGCGCGGGCCGCTTCGAGTGGATGGTCAATCTGAATGAGTGGCTGGCGCAACAGAACCTGCTGCATTTTCAGACCGCTCAAATCGGCCCGATGAGACGATGGCGCTCACGGGTGTTGGGCGCGGCGGCGAAGGTTTATCAACGCTACGTGCCGCCGCGCTGGCAATGGGCGGTTCGCCGTCGGCTGGGCGCGCAGCGTTTTGGCAAAGTGCAGGAAGAATTTCAATCGGCGCTGGTGACGTCGGCGATTGATTGGGCGCAGACCCAGGCTTACGGTCTGGGCACGGGCGGCAACATCTGTGTCAATCTGCAGGGCCGCGAGCCGAACGGCATCGTCAGCCCGGAAGACTACGAAGCCGTTCGCCAGCGCATCATCGACGGCTTAATGACCTTGCGTGATCCAAAGAACGGCCAACCGATGGTGGCCAGGGCATATCGGCGTGAAGAGCTCTATCACGGCGCCAAACTGGACCTGGCCCCGGACATCATTATCCAATGGGCGACGTACGCCTACTGGGGGCGCGGTTACGATTACTGGGGACGCGGCTCCAGCCGACAGCAGAAGCCCGTACTGGAAGAGCCGCGCTTTTCCGATGAGAGTGATCAGCCGCTGACCGGCGCGCACCGGCCGGATGGAATTTTGATCGCGCACGGGCCGCACATCCGATCGGGTGTGGAGATCACCAACGCCCGATTGATCGATCTGGCCCCGACGGTCTTTCAGCTGTTGGGCTTCGTGCCGCCCATCGAGATGGACGGGCGCGTACTGACGGATATGCTGCTGACCGCCGAAACCGGGCACGTTCAAGCGGTGAATGAACCGGGCGCCGCCGGATCGGTTGAATATACGCCCGAAGAAGCCGAGTTGATCTCGCAGCATCTGCGGGCGCTGGGTTATCTGTAATTTGTCGGGCAGGACGGATCGATCGTGGAAGCCGCGCCGCGGATAGATGTCATCACGCTTACGTGGAATCAGCGTCGAGACACGCTGGAATGTCTGGCGTCGTTGAGTCAGCTGACCTACCCCAATTACCGCATCATCCTGGTGGACAACGGCTCGACGGATGGCACGGTCGAGGCGGTGCGCGAGCGTTATCCGGCGGTGACACTGATCGTCAACGCGCACAATCTGGGCTTTCAGGGCGGCTTCAACGTCGGGCTGCGGCACGCCCTAAACACCGGCGCCGACTACGTGTTTGTGATGAACAACGACACGACCGTGCAGCCGGACATCCTGGATGAATTGATGAAGCACGCCGCTCCAGCCGATGTGGGCATGTTGTCGCCAAAGATTTATTACGCCGACGAGCCCGATCGCATCTGGTCGGTGGGCGGTGATTGCCACCCCATCACTTTTGAGATGACGCACAAAGGCGACAATCAACTCGATCGCGGCCAGTGGGAACAGGTGATCGAGCGCGATTTCCTCGTCGGCTGCGCGATGCTGATGAAACGCTCGCTGCTGGAACAGATCGGTCTGTTCGATACGGGCTATCATCCGATCTATTACGAGGATGTGGACCTGTGCGTGCGAGCGCGGCGGGCCGGCTTCCGGCTGCTGATGGTGCCGTCGGCCAAGATGTGGCACAAGGTCTCGGCCAGCGGCGGCGGCTCAGGCTCGCCGCGAGAGCGCTATTTGATGGCGCGGCACAGCGTGCGCTACTTTCGCAAGTATATTCGCGGCTGGCGGTGGCTGATCGTCGGGCCGTATCGATTGGGGAGCGCGATCAAGACCAGCCTGAAACTGGCCCGGCGCCGCCGGTTCGAATCGATCCGCGCGTACTGGCGCGGCCTGCGTGACGGCTGGCGCCTGCCGATAACGACCGTGGACGATGAGATGTGAACGTCTTGATGATCTGTTTTGGCGTCAGCGGCAAAGGCACGTATTGGCGTGCGCTGCAATTGGCGCGTGGTCTGGCCGGGGGCGGCCACACTGTGACAGTGATGTCCACGGCCCGCCGCCGACAACGAGGGGTCACGACCGCGGCCGATGCGCAGCCGGGGGTGACGCTCGTCGAAACACCCGACTGGCTGGGCGGGCCGCTGCGCGCCGGTTGGGATCCGTTGAACGTGCTGGCGCGGCTGCGCTGGGGGCGCGATCGACGGTTCGATCTGGTGCACGCCTTTGAGTCGCGGCCGGCGGTGATCTACCCAGCGCTGGCCTGGCAGCGGCGCGGCGCAAAACTGGTGATGGACTGGTGCGACTGGTTCGGGCGGGGCGGTTCGGTTGAAGAGCGGCCCAATCCAGCGCTGCGCACGATGTTGCGACCGGCCGAAACCTATTTTGAGGAGCATTTTCGGACACGCGCGGCCGGCACCACGGTGATCAATTCGACGCTCAGGCAGAAGGCGATCGATCTGGGCGTCAGACCCGAGTCGATTTTCTTCCTGCCGAACGGCAGTGAGGTCGATGTTTTCCAGCCGCAGGATCGGGATGAAGCGCGCCGGCGGCTGGGGTGGCCGCTCGATTGGGCGGTGGTGGGCTATGTCGGTGCGATCTTTCAGCGCGACGCGCGGCTGATGGCGCAAGCGTTTGAGACGCTGCGGCAGCGCGAGCCGCGCGCGCGGCTACTGTTGGCCGGTTACTGTAATATCGCCGTGGAGAAACTGGTGGCCGCGCCGGAAACCGTCATACGTACGGGTCAGCTGGACCTGGCCGAGATCAACCGGTATCTGGCAGCGTGTGATGTGTGCTGGCTGCCGCTGGCCGACAGCGGCGCCAATCGTGGGCGATTTCCGCTGAAGGTCAATGACTACATGGCCGTCGGCAAACCGGTGGTGGCGACGGCGGTGGGCGATGTGGCGGACTTGATCGTGCGCGGCGAGTTCGGGCTGATCTGCCGGCCGGAGCCGAATGATCTGGCCGACAAAGTGAGCGAATTGCTGCGTGAGCCCGATCGGGCCGCGGCGCTAGGTCGCAACGGGCGGACGCTGGCCGAGCGGGAGTTTCGCTGGGAGCAGATCGCCGATCGGTTGGCCGAGTTCTATCAACGTGTTGAGTGAGAGTATGTCAGGCAAACCTGTTCAACGCAATCAACTGAAGTGGCGTGGTCATCGACTGCCCGCTTACGTGCCGATGTGGCTGCGCCGCCGCGTGGAGATGGATAACACTGCGCTGTTGGATTTTGTGGGCAGGGTGGCGGCGACGGTGCCGGCCGGGGCGCGGGTGCTGGACGCGGGCGCGGGCGAGGGACGCTACCGGCCGGAGTTTGCGCATACGCGGTATGTCGGCGTCGATCTGGCGGTGGGGGATGGCACGTGGGACTATCACGATCTGGATGCCATCAGCAACCTGACTGAACTTCCCTTTGGGGCGGATGTGTTTGACGCGGTGGTGTGTACGCAAGTGCTGGAACATGTGCCGGAGCCGCTGCGGGTGCTGCAGGAGATTGCGCGCGTGCTGAAGCCCGGCGGCCGTCTGTTCTTGACCGTGCCGCAGAGCTGGCATCAGCATCAGAAGCCGCATGATTACTATCGTTATACGTCATTTGGGCTGCGCTATCTGTTTGGCCGGGCCGGCCTGCAGCCGCAGTCGATCGAGCCGATGGGCGGGTATTTCTGGTTTCTGGCGTTTCAGTTTCACAACATCAACTTTTGGCTGTTTCCGCGCGGTATGCGCGGCCGCCGCTGGACTTTTCCGCTGCGAGCGCTGTTCGGTGTGATTTTTCAACTGTTTTTCCCGTTCATCTTTTACTATCTCGATCGACTTGATCGCCAAAAGGACGAGACCTTCGGCTACACATGTATCGTGGTGAAGCCGGCCGCATCCGCATGAAGACGTTCCGCGAATTAGTCCGCGACTCGCTGTTTGCCATCATCTTCCACCTGGCGCCGCGCTTTGCCAATGTGGTGGTGTTCATCATCATTGGCCGGGTATCGGGGCCGGATCAGGCCGGCGTGTTTACACTGGCCACGACGTATCTGCTGATCTTTACGACCCTGATGCGGGGTGCGGACGATTTTGTCGTGCGGCAGGTGGCGCGCGAGACCGATCGGGCAGCCGACTACTTTGTCAGTTTTTTGCTGCTGCGCACGATTTTGTCGACCCTGGCGTGTGTGACTTTGTGGCTGCTGCTCGGTCGGGTGCTGGATTATCCGCCGGCTACGCAGGCGCCGGTGGCGATTCTGGCCCTGGCCATCCTGCCCGACGGCCTGCTATTGGTCGGGCAGGCTGTACTGTTGGGTCTGCGACACTTCAAAGTGGTGACCCTGATCGTCAGCATCGGGAATATGGTGAAGCTGGCGGCTGCGGGGTGGATTATCGCGCGGGGCGGGTCGGTCAGCGATGTGGTGTGGATGTGGCTGGCGGGCAGCGTGGGGATGATGGTGGCGATGTCATTGGCGGCCATCCGGCTGATGGGCGGATGGGCCGCGTTGGGACGGGTGGATCGATCGGCGCTGAGGTTGATCGCTCAGCACCGCTGGGCGATCTTGTCGTTTCTGGCCATCACGGCGCTATCCACGGTGGAAGCGCAGGTGGATACCATTTTGCTGAGCGTGTATCGGTCAGAATCGGATGTGGGCTGGTATAACGCCGCGACGACGGTGACCTTCAGCCTGGTCATGCTCTCGCAAGCCTATCGTTTCTCGGTCTACCCGATGATGGCCCGCTTTGCCCAGCAGGCGCCTGAGAAACTCAATCGCCTGTACGATCGGTCGATGCGATATCTGAGCGCGCTGGTCGTGCCGATGGTCATTGGAATCATGGTGTTGGCGCCTCAAATCGTCAGCCTGGTGTTTGGGGCGAAATTTGCGCCAACCAGTCTGGTGCTGCAAATCCTGGTTGTCTCGCTGATCTTCATTTTCCTTGATGCCCCTACGGTCAGAATGCTGCTGGTGCATGATCGGCAGCACGTTATCGCTCAAATCGGTGTCGTCAGTGCACTGTGTAACGTCGCCTTTAATTTGCTGCTGTTACCGCACTATGGCGCTGTCGGTGCTGCCATCGCCAGGGTCATATCTGAGTTTTCGGCTTCAGCGCTCTGTTATGTATATTTATACCGTCGGATCATCAAACTGAAAATTCATGAGGTTTTGTCAAGACCGATCCTAGCCTCAGGCGTTATGGTAATAGTTTTATGGCTGATGGGCGGCCTATCGATGGCAATCACTATCCCGGTCGGCGCAGCAGTTTATGTCTTGATATTTTTAATGACGGGCGGCCTTCTGGCGACCGATCGTGAAATCCTGCACTCGACGATCCTTTCCAGGCTAAAAAAGCCGACGTATTAGGGTTTATCCGGGCAATCACCCGGATGGATTATTGCCTGACAGGGTTGGTTGGAGTAAAGTTTAGGCTGTCAGGTCATGCAGTATATGCAAGGGAGGCGGGTATTGCCATAACGACAAACCGATCCCTCGACAGTAAACCGAGCCACAAATTCTAATTTGGAGAGAAAGCACATGAAGAAGAGAATCGTTTCCGTGTCCCTCGCTTTAGCCATGCTGATGGCGTTGGTTGGGGCCGCCTCGGCCCAGACCGGCATCCCCGGCACCGGCTGGTGGACGGGCGAGCAGGTCCAGAACGTGGGCAGCGCGACCGCCAACATCGTCGTGACCGCGTATTCCTCGACATCGGCTTCGACGTACACGTCGAGCCAGACCGTGGCGGCCGGTGCGGCCTTCACGTTCATTCCCAGCAACTTTGCCGGCATGCCGGCGGGCTTCGTCGGGTCGGCAGTAGTCAGCTCGGATCAGCCCATCAAGGCCATCGTCAACGTGACCAATAACCAGTCTGGCTCGCTGGGCGTGCCGGGCGGCCTGGCGGCGGCGCAGTATCAGGGCACCGAAGTTGCAGACACCGCCCTCTACTTCCCGCTGGTCAAGCACAACCGCTTCGGCAAGACGACGGCGTTCTACATCCAGAACGCCGGCACCGCGGCGGCGGCGGTGACGGCCGTGTTCAAGATGGACACGGGCGGCACCTACACCAAGACGGTTGCCTCAGTCGATCCTAACAAGATGGTGCTGATTAACCCCATTGACGCGGGCGTTCCCAGCGTCGGTGGAGCGGGTGGCCGCGACAACATCGGCAGCCTGACGGTTACCTCGGCTCAGCCGCTGGCCGGCACGGTCCTTGAGTACATCCAGGGCCAGGCGGTTGCCACCGTGCTGAATGGCACGCGCGGCTTCACGGCAGCGGACTTCGACACCACGGTGTTCGCGCCCATCGTCAAGAACAATCGCTTCGGCCGCTTCACCGGTATCCAGGTGCAGAACGTCAGCGCCGGGCCGATTGACATCACCATTAATTACGTCGGCGCGACGGGCTGCACGGGCAACTTCTCAGAGTCGGCGACAGCCGTCCCGGCGGGTGCGTCGCGAACTTTCGTTCAGCAGGGTGCTGCCAGCCCGTTCCCGGTCAACTGCATCGGCTCGGCGACGATCTCGGCCACCGGCAACATCGTGGCGATCGTGAATGAAGGCAATCTGACCGGCTTCCCGGCGGCGGGCACCACCTACTCGGCGCTGCCCAACAACAGCACGACTACCAAGGTGAGCGCGCCGTTGTTCAAGGATCGGCGCTTCGGTTTCAGCACCGGTTTGCAGATCCAGAACGTCGGCAACGCGACGGCCAACAATGTGGTGGTGACCTTCGCCTGCGGTGGCGCGGCCACTTTCACGGCGATCTCAACGCCGCAGACGATTGCGGCGGGCGCGGCCAAGCTGTTCCGCGAGCCGTCAACGATGCCGGCTGGCACGTTCACTGCGCTGAATCCGTTCTCCAGCGGTAATGTGTCCTGCAGCGCGACGATCACCAGCGATCAGCCCATCGTGGCGATTGCCAACGAGGCGGCGCAGACGGGCGGGACTTCACTGCGCGACGCCAACAACTACGAAGGTTTCAACCTGGCGCCGTAATCTGACTCAACGCGGCCCGGATGATTGGCAAGCGAGAGGCCATCCGGCAACGGATGGCCTCTTCTTCTGCCTTGATATCCTGTCGGCTATTTGGTTGCGGGGGGCAGGGTTGTATGGTATATTCCCGCCGCTGTAAATTCCCGTAGCTGAAGATAATCTCCCATGAATTTGCGACGCGTGCTGTCTGTTTCAATGCTGTTGATCGTGCTGGCCGCGGGCTGTGACACGACGCTCCCCGGCCCGCAACCCACTGCCAGTCCAGTCACGCCGGGTGTCAGCCCGCTGGCGTCGGCGGTGGCCGCACCATCGGCCGTCGTGCCGTTTCGCCTTGAGCGGCCTATCGCGGCTGGGGCCACCGAGGTACGAGGCTCCGGGCCGGCCGGCGTGCCCATCGTCATCATGGATGTAACCTTCATGGGCGAGCCGCTTGGCACGGGAACCATTGGCCCCGACGGCAAGTTCGTAGTGAACGTCAAACCGCTGCCGGATGGGCATCGGATTGGGCTGGCTTTGGGTGTCCTTGATGGTACGGGCTGGAAACCGGAGGACTTCTACCTGCAGGGATATTACGGGCCGGACGCGATGCAGGCCCCGCAAGTCGGCTTCTTTCACGACACAGTTATGGTTGGTCAGTAGGCGGCACTTCGGCTGCCGGCCGGTGGGGCGGTGGTCCCACTATCCGATCGATCCACTGCTTGAATTTGCGGCGGCGCGTCAGCTGGAGCCGACCTCGGAATCTTGGCGCGATAGACAGGCGCTGATCAGCGACTCCCGCTTCTCCGATACGGCCAACTATGTACGCCTGGCGTAACTCCCGATTCACGACCGCCCTACTGGTACTAACCTTTGCATTTATCATTACGCGCAGTGCCTGGGTATCAGATGACGCTTACATCACTTTCAGGACGGTGGAGAATTTTACAGCCGGCTATGGACTGACCTATAATCCATTTGTGCGGGTCCAGGCCTACACTCATCCGCTCTGGATGCTGCTGCTCTCTGCCCTGTATGTGCCCGTCAAGGCGTTATTCCCGGCAGCCACCGACGGTCTGTATTTCCTGTCCCTGGCAATTTCCATCGCCGGCTCGGCACTTGCGATCGGCCTGCTGCTGGCTAAAGTGCTTAAGAAAGACCTGGCGACGGCCGCGCTGTTTGGCGCGGCTATTGTTTTATCGCGCGCCCTGGTGGACTATTCGACGTCGGGTCTGGAAAATCCGCTCAGCCACCTCTTGCTGGCGCTCTTCCTCTGGAAGAGCTTTGACGACACACCGAGTCTGCTGGCCCTTTCTTTTCTCGCTGCCTTAATCGCCTGCAATCGGCTGGATTTGTTACTACTGGTAGCGCCCGTCCTGGCCTATGTGTTCTGGCAGCAACGCCGCCTGTGGCGCAAAAATCTGCTCTTGCTGTTTGCCGGTTTTTCTCCGTTGATCCTGTGGGAGCTATTCTCCCTGTTCTATTACGGGTTCCCTTTCCCGAACACCGCTTATGCCAAGCTGAATACCGGCATCGCCGACAGTCTCCTGATCGGCCAGGGCATCGATTATTTTCTCAATTCCCTGTACTGGGATCCAGTGACGTTGTTTGTCATCGCGTCGGCCGGGATCGTGATCGTGCTCGAAAAAGAGCGAAAAGCACAGTTCATTTACGCCGGGCTGGCACTCTACCTCCTGTATATCGTCAAGATTGGCGGCGATTTTATGAGCGGCCGGTTCTTGGCCGCACCTTTCCTCGTGGCGGCTGTTCTCATTGCCCGATCGGGCACACTGTCCCATCGGAACCGTCTGGCGAGCGCGGCCATCATTGCGATCCTGGGCGTGTTCTCATTCCGCTCCACACTATTCGATTCTCAACTGGCCAGAGCCACACCCGATTTTGAATACATCGACCGTAATCAGATCGCTGATGAGCGGCTGTTCTACTTTCAGCAGAGTGCCAATCGCGGCCTGGTCGTGGACGGCGTGCGAGACTCACAGGATGGCTCGCCGTATGCCGGCAGCCGCTGGGTGTACACCGGCACCACCAGCGTCAACGTGACCCAGGCCATCGGCGCGCTGGCGTATGGCTCTGGTCCCAACGTTTACTTTGTGGATGTGTTTGCGCTGGTCGATCCACTGCTCGCCCGGCTGCCGGTAAACGACAAACTCCAGTGGCGCATCGGGCACTTCACACGCGATCTGCCGCGCGGCTATCTGGATACGCTCAACACCGGGCAGATGCACATTGCCAATCCCAATCTGGCGCTGTATTATCAAAAGCTGTCCGATGTGATCACCGGCCCGCTGTGGGATTGGAATCGGCTGGTCGAAATTTGGAAATTCAACACCGGCCAGTACGATTACCTGCTCCCGAGAGATTTTAGTCAGGCATCCAATGTCAGCCTGCTGCTGGCCAGACCGGTGACACGCACCGGGCGACCGCTGGAAGCGGAGGGCCTGCACCTTTCACCCAGCATCGGCGATGGATCGTATCGCACGGTTGACGTAGGCGACCTGTCGGCCATACAAACGGTGCCGATTACCGATGCCAAACACTCGTACTTATACTTCCTGGTCGACGACACTTTCTACTTCAACGCTCACCAGGCGATATCGATCACGGTGACTTACTTCGACGAGGGCAACGAACCGATCCGACTGCAGTACGATGCGCTGGATCCCGCGGCGCCCTTTGATCCGGCGCTGGTGTACAAATCCGTTCTGTTGGCCACCCGGCACAATTCGCAGACCTGGCAAACAGCCAGTATCCGGTTGGTCGATGCGGCCTTGGCCAATCATCAGAATAACGGCGCGGACTTCCGTCTGGTTACCACTGCCTCCGGCCTGACCGTTCGGGAAGTTCGCGTCGAGAAAGTCCCGTAATCGCTATTCGATTTGACGGCAGATGGCAGTCGCAGGCTCCGGTGTCGAATCACAAACGAGACGTTCATTTAAGCGGTACGGCGACACTTCATGCAGTCCGGTGTTGGGTCGGATACTTATGAAAGGTGGGGATGCGATGCGTCTTGTTCATCTGGCGATATTTGGTTTGCTGGCGGTATGGGGAGTGGCCTGTGCGCCGCTTCTTCCGCCCAAGAGTGATTTCACCGTGCCCGCGGTGGGCACGCTTATCCCCGGCGGTCATGAAGAAGCGGTGCACCCCGAGATTCCGGCCGGGCAAAGCGGCGCGCTGCTGATCAATCAGACCGGGCTGCGCATTCAGGTGGCTGTCAATAACACCATCGCTGACATTCCGCTGGCACAGGATTTCCTGTTCATCCTGCCGCCCGGCACGTATGAATTCTACATTTACCGCGACGACAGCCAGCCGATCATGCATAAAGAGACCCTGGAAGCGGGCAAACTGCGCTACTTGTACATTTCACCGCTTCTCGGCAACACGGGCTAGTTGAACCGCCGCTCCAACTTCGCGACGAGCCTCCCGGCCGCCCGATTCCAGATGAGTCCCGATGGGTTCTTCAGCGCCCATCGGGACTCTCTCGTGGTTATGGGTTTGCGGTCGAACGCAGAAAAATCCAGAATGGGCCGATTTGAGCGATCGATGGCCAGCCGGGCGGTGAAGGTGTGGCCACCAGGCCGGCGGTGAAAGCGCGACCGGCTTCGGGCAGATTGTTGAGGACCTGATCGTTCACGACGATGACTTTCACATTTTCGGCGGCAAGGTAATCGGCGAACTGAGTGACATCCTTCGGGACCTGAAAAATCTCAATCCCCCGACAGTGATCCGGCCGGGAATAGGCGCATAATCCTCTGGCCGAAGGCCCCAGCAGTGCAAAGTCGCCCTCGACAGGCAGAGCCTTTAGAACTTGTGCAATCTGCAGTACCGGGCGCTCTGCCTGTCCAGCATAAGGCGACGGCAGCAGGAGGATGCCGCCCGCGGCAAGCAGCGGCAGCGCCGCGGCCAGCTGCCGCCGGGTCAGCGCCGCTGGCAGCAGGTTCATCAATCCCAGTCCGGCCAGCAGCAAGATCACCGGTAATACGGGCATCAAATAGATCGCGCGCGGCCGGATGAGCAGTGAAGAAATCACCAGTGGAATCAACGTGCCGGTGATCACCAACGCCAGTGTTACGGCCTGCGGGGAAGCCGACCACTTGCGTTGCGATAACGCCTTGGCCGCGCCGATCAACAAGCCGACCGCGCCCGCGATCAAGATCAACAGCGACCACTCCATGCCGGGCAAAGTTGCAAATAGCTCCGGCATCACACGCGGCACCACGCCGACATTCCACAGGATGTGCGTCAGCATTTCACCCGGATTGTTCAACGCCGCCTGCGTGATCGATTGCGCGTCGCCGAACGAGCGCTGCACGGCTTCGGCGTAATTGAACCAGAAATTCACATTCCATTCCGGGTGGCGCTCCTGATACCCCCAGGCATAGTGCTGCCCAAACGCGCCCCACGACCGATCGACCGCGGCGTGCGATGGACCGGCGCGTGCCACCATCACCACCGCCGCTGCGCCGCCCAAGACCAGCGCTGCCCATGTGACGCGGCCCGGTCGCCGGCGGGCCGCCGGGGCGCCGCTTCGCCGATCGAGCAGCAGCAGACCCGCGCCCACCACCACCACTGCCACGACGTATTCGACGCGGACAAACGCGGCCGCCACCAGGCTCGCCATCGCCAGCGGCCGACCATAAGGGGAATTGGATAGCGCAAAACGGTAGGCCGCCAGGAGCGGAATCAGGATGAACAGATGCACGACAAAATGATTGGTCAGGCCCACCTGCAGCACGATGAACCCGGCGCTCATCAGCCAGGCGATGGCCGGCGGCAGCACTTTGCGCAGCACGGCATACAGCAGCCAGACCACGATCACCAGCACGACCACGCGATGGGCCAGATAGACCGCGAGATTTCCCGAGCTGCCCAACAGCCAATGAAACACGCCGTAAAACCCGGCATACGCAGGCGACCATTCCAGCGGCGGAAAAACAAAGGCCGTCGCCACAGTGCGGCCATAGATGAAATAGCTGGCCCCGTCCCACAAAGGCAGGTCCCAGTTTTGCCACGCGCCCCACAAGACTTTCAGCTGCAGGGCCAGCAATGTGGCATAACCAAATGCGGCGCTGTTTCCCAGTGCGGCCAGGGTGGAAATAAGGGTAAATCTTGTTTGACGCATAGCAGGCGACCGGCTCAGCCACGCGGCGGTGGCTGAATCCCGAACATGACCCCGCCATTATACTGGATCACACCCCCACCGGCCACGGCCGGCCTTGTCGCGTGGTCAATTGCGTTCCGGTGAAATCCGGCTACAATGGCCGCCCATCCTCCTTCGGAGATCAGCCATGCCAGAGGTGCGCTTTAACAAGTATTACAAGTACGACGAACTTACCGCCGTTCTGCAAGCCTGGGCCTCGGCTCACCCCGATCGGTTCCGCCTGGCTTCGCTGGGCAAATCTTACGAGGGCCGTGACATCTGGCTGGCCACGGTCACCAACTTTGCCACCGGCCCCGATGCCGAGAAGCCCTCCTTCTGGATCGAAGCCAACATTCACGCGGTCGAAGTCACCGGCTGCACGGCCGCCCTGCACTTGATCCACAAATTGCTGACACGCTATGGCACTGATGAAAAAGTGACGCGCGTCATGGACACCCGCGCCTTCTACATTGTGCCGCGGCTGAACCCGGATGGCGCGGAACTGGCGTTGGCCGATCGGCCGCGCTTCATCCGATCGAGCGTGCGGCCTTATCCGCGTCTCGATCAACAGGACGGCCTGATCGAAGAAGACATCGACGGCGACGGGCGCATCCTGATGATGCGGCTGCGCGATCCCAATGGCGCATGGAAACCGTATCCCGATGATCCCCGCTGGCTGATCGCGCGCGAACCCGACGATGCGCCGGGCGGCGAGTTTTATCGCGTCTTGCCCGAAGGCCGCATCCAGAACTACGACGGCGTCATCATCAAAGCTGCGCCCGCGCGCGAAGGCCTCGATCTCAATCGCCAGTTCCCCATGGAGTGGGCGCCCGAGGGCGAACAAAAAGGCGCCGGGCCGTATCCCACCTCTGAACCGGAAATCCGCGCGCTGGTGCAGGCGATCATTGATCGGCCCAACATCACCGGGTACATCACTTATCACACCATGAGTGGCGTGCACCTGCGCCCGTATTCGGCGCATCCCGACGATGATTTTCCCACCGACGATCTGCGCACCTACAAGTTCATCGGCGAACGGGCAACAAAGTTCACCGGTTATCCGGCCAAGTCGGTGTTTCACGATTTCAAGTATGAGCCCAAACAGGTCATTCGCGGCGGCTCCGATGACTGGCTGTACGATCACCTGGGGGTGTACGCGTGGACGACCGAGTTTTGGAGTCCGCAGCAGCAGATCGGCCTGAAGGACTATCACTTCATCGAATGGTACCGCGATCATCCGCTGGAAGACGATCTGAAGTTGTTGAAGTGGAACGATGAAGTGCTGAAGGGCAAAGGCTACGTCGATTGGTATCCCTTCGAGCATCCGCAGTTGGGGCCGGTGGAACTGGGCGGCTGGGATCAGATGTACTCGTGGACCAATCCGCCGGCGGAGTTGCTGGAGAAAGAGATCGCGCCGCACAGCGACTTTGCGATCTTCCATCTGTTGATCTCGCCCAGGCTGGATGTGCACACGTTGGAAGTCAAACCGCTGGGGTCAAACACGTATCACGTGCGGCTGGTCTTGTGCAACACCGGCTGGCTGCCGACGAACATCACGCAGAAAGCCATCGATCGCAAGGCGGTGCGGCCCATCGAGGTTGAGTTGACCCTGCCCGCCGGCGCGCAGCTGATCAACGGCGAGAAGAAGACGGAGTTGGGCCAGCTGGACGGCCGCTCGGACAAACGCAACCTGCTGGCCGCGTATGCCGATGTCACCAGCGATCGCGTCAAAGCCGAGTGGGTCATCGCCGCGCCCGCCGGCGGCACGCTCAAGATCGAAGCGCGGCATCAACGCGCAGGTGTGATTCGGCGCGAAGTTGAATTGAAGTAAAAGTTGATCCGCGAAGGACACACGGTGTCGCCAGGTTTTTCTGCGCGTGCCTGCGCGTCCTTCGTGGATCAAAATAGTGAGGCTTGCGTGTAGGCCGAGAGATCATCGCGGCCTGTTTGATCCCACGGCAGCGGATCGATTGTCGTGCGCGCACTGACACGCTGATGGAGTTCGCGGCAGATCGACGGCGAGTAGGTTTCATCGGGACAATGGCAGAACGCAAACACGGTTGTCCCCTCGTCAAGCCAGCCGCTCAGCCGATCGGCCCACTCGTCCAACAGGGCCGCATTCGCCGCCACATCGGGGTTGCCGATGTAGCGCACGAACGCAAACGAGCCAGTCACTTCCGGCAATAACGGCACATCGGGTTTGCGCTCCTGCGCCTGCTCCAGCAGCACCTGCACTTTACCGTCCGCCACTTTCGCTTCAGGCAAATCACGAATGGGCCGCGTGTCGATCAGCACGCGCGCCAGATCATGTGCCCGCAGCAGCTCGTTCAACGCGGAATGCTGTGGCTCGGTAAACCAATCGGGATGGCGCACCTCCACCGCGAGCTGTACTTCACGCGGCCACTGATCGAGAAACTTTGTCAGATCGTTGATCAGTCTCGGCGAATAACGCGGCGGCAGTTGCAGGAACATCGGGCCGAGTTTGGTGCCCAGATGGCGCATCAGCTCGATGAAGCGCCGCGTCTCGTCAAAGTGCGGCATCAACTGACCGGCATGACTGACGCCGCGTGGCAACTTGGGGCAGAAGCGAAAATGGGCGGGTGTGTCCTGTGCCCAGCGCAGAACCGTTTCAACGGACGGCGTCGCCCAGAACGTGGTATTGCCTTCGACGGTGGTGAGGCGTTTGGCGTACTCGCGCAGAAAGTCGGCCTGCTTCGTCCCTTTCGGAAAGAAGTTGCCCACCCAGCCTTGATGCGCCCAGACGGCGGAGCCGATGTAGAAGTTCATGGTGAGTGGTGAGTGATGAGTGACGAGTAATGAGTAATGAGTGAGGCAGGGTTCAACTGCACTTCGCTTGAAGCCTACGTCAAGAACGCCACCGTCACGCCGTCGCCGCCTTCTCCATCCTTGCCGCCTTCAGAGCGCTTGACGTGCGGATTGTTTTGCAGCGCTTCGCGCACGGCCTTCTTCATCGCGCCGGTGCCCTTGCCGTGGATGATGCGCACGAAGGGCAGGCCGTTCAGCGCCGCCGCGTCCAACTGCCGATCGAGTTCCATGATGCCTTCTTCCACGCGCAGCCCGCGCAGATCAATTTCCAGGCGCGCCTGCGTGGTCGTCTGAACCGCGGGCAAAGGGCGATCACTCTGAGTCGGTTGCGCTTGCGGCGACGAGCGCCATTCCACTTCGTCGGGTTTCACACGCAGGCGCAGCGAGCCGATGGCCACTTCCACCAACCCGCGATCAAACCCCGTCACTTCGGCGATCGATCCGATCTTTTCGACAAAGACGTGATCGCCCACGCGCACGGCGTGGCGCGGCCCGGCCGCCGGTTTCTCGATGGGCGGCGGTGTCAGCGTTTCGACGCGCTCGGTCAGTTGATCGACGGTGGCCTGGATCTCGGTCACCTCCGGCTGTTGCAGCGCCGATAGTTTCTTCCGCAGCCGATCGACTTCGGCGCGCAGCGCGTCGATCTCGCGCTGGGCGGTGGCCTGCGCTTTGTCCAGGATGTCGGCGCGTTCCTGCTCGATGTGCTTCAGGCGCTCGCGCAGCTGGCGCGCTGTCGTTTCGGCTTCGCGCCGCGCCCGATCGGCGAGCTCGCGATCGCGCTCGATGGCCTCTTTCTGCTGATGGATCTCCGCCAGCAGATCTTCCACTTTGAGATCGCCTTCCGCCACCATCGCTTTGGCCGATTGGACGATCTCGGCCTTCAGCCCCAATCGGCTGGCGATGGCAAAGGCGTTTGATCGGCCGGGCAGACCGATCGTGAGTTTATAGGTCGGTCGCAACGTTTCAGGATCGAATTCCACCGAAGCATTGATCGCGCCTTCGGTGGTGTGTGCCCACACCTTCAGTTCGGGATAGTGCGTGGCGACCAGCGTCATGGCGCCGGTGACCTTGATGGCATCGAGGATCGATCGGGCCAGCGCCGAGCCTTCGGCCGGATCGGTGCCCGCGCCCAGTTCGTCCAACAGCACCAGCGTGCGCGCATTCACGCGATCGATGAAGGCGATGATGTTGACCAGGTGCGACGAGAACGTGGACAGGCTCTGCTCAATCGACTGCTCGTCGCCGATGTCGGCGAAGAGCTGCTCGAAGATGCTGATCGAGGAGCCGGCGCTGACCGGAATGTGCAGCCCGCACTGCGTCATCAGCGCCAGCAGGCCGGCGGTCTTCAACGTCACGGTCTTGCCGCCGGTATTAGGGCCGGTCAGGATGATGAGGTGCGTCCGGTCGTCAGGATCGATGTCGATGGGGACGACGGTGGCCGGGTTCAGCAGCGGATGCCGCGCGCGGATCAGGCGCAGCCGGGCGCGCGGCCCGTCGTCGATGGCCGGCTCGATCGCGTTGAGATCGTCGGCATATTTGGCTTTGGCGAAGATCAGATCGAGTTCGGCCAGCGCCTCGATCGTCCATACGATGGGCTGGGCGTCTTCCGCCGCCAGGATCGACAGCCGCAGCAATATCCGGTCGATCTCGTGTTGCTCGCGGGCCTGCAGCTCCCGCACCCGGTTATTCAGGTCCACCGTCGCCAGTGGTTCCACAAACAATGTGGCGCCGCTGGCCGATTGATCGTGTACGATGCCGGGGATACGGCCTTTGAAATCGGCTTTGACCGGGATGACGTAGCGGCCGCCACGCTGCGTGATGATGGCTTCTTGCAGATATGGCCCGTTGCGCGAGTTGCCCAGAATGCGGCGCAGTTTGTCCTGCAGGCGGGCGGCCGCTTCGCGCAGTTCACGGCGCACATTGGCCAGTTCGGGCGAGGCGTCGTCGCGCACTTCGCCGGTGTTGTCGTCAAGGCAGCGCCCGATCTCGACGATCAGCCCGCCGGCGTCGTACAGCCGTTGGGCCAGCGAAGCCAATCGGGGGTAGTTGGTCCCCAGCTTCAGCAGCGATCGACGCAGCTCGCGCGCGGCCAGCATCGAACTGCGGATCGCCAGCAGATCGGCCGGCAGCAGGCGCGCGCCGCGCACGGCCGTTTCCACCTGCGGGCGCACATCGGTGATGCCGCCGAAGCCCAGATCGCTGCGCGTGGTCAGCAGCTGCCGCGCCTCGCGCGTTTCGGCCAGACGCTGTGTCACCACCTCGGGAAAGATCGACGGTTCCAGCGTCAGCGCCAGCTCGGTGCTGGCCGAGAACGATGTGTAGCGCGCCAGCTGCGCCAGCACTTTGGGCAGGTCCAGCGCGATCCAGTGTTGAGGTTCTAGCATGATGGTGCACTCAAGATAAGCGGGGGAAAGCGCGCGGCTGTCCCCCGCCGATGCGCAAGGTGTGCCACGGTCAGCGCGCGAAATATCGCAGGATTTCGGGCAGTCCCTGCGGGAACAGCAGACGGATCAGCGCCAGTGGGAATTTGAAAACTTCCCGGAACAGCGGGGTCAAGTTGGACTGACGAATGACGTTGGAGAAGAATTGACCCGGCCCGCCCATCAGCTGCCCGCCAAAGTCGATGATGAGCAGCAGCAGGCTGATACCCAGCATCGCCCACAGCACGCCAACTATGGCTCCCAGTATGTTGTTGACGGCGCCCAGCCGCCTGAGGTTCAAGTTGGGGTAGTTGCGTTGGACGGCATATTCCAGCAACGCGTAGAACACCACCAGCAGGCCGAAGAACACCACCACGCCGCCGGTGCGGGCGCTTTCGGGGTTGCCCAGACTACTGGTGAAGACGCCGATCAACGGATTGTACAGCAGCGCCGAGAACAGCGTCGCCAGGAACAACATCACGAATGACACCAGCATCCGGGCCAGGCCGCGCCGCAGGCCCAGCAGCAGGCCGCCCAGCAAACCAAACAAGATTAGCATGTCAAGGACAAGGCCCATTTTGCACCTGCCGCGTGAAAGTGAGGCGAGTATAGCATAGGCCGATAGGCGGCACAAGCACCGGGCGCTTCTGGCGTGCGCGTCAAAGTTTGGCGGCAGCCGGCGATTGACATCGCGCCTGTGGAGCGTCCACCAGCGCGGACGAAGTCTCGTCGGCGCACGCTCGCCAGAGGCGAATTCATTCGCCGGAGAAAACGGTCGGCAAAACAATGACGCGCACTCGCGCTTCTGCCGTGCGGCATTTGGTCGTATAATTACGGCATTCCCTTAGGACAGGTGAAGATGATGACTTCGGCCCAACTCGACCAATTGTGCATCAACACCATTCGCTTCCTCTCCGTGGATGCGATCCAGCGAGCGAACTCCGGCCATCCCGGCTTGCCGATGGGGGCCGCGCCGATGGCCTATGTGCTGTGGACGCGGTTTCTGCGCCACAACCCGATCGATCCGCACTGGCCCGATCGGGATCGCTTCGTCCTGTCGGGCGGGCACGGCTCCATGTTGCTGTATTCGCTGCTGCACCTCACCGGTTACAATCTGCCGCTGGAGCAGCTGCAGCAATTTCGTCAGTGGGGGAGCCTGACGCCCGGTCACCCCGAGACCAACCTGACGCCCGGCGTGGAAGCCACCACCGGCCCGCTGGGGCAGGGCTTTGCCATGGGCGTGGGCCTGGCCGCCGCCGAGGCGCACCTGGCCGCGCGCTACAACCAGCCCGGTTACAACGTCGTCAATCATTACACCTACGGCATCGTCAGCGACGGTGATCTGATGGAGGGCATCTCGCACGAAGCCGCTTCGCTGGCCGGACACTGGCGGCTGGGCAAACTCATCTACCTGTACGACGACAATCACATCTCGCTGGCGGGCGCGACCGACCTCACCTACACCGACGATGTGACGAAGCGCTTCGAGGCGTATGGCTGGCACGTGCAGCGGGTGGAAGACGGCAACGATCTGGACGCGATCGATCGCGCGCTGCGCGCCGCCCGCGCGGCTGCCGATCGGCCGTCGCTCATCCGCGTGCGCACCATCATCGGCTATGGCGCGCCGCACAAGCAGAACACCTTCGAAGTGCATGGCTCGCCGCTCGGCCCCGACGAAGTGAAAGCCGCCAAAGAAAATCTGGGCTGGCCGCTGGAGCCGGACTTCTACATCCCCGATGAAGCGCTGGCGCATTTCCGGGAGGCGATTGAGCGCGGCAAGGCGGCGCAGGCCGACTGGCAGTTGAAGTTTGAACAGTACGATCGCGAACATCACAAACTGGCCGCCGAATTCCAAGCCGCGCTCAAAGGCGAACTGCGCCCTGATTGGAATCGGACCCTTCCGGCGTTTGAGGCCGGCAAAGCGCTGGCCACGCGCCAGGCCAGCGGGCAGGTGCTCAACGCCCTCGCGGCCAAGGTGCCCGGCCTGGTGGGCGGCTCGGCCGATCTCAACCCGTCCACCAACACTGCGCTCAAAGGTCTGGGCGATTTTCAAAGCCCGGCTTTTCAGGCGGCGGACACGCAAGGTGCGGTGGGCATGGACTGGAATTACGCGGGCCGCAACTTTACCTACGGCGTGCGCGAACATGCCATGGGCGGCATCAGCAACGGGCTGGCGCTGCACGGCGGCGTGCTGCCGTTTACGGCCACGTTCCTGCAATTTGCCGACTACATGCGGCCGGCCATCCGCCTGGCCGCGTTGATGGATCAGCACGTCATCTTCGTCTTCACGCACGACAGCGTGTTTCTGGGCGAAGACGGCCCCACCCATCAGCCGGTGGAACATCTGGCCGCGCTGCGCGCTATTCCGAATTTGCGCGTCATTCGCCCCGCCGATGCCAACGAAGTCGCCGTGGCGTGGCAGATGGCGATCGAGCACACGCACGGCCCTACGGCGCTGATCTTCACGCGGCAGGGTGTGCCCACCTTTGATCGGGCGATGATGGCTTCGGCCGATAATGTCCGCAAGGGCGGCTACATCCTCATCGATACCGCCGGCGTGCCCGATGTCATTCTGATCGCCAGCGGCTCGGAAGTGCAGTTGGCCGTGGGCGCGCGGGTGGAGCTGGAGAAGCAGGGCGTGAAGGCGCGCGTGGTCAGTCTGCCCAGCTGGGAAGTGTTCGACGTGCAGCCGCGTGAATATCGCGAGAGCGTGCTGCCGCCGCAGATCAAAGCGCGGCTCGCCATCGAAGCGGGCGTGGCGCAGGGCTGGCACAAATACGTGGGCGACGACGGCCGCGTGATGAGCATCGAGCGCTTCGGCGCGTCCGCGCCATACAAAGTGCTGGCGGAGAAGTTCGGCTTTACGGTGGAGACGGTGGTGGCGGCGTGCAAGCAGATGATGAGTGCGATTACGCGGAAAATGTGAGCTGATTGACGGTGAGGCGTGCCCGGCTTTATAATTGCGTTGCCGTGCGGGCCCATAGCTCAAAGGTTAGAGCAGCGCTCTCATAAAGCGTTGGTTGCTGGTTCGACCCCAGCTGGGCCCATTGTTGATCGTGGGCGAAGCGCAAGGGCGTGTAAGGGCGTAGGGGCGAGGTTACCTCGCCCCTACGATTTTTTACCGAAGATCCTCAGCCACTCCTCCACTTCCTCCGGGCTGAGCGTGCCATCGGCGGGACGATGCTTCTTGCGGCGCGCGGGCGCGGGTTTGGGCGGCGGAGACGGCGGTTGCGACGGCGGCGGCGTGGGCAGATTGGTCTGCGGCACATCGCCGAAGATTGCCAGCCATTCGTTCAGATCATCTTCGCTCAGGCTGCTGGCCGGCTGCGGCTTCCCCGGCGCCGGTGGTGTGCTGGATCGAGGCGGGGGCGGCGGGGCAGGCGCTTCGTCCTGCGGCACATCGCCGAAGATGCGCAGCCATTCGGCCACATCCCTCTGATCGACCGGCGGCTCGACCGGCGACGCTTTGTCTTTCGGCGAGCGCGGCGTCAACCGCTTCAGGAAGTCCTGCGCCGACCACACGATCAAGTGACGGCGCGCCGCGGCCAGCTGCACTTCCCGATCGGATGAAACGACGATCCATTCGCCCGGCTTCTTCAACTCGCGGATGCGCTCCATCAACACCCGATCGGCGTTGGTGTGCGATCCGGCAAAAACGGCCGTCACCCCGCCGCCCGATAGTTCATTCGAGCGACCGCCCGGCAGCCCCGAATCAAACACGACGATGACTCTGGCGCTGCGCCGCGCCGCGTACTTGCGCAGCAGCACCACGAGCTTTTGCTCGTCGTCGGGGTCTGCCAGCGACAGATCGGGCATTTGTCCGATGAGATTGTGGCCGTCGATGAGGAGCTGCTGCATGATGAAACCTGTAAAGCGGGCCGCGTGTCGCGGTTCTAGTCTGGCAGTTTCTGCAAGTTGGCAAAACTGGTCAGCAAACGCTTGATGCCCGCCTTCTTGAACGCCACCGTCACTTCCTCGTCGTTGCGTTCCACCCGCGTTTCAATGACGATGCCTTCACCAAACGTGGCGTGCTTCACGCGCTGCCCCGCGCGGAAGGCCGGCTGGCGCGTCGGCTCAGGCGCTTTGGCGGTGGGCAGATGCCACGTCGCGGCACGTTCGGTCATCGCGGCTTTGGGCTTTACCCCCGCATACGAACCCGTCCCGCTGATCAGCTGTTTGGGAATGTCGTTCAGGAAACGCGACGGCGTGCTCACGTCGCTGCTGCCCCACAGAGAGCGGCGGAAGGCGTACGTCAAGATGACGCGGTCCTTGGCGCGCGTAAGCCCCACGTAGCATAGACGGCGCTCCTCGGCCATTTCGTCCGGGTCTTCCATCGAGCGCGAATGTGGCAGCAAGCCGTCTTCCATGCCGGTGATAAACACCACCGGAAACTCCAACCCTTTGGCCGAATGCAGCGTCATCAGTACCGGCGCGTCGACCGTGCCGTTCAACGAATCGACATCCGCCACCAGGGCCACGTCTTCCAAAAACTCCGCCAGCGGATCGTCGCCCACCAGGCGCGTGTAATCGGCCGCCACGGTGCGCAATTCCTTGATGTTGTCGAGCCGGTCTTTGCCTTCTTCCGAACCGTCGTCCACGTAGGCGCGATAGCCCGAATCCTTCAGGATCAGATCGATTAGATCCGCCACGTTATCGCCTCGCGGGCGGGAATCGATCCACCGATCGAGCATCTGGGCAAAGCCGATTAACGCCGCTTTGGCGCGGCCGGTCAAGTCGGCCAGCGCCGGCGCGTCCTGCGCGGTCAGCTCGCTGATAATCTGATAGATCGAGCGGCCGGATTTCCGGGATAGCGCGTCGAGTGCGTCTAATGTCTTGGCGCCGATGCCGCGCGGCGGCACGTTGATGACGCGCGCCAGACTCACGGCATCATGCGGGTTGTGGACGAGACGCAGGTAAGCCAGCACGTCCTTAATCTCGCGGCGGGCGTAGAACCGCACGCCGCCCACCAGGCGGTACGGCAGGCCCGATCGGATGAAGGCGTCTTCCAGGGCGCGCGACTGCGCATTGGTGCGGTAAAACACGGCAAAATCGGGCAGGGCGTACTGCTGGCTCTTGACCAGCTTCCGGATCGAATCGACGACGTACTGCGCTTCGTCGTCCTGGTTATACGCTTCGTAGATCGTGATGGCCGTGCCGCCCGATCGATCGGTGAACAGGTTCTTGCGCGTGCGGTGAGCGTTCTTGTCGATGACACCGCGCGCCGCGTCGAGGATGGTCTGCGTGGAGCGGTAGTTCTGTTCCAGGACGATCTCGGTGAAGTCGGGAAAATGCTCGCGAAAACGCTGGATGTTGCGATAATCCGCGCCGCGCCATTTGTAAATCGACTGATCTTCGTCGCCCACGACAAACAGGTTGCGGCGCTGCGCCGCCAACTGGCGGAGCATGACGTACTGCGCGGTGTTGGTGTCCTGGAACTCGTCGACGAGGATGTAATGATAGCGTTCCTGGTAGCGCGCCAAAATCTCGGGCCGCTGATCGAACAGGCGCACCACTTCCAGCAGCAGGTCGTCGAAGTCCAGGCCGTTGCTCAACCGCAGCAGTTCCTGGTAGCGCGGATACACCCGCCGCACCATCTCGTGCCAGTACGTGGGGGGCGCATACTGATCGGGCGTGATGAGTTCGTTCTTGGCGTTGGAGATCGCGTTGAGCACGGCCGAGGGCTTGTAGCGCTTGTCGTCGATTTTCATCTCTTGCAGCACGCGCTTCATCAGCTGCTGCTGATCGTCGTCGTCGAAGATTACAAAATCGCGGCTCAGGCCGATCTCCGGCGCGTCGCGCCGCAGCCAGCGTGCGCAGATGGCGTGAAAGGTGCCCAGCGTCAGTTCGTTGGCGCGGGTCGTGCCCAGCAGCTTGTCCAACCGCTCGCGCATTTCTCGGGCGGCCTTGTTGGTGAAGGTCACAGCCAGTATCTGGCGTGGCCAGGCATGGCGCTGTTCCACCAGATACGCCACGCGATGCGTGAGGACGCGCGTCTTGCCGGAGCCGGGGCCGGCGAGGACGAGCACCGGCCCATCGGGGGCCTGGATGGCGCGGGCTTGTTGCGGGTTGAGGCCCTGCAGCAGATCGAGACGGTTATCGGTCGTCATGGTGAACGAGATTGTACCACAGCGAATCGGCCGGCTTGGGCGGCTTGAAGTCGTGATAGAATTGCCGGGCCGCGTGACCGGGGCGGTGAACCTTGCACCGACCGATCGGGTAGTATTTGTACGCTACACTGCGTTGCGGCGAGAATCCAGATCATGCCACCTCTGTTGAAGTTCACCCTGCGCCGATTGTTGCTGATCCCGATCACCCTGTTCATCGTCACGGCGATCATGTACGCCACCGTCATGTTTACGCCGGTCGAGACGCGCGCGCAGCTGTATTTGCCCAACTCGCAGGCCCGCCTGACCGAAGAGCAGCTGCAGCGCATGTTGCAGCGCATCATCCGCACCTATGGCCTGAACGATCCGTTTCCGGTGCAGTACGTCAGCTGGATCGCGTCGCTGTTTAAGGGCGAATGGGGCTACAGCCCCACCTTGAATGCGCCGGTGTTCGAGCTAATCAGCCGCCGGGCACCCGTCACACTGGAATTGACGCTGTGGGCGGTGATCACTTACATCCCCGGCGGATTGATCGCGGGCATTGTGGCCAGCCGGCGGCGCAATCGGCGCGTCGATCACGCTTTCCGACTGGCGGCCTTCACCGCCACATCGATCCCGTCGTTCATTCTGGGGTTGATGATGTTGTCTTTTCTATACGTGGGCCTGGGCTGGGTGGGGGCGGGCCGCCTGAGCGGCCCGTTTGAGACGGTGGTGAGCGGCGACAGCTGGCGTGAGATCACCGGCCTGTTTACGATCGACGGCGTGCTGAACGGACGTTTTGACATAGCACTTGATGCGCTGCAGCACCTGTTGATGCCCGTCATCGCGCTGAGCGCGCTGCACTGGGCGACGGTGGGGCGGGTGACGCGCGCCGCCATGCTCGAAGAGATCGACAAGCCATACATTGTCGCGGCTGAGGCGCGCGGCGTCTCTGAACGCCAACTGTACTGGAAACATGCTTTTCGCAACGCCATCACGCCGGGGCTGACCAGCAGCATGCTGTCGGCCGCGTCGCTGCTGACGGGCGTGTTCGTCATCGAGCGGGTGTTTAACCTGCACGGCGTTTCGGAATTGATCGTGGCCTCGGGCACGGCCAGCCTGGCCGACGCGCCGGCCGCGTTGGGCTTTGGGGTGTTCAGCGTGGTCGTGGTGCTCAGCATCATGTTCATACTGGATGTGGCGCAGGCTGTTGTCGATCCGCGCCTGCGCGAGGGAGTAACCGACTGATGCGTAGCGTGCGCCGGCTGTTGGCTCGCTGGCAGATTGTGCTGGGCCTGATCATCGTGGGCGCCTTTGCCTACGTGGCGTTGGCTGCGCCCTACCTGGCGCCGCCCGATGACCCGTCGAATCCGTCGGGTCTCAAACGTGTGGGCCGCGCCACCGATCAGATTCCGCACCCGCCCAGCGACGCGGCCAGGTTTGGCACATCCGCCGGCCAGTACGACATCTACTACTCGATCGTGTGGGGAACGCGCTCGGCGTTTCGTTTTGGCCTGACCGTCACCCTGATCACCGCCGTGTTTGGCGTGCTGCTGGGCGCGCTGAGCGGCTACGTGGGTGGGCTGTTCGGCGGGGTGGTCATGCGCATCACGGATGCGCTGCTGGCTTTTCCCGTCATCGCCGGCGTGGTGCTGTTTCAGCAGTTGGGCCGGCCCGCCAACGTGACACAGCTGCTCAATCCGATTGCTTCACTTTACGACCTGCTGCAGATCGATCCGCTGATGCTGGCGCTGATCGTGTTTTCATGGATGCCCTACGCGCGCTTGACGCATGCCAGCGCGCTGGTGGTGAAACAGGCCGATTTTATTCAGGCGTCCAAAGCGCTGGGCGCGGGCACGTTCCGCATGCTGTTCAAGCACGTGCTGCCCAACACCGTCACCGCGGCGCTGGTGCTGGCCGCGCGCGATGTGGGCGTATTCGTGATCCTGGAAGCGGCCTTCATCTTCATCGGGCTGGCCGGCAGCGGCGAATGGGGCACACTGCTGGCGGCCAATCGCAACTGGATCATCGGCGTGCGCGGCAATCCCTTCACCTACTGGTGGGTGTATGTGCCGCCCACGATTGCGCTGATCCTCTTCGGCGTCGGCTGGAATTTGCTGGGCGACGGCTTGAACGACGTGCTGAACCCGCGACAGGCCAACTGACGCCCGATCGATTTTTCTGGCCCAACGCATCGATCCGCGCGCGGCAGGCCGATGGGCCGCCACTACCGATCGGGTGCAGGTTGCCCACCGTCCGTTGATCGATACCTTCCCCAATCCTTTACGCTTCCTGCATAACGCAATATAATCAGGGCTAACCCCACCCGGAGGATCAAGCCATGGCCGATGGTCCAAATCTCGACCTCACTGAAGAACACCGACTGATTCGTGATACGGCGCGCGACTTCGCGCAGAACGAGATTGCGCCGATCGCCGCGCACTTTGACGAAACGGGCGAGTTTCCGCGTGAGACGATCAGAAAGATGGGCGCGCTGGGCCTGATGGGCATCGAAGTGCCCGAAGAGTACGGCGGCGCGGGCCTGGATACGCTGGCCTACGTATTGGCCATGACGGAGATCGCCAAAGCCGATGTGAGCCACAGCACCATCATGTCGGTGAACAACTCGCTCTACTGCCACGGCATTCTGAAGTTTGGCACGGAGGCACAGAAGCAGAAGTATGTGACGCCGGTGGCGACAGGCCGGGCGATCGGGGCGTATTCGCTGACGGAACCGATGAGCGGCTCGGACGCAGGCACGATGAAGAGCCGCGCCGTGCGCGACGGCGATCACTACGTCATCAACGGCCGCAAGAGCTGGGTCACCTCCGGGCCGGTGGCCGATTACGTGGTGCTGTTCACCATGACGCAGCCGGAGCTGAAGCACAAAGGCATTACAGCTTTCATCATCGAGACGGATCGGGCCGGTTACGTCCGCGGCAAGACCGAGCCGAAACTAGGCATTCGGGCCTCGGCGACGTGCGAGATCGTGTACGACAATTATCGAGTGCCGGTTGAGAACCGCCTGGGCGAAGAAGGCGAAGGCTTCAAGATCGCCATGACGGTGCTGGACGCCGGCCGCATCGGCATTGCGTCGCAGGCGCTGGGCGTGGCCGAGGCGGCGTTTGAAGCCGCGGTGAAGTACGCCAATGAGCGCGAAGCGTTCGGGCAGACCATCGGGCAATTTCAGGGCATTCAGTGGATGCTGGCCGACATGAAGACGCGCATCGAGGCGGCACGCCTGTTGATCTGGAACGCGGCGCTGGCCAAGGAGCGCGCCAAGCAGAGCGGCGGCCGTTACAGCCTGGAGGCGAGCATGGCCAAGTTGTACGCCAGCGAAACGGCCATGTGGGTGACAGAAAAAGCCATTCAGATCCACGGCGGCCTGGGCTACAGCAAGGAACTGCCGCTGGAGCGCTACTTCCGCGACGCGAAGATCACCGAGATTTACGAAGGCACCAGCGAGATCCAGCGGCTGGTCATCGCACGCAGCGTGCTGGGCTTGAAGTAGGCAGCCGGCTAAACACGATGCAGACCCGACGACCGCTTGGCGTAACTTTGTTGGCGGGGGCAGTGTTCTTACTCGCGGTGTGGAACGCGTGGCAGGCTTACACCGCCGGACAGCAGCTAAGCTTGATGCGCGATCTGGGGCTGGACACGGTGGCCAGGCTGCGATTTGTCTCCGGCCTCACGTGGGCGGCCGGCTTTGCGCTGGCCGCGTTGGGCCTGTGGCGACTGCGGCGCTGGGGCCGGGTATGGACGCTGATCGCCGTGCCATTGTTCTGGCTCACAGTCTGGATTGATCGGCTGGCGCTGCAGCGTGCCGCGTACGTGTCGCTGACCCAGCCGGCGGCCATCGTCGTAACGCTCGGCGTGATTGCGGCGGTGTGGGGGACGTTGTTTCTGCCGCGGATCCGGCGCGCGTTTCAGACTGCGTAACATGTGAAGCGTCACACGCGGGGCGTAAGGCGCTCCGGCTGTTGCGCACGACTCGTTACGTATTACTCGTTACTCATTACTCGTCATCCATCAAGGGAGTCTCTATGACCAACGTCGATCCCAAAATTCAACGCCTGCACGAACTGCGCGAACAGGCCCGACAGGGCGGCGGCGCCGATCGGATTGAGAAGCAGCACAAGCAGGGCAAGCTGACCGCGCGCGAGCGCATCGATCTGCTGCTCGACAGCGGCTCCTTCCGCGAACTGGACATGTTTGTCACGCATCGCGCCGGGGACTTCGGCATGGCCGACAAGAAATATCTGGGCGACAGCGTCGTCACCGGCTGGGGCACCATCGACGGGCGGCTGGTCTATGTTTTTTCGCAGGATTTCACGGTGTTTGGCGGCAGCCTCAGCCAGGTGCACGCCGAGAAAATCTGCAAGGTCATGGACATGGCGCTGAAGAACGGCGCGCCCGTCATCGGCCTCAACGATTCCGGCGGGGCGCGCATTCAAGAAGGTGTGGTGTCGCTGGGTGGCTATGCCGACATCTTTTTGCGCAACACCCTGGCCTCCGGCGTGGTGCCGCAGCTCAGCGCCATCATGGGGCCGTGCGCGGGCGGCGCGGTCTATTCGCCGGCGCTGACCGACTTCATCTTCATGGTCCGCAATACTTCGTATATGTTCATCACCGGCCCGGACGTGGTGAAATCGGTGACGCACGAGGACGTGACGTTTGAGGAACTGGGCGGGGCGAATGTGCACAACACGCGCAGCGGCGTGGCGCATTTTGCGGCGGATTCTGAAGCCGATTGCCTGTTCCTGATCCGGCGGCTGCTGACGTACCTGCCGCAGAACAACATGGAAGATCCGCCCTTCGTGCGCACCGGCGACGATCCGCTGCGGATGGAAGACGCGCTCAATGCCATTGTGCCCGATAATCCCAACAAGCCCTATGACATGAAGGAAATCATCCAGCTGGTCATGGATGAAGGCACGTTCTTTGAAGTGCAGGAGGGCTTTGCCCAGAACATCATCGTGGGTTTTGCACGGCTGGGCGGGCACAGTGTGGGCCTGGTGGCGCAGCAACCGCAGGTGCTGGCCGGGGTGCTGGATATTGACGCCAGCGAGAAAGCGGCGCGTTTCATCCGCTTCTGTGATTCGTTCAACATTCCCCTCATCACCTTCGAGGACGTGCCGGGCTTTTTGCCGGGCGTGGCGCAGGAGCACGGCGGCATCATCAAGTCCGGAGCCAAGCTGCTGTACGCCTACTGTGAGGCGACCGTGCCCAAGATCACCGTCATTACGCGCAAGGCGTATGGCGGCGCCTACGATGTGATGAACAGCAAGCACATTCGCGGCGATCTGAACCTGGCCTGGCCCAGCGCCGAGATCGCGGTGATGGGGCCGGAGGGCGCGGTCAACATCATCTTTCGCAAGGAGATCGCCGAAGCCGAAGACCCGGTGGCCAAGAAAGCCGAGCTGGTGGCGATGTACCGCGAAAAGTTTGCCAATCCCTACGTCGCTGCGGAGTGGGGCTACATCGACGATGTGATCGAGCCGAAGGAAACACGCCCGCGCCTGATCAACGCGCTGGAAATGCTGCAAAACAAGCGCGACGTGAATCCGCCCAAGAAGCACGGGAATATTCCGCTGTAAAACCCGACCGCCAGGGCGCGCAGCCCGCCGGGAATTTTCTGAAATCCCTGGCGCGCTGTGCGGTTGGTCCGGTTATCCAGTCAAGGGACAGCCTGCCATGTTCAAAAAGGTTCTCATCGCCAATCGCGGCGAGATCGCCATCCGCATCCAGCGCGCCTGCCACGAACTGGGCATCGCCACCGTGGCGGTCTATTCCGAAGTTGATCGCAACGCGCTGCACGTGCGCTATGCCGACGAAGCCTACTGCATCGGCGCGGCGCCGTCGCGCGAATCGTACCTGCGCGCCGATCGGATTCTGGACGTGGCGCGCCAGTCGGGCGCGGACGCCATCCACCCCGGCTATGGCTTTCTGGCCGAGCGCGAAGACTTTGCCCAGGCTTGCGCCGATGCGGGCGTGGCCTTCATCGGCCCCAAGCCGTCGGCTATCGCCGCCATGGGCGACAAGGCGGTGGCGCGGGCCACGGTGCAAAAAGCGGGTGTGCCGGTGGTGCCCGGCACCGAGGGCGAAGGGGGTCTGCGCGACGACGAGATCATCGCCATCGCGCCGACGATCGGTTTTCCACTGCTCATCAAAGCCACGGCCGGCGGCGGCGGCAAGGGCATGCGGCGCGTGGAGGATATGGAATCATTGCCCGGCGCGCTGGCCTCGGCTCGCCGCGAAGCCGAATCCGCCTTTGGCGACGGCTCGGTCTATCTGGAGAAACTCGTGCAGGGCGCGCGCCACATCGAGATCCAGCTGCTGGCCGATCTGCACGGCGGCGTCATCCACCTGGGCGAACGCGAATGTTCCATTCAGCGCCGGCATCAGAAGATTATCGAAGAGTCGCCGTCGCCCGTCGTCGACGAGGAACTGCGGGCGCGGATGGGCGCGGTCGCCGTGAAGGCGGCGCAGGCCGTGGGCTATCACAACGCCGGCACGATCGAATTTCTGCTCGACAAGGACAAGAACTTTTATTTTCTGGAGATGAACACGCGGCTGCAAGTGGAGCATCCGATCACCGAAGTGGTGACCGGCGTGGACATCGTGAAAGAGCAGATCCGCATCGCGCGCGGCCGACCGCTGCGCTGGACGCAGGCGGAGATCGTTCAGCGCGGCTGGGCGATCGAGTGCCGGATCACCGCCGAGGATCCGTTCAATAACTTCATGCCGTCCACCGGCGTCATCACCCGACTCGATCGACCCACCGGCCCCGGCGTCCGCATCGACAGCGCGATGTATGAGGGCTTTGAGATTACGCCGTATTACGATTCATTGATCGGCAAGCTGGTGTGCTGGGGCGAGACGCGCGGCGAGGCCATCCTGCGCATGCGGCGCGCGCTGTCCGAGTATCGCATCGTCGGCGTCAAGACCAACATCCCCTTCCATCAAGCCATGATGAACAGCCATCGCTTCATGGCGGCCTCGTTTGATACGACGTTTGTGGAAGAGCGCTTTTCGATGACCGAGGAAGCCGCGCCCGAAGACGAGCGAGTGGCGGCGGTCATTGCCACGCTGGTGGCGCACCAGCGCGGGCAGCAGGCCATGCAGGTGGTGCGCCGCAACGCGCGCGACACCAGCAACTGGAAGTGGCTGGCGCGCTGGGAGCGGCTGCAGCGTTGACGCCCGCCGGACGGTTTATCTCAAATCAATCAGGAAGCGCACTTATGAAATACGCAGCGACCATCGGCGAACGCACATTGGTGATCGAAGTCAACCGCGACGGCGAGGTCGTCATCGACGGTGAGTCGTACCCGATCGATCTGCGCGCCATCGACGACGAGACGTTTTCGTTGATTATGGAGCACGCGTCACACGAGGCGCTGGTAGAACTGACGGGCGACGAGGTGCACGTGATGCTGAACGGCCGGCTGTACCAGGTGCAAGTGCTGGACGAGCGTGCCCGGCGGCTAGCGCCGGCTGGCGGCGGCGCCGCCTCGCATGCCGGCGAGGTCGTCATCAAATCGCCGATGCCGGGCCTGATCGTGGCGGTGCCGGTGGCCGAGGGCGAGGCCGTGAAGAAAGGCCAGACCGTCGTCGTGCTGGAATCAATGAAGATGGAGAACGAACTCAAAGCCCCGCGCGACGGCACGATCGCTTCGATCAAGATCGCGCCGCGCCAGAGCGTGGAGCAGCACCAGCCGCTGGTGATTATTGTGTAGGGCGAGATTGTCCCGCCCCTGCTTATGATGTCAATCACTTTGTTTCGCGCCGATTATCACTTGTTGATCTTTCGCCCCGACGGGAAAATGAGACCACTCTCGCAATTCATGAAGGTCAATCGATGAGCCAATCAGACATCAAAAGTCCAAAATCGGAAATTCAACGAAAACCCCGCTTTGTCACCTCGTCTGATATTGAACTGAAACCCTACTACACTCCCGCCGATGTCGCCGTCGAGTACGATCGGGATTTGGGCCGGCCCGGCGAATATCCGTACACGCGTGGCGTGCAGCCCACGATGTATCGCGGCCGCTTCTGGACGATGCGCCAGTATGCGGGCTACGCCAGCGCGGCGGAATCGAATCGGCGGTATCGCTTCCTGCTCGATCAGGGACAGACAGGTCTATCGGTCGCCTTCGATCTGCCCACGCAGATCGGATACGACGCCGACGATCCGATGGCCGAGGGCGAGGTGGGCAAGGTCGGCGTCAGCATCTCGTCGATTCACGACATGGCGACCTTGTTCGATCAGATTCCGCTGGGTAAGGTCAGCACCAGCATGACGATCAATGCGCCGGCGTCGGTGCTGCTGGCGATGTACATCGCGGTGGGCAAGCGCCAGGGCGTGGAACCGAAGGAGCTGCGCGGCACGATCCAGAACGACATCTTGAAAGAGTATATCGCGCGCGGCACGTACATCTATCCGCCCGGCCCGGCCATGCGGCTGATCACCGACATCTTCAAGTATTGCGCGCGCGAAGTGCCGCACTGGAACACCATCAGCATCAGCGGCTATCACATCCGCGAAGCGGGCTCGACCGCGGTGCAGGAAGTGGCCTTTACGCTGGCGAACGCCATCGCGTACGTGCAAGCCGCGATCGAGGCCGGCCTCAACGTCGACGACTTCGCTGGTCAGCTTTCGTTCTTCTTCAACGCGCACAACAACTTTTTGGAAGAAGTCGCCAAGTTCCGCGCGGCGCGGCGCTTGTGGGCGAGGATCATGCGCGAGCGCTTCGGGGCGCAGAAGCCCAACTCGCTCAAGCTGCGCTTTCACACACAGACGGGCGGCTCGACGCTGACGGCTCAGCAGCCGGAGAACAATGTGGTGCGCGTCACACTGCAGGCGCTGGCCGCCGTGCTGGGCGGCACGCAGAGTCTGCACACCAACTCGCGCGACGAGGCGCTGTGGCTGCCCACCGAAGAGAGCGTGCAGATCGCGCTGCGCACCCAGCAGATCATCGCGCATGAATCGGGCGTGGCCGATACGATCGATCCGCTGGCCGGCTCATACGTGATTGAAGAACTGACCAATCAGATCGAACAGCACGCGCTAGCGTACATCACCCGCATCGATCAGCTGGGCGGCGCCCTGAAGGCGATTGAGGCCGGTTACATTCAAGGCGAGATCAGCGACGCGGCTTATGCCTACCAGCGCGCCGTCGAGCGCGGCGAGCAGATCGTGGTGGGCGTCAACCAGTTCCAGACGCAGGCGCAGCCGCAGCTTGAGCGCCTCAAGATCGATACGTCGATTGAGCTTGAGCAGAAGCGGCGCCTGGCTGAACTACGCGCCCGGCGTGACAACGCCCGGGTCGGCGAACTGCGCGCGCAGTTGGAAAACGCGGCGCGCAGCACTGACAACCTGATGCCATACATTCTGGCCTGCGTCGAGAACGACGTGACGCTGGGCGAAGTGTGCAACACCCTGCGCGGCGTGTTTGGCGAGTATCACGCGTCGGCGGGAATCTAAAACGTGAAACGTGAAGCGTAAAACGTGAAGCGTAAAACGTAACGGGTTGTTACGCATTACGTTTTACGCATTATCAGGAGTGGTTCATGGCCGTTAAACGAATCGATCACATTGCCGTCGTCGTAGATGACATTGACGCTGCGCTCTCTTTCTGGCGCGATGCGCTGGGCATGGAGATGACGCATCTGGAAGAAGTCAAAGAGCAGGAGTCTATCGTGGCGTTTCTGCCCGCCGGCGGCAGCGAAGTGGAACTCGTCAAGCCGACGACGGACACCAGCGGCGTGGCGAAGTATCTGGCCAAACGCGGCCCCGGCATGCACCACCTCTGCGTGGAAGTGGACGACATCCACGCGACGCTGGCGCGCCTGAAAGACAAGGGCATCAAGCTCATCAACGAAACGCCGACCCTCGGCGCGGGCGGCAAGCAAATCGCCTTCGTGCATCCCGGCAGTACGAGCGGGGTGTTGGTGGAACTGTACCAGAGCGCCTGATCCAAACCTCGATCGCGCCGCCAAGCCCATCGGCCCGGCAACCAGTCGATGGGCTTGTTTTGCCTATTGACACCGAACAATTGTTCTTGTATAATCCCGTCAGGGTTTGGGATAAATTGGGATATCACTTGGGAAAACGCCTGGCCCAACTGCCCTCCGCCCAGGTTTGGGATAAACTTGGGATAATTTGGGAAAAAAGTGGGGATTTCAGCCATGCCAAGCTCATCAATCACCGAACTATCCGACCGGCAACGGGCTATTGTCGATTTCATTCGTGATTTCTCGGCAAAACGCAAGTATCCGCCCACCATCCGGGAAATTGGTCAGGCCGTGGGCATCAGTTCAACCTCGGTCGTCAACTACAACCTGGAAGCGCTGGAACGGCGAGGTTATGTGGAGCGTGACCGCGAAAAATCGCGCGGCATCAAACTGGTGGGCGACGCCGTCACACTTGACAACACCACCGCCACCGTGCGCGTGCAAGTGCTCGGCCGCATCGCCGCCGGTGAGCCAATTCCAGTGCCCGACACCAACTTCCACATCCTGGGTGAAGAGGCCATCGAGTTGACGCGCGAACTGTTGCCGGTGGACCTGAGTGACATCTACGCGTTGCAAGTTCGCGGCAACTCCATGGTGGATGCCATGATCGGCGATGGCGACATCGTGGTGATGCAGCATCGGCGCGAAGCCGCCAACGGCGAGCTGGTGGCGGTGTGGCTCAAAGACCGCGAAGAGACCACGCTCAAGCGCTTCTACCTGGAACGCGGCCGTGTCCGCCTCCAACCGGCCAACCCCACCATGTCGCCGATTTTTGCCCAACCCGACAACGTGGAGATTCAAGGCAAAGTCGTCCTCGTCATTCGCCGCACCGATTAGCGCCAGTTCGGATCTCGAAACGATTAGCCCGACCAGACCGGTCGGGCTTTTTTGCGCCACTTTTTAAGACTCTGTTCTAGTTCAAGGGGTTGACAAGTGATTAGAACAGATGTACTATAATTCATTGTATCGAGTGTTATGTATATCCCAAAATAACCCAAATTTAACCCAAAAACACTCGAGAAGGAGAACCATGAAGCCACTGACCCCCAAGCAGCAGACGATCCTGGCCTACATCGAGCAATTTGTGGCCGAACGGCATTACCCGCCCACCTATGAAGAGATTCGGCAGGGATGCGGACTGTCCACCAAGTCGCTGGTGGACTACCACCTCAATGCGCTAGAGTCCGCCGGGCGCATCAAGCGCGATCGCTGGACGCCGCGCGGGTTGCGGCTGTGTGGTGACACGCGCTCATATGGCGTGCCGCTGGTCGGTTCCATCGGCGCCAGCCTGCCGGCCACCTTCTACACAGACGCCGCGGCCGAGGCGCTGCTGTTGACGCGCGACATGGTGCCGGAACAGAGCGATTTGTTTGCGTTGCGGGTGCGCGGCACGTCGATGATCGACGCGCTGGTCAACGACGGTGACATCGTGGTGATGAAAAAACAATCGGTGGTGCGCAACGGCGAAATGGCCGCCGTCCGCCTGATCGATCGCGATGAAGCCACCCTGAAGTACTTCTACCGCGAAGGCGCCCACGTGCGCCTTCAGCCGGCCAACGCTTCACTGCAGCCCATTGTCACGCACGCGGCGAACGTCGAGGTTCAGGGTCGCGTCGTGGCGGTCATACGTAATCTTCAGTAAGCTGCGGCATCGCCGATCGGTCGGGTAACCGTCTGCCGGGGCGATGCCGATACCATGCGCGGCGCGCACAGCCGGGCCGCCGCACACCGCACCGGGAGACTGTGCCATGCAACGTCAAGAGCTTGACATGCAAGCCGATCGGATCGAAATGCTGCTGCAAAACTACAAAGCGCCGGCGCGCGTCACCGGCGGCAACGTCACACCGCGGTGGATTCAATTTCTGCTGCAGCCCGCGCCCGGTATCAAAGTCAACAAGGTCGAAGCCCTGTCGCGCGAGATCGCCATTGCGCTGGGCGCGCCGACAGCTCGTGTCCGCACCGACGGCGGCGCGGTCAAGGTGGAAGTGCCACGGGCCGACCCGCAGCCTGTGAAACTGCTGCCGCTGTGTGCCCGGCTGCCGCAGGCGCGCATCCCGTTTGGGACAGCCGTCCTCGGCCTGGCCGACGACGGCGCGCCGCTGCTGGTGCGCCTGCCGTCTCCCGATGTAGCTCACGTGCTCGTGGCCGGGACGACCGGCTCAGGCAAGTCTGCTCTGGTGCAAACGATGATCACCTCGCTCGCCTTGATGCATCATCGGCGGCAGCTGCAATTCGTGTTGATCGATCCAAAAGGCCGTGCTTTTGATGCGTTGACCGGCCTGCCGCATCTGCTCAAACCGATTGTGACTCAACCCGATCAGGCGTGCGACTCGCTGGCCGAGATGGTGCGGCTCATGGAAATTCGTGATCAAACGCGCGTTTCCGACCCGCACATCGTCATCGTGATCGACGAGCTCGCCGATCTCGTCCAGTCCGCCGGTTCTGCCGTGCTTGACCTTCTGGCCCGGCTCGTACAGCGCGGCCGCGAAGCCGGCCTGCACGTCATCGGCGCCACCCAGAAACCGTCAAGCGCCGTGTTGGGCTCCATCATCAAGGCCAACTTCCCGGTTCGGTTGGTGGGCCGCGTAACCAGCGCCGAAGACGCCCGCGTCGCATCCGGCATTGCCGGTAGCGGCGCGGAGAAGCTCACGGGCCGCGGCGACTTCCTCGCCGTCACCGGCCCGGGCACCATCCGCTTTCAGGCGGCGTACATCTCGCCGGCCGAACTGGCCGAGGTAACGCGCGACTTGCACGGCGGCCAAAGCGGCTCGGACATCTTGCAGGCTCGTCGTACCCTGCTGGCCGTTCCCCACACCGGACGGCCCACGCTGGACGAGGCGGTACGACGGCTGCCCCGGGCAGGACGCACATGAAGCACGGCTCACTATACGTCGTCCTGATGTGCACGGCCACGGCCATCGGGCTGGCGGCTTTCGTCGGCAGCCGGCTCAGCGAACAGGCCGTGGCGCTAATGGCAGGCGCGCTGCTGGGCCTGTTGCTGGCGCTGCCCGTGGGTGTCATCATCGGATGGGCGCTCAAGAGCCAGCGGGCCGATCGGGCGGCAACCATGCCGCAGTCAACGGTGATGCTGGCGACTCAGACGCCACCGGTCTATCAGACGATGCCGTCACCAATCACGGCCAACATGACTTATGCGGCGGGCGGGTGGCTGCCACAGCTGCCGCCGCGCAAATACACCATCGGCGGAGAGGAGATCGTTCATCATGAGCCTGGCACTGTTTGGCAATCGTAATGCCACCCGAACGACGGTGGTTCGCCGTCGCGGCCATGAGGCCATCGACATGCGCGCGCGGCGCTTCGGCTATTTTCCGCGCACCTTTGTGTGGCGCGGGCACGAATATCAGGTGGAGGCGGTGGAGCGCTGCTGGACGACGGGCACGCCGCGTTACGGTGGCCGCACCGAGCGTCACTATTTTCAGGTGCGGTGCGCCGAGGGGCGGTTCAACTTGTACCAGGACCTGCGCCATAACACCTGGCACATCGCGCGCTGAGCTGTGCTAGAATCACGACCTGATGGGCGCATAAATCCCGTCAGGTCGTTTTTCGTTGCGTGGACGGTTATCCGATGATGATTGAGCTGTCGTTGACGGCGGCGCGCCGCTTCATTTTGGGACGTCAGGGTCTGTGGCCGGGGCGGCGCTGGCGCGGACTGGCCGGCACAGCGCAGGCGCTGCGCGCCTGTGAAGCTGTGCAAATTGATCCGTTGGTGGCCGTGGCGCGCAACCACGATTTGATCTTGCACAGTCGCGTGGTCGATTACGAACCGGCGCAGCTCGATCGCTGGTTGTACACGGAGCGCGCCTTCTTCGACTGGGGCGGCGCGATTTTCGTCTATCCCATGGACGAGCTGCCTTACTGGCGCGTCGCCATGCAGCGCAAAGGTCGTGAGCCGCGCTGGATCAACTTTGCGGCGCAGCATGCCGATGTGATCAAGCTCGTCCGCTCGGAGCTAAGGCGGCGCGGGCCGCTGGGCAACCGCGACTTTGACGGCCGCCCCAAGGGTGACAACTATCGATCGGGCAAAGACACCGGCCTCGCCATGTACTATCTGTGGCTGACCGGCGAGTTGATGACGCATCATCGCCACAACTTCGATCGGATCTTCGATTTTCGATCGAACATCGTGCCCCCGCAGTTTGATGGCAAAGCTGCGCCGGCCGAAGCCGAAGACTATTTCGCGCGCAAGTCGCTGGCCTTTGCGGGGCTCAGCACCGCCCGATCGTTCCGCAACACTTTATCGGGTTTCCTTGAGCAGCGCCTCAGCCGCGAAGCCGCCGACAAACGCCTGCAGCGGCTGGTCGACGCGGGCGAAGCAGTTGCGGTGACCGTTGAAGGGTGGAGCGAGCGGCTGTATGCGCTGGCCGGCGATGCGTCTGATTTGCGTGCCCTGCGTGACGATCGCATCCCCGAGGGCTGGCAGCCGCTGGACACCACCACCTGCGACGAGGCGACCTTCCTCGCGCCGCTGGACATCGTCAGTGCGCGAGGCCGCGCCAAAGTGTGGTTTGACTTTGACTATGTGTGGGAAGTCTACAAGCCTGCGCACGCGCGGCGTTGGGGCTATTACACCCTGCCGATCTTGTACGGCGATCGGCTGGTGGCGCGCTTCGATCCCAAACATGATCGCACCACCAACATCTTGCTCATCAACGGCCTGTGGCTGGAAGACGCCGCCCTGGCCGACGATGTGCAGTTTGTCACAGCGCTGGCGCGCGGGCTGCTTCGGTTCAAGCGTTTCCTGGCAGCCGCGCAGATCGATTTGTCCGCGATCAAGACGGGCAAAGCTGAGACGCACATGGCACGGCAGTTGACAAGTCTGTTAAGCCGGGAGGAGCAGTGACCACGCGAGAGGATTTCTTTCAGGCGATCAAAGCGGGTGAGAACACGCGAGTCACGGAACTGTTGGAGGCGGAGCCAGCGCTGTTGAACGCGCGCGATGACAGTGGTCTGTCGGCGGTGCTGACGGCCATGTATTATAACGAGCCGCACATCGCGCAGCAGCTGGTGCAGCGCGGCGCAGACCTCAGCATCTTTGAGGCGGCCGCCGTCGGCGCGCTCGATCGCGTGGCGGGCTGGCTGGAGGCGCAGCCCGAGCTGCTCGATGCGTACGCGCCAGACGGCTTCCAGCCGATCGGGCTGGCGGCCTTCTTCGGGCACACCGCCATTGTGGAGTATTTGCTGCGCCGCGGCGCGCAGGCCGACGCGCCGTCTCAGAATCGCATGCGAGTACGCCCGCTGCATTCGGCCATCGCCAATCGGCGAACGGAGATCGTAGCGCTGCTGCTGGATCACGGCGCGGATGTGAACTCAACGCAGGCCGACGACTTTACGCCGCTGCACGAGGCCGCCCAGAACGGTCTCCCGGATGTGACACGATGGCTGCTCCAGCGGGGGGCGGCAGTGAACGCGCGCCTGTCCAACGGCCAGACGCCGCTGACGCTGGCGCTGGCAGCCGGCCACGACGACGTGGCCGAGCAGCTGCGGCGGGCCGGCGCTCAGGAGTAATGCTAATGACCACCGGCGCACGAGTGAAGGTTCGCACGGCGGCGTGACCGGGCATCAGCCGGCGGTCTGCTGCTGCACCCGGCGAATCTCGGCCAGCAAGCGATCGCGTCGCAGCTGCGTCTTTAACATCACACCCTGCGCGGCCTGCGCCAGGATCAGCTCTTCCTGCCGCGAGAGCGACTTGGCGGTGAGCACCAGCGCCGGCAGATCGCGGGTGCGCGGATCGGCGCGCAGCGCTTGCAGCAGGTCAAAGCCGTTCATGTTGGGCATGAGCAGATCCAGGATGACGATGTCGGGTGGCTGGGCCGTGATCTGATCGATGGCGTGCACCCCGTCGATGGCCACGGTCACCTCGTAATCGGGCAGGGTAAGCATGGCCCGGATCAACTCGGTCAGCATCGGATCGTCGTCGATGACCAGCACCCGCAGCGCGCGCTGCGGATATTGAGCGCGCAGCCGCCCCATGGCTTCCAGCAGATTGGTCTTGAGCAGCGGTTTGGGCACATATTCCACTTGCCCGGCTTGCGCCGCCTCCGGCGCGTGTTCTGCCCCTGAGATGATCATCACCCCGGTGTGACGCAGTTCAGGCGTCGCTTTGATTTCGCGCAAGATCGTCCAGCCATCCTTGCCCGGCAGGATCATGTCCAGCGTGATCAGACTGGGCTTCACTTCGCGGATGACGTCCAGCGCGTCTGTCCCCGAATAGCACTGGCGAGTGCGGAAGCCGGCCTGCTGCAGATGCAGGGCCAGCAGATTGCTGAAGTCCCGATCGTCTTCCACGATGACGGCGACCGGTTGCGGCTGGTCGGTGCTCGCCGCGCCGGTCTCCAGCGGCAGCGAGAAGGCGAAGGTTGAACCCTGGCCGCTAAGTCCGGCGCTGTGCACCCAGATCTGGCCGCCATGCAGTTCGATGAGCCGTCGGGCGATGGCCAGCCCCAGACCGCTGCCTTCCTGTTTGTCCTCGGCCGTTTCCACCTGGCGAAATTCTTCAAAGATGGCCGACTGCTGCTCCAGCGGAATGCCGCGCCCGGTGTCGCTCACCGTCACTATCAGCCGGTCGCCGTCGGCGCGCGCGCGCACCGTCACCGTGCCGTGATCGGGTGTGAACTTGCAGGCATTGTTCAACAAGTTGATGAGCACCTGTTTGATGCGCAGCGGATCGACGTTGACCGGGGGCAGATCGCCCGTCGCATCGATGACCAGCGTCTGCTGTTTCCGATGAACCAGCGGCTCGATAAAGGTGTGCGCCTCGGCAATCAGATCGGCCATTGACACAGCCTGCCGATCCAGTGTCATGCGCCCAGCCTGAATCTTGGACAGATCGAGGATGTCGTTGATCAGCGCCAGCAGATGGCGGCCGCTGGCGTTGATGTTGCCGGCGTACGCGCGTTGATCGGAGGTGAGCGGACCGGCAACGCCGTCGCCGATCAGATCGCTGAAGCCGATGATGGCGTTGAGTGGCGTGCGCAGCTCGTGGCTCATGTTGGCGAGGAACTGCGTCTTCAGGCGATCCAATTCCTGTAGCCGATCGTTGGCGGCGCGCACCTCTTCCAGCAGGCGGATGTTGTCGACGATGATGGTGAGGTTGTGTGCCAGAGTGGTGAGCAGCTGCAGGTCGCGCTCGGAGAAGGCGTCCAGCTGACGACTTTCGACGTTGAGGACGCCGATGACGCGCGACCCGCTGCGTAAGGGCACACACAATTCCGATCGGACTTCCGGATCGAAGGGCAGATAGCGCGGATCGGTGGTCACATCGGGCACCAGCGCCGGTTGTCCGGTCTGGGCCACCCAGCCGGTGATGCCTTGGCCGATCTTGATGCGCATCCGTTCGGCTTCGGTTATGGCCAGACCGGCGCCGGCGCGCACCACCAGCTCATCGGCCTCCGGTTGGGTCAGCAGCACCGCCACGCTGACGTCGCTGAACGCGTCATACACAGATTGAGCCACCTTGCGCAGCGCCTCGGTGAGCGAAGCACTTTCGGCGGTGGCGATGGCGGCGGTATGCAAAATGGCGAGCTCACCCAGCTGGCGGCGTGTTTCGTGATACAGGCGGGCGTTTTCAATGGCGATGCCGACCTGCGCGGCCAGTGTCTCGACCAATTCGATCTCTTCGGAGAGCCAGCGACGGGGGCGATAGCACTCGTGAAAGATCAACGCGCCCAGCAGATTTTGTCGCACCAGCAGCGGCACGGCCAGCACGGCGCGCACCCCGGCCTGGTACAGCGCCGGGTGGGAGACGCGAGTATCGTCAGCGACGAAGGTCGATCGGGCCATGATCCGAGCGCGCGTGCCCGGCAGCAGCCCCGGCGATTTGTCTTTGATGGGTTCGACGCCCGGCTGATCGACTTCGGCTGCAACGGGCATGTAATTGGCATCGGCACCCAGCCGGATGAAACACCGCGACGCACCAAAGAGTCGGCCCAGTTCCTCCACGGTGGTTCTGATGATGGCGTCCAGATCCATGGTGTTGCGGATGCGATTGGTGATCTGGTTGACGAGGCGCTCGCGCTCGGCCAGGCGGCGTGTTTCGGCCAGACGCTGGGCGTTGCCCACGGCCAGCGCGGCCTGGTTGGCGAAGGCCGCCAGCCGTTCGGCGTGAGTGGGTGTGAAGAAGTTCGGTACGGCGCTGTCCAGGTGCAGAAAACCGCGAACTTCGCCTTGAATCTGGATGGGCGCGCCGATGTAGGATCGAACCCAGGCCGTCTGTGGCAGCTCCACCCAGTCGGGGCTGGTGCGCGTATCCGCAATGAGGACGGTCTGGCCGCTGTTGCTCAGCCGGCTGAGGCTGAACAGATCATTGACCGGCGTCCTGAGCGACATGATCCATTCGTTCAGGCCGCGCTCGGCGTAACCGCGCGCCCGGGCCACATAAGCCTGATCGCCGTCGAGCAGCATGATGTTGGCGGCGTCATGTGGCACCACGCGGCCGACGTTTTCCAGGATGTGATCGAGCACGGCGTCGAGGTTGAGCGTGCTGTTGACGGCGGCGACGGAATCGCGCAGGGCTTCGGCCAGGACGCGCTGTTCGTGCTCGGCGGCTTCGGCGCGTTTGCGATTGGTGATGTCGCGCACCAGCAGCAGGACGTCGTCTGAGCTGGTGGTGACCAATCGGCCTTCGAAGCTGCGCCGCTCGCCCTGAACGGGCAACTCGTACTCGATGATGTGGCTGCGCCCGTGGCCGGCGTCGGCCAGGTGCGCGATGCCGTCCAGAATCTTGCGTGCGACTTCGCCCGGCAGAACCTCGGCCACCGGCCGGCCCAGAAAGTGGGCGGGCTCACTATAGAGCGCCACCTGGTCGCTGGGCTTGAAGTCCAGAAAGGTGCCGTCGCGGCTGAGGCGAAAGATCAGATCGGGGATGCCGTTGATCAGGGCGCGATGATCGGCGAGGGTGCGGCGCAGCGATTCCAGCGTGTGCAGCTGTTCGGTCACGTCGAGACCGGTGCCGACGATGAATTTGATGCCGCCCTGTTCGTCGGGCAGGATGGCGTTGGACCATTCGATCGTCCGGCGCTGGCCGGTGCGCGTCAGCCAGTCATTCTGGTAGCGGACAGACACCTGATCGGGGCGGCTGACAGGGAAGGCCGCGGCGTTGTCGGCCCGCGCTTCGGGCGGAATCAGTATTTCCCAGTAGAGCCGGCCGCACACCTCGGCGCTGGTGTAGCCGGTGACGCGCTCGCAGGCGTGGTTGAAGCGCACGATGCGGCCGTCGCTGTCGAGCAGGATTACCAGGGCGTCGATGGTGTCGACCAGCGCGGCGAACAGATCGCGTTCGCCTTGCAGCGCGGCCTCGGCGGCCTTGCGGGCGGTGATGTCTTCTTTGACGGCAACATAGCCGATGCTGACCTGCTGCGCGTTGAAGATCGGCGAGATGGAGGCGGACTCCCAGTACAGTTCGCCGTTTTTCTTCCGGTTGTGAAACTCGCCGCGCCATTCGCGGCCCGCGCTGATGGTCTGCCACAGGCGGCGATACTCCTCGGGCGGCGTTTCACCGGATTTGAGAATGCGCGGGTTTTGCCCCAGCACTTCATCGGCGGTGTAGCCGGTGAGCTGGACGAAGCGGGGATTGACGTACTGGATGCGACCGTCCAGATCGGTGATGACGATCGCGCTGGGACTTTGCTCGACAGCGCGGGAGAGTTGAAGCAGGCGGGTTTCGAGCTGATGCCGGGCCGAAACATCGTGCAGGCTGGCGAGATAGTACGTCTCGTTGCCCAGCTTCAGGTTGGTGGCCGTGATTTCGACCAGCACTTCGGCGCCGTTCTGCCGGCGGATCAGCCACTCTTGATAATGGCTTGAGGTCTGGCCGCCGGCGATGAAGTCGGCGATGGTCTCACGCACGGCAGAGGTCAGCCGATCGGGCACGAGGGTGAGCACCGATTGGCCGACGATCTCGGCGGCGGAGTATCCCAACAGCTGCTCGGCCGCCCGATTGAACATGCGCACGATGAGATCGGCATCGATCCCGATGACGGCTTCGGGGCTGACATCGATGAAAGGATCTTCAAGCGACATGGTTCATGATCCGGATCGTCGGTTTCAGCGCAAGAACATGCGAAGCTGGTTGGGCAGCGCGCGCGTATCGACGGGTTTGGTGATGTAGCCGTCGCAGCCGGCGTCCAGCGCCCGATCGCGCTCGGTGGGGACCGCGTTTGCCGTGATCGCCACGATCGGGATGTGGCGGGTGGCGGGGTTGGCTTTGATGCGGCGGGTGGCATCGTAGCCGTTCATGATGGGCAGCATCACGTCCATGAGGATCAAGTCTGGCAGCTCGCGGAAGGCCATCTCCACGCCGATCTGGCCGTTTTCGGCCATGAGCAACTCGTGCCCTTCGGGTTTCAAAATGGCCGCCAGCAACACACGATTCATCTCGTTGTCTTCAACGATCAGGATTTTGCTCATGTTGATTCGTCCCTCGTCAGCCGCGAGGCCCGGCTATGATTCGCAGCCGGCAGCGCGCGGCGAAAGTAGCCAGATTGGCAATCAGCATTTGGAGATGACCCTGCATGGTCAGACCCTGCCCAGTGTAGCATATTTTGCGTTACAGGTATGTTACGGGTGCGTGGTAGCTTGAGGGTCTGGAATTCATTGGCGCATTGATTGACTTCTCAAGTGTGGATGTTATAATCGCTCAAAGGTCGCCCCCCGACCGTGTGTTGGTGCCTCTCACCGTAATGTGCAAGGAGGAGAAATGACCCGCCGTTTGACCGTACGCCTGGCCTGGACCACGGTAAGTGTGCTGGTTGTGTTGAGCCTGTTGCTGGCGGCCTGTGCCGCGCCAGCCGACACCCCGACGGCTGCACCGCCGACTGCGCCACCGGCCGCAGCAACTACGGCCTCCCCGGCAACCCCTGCCCGGCCCGCAGTGTTGACGTTTGGCTGGTTGGGCAAACCCGACACGTTGAATCCCGCCTATGCGTTTCTGACCGAATCTTACATCATTTTTGATTTGATCTTCAGCCCGCTGCTGACCGAGAATAGCGCGGGCAAGTATGTGGGCGGTCTGGCTCAATCGTGGACGCACTCCGACGACGGGCTGACCTGGACGTTTAAGCTGTACGACAACGTCAAGTGGCATGATGGCACGCCGCTGACCGCCGATGACGTGGCGTGGAGCATCAACGCCGTGATCGATAACCCGGACGGCTGGGCGGCGCTATCGGGTTACGTGGCCGGCTTCAAAGCGGCGTCTGCGCCGGACGCGAAGACGGTCCAGATCGATCTGGAGAATCCGATCGGGAATATGGAATACCGCGTGTCGTTCCTGTACGCGCTGCCGCGCAAGGACTTCGAAGGTTTTAAGACGCCGGAGGACTTGCAGAGCTTTGCCAACGATCGGGCCATGGGCACTGGCGCGTTCAAGCTGAACCGGTTCGACAAGGATCAGGGCGTACTGATCCTGGATGCCAACCCCGATTATTTTCTGGGCCGCCCCAAGATCGATCAGGTGATCTTCCGCACGTTTGACAACGAAGACGCCATGGTGCAGGCGCTGAAGGTGGGCGATGTGGACGCGGTGGTGGAAGTGCCCAGCACGGCGTTTGAGACCGTGAAAGGCTTTGACAACGTGAAGGTGGTGCAGCAGCCCAGCCGCTCACTGTCGGAGCTGATCATCAATTCGGCGCCCGCCGATCATGATCCAAAGCCCACGCGCAACCCTGCGCTGGAAGACCCGCAGGTGAAACTGGCCATCGCGCACGCCATCGACAAACAGGACCTGGTGCAGATCGTGCTGCAGGGTCTGGGCAAGCCGGGTAACAGCATCATTCCGCCGACCCTGGGCGGCGGCTACTGGTACAACCCCAACCTTAACGACATTCCGTTTGATCTGGCGAAAGCCAATGACATTCTGGAAAAAGCCGGCTATGTCAAAGGTCCAGACGGTGTGCGCGCCAAAGGCGACGTGAAGCTGGAGTTTCGCCTGCAATATCCGTCAGATTCGGACACCGCGCCGCGCGTGGCCGATTTGCTGACAGGCTGGTTCAAGGAGATCGGCATCAAGACCTCGCCGCAGTCGGTCGATCCGGACGCTCTGACGGCGGCCTGCTGCCCGGCCGCCGACTATGACCTGATGCTGTGGGGCTGGGGCAGCGACCCCGATCCCGATTTCATGCTCAGCGTGCTGACCAGCAGTCAATTCGTCGACGGCGGCTGGAGCGACAGCGGCTATAGCAACCCCAAATATGATGAGCTGTACAAGGCGCAGCAGCAGGCAACTGATCCGGCCGAGCGCCAGAAGATCGTGTGGGAGATGCAGCAGATCGCCTTTGACGATCGGCCTTACATCGTGTACTGGTATGCGGACACGCTGGAAGCGTATCGGACCGATCGGTTCAAGAACTTTGTCGAATCGCCGGCGGTGCAGATCGAAGGTCTGGAATCGCTGCTGCAGGTTGAGCCGGTGCGCTAGCGCTGTCACGACAGAGGGGGCGTTGCATCATCCGCCCCCTCTGTCGTGTTTTGTCGGTGACGCATGAATCGCCGCGATTATCTGCTGCGCAAGCTGCTGCTGGCCGCCGTCACACTGGTCGTCGTGGTGACGATCGATTTCTTCCTCTTCCGCGTGCTGCCGGGCGACCCCGTGCGTTCGGTGATTGGACGCAGTGTGCGCATCACCCCGGAGCGACAGGCGGCGCTGCGCCAGCAGTTTGGCCTGGACAAGCCTGTTTTTCCCGATCAATTCATCAGCACCATCGGCCAATGGCTGCAGGGCAACCTGGGCGATTCGTGGTCGCTGCGCCGGCCGGTGAGCGAAGTGTTGATGAGCAAGCTGGGCAACACGTTGCTGCTCATCTCGCTGGGCCAGATATTCTCGATCGCGCTCGGCGTCTCCCTGGGCCTGTTCGCCGGCTGGAAACGCCGAACGAAGATCGATGTGAGTGCGCTGACCTTCTCGCTGGTGGCCTGGGCCACGCCCACCTTCTGGCTGGGCATCATCTTGCTGGCGGCGGGCAGCACCTGGCTGGGCCTGCCCACCGGCGGCTCGGTGGAACCTGCCAACGTGGGCAAGCCGTTCTGGGAAGTGTTGCCCGACGTGGCCCGTCACCTGATCCTGCCCACCCTCACGTTCACCATCGTCTATCTGGGCGAATACATGCTGATCATGCGCTCGTCGGTGCTGGAAGTGCTGAGCGAGGATTACATTCTCACGGCCAAGGCCAAAGGCCTGAGCCAGTGGCAGGTGCTGCGCCGGCATGCGCTCAAGAACGCCATGCTGCCCATCGTGACGCTGGTGGCGCTGAACCTGGGCTTTACCGTCTCCGGCGCCATCTACATCGAGACGGTGTTCTCTTACGACGGGCTGGGCAAACTGTTTCAGAATGCGCTGGAAAAACAGGACTTTCCCTTATTGCAGGGCGCGTTCCTGCTGCTGGCAGTCAGCGTCATCGTCGCCAATCTCATCGCCGACCTGCTGTACACGTATTTGGATCCGCGGGTACGGGAGACGTGATGAGTGATGAGTAACGAGTAATACGTAATACGTGATGAGAGAAGGAATGTGCGTTGAAGCGAACATGTCATTCCCGCATGCTTCTAGCGGGAATCCCGTGTCCAGCCCGCACGATTAGTTGATCGTCAGCCTGAAAGCCCGACGCGAAGCGGCCTGTCATTCCCGCATGCTTCAAGCGGGAATCCAGTATCCGACCTGCATGATTAGCCAATCATCAGTCTGGATGCCCTATACGCCCTGCCCCCGCAGCGGGGACGAAGCGGAGGCATGCTCGGCGGAAGCAGTCTGGCATGAAGCAGAAACCCAGGCGTTTGCGCGGGTGACGCACAAGGGCAGCTAGAAGAGCTGCTGTACAGGGAGCGTTGATCAATCGGCTGGAGGTGATTATGGATTCCGGTTGGACGATTGCCTTCAATGAGTATCGGTATCCTTTCGACTTGCAGCGGTACGATGGTGCAGCAGAGCACCCAGGCTGGTTTGTACGCGCATCGTTATCGGGCGATCCCCTTGAGACGAAGGCGTTTGAAGATTACTTTCGAGCACATGCACGCGATTCACTTGAGCCGTGGTTCGAGGTGGTGTATTGGAAGGTCTACAATCAACCGCTCGCAAGAAACAAAACAACTCGCGCAGTCATTCGACGCCTCCGACTGCAATCGGTTTCGCCCACACTATTGTGGGATAGATGCAGCCGCTTTGTCGATAATCCTACACGGGACAACTTTGAAGCCTTCAGAGTGTTGCTGGTCGCTACAAGCGCTCTGGCGGTGGCGGCAACCTTTCCGGCCTTTATCGACCCAGTGCGTTTTCCAATGGTAGATCGTCGGGTGGCAAGGTGGGTCGCTACTTATGCGTCTCAACACAATGCCTCTGACGCCGAAGCCCCTCGACTCTTGAGACCTGAGACACCTGTGTTGCTCGACAAGGCCGCCGTGCTCACCATGCGTGATTTTCATTTCTATCAACAATGGATACACTGGTGCCGGTATACGGCCCGGAAACTTGGCGAGATTACGGGGCAACCTTGGCGTGCACGCGATGTTGAAATGGCGGTGTTCTGTGCTTGGGGTAGATCGACTGACAAACGCTTAAGCGAGCCGCCAATCTATCTCGAACCATTACCGGGCAAGTAAATTCCGCCTGCTGACGATTCAACTCTTACGCATTACGCATTACTCATTACGCCCATGACCGATCGCTGGCTGATCTTCAAACGCAACTTCGCCAACTTCTGGCGTGTCTTCCGGCGCAGCCGCATGGGCAAGGTGGGCGCGTTCCTGCTGATCACGGCCGTGGCGCTGGCGACGTTTGCGCCGCTGCTGACGCCGTATCAGCCCACGGACACCATCCGCGATGCGAACGGGCGCGGCCTGACCTTTGCGCCGCCGTCGGTACACGCGCCGTTGGGCACCGACGACGCCGGCCGCGACGTGTGGACGCAGCTGGTGTACGGCGCGCGTGTCTCGCTGCTCATCGGCTTCATGGCCGGGCTGATCGCTATGTTCATCGGCAGCGCGCTGGGCGTATGGGCGGGGTATTACGGCGGCAAGATCGACGCGCTGCTGATGCGCACGACTGACATCTTTCTGGTCATTCCCGATCTGCCGCTGATGATCGTGCTGGTGGCGGTCGTTCGCCAGCTCAACCTGGGCATTCCACCCGTGGTGGTGCTGATCGCCGTGATTGGCCTGTTATACTGGACCAGCACGGCGCGGCTGGTCCGATCGCAGGTTCTGTCGATCAAAGAACGGCAATTCGTGGCGCGCGCCCGGGCGATCGGGGCCGGGCACGGCCACATCATCCGCAAGCACATCATCCCGCAGGTGCTGCCACTCATCGTCGCCAGCACGGTGCTCATCATCTCCACCGCCATTCTGGTCGAATCGGGGCTGGCGTTCCTGGGACTGGGTGATCCCACGCAGCCGTCGTGGGGCACGATGCTCAACTTCGCCTTTGATCGCAGCGCCATCTCCAACGGCGCGTGGTGGTTCTATCTGCCGCCCGGCCTGGCCATCGTGTGGGTGACGCTGGGCTGCGTGCTGCTGGGCAACGTGCTGGAAGAGATGTTCAACCCGCGCCTCACGGCCCATCACCTGGAAGGCGATCAGCACATGGTTGCCCGGACGATGGTCCGCGACGGTGACTGAGGGCCGCGTTGCGATCGTCGAGGATCGATCTTGACTCATGGCCGATAACGAACCGCTGCTCAGTGTCAGACACTTAAGCACCGACTTTCTCACGCCCGATGGAGCCGTCATGCGCGCCGTCGAGGACGTGTCGTTTGACGTGTATCCGGGGCAGACGCTGGGCCTCGTGGGCGAATCGGGCTGCGGCAAGACGACGACGATGCTGTCGTTGATGCGGCTGCTGCCGGCGGCGGGCCGCATCACGCGCGGGCAGGTGTTGTTCGACGGCGTCGATCTGCTGGGCGTCACCGAGCGGCAGATGCGGCATTATCGCTGGAAGGAAATGGCGATGGTGTTCCAGAGCGCGATGAACGCGCTCAACCCCGTGCGCACCGTCGGCGACCAGATCGCCGAAGCGATCCTGCAGCACGGGCTGATGGATCGTGCCGCCGCCGAGCGGCGCGTGGTGGGGCTGCTCGATCTCGTCGGCATTGCGAAGGAGCGCAAGGATCAGTATCCGCACCAGTATTCCGGCGGCATGCGCCAGCGGGCGATGATCGCCATGGCGCTGGCCTGCCAGCCGAAGTTGCTGTTTGCCGACGAGCCGACCACCGCGCTCGACGTGATGATCCAGGCGCAAATTCTGGAGCTGCTGCGTGACATTCAGCAGGTGATGGGGCTGGCGATTGTGCTGGTGACGCACGATCTGGGCGTCGTCGCCGAAATCTGTGATTCGGTCGTGGTGATGTACGGCGGCAAGGTGGTCGAGTACGGCCCGATCGATGCGGTGTACAACGTGCCGCAGCATCCCTACACCCAGCGCCTGCTCGAAGCGTTTCCCGATCTCAATCGCCTCCGCGATCAGCTGGCGTCCATTCCCGGTTATCCACCGCGCCTGAACGAACTGCCGCCCGGCTGCCGCTTCGAGCCGAGGTGTCACGTGAAGATCGATCGATGCGCGAAAGTCTCTCCTGAATTGATCCGGGTGTCAGACGCCGATCACTCGGCTGGCCGTGCAGCCACTCATCGCTCATCACCTGTCACTCATCACTATGCCGCGTGTCACTTGCTCGCCGGCCCGGAGGTTGGCGACTGATGCCCGCGCCCATGCTGGAAGTCCGCGATCTCAAGAAATATTTCCCCGTGCGGCAGACCATCGGTGAGGTGCTGCAGCGCAAGCCGCTGGCCTTCGTCAAGGCGATCGACGGCGTGACGTTTGCCATCGCCAAAGGTGAAGTGCTGGCGCTGGTGGGTGAATCGGGCTGCGGCAAAACCACCATCGCCCGGACGCTGTTGGGCCTGGAAGACCAATCGGCGGGCGACATCCGGTTTGACGGGCAGACGATCGAGGTGCGCGAGCGCCGCCGGCGCGCGGGCTTGATCGCGCTGGAAGGATCGCCGTCACCGCAAGTGGTCACGCGCGAACAAATGTCGATGCCCACGGTGTCGCTGAAACGCCTGCGCCAGCACGCGCAGATGATCTTTCAGGACCCCTACGAATCGCTCAACCCCCGATCGACCATCTTCGACATCGTAGCCGAGCCGCTGGAGGTGCACGGCCTGGCCCGACAGCGCGCCGAGCGTGTGGCGCGCGTGACTGCGGCGCTGGAGGACGCCGGCCTGCGGCCGGCCGCCGATTACTTCCTGCGCTATCCGCACGAACTGTCGGGCGGGCAGCGACAGCGCGTGGTGATCGCGGGCGCGCTGGTGCTGGAGCCGGAACTGCTCATCGCCGACGAGCCGGTCTCCATGCTCGATGTGTCGATCCGCGCCGACATCTTGAACCTGCTGCGCGGCCTGCGCGATGCGCGCGGCATCAGCATCCTGTTCATCACGCACGATCTGGGCACGGTGGCCTACTTCGCCGATCGGATCGCGGTGATGTACCTGGGCCGCATCGTCGAGCTGGGCGCCACGCGCGACGTGCTGATGAATCCGCAGCATCCCTACACCAAAGCCTTGTTGTCGGTGGTGCCAGTCCCCAATCCCCGGTTGCGGCGCGAGCGTGTGATTCTGCAGGGCGAAACGCCCAACCCCATCAACCTGCCGGCGGGCTGCCGTTTCCACCCGCGCTGCCCGGCGGCCATCGCGCGCTGCAAGACCGACGATCCGCCCGTTGTTCAAATCGCTCCCGATCATTCCGCCGCCTGTCTGCTCGTCGGTTGATCGCGCAGCCTGCCACTCAGGCGGCCTCAGCCGGGCGGCGCACCTGCATCTGCGCAACCAGCTGACTCGAATATGAGCGCTGAAATCGTGGTAGAATTGTCTTGAAAATCACATTTTTTGCCGCATCCGGCGGAGGGTAACATGCAGAAAGATGTAGGAACCGTTGTTATCAAGCGCGGTCTGGCGCAGATGCTGAAGGGCGGCGTGATCATGGATGTGGTCACGCCCGAACAGGCCAAAATCGCCGAAGAGGCCGGCGCGTGCGCGGTGATGGCGCTGGAGCGCGTCCCCGCCGACATTCGCGCGCAGGGCGGCGTGGCCCGCATGAGCGACCCCGAAATGATCCTGAAGATCATGGACGCGGTCACCATTCCGGTCATGGCCAAGTGCCGTATCGGCCACTTCGTGGAAGCGCAAGTGCTGGAAGCAATCGGCGTGGACTTTATCGACGAGAGCGAAGTCTTGACCCCCGCCGACGAAGCCCATCATGTCAACAAGCACGACTTCAAAGTGCCGTTTGTGTGCGGCTGCCGCAACCTGGGCGAGGCGCTGCGCCGCATCGGCGAAGGCGCCGCCATGATCCGCACCAAGGGCGAAGCCGGCACCGGCGACGTGGTGGAAGCGGTGCGCCATGCCCGCGCCGTGCTGGGTGACATCCGCCGCCTGCAGAACATGCCGCCTGAAGAGCTGATGGCCTACGCCAAGGAGATCGGCGCGCCGTATGAGCTCGTCGTCGAAACGCGCGATCTGGGCCGCCTGCCGGTGGTCAACTTTGCAGCGGGCGGCATCGCCACGCCGGCCGACGCCGCGCTCATGATGCAGCTGGGCGTGGACGGCGTCTTCGTCGGCTCCGGCATCTTCAAGAGCGGCAATCCGGCGCATCGCGCGCAGGCCATCGTCAAAGCCACCACGCACTTCCGCGACGCCGGCATCATCGCCGAAGTCAGCAAGAACCTGGGCGAGCCGATGGTGGGCCGCACCGTCCAATCGCTGCCGGAAGCAGAACGCCTGGCGCCGCGCGGCTGGTAAGCAGGCTCACGGCATGTCTGCGCTGTTCGAGCTGCGTTTCGCCACGCTCGACGATCTGCCGGCGCTCGTCCGCCATCGCCGTCTGATGTTTGTAGAGATGGACGGACTTAAGGGAATTACTTATGCCGTTGCCGATCTCGATCGCATGGACGCCGCTTACGCGAACTTTGCGCGCGACCGCTTGATCGATGGGCGGATGCAGGCCTGGGTGATGGCGGATGGGGACCACGTGGCGGCCAGCGGAGCGGTGCTGTACACCGATTGGCTGCCCCGGCCCGACGGTAAACAGCCCGTCCATGCCTATGTGCACAGCGTGTACACCGAAGGGGCCTATCGCCGCATCGGCCTGGCGCGGCGCCTGCTCAAGGCCATGATTGACGAGTGCCGGGCGCGCGGGCTGCCGCGCCTCAGCTTGCACGCCAGCGATCAAGGGCGCAGGCTGTATGAGGAACTCGGCTTCGCACCGACCAACGAGCTACGACTGGTATTGAGCTCATGACGACTCTGGAAAAGATCAGGCGCTTCGAGCGCTATCTGGCACTGACACACGGCGCAGCCGATAAGACGCTGGATGCCGTGTTTGACAAGCTGCTTGATCGGAAGCGCGCCGAACTCACGCAGCAGCGTGATCTGATGCAAGAAGAGCTGGCTGCGTTTGAACAGCGTTATGGCTGGCGGTCCGACGAGTTTTTTGATAAGTTTCAGCGCGGTGAACTGGGTGACGCTACTGACTTTTTCGAATGGTCGGCCACCTGGCAGATGTACCGCAACACGCTGGCCTATCTGGATGTATTGGCGGCCTGATGCACGATCATGCTTGATCTGGCCGAATTGTTTGATGAGTATGAGCAGCTGTTGTTGAGCAGTCCGGCCGTCGCCAGCTTTGAGATTATCCGGCGGCGTATTCAGGATACAAGCGCGTATCTTCGCTTGAAGATTAAGTTGGTTGATGACGGACTGCTGGAAGTGCCTGAGTACTGGGCGGATACCCCGACCGGCGAGATTGTCAAACAAGAGTACACTTATCACTGGCAGAGCCGGGCCGGTGAATTGATCAGTCGTTGGGATAATGCCGCTCACCATCCAGAACTGCCAAATGCCCCACACCATCGGCATCAGAAGACCGGTGTGTCCGGGATGGCGGACGAATTACCCACTCTGGCCGGAGTGCTGAAAGAAATCGAAACTGAACTGAGTTAGCATGAAAATCGGAGTCCTGGCTTTACAAGGTGCTTTCATCGAACACGAGCAGGTCCTCAGGCGGTTGGGCGTGGAAACAGCGGAAGTGCGTCTGCCCGCCGATCTGGACGGCTGCGACGGCGTCATCATCCCCGGCGGCGAGTCCACCACCATGGGCAAGCTGGCCGTTCACTATCAGCTCATGGAGCCGCTGCGTGAGCTAGCGCGGGCGGGCAAGGCCATGTGGGGCACGTGCGCGGGTTTGATCTTCATGGCGAAGGACGTGGGCCGCGATCAACCGCTGTTGGGCCTGATGGATGTGACGGTGCAGCGCAACGCCTTCGGCCGGCAGGTCGATTCGTTTGAGACCGACCTCGACACGGTTGGCATCAACGGCGAAAAACCCTTTCACGCCATCTTTATCCGCGCGCCGCTCATCGAAGCCGTCGGCCCCGGCGTGGAGGTGCTCGCCCGGGCCAAGAAGGACAATCGGGATGTGATTGTGGCCGCGCGGCAGGGCCGCCTGCTGGTCACGTCGTTTCACCCGGAACTTTCGGGCGACGATCGATTTCATCGCTATTTCTTAACCCTGGCCGACCCGGCCCGGCACGCCGCCTGAGGCGCGCTGCTGCGCGGGCTGCGCCCCGTCACCATGATCCGACCGTTTGATCTCCGCGACCTGGCCCTGGTCTCGCAAATCGAGCATCAGGGAATGCCCTTATTTTCTGAGCTGGCCCTCACCCGCCAGCCGCGCCCGCTGCAGTCGGCGCTGGCCGGCTTCTTCGCGCTGAACGGCCACGGGGTGCGCACCTACGTGCTGCGCGATAGCCTGGACGACGATCCGTTGAGCGGGCTGATCCAGGTGCGCGATCGCGGCGACCGCAAGTCGGCGGTGGTTGCCTTCATCGCGCCGTCGCTGCAGGCCAACCAGCACACCGCCGACATCTGGGGGCGTCTGCTCGATCACGCCGGCGTGCAGTCGGGCAAGCTGGGCGTGCAGCACCTGCTGGCCGAAGCCCCGGAAGACAGCCCGGCGATCGAAGTTTTGCAGCGCGCCGGCTACGCCGTTTACCTGCGGCAGGATATCCTGCGGCTGGTGCGGACTCGGCTGTCCATTCGCGCCGAGCCGGTGATGCGCCCGTGCGAGCCGCGCGATCAGTGGGGCGTGCAGCAGCTGGTGGTCAACACCGTGCCGCGCCTGGCGCAGCTGGCCGAAGGCTTGCCGCGCATGTACCGGTCGGGGGCGGTGCGGTGCTACGTGCTGGAAGAAGACGCCGAAATTGCCGGCTATTTGCAGGTGCGGCGCGGGCCGGAAGGCGCCTGGTTCAACGTGCTGATGCACCCCGGCGCCGAAACCAGGGCCGCGGCCGTGATCGAATATGGCCTGAGCCTCTTTGGGCCCAACTGGAATGCGCCGATTTACTGCTGCGTGCGGCGCTATCAGGAATGGCTGCGCCGTCCGCTGGAATCGCAGGGCTTCGAGCCGTTCGGCGCGACCGCTGTCATGGTCAAGCATTTGGTCAAGCTGATCGGCGAGCCGGAATCGGCCAAAGTCAACGCACTGGAAACTCATGCCAAAGTCACCGCTCGCGTCGCACATCCGCGCGGCCACAGCGGTTGACCCTTCGAGAGACTTATGCCACAGCAATACATTACCGACGATCTGGAAATCCTGTTCAGCGTGCTGCCATCCGACGTGGTGGAGGCCGTGCGCCAGGCCAATCAGAACGAAGACCTGCTGGAGATCGTGCTGGACCTGGGCCGCAAGCCGGAAGCACGCTATATCCACCGCGAACTCACGCTGAGCGATCGCGAAGTGACGCAGGCCGATCTCGACCTGGTGGTGGGCCGTATCGGCGAATTTGACGCCGACAATCGCGCCGGCATGGAGCGCACCCTGCACCGCATCAGCGCCATCCGCAACCGGCGCGGGCACATCGTGGGCCTGACCTGTCGCGTGGGTCGCGCTGTGTACGGCACCATCGACATCATCGAAGACATCGTGGCGTCCGGCAAGAGCATCTTGATGCTGGGCCGACCGGGCGTTGGCAAAACGACGATGCTGCGCGAAGTCGCCCGCATCCTGGCGGACGGCAGCGCGCCCGATCGGCCCCGGCGGCGTGTCGTGATCGTCGACACGTCCAACGAGATCGGCGGCGACGGCGACATTCCGCATCCGGCGGTGGGCCGCGCGCGCCGCATGCAGGTGCGCCAGCCCAACCTGCAGCACGAAGTCATGATCGAAGCGGTGGAGAACCACAACCCCGAAGTGATCGTCATCGACGAGATCGGGCGTGAGCTGGAGGCCGAAGCGGCCCGCACCATCGCCGAGCGCGGCGTACAGCTCATCGGCACGGCGCATGGCAACACGCTCGACAACCTGCTGCTCAACCCCACCCTGTCCGACCTGGTCGGCGGCATTGAAAGCGTGACCCTGTCGGACGAAGAAGCCCGCCGGCGGGGTACGCAAAAAACCGTATTGGAGCGCCGCGCGCCGCCCACCTTCGACGTGCTGGTGGAGATTCAGGATCGGCAGCGGCTGATCGTCCATCACGACGTGGCGGTGTCGGTGGACAATCTGCTGCGCGGCCGGCCGGTGGAGACCGAGCTGCGCTATCGGGACGACGAAGGTCGCATTCAGCGCGTGGTGCAGCTGCCGCCGGCGCTGCCGCGCGGCCGGCGCGGACGCGAGCGCGAAGCGCCGATCGAGCGCGGCCCCAACGGTGATATGCCGCGCGACCGCGAGCCGGCTGCGGAAGAGGCGGGCCTCAGCGATCTGGCGATGATCCCGCCCGACACGCCGCGCACCTCGCTGGCGCCGATCAGGGCGTTTGCCTACGGCCTGGGCCGCAACAAACTGGAAGAGGCCGCGCAGCGGCTGCGAGTGCCGCTGACTGTGGTGACCGATCTGGATGAGGCCGATATTGTGGTGACGGTCAAGAACTACTATCGGAAGCGGCCCAAGATGATCGGCGACGCGGAAAAGAGCGGCACCACCGTCCACGTGCTGCGCGCCAGCACCGCCATGCAAATCGACAAGTTTCTCAGCGATCTGTTCGGGCTGACGCGCGAAGAAGCCGATCCATACTCGATCGCGATGCGCGACGTGCAGGACGCCATCCAGCGGCTGGGCACAGGCGCGCGCTCGGTCGATCTGAATCCGCAGCCGTCACACATCCGACGCATGCAGCACGAACTGATCCGTGAAGCGCAGCTGATCTCGCATTCGTACGGACGTGAACCTTACCGGCGAGTGCGAATTTACCGGGAGTAATCGGCCCCGATCGGTCATCAAGCCGATCGGGTTTGCGTTGGCACTATGAGCCTGTTCATCACCTTTGAGGGGCCGGACGGCAGCGGTAAAACGACGCAGATCGGGCTGCTGGCCGAAACGCTGAGGGCGCGCGGCTGCGATGTGTTGGCGCTGCGCGAGCCGGGCGGCACGGCCATCGGCGATCAGATCCGCGAAGTGCTGCACAACCTGCGCAATCGTGAGATGCAGCCGCGTACCGAAATTTTGCTATACAATGCAGCGCGCGCCCAACTGGTGGAGCAGCGCATCAAGCCGCACCTGGCGCAGGGCGGCATCGTGGTCTGCGACCGCTACGCGGACAGCACGCTGGCCTATCAGGGCTACGGGCGTGAGCTGGCGCTGGCCGACGTTCGGCGCATTGTCGCTTTTGCCACGCAGCAGCTCAAGCCCGACGTGACCTTTTATCTGGACATCGATGTTGAAGCCGGGCTGGCGCGGCGCCGACAGGGCGGCGGCGAGTGGAACCGCATGGACGATCAGGCGTTGGAGTTTTATCGTCGGGTGCGTGAGGGCTATCGGGTGCTGATGACCGAAGAACCGCAGCGCTGGGTGTCGATCGACGCGGCGCGGAGCGTGGCCGAGATTCAGCAGGATATTCTGGCTGAAGTTGAGAAAAGACTGGAAGCGAGATAGCGGGACGGAGGGAATGAAGAATGGTGTTCGCCGTTCCTCACACTCTCTGTCACCCGGCCTTACAGATCATCGGACAAGTCCGGCCCGCCGGCATCGCCGGCCATCTCGCCCAGTTCCGGCATCGATTTTTCGATCGATTCGGGATCTTCGCCTTTTTCCAGGCGGCTGACCACTTCGCCGAATTCGGGGCCGAGGTCTTCTCCGGTTTCGTCGGCCATGCGCCGCATCATGCGGCCCAGCGAGCGCGGATCGTTTTCATTCACGTCGTCGAACATGGAATCGTCGAAGTCGCCGCCTTCGCCCGTTGACGACGAGCCGCGGATGACGCGCACTTTGGAGATTAGACGCTTGAGCTGTTGACCGCCGCACTGGGGACAGCGGGCCTCGGCCTCATTCACGGCCGAGAAACTGGGATAGAAGATTGAGACTTTTCGGTGGCAATCGCCGCAGCGATATTCATAGATGGGCATGGTTGCTCCGTAAAACGTGTGGCGTAAGGCGTGTTAACGCCCTCAATTATACCTGAGGCAGAGCATCTTGACTGAACTTGATCCGTATCAGCGACCGATCAGCCCGCTCCTGATCATTCTCTCCGGCCCGTCGGGTGTGGGCAAGGACAGCGTGCTGCGCGGCCTCAAGGCGCGCGGTCTGCCCTTCCGCTTTGTGGCGACGATGAACACCCGTGCCCGTCGGCCTGACGAAGTGGACGGGGTGGACTATCACTTCGTGTCCACCGAGCAATTTGTCACGATGATGGAGCAGGGCGAGCTGCTGGAGCATGCCGTGGTTTACGGCGACTTCAAGGGCATTCCCCGGCAGCCGGTGCGCGAGGCGCTGGCCTCTGGGCAAGACGTGATCCTGCGGGTGGATGTGCAGGGCGCGGCCACCATCAAGCGGCTGATCCCCGACGCGGTGTTCATCTTTCTGGCCACTGCCGATGAGGCCGAGTTGATCGATCGGTTGTCGCAACGCCACACGGAGACGCCCGAAAGTCTGCGCATTCGTATCGCCACTGCGCGCGAGGAAATGGCGCGCATTCCCGAGTTTGATTACGTGGTCGTCAACGGCGCCGATCGGCTGGAGGACGCCGTGCGCGATGTCATGAGCATCATTCGTGCCGAGCATTGCCGCGTGCAGCAACGGACCATCACCCTATGAGCAATTATCCGCCACCCGCTCCGCCAACCACACCCGTGTCACTGCGCCTGCCGTTGACCCGGCCGCGCGCCACCTACATCTTTCTGGCGATCATCGTCGTCGTCTTCATCATCGAAGAACTGTCGGGCGGCAGCCAGACTTCACGCGTCCTGATCGGCATGGGCGCCAACTATGGGCCGCTGGTCACGGCCGGCGACTACTGGCGCCTGTTCACGGCCAATTTTCTGCACATCGGCTTTCTGCACATCGCCTTCAACGGTTATGCCCTGTACATACTGGGACAGGAGACCGAGGCGTTGTTTGGCACAGCGCGCTTTGTGGTCATCTTCCTGCTATCCGCGCTGGCGGGCGCCATCGCCAGCTATGCCTTCACATACGGATTGTCCGCCGGGGCGTCGACCGGCATCTTCGGCCTGATTGGCACGCTGATCGCCTTTTTCGTGCGCAACCGCCAGCTGTTTGGCGTGCTGGGCAGCAGCCGGCTGACCAACCTGATTGTCGTGGCTGCGTTTAACATCTTCTACGGGTTGACGACACCGTTTATCGATAACTGGGGACACGTGGGCGGCTTCATCGCCGGGCTGACGCTGGGCTGGTTGTTGTGCCCGTTCTACCAGATCGTCGTGACCCAGGACGGCACGCGCCGCGTGATCGATCGGACTTCGCTGCGATCAGAATCGATCGGAGTGGGGCTGTTTGGCGTGCTGCTGATCGTGGCGTTCGTCGCGGCGCTCTCGATGCATACGCGTTGACATGCTTGGAGACTGGCTTGGCGTTGTCATTGTGTTTGTGCTGGTGCTGATCAACGGCTTCTTTGTGGCGGCCGAGTTCAGCCTGGTTAGTGTGCGCCGCACGCGCGTGGAAGAACTGGCCGCGCATGGCAGCCGCGAAGCCAAGTCTGTGCAGCGTGCCGTGCGCGATCCCGATCGGTTTATTGCCGCCACCCAGTTGGGCATCACCCTGGCCAGCCTGGGGCTGGGCTGGATCGGCGAGCCGGCGCTGTCGCATCTGCTTGAGCCGTTATTCAGGTGGTTGCCCGGCGAGATCGCCGGCACCGCCGCGCACGTGGCCGCGGGCGGCGCGCTGGCCTTCCTGCTGATTACGAGCATGCACGTCGTGATGGGCGAACTGATGCCAAAGTCGATCGCCTTGCAAAACCCCGAAAAAACCGCGCTGCTGGTGGCCCGACCCACACTCTTTGCCGAGACGATCTTTCGCCCATTCATCTGGCTGCTGAACGGCGCCGGCAATTTTCTGCTGCGGCTGCTGGGCTTTCAGCCCGCCGGCGAGCGCGCCGAGCTGCACTCGGTGGAAGAGCTCAAGATGCTGGTGGATGCCAGTCAGCGCGGCGGCGTGTTGGCCCCGGCCGAGGGCGAAATGCTGCAGGCCGTGTTCGACTTCCGCGACATGCTGGCGCGGCAGGTCATGGTGCCGCGCACCGAAATGATTTGCGTGGAAGCGGGACAGTCGTTTGCCGACGTCATCGATCTGGTGGCGCAGCATCACCTCACCAAATTTCCAGTCTATGAAAAAGACCTCGATCACATCGTGGGCATCCTGCACGCCAAAGACCTGGTGCGCGTCATGCGCCTGTCTGCGTCGAGTCGGCCCACGCCGCGCGACCTGATGCGCGAGCCGCTGATTGTGCCGGACACCATCCGGGTGGAGGCGCTGCTGGCCCGCTTTCGCCAGCGCAAACAGCACATGGCGATCTTGCTGGATGAATATGGCGGCACGGCCGGCTTGGTGACGCTGCAGGACCTGCTCGAAGAGATCGTGGGCGACGTAGCCGACGCCTTTGAACCGGGCGAACCCGATCTGCAGCGCCTGCCCGACGGCACCGTGCGCGTCAACGGGCTGATGACGCTGGAAGAATTCAACGACGCCTTCGGCCTCAATCTCGACGATCCCAATTACGAGACGATCGCCGGTTACGTGATGGGCCGCCTCGATCGCATTCCCCGGAGCGGCGACGAGATCGACGTGCCGGTCAACGATCATGAAGTGCTGCGCCTGCGCGTTGAGCTGATGGACGGCAAGCGCATCGCGCGGCTGCTGCTGCGTTACGTCAGCCGCGCCCCGGCAGCCTCCGCGTCATGACGCGCCTGGTTGAAGTCGCCGTCTTCCCCCTGCGGCAGCCCGTCATCCGGCGCGCGCCCGCCACGTACACCTACACCGTGCCGGATGACTGGCCCGATCTTGAACCCGGCCAGCTGGTGCTGGCGCCCTTTGGCCGGCAGGAGCAATTCGATCGGCTGGTGTCCGGCATCGTCGTGCGTCGCGCCGATCAGTTGCCCGATGGGCTGCGCCTCAAGCCGCTGGAGGCCATCCTCCATCCGACGCCCGTCGTCGATCCGCTGCGGCTGGAACTGGCGCAATGGCTGGCGGACACCTACGTAGAACCCCTGAGCAACTGCGTGCGGCTGTTCGCGCCGCCGGGCCAGTCCATCCAATCGGATGTGGAATATACACTGGTCGAGCGCGACGATGCCCTGCCCCATCTGAGTAAAACTCAGGCCGAGTTGATCGATCTGCTGCGATCACGCGGGCCGCTGCGGGCGGGACAGATCAACAGCGCCTTTGGTCAGCGGGCCTGGAAGAAGCCGATCGAGCGTCTGGTCGATCAAGGCTGGCTTGCGGCGCGGCGGGTGCTGCCGATGCCGGGCACGCGCCGCAAGCATGTCAAACTGATCGAGCCGGCCAGCCAGCCGATCGAACCGTCGTCGATCGATTGGGGCAAGGTCAACGTGGCCGCGCGCCGCCAAGCCATCGCCGCCTTTCTGCAGCAGCAGTCGCAGCCGATGGCCGTCGATTGGTTTGTGGCCGAAACGGGCGCGACAGATTCTGATCTGAAGTTTCTCGAAAGGAACGGCCTGGCGCGATTTCGAGAACAGGCGATCTGGCGCGATCCGCTGGCCGATCGGATCTTCGTGCCCGCCGAACCGCCGATCCTCACCCGCGATCAAGCCCGGGTCTGGGAAGAGATCCGTTCCAATCTCTACTCATCCGCGGCGTTCATGGTCTATCTGCTGTTCGGCATCACGGGCAGCGGCAAGACCGAAATTTACCTGCGCGCCGCCGCCGAGGTCTTGAAACAGGGCAAGCGGGCGCTGGTGCTGGTGCCGGAGATCGCGCTGACGCCGCAGATCATCAAGCGTTTTGCCGCGCGCTTTCACGAGCGGCTGGCCGTATGGCACAGCGAGCTGTCTTTGAACGAGCGCTACGATACGTGGCGGCGCGTACAGTTGGGCGAGGTGGACATCGTCATCGGCGCGCGGTCGGCGTTGTTTCTGCCGTTTGAGAAGCTGGGCCTGATCGTGCTGGACGAGGAACACGATGCCAGTTACAAACAGGGAGAGGCAGGTCAACACGACAGTCCGGTGCGTCTGCCGTTGTATCACGCCCGCGAGACGGCCGTCGAACTGGCGCGGTTGGCCAGGGCCACCGTCATCCTGGGCAGCGCCACACCCGCGTTGGAAAGCTGGAGCCGGGCACAGCGCGGCGAATACCGTCTGCTGACGCTGTCGCGCCGCATCATCAGCCACGCTCAGCAGCTCGACGATCAGCGGGCGCGCTGGCAGGTGACGGCCACGGCTTACGAAACGGGCGAAGCCGAAGCGCGCTTTACGTCGCTGCCGCCGGTGGACATCGTCGATTTGCGCGCGGAGTTAAAGTCGGGCAATACCCACATCTTCAGCCGGCGCCTGCAGCAGGCGCTGCGCGAGGTGCTCGATCGCGGCCAACAGGCGATCTTGTTCATGAACCGGCGCGGCGCGGCCACGTTTGTCATGTGCCGCGACTGCGGTTACGTGGTTAGCTGCCCCCGCTGCGATTCGCCGCTGACGTATCACGAACCAATCGAGCCGCGCCCCGTCGCGCCCGCGCTGATCTGCCACACGTGCAACCATCGCCAGGCGCAGCCGCAACATTGCCCGGAATGCGGCAGCGGGCGCGTTCGATATTTCGGCGCGGGGACGCAGAAGATCGAAAGTGAACTGGCGGCGATGTTCCCGCAGGCGCGCGCGCTGCGCTGGGATCGCGACACGACGACGAGCAAGGGCGCGCACGAGGTGATCTTGCAGCAGTTCAGCGAGCACCGGGCCGATGTGCTGATCGGTACGCAGATGATCGCGAAAGGGCTGGACTTGCCGCTGGTGACATTAGTCGGGGTGGTCTCGGCGGATACGAGTTTGCATCTGCCCGATTTTCGCGCCGCCGAACGGACGTTTCAACTGTTGACCCAGGTCGCCGGTCGGGCAGGGCGCGGCCTGTTGGGCGGACGAGCGATCATCCAGACGTACACGCCCGATCAATATGCCATCGAGACGGCAGCCCGTCACGACTATGAGACCTTTGCGCGGCTGGAGCTGGAGTTCCGTCAGGCGACGGCCTATCCGCCGTTTACGCGGCTGGCGCGACTGCTGGTCTGGGACAAGAATCCCAATCGGGCGCAAAAACAGGCCGAAAATGCGGCGCATGAACTGGATGCGATCCTGGCGAAACGCGGCCTCGATCGATCGGCGCTGATCGGCCCGGCGCCGTGCTTCTTCGCCAAAGTGCGCGATTATTATCGCTGGCACGTGACGCTGCGGCACGCCGATCCGGCGTCGATCCTGAGCGACCTGCCGGGGGGCTTCAACTGGCGCGTCGACGTGGATCCGACGAGCATGTTGTAAACACGGAGCGCAGGGGAGTGCGCGTCATTGTTTTGCCAACCGACTTCTCCAGCGAATGAATGCGCGCCTGGCAGGCGTGCCGCCGACGAGACCCCGTCCACGCCGGTGGACGATCAGCTCAAGGCTTCCAAGGCGCGATCTCAATCGCCAGCACGCCGCCGCCGCCAAACTTTGACGCGCACTCAGCGCAGGGATGGCGTTTGACAGCCCCTCACGCGCAAGGTAGAATTCCTGCCAAGTTTGAGAAGGAGTGTCAGGGTGAAGAAGTTCTTTCAGCAGATGTCGACGAACATGGGTACGGCCGGCTCGGTGCTGGCCTTTCTGTGGCAGCGCAAACGCTGGTGGCTGATTCCGTTGGTGACGGCGCTGCTGTTGTTTGCCCTGCTGTTGGTCTTCGCGACGGCATCGGGTGTGGCTCCGTTCATCTACACGTTGTTTTAAGCGAGTGTCATTGCGAGGAGGCCGCGGGCCGGCGAAGCAATCTGGGACCGGGTCAGGGTGAGATTGCTTCGGCGCGAATAGATGCGCCTTGCACTGACGATGTCAGGCGACGACAGCGTCATGGCGATTGGGCTGTGACGCTGTCTGTTTGTGAAGTGGAGGGCTGATGAATCTGCTGCAGAGAATCTGGGCCGGCTGGAAGCGCTTCGGCCATTTCATGGGCGACCTGCTGGGCCGCGTCGTGTTGACGATCTTCTATTTCACGATCTTCCTGCCGTTCGGCCTGATCACCACGCTGCTCGGCGATCCGCTGGATATGAAGAAGAAAGCCCCGCAGTGGCACCAGCGCACGACTGGCGACCGCACCATGACCGAAGCGCAGAGGGAGTTCTAGATGTACATTCTGGGCGTCTCTTGTTATTATCACGATTCGGCGGCAGTGCTGCTGCACGACGGCCAACTGGTGGCCGCGGCCGAGGAAGAGCGCTTCACGCGCCTCAAGCACGACAACGGCTATCCCACGCAGGCCATTGAGTTTTGTCTGCGGCAGGGCGGCATCACCTCGCATGATGTCGATTACGTGGTCTTCTACGAAAAACCGCTCGTCAAATTCGAGCGCATCCTCATGACCACGCTCGGCGCGTTCCCCCGCTCGTATCCGGTTTTTCGCGAATCGATGATTGCGTGGTTCAACGAGAAATTGTGGGTCAAGAGCAAGCTGCGCACCAGCATCGACATTCCGCCGGAGCGGGTGTTGTTTGTGGAGCATCATCTCTCGCACGCGGCCAGCGCCTTGTTCGCCTCGCCGTTTGAGGATGCGGCGGTGTTGACCATCGACGGGGTGGGCGAGTGGACCACGGCCACGATCGGTCACGGCACAGCGGCCTGGCCCCAGCCCGATGGCACGATCAAGGGCGAAAACAAGATCGATTTGACGCACGAAGTGCGTTTCCCACATTCGCTGGGTCTGCTCTATTCGGCCTTCACCGCGTGGCTGGCCTTCCAGGTCAACGAAGGTGAATACAAAGTGATGGGCATGGCGCCCTACGGCACGCCCCGCTATCTCGATCGGGTGTACCGGCTGATCGACATCGCCGACGACGGCAGCTTCCGGTTGAACATGGACTACTTTAGTTTCCACTATTCAACCCACAGCACTTACAATCAAAAGTTCGTCGATCTGTTTGGCGAGCCGCGCCGGAAAGAGGCCGAGTTCTACACGACGACCACGCATCCCCGAAAGGATCATCCGCAGTGGTCGGATGCGGTGGCGGCGCAGAACCAGCACTATGCCGACGTCGCGGCCAGCATCCAGGCGGTGACCGAAGACTTGATGCTGAAGATGGCGCGGCATGCACACGCAGTGACGGGCAGCCGCAACCTCGTCATCGCGGGTGGGGTGGCGCTGAACAGCGTGGCCAACGGCCGCATCATCAAAGAGACGCCGTTCGAGAACGTGTACATTCAACCGGCGGCCGGCGACAGCGGCGGCGCGCTGGGCGCGGCGCTGTACGCGTATCACGTGTTGTTGAACAAGCCGCGTGAGTTTGTGATGGAGCACGCCTACTGGGGCCAGGAATATTCAATCGACGAGATGAAGGCCGCCATCGAGGAAAAAGGCTTCGCCTACGAGCGCATCGAAGATGACGAGAAGCTGCTCGATCAAGTCGTCGATCGGCTGACGCAGAGCAAGGTCGTCAGCTGGTTCCGCGGCCGCTTCGAGTGGGGGCCGCGGGCGCTGGGCCACCGATCGATCCTGGCTGATCCCCGCCGGGTGGAAATGAAGGAAGTGGTCAACACCAAGATCAAGTTCCGCGAGCCGTTCCGCCCGTTTGCACCGGTGATTCTGGAAGAACGCACGCAGGAATACTTTGATATGCCGTCGCCGGAGAAGTATTATCCCGCGCGCTACATGTTGTTGGTGACTAACATTCCCGAAGCCAAACGCGACGACATTCAAGCGGTGTGTCACGTCGGCGGCACCGGGCGTTTGCAGACCATTCGGCGCGAGTGGAATCCCGCGTACTATCGGGTGGTGGAGAAGTTCGGCGAAGCGACCGGCGTGCCGGTGCTGCTAAATACTTCGTACAATTTGCGCGGCGAACCGATCGTGACGACGCCGCAAAACGCGCTCAACACCTTCGCCAGGTCCGACATCGACGCGCTGGTGATGGGACCGTATCTGGTGAAGAAGAAATAACTTCAACCACGAAGGCCGCTCGGGAGCAGGCCGCAGGACCGAGCGGCCTGCGTGCTCTTCGCGATTAATTTTCTATGACTGCCTCCCCTTCTCCCAGGTCGCGCCACCGCGTACGGAATTTTGTGATCTGGCTCGCGGTGATGCTGGTTGTCATCCTCGTCGTCTTCGAGATCGGCTTTCGCATCTTTTACCGGCTAATTCCGCTGGACGTATGCGCGGCCACGCCCATCATCGGCAACTACTATTGCCAGCCGTATCTGCAGTACGACAAACCGATCAAGCTGGCGTACCGCTACGTCCCCGGTTATCACACCGAGGGCCTGTGGGACCCGGCCGATCCGCGTACGGCCAATCCCGGCAACGAAACGCGGCCGACCGGCCGCAGTCAAGCCTTTTTCTATCAGTTCCAGACCGACGAGAACGGCTTCCCCAATGACGAGTATAAAGAGCGCGACCACTATGACATCGTGATCGCCGGCGATTCGTTTACGATCCGCACCGCGCCCAAGACGTGGATCGAATCGCTGCGCGAGCTGACCGGCCAGAGCATCCTGGCGCTGGGCGCGCCCAGCTGGAGCACACTCAACGAAGTGGAGGCCATCAAAGCCTTCGGCCTGGATAAGCAACCCAAAACTGTGATCGTAGCGTTCTTCGAGGGCAACGATCTGTTCAATACGGAACAGTATTTGGAGCGGCAGGCCAGCGGCCTGAGCTGGAAAGAGTTCGATTTCCAGACTGCGCCGCTCACCCAGCAGATCATCATGCCCTACATGATCGCGCACTGGCTCAATCCGCTGGCCGGCGGTACGACGGTGGACACCTCGATCCGCTACCGGTATCCGGTTACCGCCAGCACGGAAGCGGGCTACATCCAAATGGTGCTCAAAGACTTTCACCTGTTGCCGTTGAGCGCCGATTACGATACCATCGCCCGCTCCGATGAATTTGCGGCCATCAAAAAAGCGCTGCTCGACCTCAAAATCCTGTGCGACGCGCAGGGCGCGCGGCTGGTGCTGATGTTCATCCCCAGCAAAGAACACGTGTACTGGTCGCGCATCTGGGATCCGGTGGACGTGAACAACATCCTGGAGCGCACCGTAACAGTGAAGTTAAGCGAGGGCGATCACGGCCACTTCGTGTGGGAGCCCCAGTACCTTAGCTTCGACGCATTCAGCGCCAACCAAACTGCGCAGGAACGCATCTTCACGGACTTTACCCGCGATGCCGGCATCGACTTCCTGAACCTCATGCCGACTTTCTGGCAGAACGGCATCCAACATGGTGAGCTGTACTGGTACGCCGATCCGCACTGGAATCAGGCCGGCAACGACCTCGCCGCGCAGACCGTGGCCGCCTACCTGGCCGCACCCTGACACTGGCCGGTCAACTCGAACAGCCCGGCGATGAACGTCTCCCAATCCCAAAACTCACGCTGCTCGCCACTGGCAACGTGATGCAGCCGGCCACGCCACCGACCATCGCCGTCGGCCCGCCCCTCGTGCCACAGCCGAATGGCGAACAACTCCGATCGGAAGCGCAGCCACGAGCTGGCCTGGTCGTTCAACGGTTCCGCTCTCATTGCGACCTCGCATGCAGATAATTGACCCATACTGCCACCCTGAAGTATGCACGCCGGGCGTTTGCTCAGCGTGTCCGCGGGCCGTCACCGCTACAAATCTGATTGACAATTCTCCCGAAAAGCTTAGAATCAGCCGGGAATTGATCAAATTTGCTCAGATTTCAGGCCGTTACTTTGCCCTCCCAAAATCCGACTGATCAGGTTGTGGAAGACGAATGGCTCTCGCTCAGCGCCGCCTCTGAACTGATCGGCGTGCATCCGGCCACGCTGCGCGCGTGGGCCAACCAGGGGCGGGTGGGCAGCCAGCGCACGGCCGGCGGGCACCGGCGCTTCCGCAAATCCGATCTGCAGTCGTGGGCCAACCCGCCGCGCGAGGCCTCGCCCGGCATCGAGATGCTGATCCACTCCGCGCTGGGCCGCGTGCGGTTGACGATGGATCAGGCGGAAATGCCGTGGCTCGATCGGCTGGACGAAGCCGATCGGGCGCAGCACCGTGAACTGGGCCGCCGCCTCATGCTCGATCTGGGCGCCGCCCTCAACGCGCCCCTCGGCCAGGACGCTGCGGCTGCCGATCAGGCCCGGGCGCTGGGCGCCGACTACGGGCACCTGTCCGGCGCGCAGGGGCTGACCCTGACCGACGCAGTCAAGGCCTTTCTGTTCTTTCGCGATTCACTGGTGGACAGCCTGATTCAGATGACGAACTACACGGACCTGCCCGGCACGCCCGATTGGTTGATGCTGAGCCGGCGACTCAATGCCTTCACCAACGGCGTGCTGTTGAGCCTGATCGAAAACTATCCGCCAGGCAGTCGCCGGTAAATGAGTGCGCGTGTATGACCGAGAACCGACCGCCCACGCCGCGCAAGCAGACACCGCGCGTGCCGTCGAACGTCCTGTACAACCGGATCGTGCCCATCGCCATCGGCGTGCTGGCGATCGTGCTGCTGATCGTGATCGCCGTCATCATCCTGGGTGCAGGCTACTAAGGGGAGACCATTATGATTCACGTTCTGCCGTTCATTTCCACGCTGGTGGTGTTTGTCTTCGCTTTCCTGGTGCTGCAGCGCTACCGGCAGCGCGGCGGTATGCACCTGCTGCTGTGGGGCATCGGCTTTGTGATGTACGGCCTGGGCACCTTCGCCGAAGCCTACCTGGCCTTCAACTACTCGTCCTTCATCCTGCACGGCTGGTACCTGTTTGGGGCGGTGCTCACGCCCGCCTGGCTGGGCCAGGGCACGATCTTCCTGCTGGTGCGGCGGCGCCACGTCGCCACCATTCTGCTGATCGTGCTGGTGCTGGCTTCCATCTTTACGGCGCTGCATGTCTATAGCCTGCCTACTCAGGACGCCTTATACGACGTGGCGAAGCCCGTGTCGGCCCAGTACAAAGACGTCATGGCGCGCACCGGGCTGACCACAACCCTGCTGGGGATCTTCGCAGCGTACGGCACGCTGGCATTGGTGGGCGGCGCGCTGTATTCGGCCTACATTTTCTGGCGCAAGCGCATCATGCCGCAGCGCGTGCTGGGCAACGTCCTCATCGCGGCGGGCGCGCTGTCGCCGGCGCTGGGCGGCGTGCTGGTTACCCGCGGCCTGGGTGACTATCTGTTCATCAGCGAATTGCTCGGTGCCATCATCATGTTCATCGGTTTCCGGCTGGCCACCACCCAACAGCCGGTGCCGGTGGCCGCGCCGGTGTCCGGCGCTACGGCCAACTCCTGAATCAGACCCCTGTCCGCCGACAAGGACGGCCGGTACGCGCCGTCCTTGTTGCATTGTACCGGTCTGCGCGGCTGCGGCGGCCGGGCGCGGTGGTATAATCGGCGCGAACTTTACCATGGCCCACAAACGCTCGCACCTCGCCTCGCTGCTGATGCTCTCAGGATTTATCCTGATTTTGATCGGAGCGCTGACGGCGGTGACGTCTTCGGCACCGCCCGAGGGCGCCATCCCCGCCGACTACGGCGAGGCGGCTCCGCCTACGCCGCTGCGGCCCACCGTCACGCCGCTGCCCGGTCCGGGGCAGGTGGCTCCGCCGCCGGCGATCCTGCCTGAGACATCGCTGGAGACCCCTCAGGCAACGCCTGTCGCCGCCGTGCCCCCAGAACCGACCCGCGACGCCGGCCCGCAAATGCCGCGCCGCATTGTCATCTCGGCCATCGGGCTGGACGCGCCTATCGAGATAGTGGGCTGGCACGTCATCAATGGCGTCAGCACGTGGGATGTGCCCGATCACTTTGCCGCCGGCTGGCTCAAGACCAGCGCGCCGCTCGGCCAGATCGGCAACACCGTGCTGGACGGGCATCACAATATTGCCGGCGAGGTTTTTCGGTATCTGGTGAACCTCAAGCCTGGCGACGAAATTGAAGTATACTCTGGTCAGCGCGTGTACACCTACAAAGTTGCAATCCGGCGAATCCTGAAGGAACTTGGTGAACCGGAGGCCGTGCGCCTGCAGAACGCCCAGTGGATCATGCCCACCGATGACGAGCGTTTGACGTTGGTCACCTGCTGGCCGCCTACCAACAACACGCACCGATTGATCATCGTGGCCTTGCCGGCCGCCGCGAGAAACCGCGATCTCCAGCCCTGACGACCGGCCTGAAAGCGAACCAATCATGAATCTGCTTGATCTAGCCTTTATTCGCCGCACCCGGCGCAACCACGCGCTGGAGCATGCCACCATTCATCTGCTCAGCGCGGCGCTGCCCGGCACCCCGCTGGCCGGTCGCTCCACGCCCTTTGGGTTTTACCTGTACGGCGATGTGACCCAGGAGAGCCTGACCGCTGCCGCCTATGATGCGCTGAGCCGCCTGCGGCGCGGCGAAAGCCGCCTGGCCATTCATCCCGGTTGCGGCACCAATTACCTGACTTCCGGCGCGTTTGCGGGGCTGGCCGCCCTGGTGACCTTGAGTGTTGGCAACCAGAAACAGCGCTGGTCGCGCCTGCCCGATGTGGTGGTGGCGGCCACGCTGGCGCTGATGGCCGCACATCCGGTGGGGCCGCTGCTGCAGGAAAAAGTAACCACCCTGGCCGACATGGGCGACCTATCGATCACGGGCGTGCGCAAACTATCGCAGCAAGGCCGCATGATCGTCCACTACGTCGATACCACCAGCAGCTAGCCAGCGGGCGGCCACGCTCGATCGTTCATCTCTGGCCCGATCGGCTTCCCATGTTCTACATCCTGCACGGTGATAACGAACTGGAGCGCAGCGAGCAAATCGCCGACTTCAAACGCAAAATCGGCGACGAGTCTGTGCGCGATCTCAATGTAACCGTGCTGGATGGGCGCAAGGTGACGTTGGGCGAATTGCAGCACGCCGCCGATGCCATGCCCTTTCTGGCCGACAAACGGCTGGTCGTCGTGGAAGGACTGCTGACCCGATTAACCGCCCGCCGGGGCAAGTCCGATGAAGCCGAGGATGCCCCATCGGGCGCCGCCAAAGATTATCTGGCCGCTCTGCTGACCTATCTGCCGCGCTTATCCGAATCCACGCGACTGGTCTTTGTCGAAGCGCAGCCGTTGAAAGAAACGCATCCCATTATGAAATTGGCCCGGCAGCAGGGCGGCAAGACGGTGCTTGAGTTTAAACAGCCCGCAGCCGATGAGCTGCCCCGCTGGATTGCGTCGCGCGCCCGGGGGCACGGCGGCGCCATCGAGCCGCGCGCGGCTGGGCTGTTGAGTCAGCTCATCGGCGGCGATCTGCGCCGGCTCGATCAGGAGCTGATCAAGCTCATCACTTACGTGGACGCGCAGCGGCCCATTACGGCGAAAGACGTGGCGCAGCTGGTGGCCGACGCCGGCCAGAGCAGCGTCTTCGACATGGTGGATGCGTTGGGCAAGCGCGACGGTCGGACGGCCGCGCGCGAGCTGCATCGGCTGCTCGATCGAGGGGAGAACCCGCTGGGGCTGCTGGCGATGATCGTGCGGCAATTCCGGCTGCTGATCCAGGTGAAGGAGATGCAGGGGCGCGGCGCACCGCCCGATCAGATCGCGAAAGACCTGAACATGCACCCCTTCGTGGCAAGGAAGATCGGCGAGCAGGCGCGCGTGTTCCGTGACTTGGAACAGCTGGAGCAGACTTATCGTCGTCTGCTGGACATCGACGTGGAGATCAAGACCGGTCAGACGCCGGACGTGCTGGCGCTCGACTTGCTGGTGGCGGGGCTGGCCGCCTGACGCGAGACGCATTCTGCCGCCCCGTCGCCAAACTTTGACACGCACTCCGCGAGAAATCGGGCTAAAGTCTGAGCCGCGCTAGCGGCGCAGGTGATAGGGCACATCGATGATGACGCGTTGAAAGCCCATTTGCCGCCGCTGAAAGAGCAGGGCGTTGCGGATCAACCAGCTGGTCTGGTTGTGCAACAGGCCGTGCCACCATTTGGCCGGCACGAAGTCGGGCAGCACGACGACAGCCTGCTGGCCGTCATTGTGCTCCAGATCGGTCTGATCCAGATAGTCCAGCAATGGCCCGATGATGCTGCGGTAAGGCGAGGGCAGGATGACCAGTGGCACATCCGGCCACCACGCCAGCCATTTTTCGCGCACGGACGCGCCGCTGCCCGGCTGAAGTTCGATATACACGCCGGTGACTTCCGACGTGATGGAGCGCGCGAAGTTCACTGCCTCCACAATACCGCGGTGCACGCCCGAGATGGGCACCACCACGCGCGGGACGGGGAGCGGCTTGAGTGACGGCGGCAGACCCTGCAGCGACAGCTGCGCGCCGACCTGCTGGTAGTGATGGCGAATCCGATACAGGAGGATCACGCCGGTCGGGATGAGCATGATGGTCAGCCAGGCGCCTTCGGCAAATTTGCTGATGGCGATGATGATCAGGGCGGCGCCGGTCACCAGCGCGCCGAAGCCGTTGATGAGCGCCTTGATCAGCCAGCGCGCGCCGCGCGCACGCCGCCAGTGAATGACCATGCCGGCCTGAGACAGCGTGAACGCCAGAAACGCGCCGATGGCAAAGAGCGGCACCAGTGCGTGCGAATCGCCGTTGAAGATCACGATCAACCCGCCGGCAGCCAGGGCCAGCGCGATGATGCCGTTGGCGAATACCAGCCGTTCGCCCAGGCTGGTGAGCTGACGCGGCAGAAACCCTTCCTGCGCCAGCAGCGCGGCCACGCGCGGAAATCCGGCAAAACTCGTATTGGCGGCCACCGCCAGAATCAGCAGGGTGCTGACTTGCACCAGCAGATAGGGCGCGCCGCTGCCCAGCACATGCCGCGCCAGCGCGGAAAGGATGGTTTCCTGCGGCCCGGCGATGACGCCATAGGCCTGCGTCAGCGTGAGGCTGCCCACGAACAGCAGACCCATCAGCACCGCCATAACCAGCAGAGTGCGGCTGGCATTCTGTGCCTCGGGCGGTTTGAAGACCGGGACGCCGTTGCTGATGGCTTCGATCCCCGTCAGGGCGGTGCAACCGGCGGCAAAGGTATGCAGGATCACAAATGTGGTCAGCGTTTGCACGGGCGGCGGTGCGGTGCCGGCGACGCCCGGCCCGACCGTCAGCAGCCTGATCACGCCCACTATCAGCAGCCCAAAGAAGGCCAGCAAAAACAAATATACCGGTACGGCCAGCAACGAACCGGTTTCCTGCAGGCCGCGCAAGTTGATCAGCGTGATCAGCACCAGCAGCGCCAGCGCCAGTTCCACCCGAATGGGCCACAACGCGGGAAAGGCCGAGGCGATGGCGGCCACGCCGGCCGTGAGGCTGACGGCGGCGTTGAGGAAATAGTCGATCATCAGCGCGGTGGCAGCCACCAGACCGGCGGGCGTGCCCAGGTTCTCGCGCGCCACGATGTACGAGCCGCCGCCCGACGGATAGCCGTGGATGGTCTGATAGTAGGACACGGCCACGATCGTGAGCAAGGTCGCGATCGCCAGCCCGATCGGCACGGCCAGCGCCAGCCCGGCGCTGCCGGCCACGATCAACCCTAAGTAGATCTCTTGATTGGCGTAGGCAATGGACGAGAGCGCATCCGGGGAAAAGGCGGCCAGCGCCTGGAATTTGCTGAGGCGGCGGCCTTCAAGCTGCTGGGTGGGGAGAGGTGAACCAATGATCAGATGTCTGACTTTGTCCAGCATAGTGTCGGGACAAGACTGTCTCTTTCCTCCAGTGGTTCAGATTCAATCAGCCGGCAGACTCATCTGGCGACGATGTTCAGCAGGCGGCCCGGCGCGTAGATGATCCTGACAACGGCCTTGTTTTCAAGGTGTTTTTGCACCACGGCGGCGGCCAGCGCGGCGCGGGTGACTTCGTCTTCATCGGCGGCCGCGGGCACTTCGAGGCGGGCGCGCAGCCGGCCGTTGATCTGCACGGCAATCACGACGGTTTCAGCGGCGACGAGCGCGGGATCGTAGCGCGGCCACGCCTGCTGGTGCACGCTGAACGACCCGCCCAGCTGCGCCCACAACTCCTCGGCCAGGAACGGCGCAAACGGCGCCAGCGCCAGTACATATTGCCGCGCGATGTCGTTGTGCGCGGCCGCTGTCAGGCGGCACTCGCGCAGCGTGTTCAGCGCTTCCATCAACGCCGCGATGGACGTGTTGAAGCCCAGCGCGGGCAGATCATCGGCGACGCGCTTGAGGGCGCGATGTACTGCGCGCCGCGCCGCCACGGTGTCATCTGGCTGCGGCGTTTCGCTCAACGCGGGCTCGGTGATCCACTCCCACACGCGGCGATAGAAGCGCACCACGCCGCTGATGGCGGCATCGCGCCAGTCGCCGCCGTCCACGTATGACCCCATAAACAGCACATGCCCGCGCACCACGTCCGAACCGTATTGCCTCACATAGTCATCGGGGTTGACCACGTTGCCGCGGCTTTTGCTCATCTTCGCGCCGTCGCGCGTGATCCAGCCGTGCAGGCGCAGCTGCTTGAACGGTTCCGCGCTTGAACCGGCGGGCAAATGGCCGTGATCGCGCAGTGCCTTCCACAGGAAGCGCACGTACAAATGATGCAGCGTCGAATGTTCGACGCCGCCCATGTAGTGATCGACAGGCAGCCACTTCAGCACGCGCGCGTCGTCCCAGGCCCGATCGTCATGCTCGGTCGAGAGATAGCGGATGAAATACCAGGCCGAATCGAGGAAGTTGTCGCTGACGTCGGTCTCGCGCCGTGCCGCGCCGCCGCATACGGGACAGGTCGTATTCACAAATTCCGGGATCGACGCCAGCGGCGATTGACCCGTGCCGGTGGGGCGGAAGTTATCGGTCAGCGGCAGGCGCACCGGCAGTTGATCGTCGGGCACGGGCAGCCAGCCGTGCGTGTCACAGTGGATCATCGGGATGGGCGGCCCCCAGTAACGCTGCCGCGAGATCAACCAGTCGCGCAGCCGATAGCGCACGGCGCGCTGGCCCAACCCCGATTGTTCCAGCCACCCGATCGTTTTCTCCACAGCCTCGTCGGCGGGTGTGCCGTCCAGCGGGCCGGAGTTGATCAGCACGCCGGCGTGCGGCCAGGCTTCCGTCATCGCCGCCGGATCGAGCGGTTGATCGATCGGCTGCACCACGATCCGGATCGGCAGATCGAACTTGCGTGCAAATTCAAAGTCGCGTTGATCGTGCGCGGGTACGGCCATGATCGCGCCGCTGCCATAGGTCATCAACACGTAGTCGGCGATCCAGACGGGGATATGCTCGCCGTTGACTGGATTGATCGCATACGTCCCGGTGAAGACGCCGGTCTTCTCGCGCGACAGGTCCTGCCGCGCGACCTCGCTTTCGCGCTGTGTCTGTGCCACGTAGGCCTCAACGTCGGCTTGGCGATCGGGCGTGGTGATTGCCGCGACGAGCGGATGTTCCGGCGCGAGCACCATGAACGTGGCCCCCCACAGCGTGTCCGGTCGGGTGGTGTAGATCTCGATCGGGTGGCCGCCGGTCGTGTGAAAGATCACCACCGCGCCCTCGCTCCTACCGATCCAGTTGCGCTGCAGCGTTTTCGTCGTCTCTGTGAAATCGGCGCCGGTGTGATCGAGCAGCGGCTCGGCGTAGGCGGTGATGCGGAAGAACCACTGCGCCAGCTCGCGCTTGGTGACTTCTGTGCCGCAGCGCTCGCACTTGCCGTCGATGACCTGCTCGTCGGCCAGCACGGTCAGGTCTTTGGGGCACCAGTTGACCCACGATTTGGCGCGATAGGCCAGACCGGCTTTGAAGAGCTGGATGAAGATCCACTGTGTCCACTTGTAATAGCGCGGATCGGTGGTGTCCACTTCGCGCGACCAGTCGAAGGCGGCGCCCATGCGCTTGAGCTGCTCTTCGCGGAAGCGCGCGATGTTGCGCGGCATGACGACGGCGGGATTCTGGCCGATCTTCAGCGCATAGTTCTCGCCGTGGATGCCAAAGGCGTCGAAGCCCATGGGCTGGAACACGTCGAAGCCGTTCATGCGCTGGAAGCGGCCATAGGTGTCCGCGCCGGAGTACGAATAGAAGTGGCCGACGTGCAGACCTTCGCCCGAGGGGTACGGAAACTCCATCAGGTTATAGAAGGGGCGCGCCGCCCGATCGAGATCGGTGCGATACAGTTCGACTTCGCTCCAGCGCTTCAGCCACTTCGCTTCCAGCTCGTGCGGGTTGTACGGCGGCATGCTCCCCCCTGAAATGAGAAATGCGTATTGGGCCGGTAAAGGCGCAATACGCATTATACTCTTGGACGCGGTGGAGCGCGTTATTCGCTGTCGATGATGCTGATGGAGCCGATGCCGGCTTTGATGCGCAGCGTGATGGCGTTGTCGGCGTTGCCAAAGCCGTCGGTTTCGTACACGTCGCCGCCCAGCGCCTTGAGGCGCCCGCCGGGGTTGAACGAGCCGATGCCGGTGTCGATCTCGACGCGCAGCGCCATGCGGCCCGGCAGCCGGATGCGCACCGTGCCCACGCCGCCGTCGATGTTGAGCGTGAAGCGCCCCTGGGCCGGCAAAGTCAAATCGGTGGTGCCGACGCCCGCATTGATGCGCCCGCCGGTGATGGTGAGCTTGCTCAGATCGAGTGTGGATTGCCCGACGCCCATCTCGAAGTTCACGTCATACGCGGCCGCGGGATTCAGCGCCACGTCCCAGCGTTCCTGCGACGCGCCGCCGAACGGCATGACGATGGATACGCTGCTGCTGTTGAGGCGCACGTTGGCTTGCGAGCCGGCATCGCTGGCGTCAAACGTCAGGTCGCCGTAGTGGGCGATGGTGCCGGCGATCAGCGACGCGGAGTCGCTCAACGCGCGCAGTGTATTGGTGCCGGTGGAGAAATTGATCGAGATGTTGGCCGAGCGGATGTCCTTCAACGGGTAATCGATGGTGGTGGTCTTCAACTCGCCGCCGCCCGCGTTGAAGTTGAAGCCGGGCAGGGCGGGCCGCGCGATCAGAATCCACAGCACGCCGCCCACCACGGCCAGCCCCAGCAGAGCGCTGACGATGGCGCCGGTGGTGCCGCTGCGCGCCAGCAGAATCTCCAGCCCCAGCGCGATGAGCAGCACCGGCCACAGCTGCCAGATGACTGACCAGGGATTGCCGGTGATGACGCCCAGATTGCTGAGCAGGAAGATGACGCCGACGCCAATCAAGATGATCGGCCAGAAGAGACGTGGGCCTGAATGGTACATGATGACTCCTTTGAGTAATGCGCAATGCGTAACGAGTAATGCGTAACGAGTAACGAGTAAGGAGTGATGAATCACAGCGAGGGCGGGCTGGCCGGTGAGTGCCGCGCGCCGCTTACTCGTTACGCATTACCCATTAGTATTTATTCGCCGTCGATGATGTTGACGCTGCCCGAGCCGCCGTCGATGATCAGTGTGATCTGATTGGCTGCCGAGCGGAAGTCGGCGGTTTCGTACACGCCGTCGCGGTTCCGATCACCGCTGATGAGCTGCAGCCGCGGAGCGGGGTTGAGGCCGCCGCTGCCGCGCTCGTATTCCACGCGCACGCCGGCGCTGCGCGGCACGCGCAGGCTGACGCCGCCCGAACCGCTTTCAATGGTCAGCCGGTAATTGCCGGCCGGCAGGCGCACATTGGCCCCACCCGAACCGACATTCAAGCGGCCGCCGCTCAACGTAAACCGGCCCAGATCGATGTCATTGCTGCCTGATCCAAAATCGAGATTCATATTATACGTGGGACGGGTGTTCAAGCCAATATCCCAGCGCTGTTCGCCAGTCATGAGGCCGAAGAACAGGCCTTCAAAGCGCGAGTCGAGGTTGACGCTGGCGCGGCCGTTGGAACTGCTGGCATTGAAGACGAGGTCGCCGTAGTAGTTGATCGTGCCGTCGATCAGCTGGTCGGAATCGCCCAGCGCATACAGGCGGTTGACGCCGCTGCCAAAGTCGATGGTGATGTCGGCGCTGTCGATGCCGTTGACCGGCATCCGCACCTGCCGGGTCTGCAGCGCCGCGTTGCCAAAGTTGACGCCCAGCGCGGGCAGATTGGGCTGCGCGATCAACAGCGCGATGAGGCCGACGATCAGCCCCACACCCAGCAGCGCGCCGATGAGCCCGCCCAGCAGCGAGCGCCGCCCGAACAGGATGTCTAGCCCGATCACGATGAGGATGACGGGCCACAGGTTCAAGATGATGGGCCACGGGTTGCCGGTGATCACGCCCAGGTTGGCCAGCAGCAGAATGACGCCTGCGCCGATCAGGACGATGGGCCAGAATAGATCGGGGCCGCGCCGCGGGGATTGAGTGGTCATGGTGCTCCTTTATTGATCAAGGTTCTCGATTGGCACACTTGATTCTAAAGGCACGGCGTGCGTCTGTCATGCGGCAGCCGATGGAAACCTTGACTCCGCCTTTAGTCGTAGTTGCCGAACGGGCAGAAAAAACCCGATCGGCTGTACCGGCCGATCGGGTGGGGGAGGATGCGCACGCGAGTGAACTAACGGGCCGTCAACTGGTATTTGAGCACTTTGGCCTGATTGGTCACGAGATAGATGTAGCCGTCCCGATCGACCGCCAGGCCCGTCGGCGCGCCTTTCTGGTAGTCGATCGGCAGGCGGCCCAGATAACGACCGCCGCTGTCGAACTGATCGATGCCGCCGGTATGGCCCACGTACAGCCGGCTCTGCCCGTCCACCGCGATCTTGTCCGGGCTGTTGAACTGGCCCGGCTCGCGGCCGGCCTGTCCGAAGCGATCGACAAACTGGCCTTGTTTGTCGTACAGATAGACTTGATTGCCGAAGCTGCTGACGATGGCGATATTGCCCAGGCCGTCCACGGCCACGTCCAGATTCATGGCCGCGTCTTTCTTGTTAACGTTGGTCACAATGTTGTCCCAGCGCTGCAGTTGTTTGCCGTCGGCGGTCAACTTGATCAACGCATTGTCGCTGGCGGTGGTGTGCAGCGCGTAGAGCGTGTTGGTGGCGTCCACCGTCAGTTCGTCATACAGCGTGTCGGGAAATTTGCCCGCAAACGTCGCCAGCAGCTCGCCGGTCTTCGTGTCGTATTTCAAAATATCGCCGCCGCGTGAGACATACAGGTTGCCCTTGAGATCGGCCGCCAGGCCGCGAATCAGCGTGCTGTCATTGCGGTCGGCCGGCACCTGGATCAGCGTCATGAACTTGCCGCCCGGATCAAATTGCTGCACGCGGCCGTCCTGATAATCAGCCGTCCAAATGTTGCCGTCGGCGTCCAGGGCGATGTAGCGCGGATCGTCCATGAGGCCGGGGCCGGTGCCCTTGCCGCCGAATTCCAGCACGATCGACGCGAAAGCCGGCGTGGGCTTGGGCGCGTCGGGATTCGTCTTCTGGCCGGGCAGTTCCACATTGACGCCGGACTGTTCCAGGCTCTGCTGGACACTCTCTTGCACGATGGTCACGCTGGACGTGATGGTGGTGGTGGCGGCAAACAGCGAATAGCCCACGATGCCCAGCGTAAAGACCAGCACCACCACCGTGATGATGCAGCCGACGCGGCGCCCGCTCTGCGACATCTGCCGGGCATAATCGGTGTAGGCCGTGGTGTCGACCTGCTGAATGACGACCTGCGGCTTCTGCGGGCGGTACTCAGCCGGAATGGGCACGAGCGTGCCGCAGTAGCGGCACTGCACCGACGGCGCATCGACGACCTCGACAGTGGCGCCGCACGACGGGCATTTGATCAGCTGGGGCGGGGTGGCGGACATGCACTTATCTCCTCACAAGGCTGACGGTATTTTACCTCGATCATTACGGTTGAACAGTGATCCGCGCAGAAAAACACAGTTTTCTTACCAGCGCGCCGATTATGAAAAATAAGCCTGCCCGGTGGTGGGCAGGCCCGATAGGCTGGTGGCGACGATCGAGCGCCGCCTCTCAACTCTGATAATTGTCCTTCAACGGCGCTTCGTCTTTGACCGTCCACACCGGGAAGCGCAGCAGCCAGATGATGGCGCCGGCCAGCAGCGCGCCCGCCACCAACCCGGTCAGCGCGATGCCGATGAACCACGTGCCCGTCAGGAGCGTCAGCGGCAGATACACGCTCAGCGCCACCATCCATCCCGCGATGTTGGCCAGCAGCCACCACAGCGCCTGCTCCACGTGCTTGCGCAGGCTCAACCACTGCAGCAAGCCCAGCAGTACGCCCAGCGCCAGCCCGGACAACAAATTGATCTGCCCGAAGATCGGCAGCGCCATGCCCCACGTGATGAAGGCCAACGTCGTATTGAGCACCCACAGCCAGCCGACTCGCGCCTGCTGCAGCGTCAACACCAGCATTTGCAGCCAGCCGATGAGCAGCCCCATCGCGCCCGCGCCGATCAGCAGCTCGCCGGTGATGGCGTACAAAAACATGCCGGCCGTCAGCCCCATCGTCACCGCGCCGGTCCAGATGACCAACACCTGCCACTCCTTCAGCAGGGGCGGCGGCGGCGCGGGCGGGGCGCTGTCGTCTTCCACGCTTTTCCAGCGGTAGTCGGTCATGCCCAACCTCGTGCGAGTGGAATGCGCTGATCTTATCACGGATCTGCCGGCGGCGATCGGCTGCACTCGATTGGCGGCCCACAACGCAGACGCCCGATCTGCTGCAGATCGGGCGTCTGGATTTTACAGTTCTCTGCCTTACACGACGATGCTCACCAGTTTGCGCGGCACGTACACCACCTTGCGCGGCGCTTTGCCGTCCAGGAACTTCTGCACCACCGGCGACGCCAGCGCGCGATTTTTCGCTTCGTCTTCGGTGATGTCGGCCGCCATCTCCAGCCGATCACGCACCTTGCCGTTGATCTGCACCACAATGGTGATCGTGTCTTCGGCCGCGGCGGCGGCATCGTACTGCGGCCACGCCTGCTGATGTACCGAATAGGGCAGCCCGCGCTGCGCCCATAACTCTTCGGCCAGATGCGGCGTCACCGGGGCCAGCAGCTTCAAGAACGTCTCCACAGCTTCGTGCCACGCGGGTGTGCCCGCCAGCACCGCGCGGAAATCGAGCAGCTGATTGGTCAGCGACATCAGCGCCGAGATGATGGTGTTGAACTCAAATGCTTCCAGATCGTCGGTGACTTTCTTGATGGTCTGATGCACGGTGCGGCGCAGGGCCTTTTCGGCGGCGGCCCGATCGGCCGCGGGATCGACGATGGGATCATTCGCCGGCAGCGCCAGATTCCACACGCGGTTGAGCCAGCGCGCCGGTCCTTCGATGCCTTTGCTGTTCCACGGCCCGCCCTGTGACCACTGCGCGATGAACATCAGGTAAGTGCGCACGACATCCGCGCCGTATTTGGTCACGAGCTCATCGGGCGCGACGACGTTGCCGCGACTCTTGCTCATCTTCTCGTTGTCTTCGCCCAGCACCATGCCCTGATTGCGCAGCTGCATCATCGGCTCGGCACCGCGTACCAGACCGATGTCACGGAAGGCCTTGTGGAAGAAGCGGGTGTAAATCAGGTGCATCGTCGCGTGTTCCACGCCGCCCGTGTAACAGTCCACCGGCATCCAGTAGTCGTATTCCTTCGGATCGAACGGGCCTTGATCATAGTGTGGACTGAGATAACGCAGGTGATACCACGACGAGCACATGAAGGTGTCCATCGTGTCGGTGTCGCGCTCAGCCGGGCCGCCACACACCGGGCAGGTGGTCTTGCGCCAGGTGGGATGCAGCTTCAACGGACTTTCGCCGGTGGGCTTCCATTCCACATCGTCGGGCAGCAGCACCGGCAGCTGATCATCCGGCACGGCCACCTGGCCGTGTTCGGGACAGTAAACGATCGGAATGGGCGCGCCCCAGTAGCGCTGCCGCGAGATCAGCCAGTCGCGCAGCCGATAGTTCACCGCCCCCCGACCGATGCCCTTGTCTTCCAGCCACGCGATCACCTTCGATTTGGCGACATCGCCGGGCGTGCCGCTGAAATCGCCGGAGTGAATCATATCGCCGTAACTGCTGTGATACAGCGCGTCGTGATAGAACTCCACCGCCCACAGCATCTCCATGATCGTGCGCTTGTCGCGCACATCCGGCTCCAGCGCTTTGCAGCGCGCCAGGATGCGCTGCTCGGCGTCCAGCGAATTCCACGCTTCCACGCCGTCGCTGAATACAAACAACCAGCGTGTGCCGACGACCTCGTTCCACGAATCGGGCCGCACGAAGCGCTTCGCCAGCTCGACGTACTGATCGATCTTCTCCGGCGGGATGGTGATGTAGAGCGACCCCATCCGATCGAAGAAGGGGATGCCCGCGTCGCGCAAGGCTTGCGAAAAACCCTCGTACATGGTGCCGCCCAGCGCAAAGGACTTGGTCAGCCGATCGGGCCGATCGATCACCGGCAGGATGGGCAGGCCGAACTTCAGCGCAAAATCGAAGTCGCGTTCGTCGTGCGCGGGCACGGCCATAATCGCACCGGTGCCGTAGGTCATCAGCACATAGTCGGCGATCCAGATGGGAATGCGCCGGCCATTGACCGGGTTGATGGCATACGCGCCGATGAACACACCGGTCTTGTCCTTGTCGGCGGCCTCACGTTGAATGTCGGATTGGCGCGCGGCCATGGCGATGTATTCGTCCACCGCCCCGCGCTGTTCGGGCGTGGTGAGCACATCGACCAGCGGATGCTCCGGGGCCAGCACCATGAACGTCGCGCCCCACAGCGTATCGGGCCGCGTGGTGAACACCACGATCTCGTCGCCGCGTTCGGTGGTAAAGGTGACGTGTGCGCCTTCGCTGCGGCCAATCCAGTTGGTTTGCAGCGTCCTGACGCGTTCGGGCCAGTCAATGCCCGAGAAGTCCAGCAACTCTTCCGCGTAATTCGTGACTTTAAAGAACCATTGATCCAGATCGCGCTTAACCACGGGCGTGCCGCAGCGCTCACAGTGGCGATCGTCGCCCCACACCTGCTCGCGCGCCAGCGTGGTGTTGCAGCTGGGACACCAATCGACGGGCGACATTTTCTTGTAGGCCAGATCGTGCTTGAACAATTGATTGAAAAACCACTGCGTCCAGCGATAGTATTCGGGATCGCTCGACACGGCCTCGCGTTCCCAATCCCACATCGCGCCCATGGTGCGCAGCTGCTTGCGCATGCGCTCGATGTTGGCATACGTCCACGTCTTGGGATGAATGCCGCGGCTGATGGCGGCGTTTTCGGCGGGCAGGCCAAACGCATCGAAGCCGATGGGAAACATCACGTTGTAGCCGCGCATTCGCATATAGCGGGCGCGCGCGTCCGAGGGCGTCATGGCGTACCAGTGGCCGATGTGCAGATCGCCTGACGGATAGGGCAGCATCGTCAACGCATAGAATTTCTTCCGAGTTGGATCGATCTCGGCGCGATACAACCGATCGGCCTCCCACTGCGCCTGCCACTTCGGCTCGATGATGTCAGGCCGATAATCGGCGAGGGGCGAAGGGGCCGGCGTCAGCTTGATCGGGGCCGGGGCGGTCAGCTCCAACCCGATCGGTTTGGCGGCACGTTTCGCGGCCGGTTTTTTCGCAGCAGGCTTTACGGCCGCAGATTTCTTCGCAGCCGGTTTGACCGCCGCCCTGGTTTTGGATGCAGCTTTAGGCCTGGCCGCAGGTTTCTTCGCCGTTACCTTCTTCGAAGCAGCCTTCACCTTGCCGGCTGCCGGTTTAGTCTTTGAGGCGGGCTCGGATTTCTTCCGGGGCGCAGCCTTCCTGGACGTAGGTGCCATGATTCTTCTCCTTGTCGATCAAAAATCCCCCGCATCCGATCAGGGACGAAGGGGACTCCGTGGTACCACCCTGCTTGCGTCAACATTCGTCGACGCCGCTCGTGTCGCTGTATCGGGCTGACCCGCTGCGGGCTGGGTTGATGCGGCCAGGCATCCGCCTTCACCCGCAGAGCGCGATCGGACCGGAAGTCCGATCGGGCCGGCGAGTTCGATCTCGGCGCTCCGCGCGCGCCCCGCGAGACTCGCACCCCTTCGCCTCGCTCTCTGGCGGATGATCTACTACTCCGGCTTGACGCTGCTATGATGCGGTACGGGCGAGGTGGCCTCGCCCGTACGTGTGGTGTGGACCCAGGGGGATTCGAACCCCCGACCTTCTCAATGCCATTGAGACGCGCTCCCAGCTGCGCTATGGGCCCGGTTGTGACGTCCAGTGGACCTGAGGGGATTCGAACCCCTGACCTCCTCAGTGCGATTGAGGCGCGCTCCCAGCTGCGCTACAGGCCCCCAAAGCGGACGACATTGTACCCGATTGGCGCAGGCGTGTCAAGCAAGCCGGGTCGGTCACGGGCCGGTTGACCGGCCGAGCACGCGTCATTGTTTTGCCGACCGACTTCTCCGGCGAATGAATTCGCGTCTGGCGGGCGTGCCGCCGATCGTCGGCCTGCGCCGACGAGGGCCCGTCCACGCCGGTGGGCGGGCAGCCCGCGGCTCCACAGGCGCGACTTCAATCGCCAGCGCCTTATCGCAAGGCTGAATTCCTGACAGCGCGCTGATCCAAAGGGCAGTGCGCATCACCCTTTTGTCTGCGCCGCGGCTTCTGAATTGTCAAGAAAATTTTGTCCACCCGGCGCTTGACAAGCCCTGAATCACGGCTACAATCAAACATGACCGGGGGACATTTTGCCCACTGAAAGGACATCCGCCATGGCCGCCGACCTGTTTGACAAAGCTCGCGCCTTTACGCGACCGCAAGAAGTGAAAGCGCTGGGGCTGTACCCCTACTTCCTGCCGCTCGAAGACACCGAGGGCACAGAAGTAGTGATCTACGGCAAGCGCATCATCATGATCGGTTCCAACAACTATCTGGGGTTGACCACGCATCCCAAGGTGCGCGAAGCCGCCGTCGAGGCCATCAAGCGCTATGGCACGTCGTGCACCGGGTCGCGCTTCCTCAACGGCACCATGAAGCTGCACCTGGAAGCCGAAGAAAAACTGGCGGCGTTTGTGGGCAAAGAAGCAGCCGTGATCTTCGCCACCGGCATGCAGGCCAACCTGGGCGCCATCTCCAGCCTGATCGGCCGGGACGATGTGGCCATCATCGACAAGGACGATCACGCCAGCATTGTGGACGGCGTGCGGCTGGGGCTGGGCGAGATGCGGCGCTTCGTTCACAGCGACATGGACTCGCTTGAGCGCCAGCTGAAGGCCGTGCCGGACAAGTCGGGGGCGCTGGTCGTCATCGACGGCGTGTACAGCATGGGCGGCGACATTGCGCCGCTGCCGCAGATTGTGGAAGTGTGCCAGAAGTACGGCGCCCGCATCTATTGTGACGACGCGCACTCGCTGGGTGTGCTGGGGCCGCAGGGGAGCGGCACAGCCGCGCACTTTGGCCTGACCGACAAGGTCGATCTGATCATGGGCACGTTCAGCAAATCGTTCGCCTCGCTGGGCGGCTTTGTGGCCGGCGACGCCGACGTGATGCAGTGGGTGCAGCACATGGCGCGCTCCAACATCTTTTCCGCCTCGATGCCGCCGTCGCAGGTGGCAGCCGCCATGGCCGCGCTGGAGATCATGCAGTGCGAGCCGGAGCGCATCGAGCGGTTGTGGGCGGTCACCAAGAAGATGCGCGAGGGCTACCAGTCGATGGGCTTCAATACCGGCCCCAGTGAGACACCCGTCATTCCGATCATCATCGGCGACGAGACCAAGACCTTTGCCGCGTGGAAGACGCTGTTCGAGGCCGGCATCTACACCAACGCCGTCATTCCGCCGGCGGTGCCGCCCAACCTCAGCCTGCTGCGCACCTCTTACATGGCCACGCACACCGACGAGCAGATGGACTTTGTGCTCGATACGTTCTACAAAGTGGGCAAGGCGCTGGAATTGATTTAAGGATCAGAGATCCGGGAATAGGGATCAGACGAACGCGCCCACCTTCGATTTGAAGGTGGGCGCGTTACTGGTTTCTGCCTTGCCCTGATCAACCGATCACCGTCAACTCCCGATCGTACGTCGTCAGGCTCTCCGCGCCCTCCGCGGTGATGAGCACGTCGTCTTCGATCCGCACGCCGCCCAGGCCGGGCACGTAGATGCCGGGCTCCACCGTAAAGGTGTTGCCGGGCACTAAGGGGACATCATTACCCTCCACCATGTACGGCGGCTCGTGACCTTCCAGCCCCAGTCCGTGGCCGGTGCGATGGGTGAAGTATTGGCCGTAGCCCGCTTCTTCAATCACGCGGCGCGCGGCGCGATCGACGTCCTGTCCCGTGGCGCCGGGTCGGGCGGCGGCGCGCCCCGCCGCATTGGCGCGCTTCACCGCCTCATAAATGTCGCGCATGTTGTCCGACGGCTGGCCCACAAAAAACGTGCGCGTGATGTCGCTCAGGTAACCATCGACCATCACGCCGAAATCGAGCAGCAGCACATCGCCGGCCTGCACCACACGCTCGGTGGAGGTAAGGTGCGGCAGCGCGCTATTCGGCCCCGACTGGATCAGCGGATCGAAGGCCAGACCTTCTGCGCCGCGCCGCATCAGCGCCACCAGCAGCTCGTTCGCCACCTGCCGCTCGGTCAGGCCGGCGCGCACCACATCCAGGGTGTCGTCCAGTGCCTGCTCGGTGATGGCGACGGCGCGCCGCATCGCCGCGATCTCGTTCGCATCTTTCACCGCGCGCAGCTGCGCGATGAGATCGTCGGCCGGATCGATCCGCGCGCCGGGCGCGGCGCTTTCCAGCAAGCGCAGTTCCAGCAGGCGCAGCCGGTAGGCTTCCACGCCCACCGATTGGCCCTTCAAGCCCAGCGCTTCACTTGCCGCCTGAAACGCCTCGGCGGGCGGCTGGCCGTCCACATAGGTGAAGGTCTGCCACTCGATGGCGCTGCGCTGCGTCTTACTGGCTTCGAACGCGGGCACTACCAGCGCGGGCCTGCGCTGCCGCGGCAGCAGCGCCAGCGTCGGCCGCTCGGACAGGTGAAAGTGGAGACCGGTGAAGTAAAACATATTCGGCCCCGGCATGATGCCGATGCAGTCGAAGCGGGCCGTGCGGGCCAGATCGGCCAATCGGGCGAGACGCTGTTCGATCATGAGTGTCCTTTCACGGTTTACGTTTTGCGCTTCACGCATTATAATCGCATCGACCCAATTTGGCAGGAGCAAAGCGATGCGCAAATTGATGGCTTTTTTGAGCGGCGTGCTGAACGGCGCGATTGTGGGCGCGGTGACGGCGTTGATGCTGACGCCGCAGAGCGGCAAAGAGTTGCGCGAGCAGGCCCGCCAGCGCTACAACGACATGCTGGAAGAAGGGCGCAAGGCCGCCGATGCGCGCCGCGCCGAAGTGCTGGCCGAATTTGAAGAGCTGAAGCGCGGCTGAGCGCACCCCGATCGTTGGTCGGCCGCCGATTACTTCTGGGTCGCCGACCAGTTGAAGTGCGCGACCTCGGTGGTCTTGACCGCCATCGGACTGACGATCATCACCGCGTCGCGCAGCCGGCTCAGGGGCACGTCCCAACTGGCGGTGTTGTCGTCCTTCAACGGCAGGCGGCTCACCGTGTGACGACCGTCCAGCCCCGTAGCCACCAGCTGCACCACGTAGTGCTGCGGCACAAAATTGTTGGTGCGCACAAATCCGCCGCTTTGCCAGCCGCCGCCCCCGCTTTCAAAGTCGTCCGCGTAGTTGATCTGCGGGACGCTCACATCGTCGAGGGCGAAGCCCGGCAGGTTTATCGCCAGGTCGTTGATCACGTTGAACTGCACTTCGATCTTTTGCCCCGCGTACCGGCTCAAGTCCACCGACTCCTGAATCCACTGCGGCCGATCGCCGCCGCCGCTGTTGCCCGTGTAACCCCAGCCGTAGTTGGAGTTGACCGGATTGTAGTCGGTGCCGGACGGCGTCTGGACGATCTGCCAGGTGCGGCCTCCATCAGTGGAAACACTTAAGTAAGCGTAGTCCCAGTTCTTTTCCAGCGAATACCACGTCCAGTAGGTCAGGGTGGCCTGGCTAACGCCACTCAAATCGAACTCGCGCGTCAGGGTGAGATCGGCGGTATTGCCCCGGTTGCTCCACCAGAAATACTGGCCGCTGTGCGGCTGCGTGTCCAGCAGTCGCGCTTTGGTGGAGCCGGCAAAGTCGATCGTCACGTCATGATCGCCCGCCAGCGACAGATAGGCCCCGGCGTATTGCGGCGTGCTGTCCTGCACCACGTACGGATAGTTGCGGTTGGCCGGGCGCGGCGTCACTTTGGTCCGATCGACTTTGGCGTAGCCGTAACGGCCGTCGTCAATCGAAGGGTCGTCGATCAGCCGGGCGGTCAGCCAGTCGGCCACAAAATCATCGACCTGCTTGCCGGGCTCCAATTGATCCAGCATCGCCTGCACGCCCGCCAGCCCGTTGGCGCTCTCGGCGGCCAGCGTCTCCACACCCTTGTCGCCGAACCGATCCCACACGTACAGCATGAACGAATAAGCCGTGCCGTAGTGGCGCGCATCGGCCACGCCGCCGTCGGGCCAGGCGTTGAGCTGCACCTCCGGCGCCTGCGCCGCGACCGCATCAACCGGCGAGTCGGCGTTGTTCAGCGCCATGGCCAGATCCGACATGCCCTCGCTGATCCACGTGTCTTCGTTGGGATCCTGATGAAACAGGATCAAATGCTGAAATTCGTGAGCGATGACGCCGCCATAATAAGCCGAGCCGACGGCGCTGAGGCCGCCGTTGTTTTCTACGTCGATGTACAACACATCCTTCTCGTTGGAGTCCGAGCGAACGGCTTTGGGGTACTGATCGACGCTCCAAAAGTAGCCGCCCGCCGCCGTGCCGGACAAATTGAGGATGTGGATGCGCGGATCACAATCGATGCCGGGACTGAGTTCACTGCCAAACAGGGAACGGTCGCGGGCGTAGATTTCGCTGCTGAACTGCTGCGCCGACCGGATCAGCTGCGCTCGATCGATGATCGACAGCCAGCGGTTATCCAGCCACATATAGGCGTGATCGGTCACGGCGATCAGCGTGGCCGTCACGTCGTAGCGCTGCTGGGTGTCGTTGTTGAAGGCCATGAACGTCTCTTGATCGCCGACGGCATAAGGTTTGGGCGCCGTGCAGGTGATGGCGGGCGTGTCGGCGGCCAAGCCCTTGTACTTGATGGCGAGCGCGCGCAGATCGGCGACCGGGATGTCGGTGGTGGCCACAAGTTCGGCGTTGGCGCGATCGGCGGCGGTGACGGGTTCGCGGATCAGGCCGGCCGTGTCCACCGGCTCGCCGGGCGCGGGCGAAACAATCGGGGCCGGAACGGCCGCGCCCGGCCCCGCCGGCTTAGTAGGATTACTAAGTGAGCGCGTCGGATCGGGCAGTGGGTTGATCGGCACATTGCCGACGCAGGCCGCGGTCAGCAGCAGGCCGACTAGGGCGATGATGATCCAGCGGGGAAACGGGCGTGTCACGATAACCGGCTCCTTTTAAGCGATAAACGTCGTGGATTATAGCATTGCGCGATCGACACCCCGATTGGAAATGACTGCGCCCCGGACGGATGTCTCGCCGGGGCGCGCTGATCGGTCTGTTGGTCAATGAGCCGGTAAGTCGTCAACCCGATCGGCCGTCGGGCGCGGGCAGGCCCTGTGGCAGCTGGAACTGTCGCTGAGCGGGGCGCGCCGTCAAGGTCACTTTCACTTCGCGCTGATCGGTCGGGCCGTTGGGTGTGCCTTTCACGAGCGTCAGGGTGAGCGTGTCGCCGACTTTCTGGCCTTGTATCGCGTCGCTCAGCGTATACGAATCATCGAGAGTTTTGCCGTTGACGGCCGTGATGATGTCGCCGCGTTTCAGCCCCGCCTGCGCGGCCGGACTGCCCGCAATAACGGTGCGAAGGATGGCGCCGGTGGTGCCGGTGATGCCCTCGCTGGCGGCCAGCGCCGGCGTCAACATTTCATACTCCACGCCGAGATACGGCCCGCCGACGGCGGGTTGAGCTTGTCCCTGATTCTGCCCACCGCCGCCAAACGGCGCAGGCAATCCCTGAAAACCATCGGGCAGCTGGAAGTTGAAGCTCTGCTCGTCGGGCCGCTCGCCCAGCGTGACCGTGACGTCGCGCTGATCGATCGGGCCGTTGGCTGATCCGGTGACGACGGTCAATTTGATCTGATCGCCCACTTTATGATTTTGCACGCGGCTGCGCAGATCGTGCTGGGTATCCACCGGATCGCCGTCCACTGCCGTAATCACCTCGCCCGCCTTAAGCCCGGCTTGCTCGGCCGGGCCGCCCGCCACCACCGTGCGGATGATGGCGCCGGTGGTGCCGGTGATGCCCTCGCTGGCGGCCAACTCGGGCGTCAACATCTCGTATTCCACGCCCAGATATGGCCCGCCGGCGGGTGCGGCATTGGGCACGATTTGCCCAAATGGATTGGGCATTTGAAATTGCCGCGGGCTGCCGTCTTGTGGCGCGCCCGATGAGGGTGCCTGAGAGACCGCCGGTGCCTGCCGCGCGCCCTCGGCCCGCCCCCAGAGATAGCCGATTACGCCGCCGCCGGCCAGACCCACGGCCAGCACCAGCAACACGGCCAGCACAATGCCAAAGACCTGTTTGCCTGAAAAACGTGCTTCAGACATGCTTCGCTCCGCCTCCGAAAAAATCTGCAGGCATTATAGCGAGATCGGGTTAAATTTGCGTTAGACGGCGCTGAAAAGTGATTGAAGCCGCCGGCACAAATGCAAATCGCCCGACCTTGCCTAAGGGTCGAGCGATTCACAAAGGAGGAAGGAAGTTGATGATAGTATCGATCCGCCGGCTTAAAGCCACATGAAAAACGGCTGAAGACTGGTTGAATGTTGGCGTCTGCGCCGGAAATGCACATCGCCCGACCTTGCCTAAGGGCCGGGCGATGTGTGGGGGATCTCAGGAGGAAAAACTAAGGATAGTATGCCTCAGCGGCCTTAAACGCGCGTGAAAGCCGGTTGAAACTTGCCTGAAACTTGTCCGACGGCGCTGCCGAAAATGCAAATCGCCCGACCTTGCCTAAGGGTCGGGCGATTTACGAAGGAGGAAGGAAGTTGATGATAGTATCGATCCGCCGGCTTAAAGCCACATGAAGCGAGCTTGAAGATTGACTAAGAACGGCCCAAAAAGCGTCGATTGGCGGCTTAACTCAAGGCCCGACTGATCTGCGCGGCGACCCGGGCATTGTTTTCCAGCAAGGCGATGTTGGCCCGCAGGCTCTCGCCGCCGGTCAGATCGGCCACGTGCTGCAGCAAAAAGGGCGTTACCGCCTTGCCGCGGACGCCCTGTTCCTCGGCCATGGTCAGGGCCTGCACGATGACCGGTTCGATGTCGGCGTTGGGCACGGCAAACTCATCGGGGATGGGCACGCCGATCAACACGCCGCCGGCCAATTCCAGCGCCGCCTTGGCGCGGATGATGGCGGCGGCCTCCTCGGCCGTGTCCACTCGCGCATCCACCGGCAGGCCGCTACTGGTGGAGTAGAACGCGGGGAAGGTGTCCGTGCCGAAGCCCAACACGGGCACGCCGCGCGTCTCAAGATATTCCAGCGTCAGCGGCAGATCGAGGATGGCCTTGGCGCCCGCGCAGACGACGACGACCGGCGTCTGCGCCAGTTCGGGCAGGTCGGCGCTCACGTCGAAGGGCTGGCCGCGGTGCACACCGCCGATGCCGCCGGTGGCAAAGACGCCAATGCCCGCCTGCGCGGCGGCCCACATCGTCGCCGCCACCGTCGTTGCGCCATGCTCGCGGCGCGCGGTCACGATCGGCAGATCGCGACGACTGACCTTGCGGACGCCATCGGCGTTGGCGAGCATCTCCAGTTCGTGCGGTTCCAGCCCGATGTGAATCTCGCCATGCAGGATCGCAATCGTGGCGGGGACGGCGCCGTGGTCGCGCACCACCTCTTCCAGCCGCCGGGCCACCTCCAAATTGGTGGGACGCGGCAAGCCGTGGGTGATCAACGTCGATTCGAGCGCGACAAGGGGCAGGTGCGCGTCAAGGGTGTTACGGACAGCGGTGGAGAATGTCAGCTTGATGGTCACGGTGATAGTTCATCCTTAGCGGTGTATGAATCCGTCAGGCATGATGGCACCCGACAGAGATCGGACAGAGTCCAGCTGGGCCCTGGTCAGGTGTTTGGCGCCGCGCAGGTTGGCGCGGGTGAGATTGGCGCCGGTGAGGTCGGCGTTGAGGAAATCGGCCTCGGCCAGGTCGGCGTTTGTGAGATCGGCATGGCGCAGGTTGGCCTGACGTAGACATGCCGCGCGTAGGCAGGCATTATTCAATCGGGCTTGAGACAAACGGGCACGCGCCAGATTGCCTTCGGCGAGATTCGCTTCCACAAGATTGACACCCGTCAAGTTGGCCCGGTTTAGATCGGCACGCAGCAAATCGGCGCGGGCGAAATCGGCTTGACTTAGATCGAGCCCGGCAAACTGAGCTTCCCAGAGTTTGGCGTCGGCAAACGATCCGCCCGCCTTAATAGCGCCAGCCGGATTCTTCAAATTGGCGGCCTCCCACAGCTTGCGAGTTTCGGCATCGAGCTGGGTCTGCCGGTCAATAAGCGACCCGTCGAGGCAGGTCTTGTTCAAGTGCGTGCCGCGCAGATCGGCGCCGCTCAAATCGCTGTACGTCAAATCAGCCCCGTCCAGGCGAGCGCGGTTGAGGTTCGATCGCCGCAGGTTGGCGCGGCCGAGTTTGGCCCAGCGTGCATCCGCGTCAATGAGTGTGGCGTCACTCAGGTTCACGCCGGACAGTCGCCCATGTCGAAGAGTGGCGCTGTCCAGATTGACACCGTGAAGGATGGTTGCAGGCGACATTTCGGCTTCGGACAGATCGGCGTGAGCGAGGTTGGCTCGCTCGCAATCCGCGCCCTTTAGATTGGCGCCATTCAATTTTGTCCCGTGCGCCCTGCACCAGCGCAGCGAAGCGCCTTCGAGGTTGGCGTGATCGAGGTCGGCTTCGACGAGTGTCGCTTCATCCAGCCGCGAGCCGCTCAGATTGCAGCGCGCCAGCTGGGCATTGGTCAGATCCACATCATGCAGATCGAGCTGAGTCAGATTGCGACCGGTCAATTGAGCACCGGCCAGTTTTGGTTTTTGTTTTGCGGCGCGCGCTTCGGCAAGGTACGTCTGCAATTCGTCGCGCAGCTCGCCATCATCCTTGATCGCGCTGATACGCTGCACACGTTCCGTGTCGCTTATCGGCGCGGCTGCCGGCGGCGGCGGCGGCGGTTCTGTCAGGCGTGTTAGCACTTTGTCGAGCAACGGCAGCTCGTGGCCGACGATGCGCTCGATCAGATCATCAAACGGCGCGGCCGTGACGCTGCCCGCCAAGTCGCCGACCGGCGTACCTGCCAGTTGATGGAGAAGTGCTTCGATGGAGGGCAGGATGGTCCGCGTCAACTGCCCCACCAGCTCGGTCGTTGAAGATCGCAGGGGATCATCGGTCGGCTCGGCTGGCCGCGTGAGCTGCTCAATGAGTTTTTCCAGGAGCGGTAGTTCCCGATTGGCAATGCGTTCAAACACTTTAAACAACAGCTCGGCTTGCCAATCGCCGGGCGAGATCTGCGGCGCGAATGTCTCGCCCTTGTGAATGTCCCGCCCGGCCTGATCGCCGGCGACGCTGGTCACTTTATCGCGGCCAACGACATCGGCGCCGACGTTGATCTGGTCGGCGCGGGCATCAACGACTGAAGACGCGGCGTCGGGCGGTGACGCGGCGGTACCGGCTGATTCGCGCTGTAACAACTGATCGAGCAATGGCAGCCGGCCTTCGATCAACTTGACAAGCTGCTGCAGCGCCTCGGCGGCGATGCGGCCAGCATCAGACGCGGTCTCTGGCGGTTGGGCAGCGACTGCCAGGCCAGCCTCAGGAGTGAGCGCAGTGGCCGGGGTGGTGCCGGCGTCGATTGGCCGACGAGCGGCGCTCAGCTGCGCTTTCAACGCGAGGTAATGATCTCTCGAGATGAATTGGCCGTTCTGATCGCGGTAGAGTTTCCGCGTTTTGCCGCCGGCCAGTTTGACGGTCTGCGGCGGCGGAAGGTGGCGGGCGGCCATGTTGTCTCCTAGTCGAGCGGGATCAAGAGAGCTTCGACCGCGCCGATGATAATGAGACTGTCAGGCTCGTACGGGTCGGTACTGGCACCATCGTGCCAGGTCCAGGTGCGGTCGGAACCGACGATGTGCATGACCTGATACTGGTCGTCCGTTTCGGTTTCGACGATGATCGCTTCCTGGTTGACCGTATCTTCCAGCGCCAGCCACTGGCGCTGAGCCGAAGGGCGTGACTGCTGGCGCACCAGTACATACTGCCCCAAACGAGGGCCTTGCAACGGTAGGACGAGGTATGGTTGATTCGCTTGAAGCGATACTGAACTTCCCGCCGCGGGAATCGGATCGACTCGATAGCGTTTACGGCGAATGAGCAGTTCGCTGGCGGCGATTGATTCTGGCGCAGCCAGGTCGCCAAGTGACGCGACTTCAAAGCTCAACGGCTCCGGCGGCGGCCAGATGATGCGGATGGGAAGGTCAATCAGCGCCGGCGAGGCCGGCTGTTCTTCAGGCGCAATCGGCTGCTCGGGCTCAGGCTGGGGCGGCGCCGCAGCCGGCGTATCTTGTTTGGCGGCGACTTTGATATCCGCCGGCTGTGTGATCTGGCGCAGCAGCTGCCATACCCATGTTTCGGTTGCCTGTTGCAGCTGACGATACTGGGCAACCTTTTTGGGGTCGTTGTAATCCTGCGCCAGCCGGGCCGCTTTGCCCAGCAGATGTGCACCCTGCTTGAAATGTTCCAGAGCGCGCGTGAGATCGGCGTCGTTCGACCGCTCCAATTCGATGAGCGCTCGAATAATGTGGGCAATCGCTTGATTGAACGGCGACTGACTTAAGCCGCGAATCGCGCGATCACATTCGCGAATCGCCTGGTCTTCAGACAGGGGGCGGTGCGACAGCAGCAGCGCGTAGCTGTGATACAGGAGGATGACACCCTGCGAGCGATAATCGAATCTGGCCAGCTGCGCGGCGTGTTGAGCAACTGTGACTGCTTCGTCGTATCGCTGCATGCGCCGCAATCGATCCGACTCGCGCGCCAGCTGAATGCCGCGGTGGCGCGGGTCTACCTGCAGTAGGCCCAACAAATTTGGAATGGACAATGACTCTGCCATGCTCGGTCCATTTCTGTTCGTGTGAGCGGCCGATTAAGATACCACCAACCCCAGATCGGGCGGTTTCTTTTTCTGTTCCTTCTCCAGCTCGTTCTGCATCAGCGCTTCCAACGTATCGATAAATCGCAGCGCGATCACCTCGTGCGAGGTCTTCGGATCACTGCTTTCGCCTATCGCAATCCGATAGCCTTCGGTCAACGCCTGGATCATGTTGGCCTGTGCCTCGGCGCGGGCCTCTTCCAGCGACTGCATGGCGCTGGCCGCCCCTTGCGCTTCCAGCATGCGCGCGCGGCGTCGCCATTCCACCTGCCAGTTGGCGATCAACTGCCCGGTGAATTGATCGCTCAACTTCTCGGGCGGCTCGATGGTGCCCATGCTCATCTCCAGCACATCCACGCCCTGTCTAAGCCCTGCCTGGCGGGCGGCCTCCAGCCCGGCCTGAACGATTTCACGCAGGGGGTGACGATCGGGGTCCTCGGGCGCGCAGATCTCATCCAGGCGCATCTCGGCCATGCGATCGGAAATATCGCCGGCCCGCATATTCGCAAATCGGAGCACCCAATCGGGTGGTTGATCGGGATTCAGGATAGCCGATTCGTAAACTGTTCGACGTACGGCCTCCCGCGAAAAGCGGTGCGGCCGGGTGGCTTCCAGAATTGCCGCCGGCACGCGCCGTCCCAATGCCAGTTTGAGGCGCGTCAGCGGCCCCGGCGCTCGCGGCGGCGAAGGCGGCGCATCGCCATCCATCACTCGATCCGTGATTTTGAAAACGAGATCGACATCGACCTCGATCGGGATGCCGTCTTTGGTATATGTCTTCTCGCGGCTGCGCCGTTGCTGTGTATTCAGATCGACGGCCGCCCGCACCCGCTCGTGCAAATGCAGATAATGGATGCCCGGTCCTTCAATGCGCGAAAAACCCGCGCCGCGCTCGATGACCACCGCGGTATTCTCGGTCACGATCAGCCACGCCGGTCCGCCGATAATGGCACCGGCGGCGTAGGCCGGATCATATTCGAGCTTGCCGCGCCGCGCCCGCAGGAACGGTACGCCCAGCCCGAATAGAATGGCCAGCACGTGCAGATGGCCGCTGGCTGGCGGCTTCAGGCCATACAGATCGTTCAAGAAGTTGCCCGCGCGCCACCACACAAACAAAAACGCCAGTACCACAGGCGCAGCATACTTAACGATGGCGATGAGCCACGACAGCAGCTGCCCGGTCAGCGTTTCCGGAGCCTGATTGGAGATAGGCGGCGGGAGCGCCTCACCGGCCTGATAGACTTGAATGCGGCGGGTCATGATCGGGCCAAAATACAGGCCATTGGGCGCCTGCAATTGCCAGGCCGTCTCGTATATGCCCGATCGTTCCGGCGCGGTCATAATAGTGGACGCGTTCATGATGGTGCGCGCCGGCTGCCCGGGCGGCACCACCTCGGGCACCCCGGCGCCCACCGGATACGCATTCTCAAGGCTGCCCACCGTGTCATTGCGGCGCACTAACCGCACGCCGTCCCAGCTCGTGCATGATCCCGGCACAATGAACACTTGCCATCGCAGCGGAAACGATTGATTGGCTGTGACGCTAACCCCTGCCAGGGGCGGATAAGCCTGCTCGGCAGCAAAATCGCAGTTGCGCGTGCGATCATAAGCAGTGGGTACCAGGCCGGTAGTGTAAGCTGCGCCAATAACGCCCAGCAGGAATGCCCCGGCCAGCGCCAGCGCCAGGCGGGCCAGGGCCGGAGGCCGCGGATTGCGCTGCAGCCAGCCGATCAACGTCCAGCGCTGATGTGGGTGAAAGTCGTTAGTGGGCGTGTTCATGAAGGCGATTCAGGCGTCAGCATTTCGCGCAGCTGCTTCAGGATTTTCAGCGAATCCAGCGTAAGCAGGGCGCGCGTCGTCGGGTCTTTAGCCATCTTCTCCATGGCTTCCAGAAAGCGCAGCGTGATTAGATCGCTGTTGTTGGTGCCGCTGGCCTTGGCTTCGCGCAGCGCGTCGTTGATGCGCGCCGTCATCTCACCCTGCACCTGCGCACGCGCCTGCTCGCGCATCAAGATCGCCTCAGCCTCAGCACGGCCCATGACCTCGGTTTCTTTCTTCTTCCATTCGCGCCGCCATGCTTCCACTCGTTGGGCAATGACCTGCTGGGGCGGCGTCATCATCGTCACCGCCATGAAGATGATGCGCAGGCCTGAATCGCGAGCGTACTCGCCGGTGCTGGCCAGCTGATTCTGCACACTGCGCATCAACTCATCGCGAATCTTGAAGCGCGGATGTTTATCAGTGCCGAGGGGGGCCGTCAGCTGGTCGCACGTTTGCTGGGCGATGAGCTGGCGCAGCTGCGGGATGGTTGCAGCCAGCACCCGATCGCCCCACTCGGTCCGAGTGGCCCGCCCTTCCTTCGTTTCGATGCGCCGGCCGGCAATGGCCTTATAGACACTGGAATGCCGCCATGTGAACGGCGGCGGCCAGGGTTGTCGGGTCTGCTGCAACTGCACCAGCTCGCGCATGGAAAGCGCCCGGGTGCCCTGCAGCGTGTACAGCACAATGACGCTGAGTGTGAGCGTGATGCCGTCGCGCGTCTGGGCCTGCACCGGCGCGACGCGGATTTGCGGGCGTAGATCGATGATGGAGTCAAGATTCTCCTCCAGGGAGGTAAAGACCACGCCCGAGATGCTGCGACCCTGCGCGTCCTGCCGCGGCCCGACGATGCGCGTCAGGCCGGTGGCCGCGCGCAGCGCGATGAGACTGGTGCTGTCGCTCACGATGACGCCGTAACCGGGATAATCGTCGAGGTCTTCGCTGTCAACTTTAGGCAGGCCGGGCGGCGCTTTGAACTCGCGGGCGGCAGCCCTGGCGGCAGAATTTTGATGGAAAATTTTGCCATCGCGCACCACCAGCATCGGTACCGGAATGCCGCGCAGGTAGTCGCCAACAACCCGATTGGCCCCGCTGCGTTCTTCGCGCGTGGCCTCAATGGGCAGCAGGCGCGGCGCCAGATACAGAAAAGTGATCAGGCCGCCCAGTAGCAAGCTCATGATGATCCACAGAATGTCAAACCAGGACTGGTTCAACAACGCCACGATCAGCATGGCGCTGAGGATCAGCATGATGATAACGGGCACAGAGAAACGGGTTAGTCGCCGGTTTCGCATGACCTGTCCACACCCACCCCGAGGCTCTCAGATTGGCTTAGACTATAGCATAAACACGACCCAAAGACCAATCACCGGTTTATCCCTCGCCCGGGGATTGCAGTATAATTCCAGCATTCGATCGATCGAGTCGGGCGCCGGACGTCGCGCGCTCGTCTGGTGGTGGTTCTTGCCCGGCATTGAGCACATGGAGCCCTCATGCCTCGCACTTACGCGGCGCGTTACGCGCTCATCGCGCTGATCATCGCCATCGCTTTTACTATCTCTCACACCCTGCTGGACGCGGTGGAAATGGGCGCGTCCGTGCCGTCCCCCGTCATCGGCTGGGGCGACCTGCTGGTGATGACGACGCCGTTCTTGCTCACGCTGCTGGCCTACCTGGCCGGCCGCCAGCGCGATCAGGCGGACGCCCAGGCCCGTTATCTGGCGGCCATTGATCGGATGAATCGCAGCCTGGCGCGCTCGCTCGATCTGGATCAGATCCTGCCGGACGGACTGGCTCAAATCGTGCAGGTGCTCCGCGCCGATTACGCCGCTCTCTACCTGTTCGATCGCGATCGGCTGCTTCTGCGCACACACACGCCCAATCTGCCCGACTGGATGTCGCAGCTGGTCGATCAGATTCAATTGGAAGAACGGCTGCCCCTGCTGCTGCCGCGCACCGAGTCCGAGCCGCTGAGGGTGTTGGATGCAACCGACGACCAACTGCCTGCCGCCTGGCGCCAGAACGATCTGCGCAGTCTGGTAAGCCTCCCGGTCCGCGTCGATGAACAGGTAAGCGGCCTCATCCTCATCGGCGCGCGCCGCGCGCTGCAGCCGTCTGCCAATTCGGCCAAGTTCCTGACCACGCTGTCCAACCAGATCGGCGCGGCCATCTCTCGGGCCCGCCCGTACGCGGAGCTGCGCCGCCGCGCGCGCGATCTGGAAGCCATCGCCCAGGTCAATCGCACGCTGCTGGCCAGCAGAGACCTGGACGATCTGCTGGACGAGATCGTGAATGCCGCGCAGGTGCGCTTTGGACTGCCCTACGTGGGTCTGTTGTGGGTGGATGAAGCCGCGGGCGAATTTTTCGTGCGCGCCCAGGCCGGACCGTTGGCCGCCAGCGCCCCGCCCGCACACCGCCAGTCGCTAAACAGCGGTCTGTCAGCGCGCGTCTATCGCACCGGGCGGCCGTACCTGGCGCGCGACGTGCGCACCGAACCGGATTACATCCCGGCGTCTGCTGCGCCAGTCATGTCGTCGCTGCTGACACCCATGAAGGTATCGGGCAAGGTCATCGGCGTGATGGCCTTTGACAGCCTGGGGCTGGACGCTTTCAGCGAGGCCGATGTGGCCGCGCTGACCACGCTGACCGATCAGGTGACCATTGCTGCGGAGAACGCTCGGCTGTATGCCGAGGCGCAGCGTGAACGCCGGCGGGTGGCGGCCATTCTGCACAGCACGCGCGATGTGGTGTTGTTGATCGACGGGGCCGACACCGTGCAGTTGATGAATCCGGCGGCGGAACGAGTGCTGCGCATCACGGCGCCCGCGGGAGTCGGCAGACCGATCGGGCAGGTGCTGACCCCCCCGCCCTTGCTCGAGGCCTATCAATGGCTCAGCAACCGGTCGCCCGATGAAGACAACCCGCCGCGTGAATTGATGCTGAACGGCGCGGTTTATCTGCTGACGCTGACGACCGCGCGCGACGAGGCCGGCGCGTTCTTCGGCCGCGTGCTGGTGATGCAGGATATAACTTATCTGAAGCAGCTCGATCAGTTCCGCACTCAGATGATCCAGATGGCGTCGCACGATCTGCGCAATCCGCTGGGCGTGGCCATGGGTTACCTGGAACTGCTGACGGATGACCTGCGGCCGGCGACGCCGATGCGCGCGCAAGTGCTGAACGGGTTGGAAAATGCGCTGACACGCATGCAAAACCTCATCACCGATTTGCTGGAAGTGGAACGTATTGAGTCGGAAGCCGAACGGCGGCGCGAACCGGTGGCGCTCGATCAGCTGACGCAGGCCGTGGCTGACGAACTGTTGGAACAGGCCCGGCAGAAGCACCAGACGCTGACGGTGACGCTGGCCCCCCAGCTGCCGGCCATCTCCGGCGATACGGTGCGGCTCAGGCAGGCGCTGACCAACTTGATCGGTAATGCGATCAAATACACGCCGGACGGCGGCCGCATCGAGGTGCGCCTGACTTTGAACGACCGGTGGCTGGTCATTGAAGTGCAGGACAACGGCTACGGCATCCCGAAAGAATCGCAGGCCCGATTGTTCCAGCGTTTCTACCGGGCCAAAGCGCCGGGTACTGAAAACATCGGCGGGACCGGCCTGGGTCTGAGCCTGGTCAAGGCCGTCATCGAACAGCACGGCGGCTGCATCTCGGTGGAGAGCGAGCTGGGACAGGGCAGCACCTTCCACGTGGAGCTGCCTGTGCCGAAGGAAACGGTTGGTTAGTTGGTTGGCCGCTTGCCTCATGGGCCAGTGCGCAGCCGAAGTCTGACATTCGAGATCTGAAATCACCATGCCTCCCAAACCCAAGAGCAAGACCCAGTTTGTCTGCCAGCAGTGCGGCTCAGTGCAGTTGAAGTGGATGGGGCGTTGTCCCGACTGCGGCGAGTGGAACTCCTTTGTGGAAGTGATCGAAGAACGAGCGGGCAAGCGCGATCGATCGGGCGGCGGGACGCGCGCCGCGCCGATCCGGCTTGGCGACATCCAGACCGACGGACGCGAGCGCATCCCCCTGGCCATGCAGGAGTTCAGCCGTGTGCTGGGCGGCGGCATCGTGCCGGGTTGTCTGGCGCTGGTCAGCGGCGATCCCGGCATCGGCAAAAGCACGCTGCTGATGCAGGTGGCGCTGCAGATCGCGGAGACGCACGGGCCGGTGTTGTACGTGTCTGGCGAGGAGAGCGCGCAGCAGATCAAGCTGCGCGCCGATCGATTGGGCAGCGCCAACAGTTCACTATATCTACTGACGGAAACCGATCTGGACGAGATACTGATTCACGTCGAGAACCTGAAGCCGCGGCTGGTCATCATCGACTCGATTCAGACGATGCAGGTAAACGACCTCACCTCGGCGGCTGGCTCCATCTCACAGGTGCGCGAGTGCGCGGCGCGCTTGCAGGGCGTGGCCAAGTCGTCGGGCGTCAGCGTCTTTCTCGTGGGGCACGTGACCAAGTCGGGCTCAATCGCCGGGCCAAAGGTGCTGGAGCACATCGTCGATACGGTGTTGTACCTGGAGGGCGATCGGTTTCACACCTATCGCCTGCTGCGCACCACCAAGAACCGCTTTGGCGCAACTGATGAAGTGGGCGTGTTTGAAATGCGCGGCAGCGGCATGGCCGAAGTGCCCAATCCCAGCGAGGCGTTTCTGGCGGAACGTCTGCCCAACGCGCCCGGCTCGTCCATCGCGGTGACGCTGGAGGGCACGCGCCCGCTGCTGGTGGAAGTGCAGGCCCTGTGCAGCACCAGCGCCTTTGGCCTGCCGCGCCGCACCGCCAACGGCCTTGATCCCAATCGCCTGCTGCTGGTCACGGCCGTGCTCAGCAAGCGCATCGGCCTGAAGCTGGGCGATCAGGATGTGTTCGCCAACGTCATCGGCGGGCTGCACATCAGCGAGCCGGCGGCCGATCTGGCCGCGGCCTGCGCCATCGCTTCGTCGATGCGCGATGTGCCGGTGGCGGTCGATCTGGCCATTATCGGCGAGGTGGGGCTGAGCGGCGAGCTGCGCACGGTGGGCCAACTCCCGGCCCGCTTGAACGAGGCGGCAAAACTGGGCTTTGCCCGCGTGCTGATCCCCAAGACGCACCGGCTGAACGATCTCCCCAAAGACAAGATCGAGATCGTCACGGCGCGCAGCCTGGCCGAAGCGCTGGCGATTGCGCTGGTGAAGAAGTGAGTTGATGCCTCAGTGCGACGGTGAGACGGTGGAACATCGCGCCGGTGCAGAGGTTGAAACGACGACGATGTAACAACGGGTCAGCCCGATCGATCGAGCTGACCCGTTCAATTCCATTCCCACCGACGTCAGTCGGCCGACAACTATCACTCCAGCCAACTAACCCACCAGCCAACTAACCAGCCTACTTCCCCACCGCGATGCGCGCCACGCCGCGCTGCAAGCCGTTGACGGGCGCCTCACTGCCGCTGGCCAGCCACTTGAAATGGCTCAGATATTCGCAGCCGGTGCACTTGCCGTCGCTCAGGGACTGAATCCACTGCACCAGCGGCGGGAAGCTCAGATACATCGTCTGCAGGCGATTGGCCGGCAGTTCGCCCGTCGCCGCCTTGAACGTCGCGTCGTTGGCCAGCGGCGCCTCCCTGGCACTCTGAATACTCAGCAGGGTGTCTGACGTGGAACCAAAGACCAGTCGCCCGTTCACGACGCCGTACACAAACATCACGTTGCCGTCTTCGTCCAGTACCGCGCTGTATGGCAGGCCGCTCAACGGCTGCACCTTGATCCCGGCGGGGTCGTCGGCGCTGATGGCGGTGAAGATCTTGTCGAAGCTGGCGCTGAGCCGGGCGGCATCGCTGCTGTCGAACAGCAGCGCCACTTCAAACGGCGCCGACAGCGCGGCCGGCGTATCGCTGCGTTCCTGCAGCAGCGGCATCAGCGTGAACGCGAACTCGCCGTTGAACAGATCCAACACGTCGGCGTTGAGATCGAGGCCGGTCTGCGTCTGGAACGTGGCCAGCGCCTTTTCCACCTCGCCCTTGTCCATGCCGGCCAGACTGCCAAACATCATCTCCAGCGAAGCGGGATCGAGCAGCTGCTTAAGCACTGTCCCGAAGTTCCCGGCGTTAATGGCTGCCAGCGCGTTGGCCGGCAGCGTCTCAAAAACCTTGCCGGAGGCGGGCTGCAGGCTGGCCGAGTACAGGGCGCGCCACTGTTCCGGCAGGCGATTGACATCGTACTGCGCCACACTGTCGAAGCGGATGCCGGTCGAGTCGTAGGTCATCGCCATGCCCATGCCGCCCATGGCCTGCATCAACCCCTGCATCTGCTCCAGCTGTTTCTGCTGGCGGCGCTGCTGTTCTTCGCGGCGCTGCCGGGCTTCTTCCTGCATCTTAAGGATTTCGGGCGAAGGCGTGGCGCCGGGCACCGTCAGGACGTCGGAGTAGATTTCATCGAAGGTGCTGGAGATGCCCGTGACCATCTGCATGTAGGCCGTCATGAACCTGGGATAGTCCATGTACAGCGCCATGACGGTCTGCGCGGGCAGGGCGCTCATCGTCTGGTTGAAGGCCTCGCTCTTGGCCAGATTCGTGCCGTCCAGCGCCGCATCGATGGCCTGCTTCAACTGCTCGCGACTGTTGGTCAGCACGATCAGATCGTTGACCGGCGCGTACGCCAGTTGATCGGTTGGCCCCTTGTCCGAGTAGCTGAACTCGGTCGTGAGGTAAACCATCGGGATGCCGCGATACGTTTCATCGCCCAGCGTGGTGGTCACAAAGTCCGACGGTTTGATCTCGGCTGCTTTCTGCCGGCGGAACGTCGTCAGAAACTCGGCGGCCTTGGTCGGATCGCTCGCGTGCACCGCCAGCACGAAGCCCGGGCCGCGATTAGCCTTGGCCTCCGTCGCGCCGCCAAAATCGACCAGACCAAACGCCAGCCGCTCGCCCAGCCACGGTTGAATATCGGATTCCCAGTTCAGGCCCAGCTGCGCCAGGCCCACCTGCAGCACGCTGTTCAGCTGCCGCGCTTCTTTGGAATCGCTCCAGGCATCGGCGATGACGCTGTAGTTGGGCTGCTTGTCCGGCTGGGTGGTCAGCGATACGTACATGATCGTATTCAGCGGCATCACCGGCAGGGTGGGATCGGCGACGGTGGCGGCGGTGCGGCTGAGCACGAATACGGCAATCACGCCCACGATGGCGATCACGCCCACGCCGATCAGCACTCGGCCAAGGACACCGCGCGGGCCGGGCTTGGGCAGGTTGACATCGAATTGAACGGACTGGGTTTGCGGTTCTTCCATGATGACGACTCCTTGATTGAGAGGGCCTGTCTCGATGCTTTCATTATGCGCCGGCCCGTAACCAAGTCAAGCACCCAAGTGTACCGGGAAGCTGACAGTTGGCGGACGGGACAGAAGCCGCAGACTATCCGCGCTGCTGCGTGAGCGCGCCCGGTGACCCAGCCGTTGCCCGGCGCATCAACAGCGCGGGCAGCAGCGCGATGAGACAGGCGCTGACCGCGAACAACACAAACGACTCGCCCACCGCCTGCGCCGTGGCCTGCCGGAAAATCTCAAACGTATTGCCGCTAAACTGGCTGGTGCCCGCGGCCAGCTGCGCCGCCAGCGTCTGCACGCGCTGCGTGCCCCACGTCAGCGCGATCGATCCACCCAGACTCATGCCCACCAGCCGCAAAATGATCACCAGGGCCGAGGCCACGCCGCGTTCCGGCGCGGGCGCGCTGTTGACCACCGCCGTGGCGATCGGCGAGAGCACCAGCCCAAAGCCCGCGCCCGCCACGATGAGACCCGGCGTCATCGCCCAGTACGACGTGGTGACCTGCCACTGGCTGCTGATGATGAAGCCGAGCGCGGCGACGATCAGGCCGAGCAGGGTGGGGAGGCGGTACCCAAACCGATTGACGATCCGCCCGATCACGAGCGACATCAACGCCATGGTCACCGTGAGCGCCGACAGCACCCAGCCCGTGAACCACGCGCCGTCGCTCAAGATCTGTTCCACCGTTGCGCCCGGCCGGCTGGACGCGACGACGGCATTGATGAACAACGGCACCACGCCCAGCGCCACGATCAACGCAAAGCCCACGCCCAGGTTCACCAGCGACGCGCCGGTAAACGTCCGCTGCCTGAACAGACGCAGGTCCAGCAGCGGTTGTTTCGCGCGCAGTTCCCAGACCACAAAGCCGACGAAGAACACGATCGAGGCAATCAGCAAAGGCAGTTGATAATCAGGCGTCGATTGTTCCACGAACTGGGAGACGCGCCCCGCTTCGGCGCTGCCGCCCAGCGCGATGTTGAAGGCGGCCAACGCCAACCCGATCAAGCCGGCCCCGATCCAGTCGAGCCGGCCTTCAACTTTGGGGTGCGGCACGGCGCGCAGCGCCCGCGCACACAGCGCAAAAGCCAGCAGACCGATCGGGATGTTGAGCCAGAAGATGAGGCGCCAATCCGTAAACAAGCGGATCATGATGCCGCCATACAGGTGGCCCACCACCCAGCCCGCCGTATCGACCGCGGCGATGAAGCCCAGCGGCGAGGCGCGTCGCTCGGGTGGATACAGATCGCCCACCAGCGCCATGGAGACCGGCACCATCGCGCCCGCGCCCAGCGCCTGCACCACGCGGCTGACGACCAGCCATTCCAGCGCAAAGGTAAAGCTCAAACCGGCGGTGCGCGTCAGCGCCACCATCAGCGACCCGGCGATGAAGATGCCCAGACACAGCAAATAGGCCCGCCGCCGCCCGTACAGATCGCTCAGGCGGCCCGCAAACGTCATGCTCACCGCGTAGGCGGCCAGGTACATCGTCACCACCCAGCCGGCCAACGCGAACTGCTGCGTATTCAACTCGAAGTCCACCACCACCTGCGGCAGAAAGGCCGAGGCCACCGTCAGATCCATCGCGCCGATGAAGATCGCCACGCTGACCAGCGCGATCAGGCGGTTGGGGGAAAGTGAGTGAGAGGGGGTCATAAGGCTGTCAAGCGCGCTCGCGAGCGATGGTGCGACTGTGCGGCAGAACGACAGTGCGATAGCTCCATTGACCGCGAACTATCGCACCACCTGACCGGCGCACGATCCAACTACTTCACATCCGGCGCGGTGATGTTCACCGTCTTGCCATACGACGAGAAGGTGAACGTCCACGTCGTCGGTTTCTCAGGGTTATCGCCCGGATCGACGATCTCGGCTTTGACCGGCAGGCCCGACTGGCTGTCCACCCACAGATCGGCCACGATGGGCTGCCGGCTGATGAGGCCGCCGCTCAGGCCTTGCAGTCGCGCGCCGTCCAGACTGCCCTGCACGTGATAGACACTGGCGTCATCGATCACTTCCACGCCGATCCAGTGCGGATTGTCCAGTCCGGCCTTGAGCAGCTGTTCCAGACCCACCTGCGGATCGAACATGACGGCGGGGTTAAAGCCAAATTCGGGCGGCAGCGGCTCCCACTGGTGCGTGAGGATGTTGGTCAAATACTGCTCGTTGCCCAGCGCGATCATGTCCAGTTCGGCGGCGGCCACGGCGGCGATGACTTTGAGGTGCACGCCCATCCGATCGGGCCGGGCAAAATCCCCCTCGGCGCTGCGCAGCTGCAAGCTGACCGCGCGATTCAGATACACGGCCGCGCCGCTAATGTCGATCTTGAAGTGAAACGAGGTCTGCTTCAACATGGCTTCGCCCGCCGAGGTGATCACTTCGGCGGGCGGAATCTGCGGGATGTCGGGGCTGCAGGCGGTCAGCAACAGCAGCATGAGCAGTGTCAGCCTGATTTTCATGCCGCGTATTGTAGGCGATGCCCGGAGCAGTGTCAACCAACCGCCACCGCGCGGGATAATCGGCAATGGGCTATAATCGCGCCATGCGTAGCCTGCGCGTCGTCATCACCATCGTGTTGTCACTGGCCGCCCTGTGGCTGCTCCGCCCGTCCGTGGAGGCGCGCCAGACAGCGACGCCGACACCGGCGGCCCAACCGGCTGATTGGCCGCCTGAACTCCGCCGCAAGCTGCACCCGGATCTAATTCGCGCGTTGCGATCGGGCGAGACAACCGATCAACTGCGCGTGCAGATCGTCATGCGCGATCAGCTTGATCTCGGCGTCAAGCGCAGCCGCGCCGGGTTGATCGTCGATCTGCAAACGCTGGCCGATCGATCTCAGGCCGGGATCCGCGCGGTGCTCGATCGGGCGGTGCAGGCCCGGCAGGCCGCCGAGGTGCGCCCGCTGTGGATCAACAACTCGATCGCCGCGCAGGTCGATCGGGCGGTGTTGATCGAACTGGCCGCCCGTGACGATGTCGCGCTGATCAAGCCGGACGCCTACCGCCAGTGGATCGATCCCGCGTGGCGCTTGACTCCAATCACCAACTTCCAACTTCCAACCTCGGTCGAATGGGGCATCGCCAAGATCCGCGCCGATCTGGTGTGGTCGGCGCTGGACATCACCGGCACCGGCGTGGTGGTGGCCAACATGGACACCGGCGTGGACGGACAGCATCCCGAGCTGCAGCCGTCGTATCGCGGCTACAACCCTAAGGGTTTACCCGTACATTGGGGCAACTGGTTCGATGCCACCGGCTTTCCCAGCCAGTATCCGTACGACGGCAACGGTCATGGTACGCATACGATGGGCACGCTGGTGGCCGGCGACGGCCTGGGCGTGGCGCCCGGCGCCCGATGGATCGCGGTGCGCGTGCTCGATTCCAGCGGCGGCGGACTGGACAGCTGGATTCACGCGGGCTTCCAGTGGATTCTGGCCCCGGGCGGCGATCCGGCGCGCGCGCCGGACGTGATGAACAATTCGTGGGGCACACCCATCGGGGCCTACGCCGAGTATCAGCCGGACGTGCAGGCGCTGAACGCCGCGGGCATCATCGCCATTTTTGCGGCCGGCAACACCGGCCCCGGCGCGAGCACGGTGTATGCCCCGGCCTCTTACCCCGAATCGTTCAGCGTGGGCGCAGTGGACGACGAAGACCTCATCGCCAATTTCTCCAGCCGCGGGCCGTCGCCGTTTGGGCCGATCAAGCCGGAGATCGTGGGGCCGGGTGTGGGTGTGCGTTCCACCTTTCCGGGCGGCGGCTATGCCATCGGCGACGGTACGTCGATGGCGACGCCGCACGTGGCCGGCGTGGTGGCGCTGATGAAGTCGGCCGCGCCCGATCTCACCATCGCTCAGGCGCGCTACGCGCTGACCACCACCGCGCAGCACGTTGTCAGTGCGACTTATCCTGACAATCGCTATGGCTGGGGGCGGGTGGACGCCTACGCGGCGGTGCTGGCCGTGGCCCACACCGGCCAGATCACCGGCGTCATCACGCGCGGCGACAACGACGCACCGCTGGCCGGAGCGCGCATTTTTGCAGAGTCGCTGGACGGTCGTCGCGCCGAAGCAGCCAGCGCCGCCGACGGCACGTATCAACTGTTTGCGGGCGCGGGCATTTATCAGCTGACATTCTCTGCTTTTGGTTTTGCGCCCGAAGTGCGCGCCAATGTGGTGGTCATCAGCAATACGGTGACCCGCCGCGACGCCGTGCTGTCACCGCTGGCCACCGGCACGCTGACGGGCAAGCTGACCGACCTGACCGGCACGCAGCAACTGACCGGCCAGATCTGGGTGCCGGGTTCGCCCGTATCCGTCACCGTGACGGGGCACTTTCAGCTGGCCCTGCCGGCTGGCACGCACACCGTGCAGGCGCACGCGGCCGGTCATCGCATCATGACCGCGACCGTCACCATCGAGGCCGATCACACGACCACGCGCGATTTTGCCCTGCCGGCCGCCCCGTCGATTTTGCTGGTGGACAGCGGGCGCTATTACCTGCGCAGCCAGATCGGCTATTACCGCGAGGCGCTGGACGATCTGGGTTATCCGTATGACTACTGGCCGATTCGTGACACGCTGACCGATGTGCCCACTTCGGCCACGCTGCGCGCCTACGGAGCCGTCATCTGGTCGTCGCCGCTGGATGCGCCAGGCGCGGTCGGGGCCGGTCGCGCTCTGGATAACTACTTAGCGTCCGGCGGCCGGCTGTTCTTGAGCGGGCAGGACGTGGCCTATTTTGACGCCTACTGGGGCGAGCCGTACCTGGTCAAGCGGCTGCTGGCCGATCTGGCGTCGGACAATGCGCCCACGCGCGCGCTGACCGGCACGCAGCAGTTTGCGGGGCAGACCATCACCATCGCCGGCGCGGGCGGCGCCGACAACCAGTTCGCGCCCGACGTCATCCGCTCGCTCAAGCCCGAATACACTGACGACGCCTTTGATTACGCGCCGGGCCAGTCGGGCGGACAGACCGTGGGCGTCTGCCGGCCGTATCGGGGCGTATACTTATCGTACGGCTTCGAGGCCATTACTGATCGGGCGGCACGCGATGCCGTGCTAGGGCGCGCGCTGGATGTGCTGATGCGGCCGCCGCACGGGCAGGAACTGCGCTTCAGCCCGCCGCCCGACATGCTCATCGGCGCGCCCGGGCAGACGGTGACCGCCACGCTGGAGCTGCACAGCCTGGCCGAAAGCGTGCCGTCAACCAGCGTGCAGATCGACGTGCAGTCAACGTGGCCGCTGGCCCTCAGTCCCGCTCGCTTTGTGCTGGCCGGCTGCAAGTCGCAGCCGCTCGATGTCTCGATTACGATTCCGGCGGATGCGCCGCCGGACGCGCGCGCGGCCATCACGCTAACGGCCACCCCGATCGATCCGCCCGGCCCGCCGGTCACCGTGACACTGCCGGTCAAGGCCCGCGCCTCGGTGCTGTTTATCGAAGACGACATCTGGTATCACACCCTGGAAGAGCCGATCTATCTGGCCGCCCTGCAGGCCAACGGCCTGTCCGCCGACACGTATCTGGTGCCCGGCTCGTGGGCCGGGCCCGAGCCGCCCGTGCCGCCGCTCGACCGGCTGCGCACCTATCCGCTGGTGATCTGGCTGACCGGCTACGATTCGTATTTACCCTTATCGCCCAACAACGAACAGCTGCTGGCCGCGTACACGGCCGGCGGCGGCGCCCTGCTGTTGTCGGGCCAGGACTACCTGAACCAGGCCGGGCCGAATGCCTTTGCGCGCGAGGTGCTGGGCGTGCTGGGGGCCAGCTACGATTTGTCGGCGACGCTGGTCAGCGGCCCGGCCGGCGGCCGCTTCGACGGTTTTGACCGGCTGCCGGTGACGCTGCCCTATCGCAATTATACGGACGCACTGGCGCCGCAGCCCGGCGCCGAAGTGCTGCTGATTGGTCAGCACGGCTGGCCGGTGGCGCTGGGTCAGCGTTATGGCATGGGGCGGGTGGCGTTTACGACGGTGGGCGTGGAAGGGCTGCCCGCCAACCGGCAGGCCGAGGCCATGACGCGCTTCATCGGTTTTTTGTCGCGGCTGGGCGACTCGCGCGCCGCGTTCAGCCCGGCGCAAGCCGTGACGGGCGAGCGCGTGACGCTGACTGTCACCGCGACCAACAGCAGCGCGACCGACATCGCGAGCGCGGCCTTCACGGTGACGACGCCGGCCGGCCTGACACCGGTGGATGCATCACCAGTGACGTGGCGCGGCCCGCTGACGGCCGGGCAAAGCGTGACGTGCGCCGCCGAATTTACGGTGACGGCCGGCGGCCTGCTTACGGCGCCCATCGAGTGGGCGGATGAAGATCGCGGCTGGCGCTTCAGCACCCCGGCGCGGCTGGACGTGGATCGGGCGGCCTTCGCCGTCTCGATCGAGCCGTCGCAGCCCGACGTGCGCGCGCGAGAGATTGTGACGTGGACGGTGCAGCTGCACAATCTGGGCGCGCAGGCGGCCGACCCCGTGCTCAGCGCGCAGCTGCCGTTCGACTTGGCCGCCATCAGCGGCACGGTGCGGGCCAGCAGCGGCCTCGTCACATACCTGACGCGCACCATCACGTGGATGGGCGCGCTGCCGGCCGGCGGCGTCGTCACCGTGACGTATCAAATGACGGCGCCGAAGTCGCTGCAACCGGCGCAGCTGTATTCCAGCGCGCAGTTGACGTGGAACGATGAGACGTGGCAGGCGGGCGGCTGGCTGCGCAGCGGGCCGTGGCTGGCCTATCTGCCGATTATGCCGAAACGGTGAGAAAACCGATCGGGGGGCAGACACCGGCGGCTGCGCCTGCCGGCAGCAGCCCGCCCAAATGGACAGCAGGCAGGCTTAGCATGATTCCTGATCGCTCAACTGAATTTCGCGCGCGGCTGAAGGCCGGGCGCCCGCTGCGGCTGGACGGCGCCACGGGCACCGAACTCGATCGGCGCGGCGTGGACACCTCGCTGCCGCTGTGGTCGGCGCGGGCGCTGCTGATCGCGCCGTCGATCGTTCAGCAGATCCACTTAGATTATCTGAACGCGGGCGCGGAGCTCGTGACCACCAACACCTTTCGCACGCATCGCCGCACGCTGGCGCGCGCCGGCGTCGGCGAGCGCGCGCGCGAGTTGACGCAGCTGGCGGTGCAGCTGGCGCGTGCGGCGGTAACGCAGAGCGGCCGGGCCGCTTTCGTCGCCGGTTCGATGTCGCCGCTGGAAGATTGCTACTCGCCGCAGCTGGTGCCGCCCGACGCGGAACTGCGCGCCGAGCACGGCGAGATGGCGCGTGATCTGGCCGAGGCCGGCTGCGATGTGCTGTTGGTGGAAACGATGAATTCGATTCGGGAGGCGGTGATTGCGGCCGGGGCGGCGCGGGCCACCGGCCTGCCGGTGTGCGTGAGTTTCGTCGTGGGGCCGGGCGGCCGCCCGCCCGATCAGCCGACGACCGCCCAGCTCGATGAGGCCGCTCCGATGCGGCTGTTGAGCGGCGAGACGATAACGGCGGCGGTAGCCGCGCTGCGTGAGCTGTCGCCAGACGTGATCATGGTCAACTGCGTGCCGCTGGCCTACATCGAGCGGGCCTTTGACGAGCTGCGCGCGGCCCATAACGGCCCGATCGGTCTGTATGCCAACGTCGGCCACGCTGACGATGTGACCGGCTGGACGCTGACGGATGAGGTGCAGCCGGAGGCATATGCGCGTCGCGCCCGGCAGTGGCTTGAACAGGGCGCGGCCATCGTCGGCGGCTGCTGCGGCACGTCGCCCGCTCACATGGCGGCGATTGAAGCAGTGATGAGCGAGAAGTGACGAGTGATGAGTGATGAGTGACGAGTGAGGTTTCATGATCAAAGCTTTGATAACTGATTTTGGTGGTGTGCTGGTGCGGACCAAGACCGATCGGTCGCGGCGCGAACTGGAGCAGCGCCTGGGCCGGGCGCCGCACTCGCTGGAGCGGGATATTTTTGCCAGCGAACTGTCGGTGAGCGCGCAGCGCGGCGCGATCACGGAAGAGCAGTTCTGGCGCGAAATTGAGGCGTGGTTTGATCTGCCCCGCTTTGGCCTGAGCGGCCGGGACTTCCGCGACGAGTTTTTTCGCGATGATTTTCTGGATCTCGAATTGGTCGATCTGATCCGCGACGTGCGGCCGGCTGTGAAGACCGGGCTGATCAGCAATGCGTGGAGCGGCCTGCGCGGCATGCTGCAGACGGTGTTTCCCATCCAGGATGCCTTTGACGCGCTGGTGATCTCGGCCGAGGAGAAGCTGCTGAAGCCCGACGCGCGCATCTATCAACTGGCGCTGGAGCGGCTGGGCGTGCGCGCCGACGAGGCGATCTTTCTGGACGACTTTCCGGTTAACGTCGAGGCGGCCAACGCGCTGGGGCTGCACGGCGTCCACTTTAGAACGAGCGAACAGGCGCAGCACGACATCCGCGCGCTGTTGGCCGGCTCGCCGGCCGGCACGCCGAAAGACCGCTAGGCGATGGCCGTCGTCGGGGTGGTGGCCGATACGCACGTGCCGCAGCGCCTGCCGCGCCTGCCGGCCAATTTGAAGTCTGCGCTGCGCGGCGTCGATTTGATCTTGCACGCCGGGGACATCAATGCGCGAGAGGTGCTGATCGAATTGGCCGAGATCGCGCCGGTGCAGGCCGTGGCCGGCAACGCCGATCTGTTTGGGCACGGCCTGCCGCTGACGCGCGTCGTGGAGATCGAGGGCCGGCGCATCGGGCTGGTGCACGGTCACGGCGGCTGGGCGCGCTATCTAATGGGCAAGGTGCGCGATCAGCTGCGCTACAGCGAGGAGTATTACGTGCGCATCGCGCAGCGGTCGTTCGGGCCGGTGGATGCGATCGTGTTTGGGCACACCCATCGGATGTTTTGCCAGACGCGGGCGGGCGTATTGTTGTTTAATCCCGGCCCGGTGGCGCCCGACTATTATCAAACCGATCGCCCGCAGATCGGCCTGCTGCACGTCGAGGCTGATCGGATTGTGGCGGAAGTAATCGCCCTGTAACGCGGCTGTAACGGCCGGTTGATTGGCGATTGGGTTGATCTGTTGTACAATGCCGTCAGGTTGATCGGACGAGCCGGCATGGATCAGGTACTGATTTCTGTCGAACATTTTGGCGATCTGGAGGCGCACCTGGCCGTTGCCCGTCAGCTGGGTCTGGGCTTGGAGTTGCAGGAGTTTTCCGAGCCCGGGGTGCTGGACGGCGACTGGCGCGGCCTGCTGGATCGATATGTGCGCGCGCTGGACGGGTTTGACGGCCTGCGCGCCATGCACGGCGCGTACATTGATCTGGTAAGCGGCAGCCCGGACGCGCGGCTGGTGGCGCTGACCCGCGAGCGGTACGTGCACAACCTGGCGATTGCGCGCGAACTGGGCGTGAGGTACGTCGACTTTCACGCGAATTACCTGCCGCTGGTCGATCATCCCAGTTACCTGCCGGGCTGGGTGGAACGACAGGTGGCCTTCTGGTCGCCGCTGGCCGAGCAGGCAGAGCGCGACGGCGTGATTCTGCTGCTGGAAAACATGTGGGAGCCGGCCCCGTCGATCATCGGCAGTATTCTGGAGCGGGTACACTCGCCGCATTTGCAGGCCTGCCTGGATGTGGGCCATGCCGTGCTATATTCGCATCTGCCGATCAGCGAGTGGATCAGGCAACTGGGCGAGCAGCTGATTTACACGCATCTGCACAACAATCACGGCACCACCGACGAGCATTTGGCGTTTGGCGACGGCGTGATTGACTTCCCCGAACTGCTGGACGCGCTGCGCGCGCTGCCCCGGCCTCCGTTGTTCAGTCTGGAACTGCCCAACTTGGAATTGATCAAAGACAGTCTGCCGTATTTGAAATTGGATCAGTAGCGCGGTTTCGTTTTGAGTGGGGCCTGCGCGCAGCGTCAGGTCCAAAGGTGCGCTTCGTGTCGGGCCGCCAGTCTGGGCAGGCGGCTGGATTTCGGCTTGAAGCTGCTGATTCTCAAGAAGCGTGGGGGAATGACAGAGCCGCCAATCCAAGTGGAATTTGCTTTGGGTGACGCCCGCCCGAAATGAAAACAGCGCGACTCGATGAGAGTCGCGCTGTGCGTTGGACGAGCGGGCGGCTTCAGCCTTTTTTGTCGTGCAGTTTGCGCCCCAGGTCTTTGGGCCAGTCCACCACTTTGCGAGTGGGCTTGGCCTCGACGACGTGCTTCATGGCGGCGGTGATTTCGCCGGCGTCATAACCGTCCAATTTGGCGGCCAGCGAATCGAGCGCGGCGCGCTCGTCGGCCGAGAGGTCGCGCCCGGTCTGTACTTCCAGGTTGGCGATGGCGAGCAGCAGCGCCTGCTGATCGGGCGTGAGCTGATCGGCATGTTTGAGCAGCCAGCGGGCTTTGCCCGCCGTGAACAACGCATCGGGTTCGGTCATGTCCGCCTCACTTGCGGCTGATTATACCGCATTTCTTCACGGCCTTTGGAACGTCACGCGCACCGGCGCGCAGCGTCACGCGTAGTGCGCAAGACGCCGATCGCCTTACGACTTGATCAACTGTTGAAACTCGGCCGGCAGCGAATGTACATTGCCCTGCCGGTCGATGAGCACGAGTTTGACGCTGCCGGTGACCAGCCGCTGCCGTGTGTCGGCGTTGACGATCTCGTAGCCGAAGGTGAGCGCGCGACTGCGCAGCGATTCGATCCGCGTGCGGACGGTGACGCGCTCGTTATAATGCGCGGGCGACAGATAACGCACGTTGACCTCGGTGACGGCCAGCGCATAGCCGCGCCGCTCCAGCCCCACGTAGTCCAGCCGCTTTTGCCGCATGAACTCCGAGCGGCCTTCCTCCATCCAGATCACGTACTGGCTGTGATGGACGATGCCCATCTGATCGGTTTCGGCGTAGCGCACGTAGAACGTCGTCTCAACCCATTGGTCATTGGTCATTTGCTCATTGGTCATTGTGCATTACCCATTGTTCATGATTACCGGTAGCCTTCGGCCTGAATCGTAAACAGTTTGGCGTACAGGCCGCCCCGGGCCAGCAGTTCGGCGTGCGTGCCCATCTCTGTGATGGCGCCGTCTTCCAGCACCACGATGCGGTCGGCCATGCGGACGGTGCTGAAGCGGTGGCTGATCAGGATGGCGATCTTGTGGTCGGTCAGTTCGCGAAAGCGCTGGAACACGGCGGATTCGTTGAGCGCGTCCAGGGCCGCCGTCGGCTCGTCCAGCACCAGCACCTCGGCTTCGCGCATGAAGGCGCGGGCCAGCGCCACCTTTTGCCATTCACCGCCAGACAGATCGTTGCCGCGCTCGAACCATTTGCCCAGCATCGTATCATAACCTTGCGGCAGGGCGGTGATGGTGGGGTGCGCGCCGGCGCGCTGGGCCGAATCGACGATGCGCGGCTCGTTGTCCAGCTGATCGATCTGGCCGAAGCCCACGTTCTCACGCGCCGGCAGATGATAATGCACGAAGTCCTGAAAGATGACGCCGATGCGCTTTTGCAGATCTTTCGGATCGACTTCGCGCAGGTCGATGCCGTCGATGGTAATGCTGCCTTCGGTGGGATCGTACAGGCGCGTGAGCAGTTTGACCAGGGTGGTCTTGCCCGCGCCGTTGGCGCCGACCAGCGCGATCTTTTCGCCGGGGCGGATGGTGAGATTGATGTTCTTCAGGGCGTAGTCGGCTCGATCGGCGTACTTGAACGAGACGTTTTTGAATTCGACGCCGCGCGTGATGGGGCGCGGCAGGACAATCGGGTTGGCCGACACCGGCATGAGCGGTTTCAGGTCGAGAAAGGCGAAGAGGTTGCTCATGAACAGCGCGTTCTCGTACAGATCGCTCAGGCCGAAGAACAAACTCTCGAAGATGTTCTGGCTCTGGCGGAAGATCGACAGGTAGAGCGTCATGCTGCCCAGCGTGATGTCGCCGGCGATGGTGCGCAGGACGATCCAGGCGTAGGCGAAGTAGTACGTCAGCGTTGCCAGCAGCCCCCAGCCGAAGGAGGCCAGGCTGCGCTTTTGCGCCAGGGCCTGATCCTCGCGCATGAACTTCCAGAACAGGTCGGCGTAGCGGCCCAGCAGCGGCTCGCCCAGGCCGAAGAGTTTGACTTCTTTGACGCTGGTATCGACGGTGAGCAGGTATTCCAGATAGCTCAGGCGGCGGGCTTCGGGGGCGCGCCACGACAGCAGGCGAAAGTTCAACTGCGCGTATTGTGACTGCGCGATGAAGGCGGGAATGGTGGCGCCGAACAGGATGAGCGCCAGCCAGGCGTTGAAGGTGAGCAGCAGCGCCGCAAAGGATAGCAGGGTGATGAGGTTCTGCACGATGTAGAAGCCGTTGTTCATGATCTGCAGGGCGCGCCAGTCGGCTTCACGGCGGGCGTTCTGCAGTTTGTCGTAGAACTCGGCGTTCTCGAAGTGTGACAGGTCCAGCGACAGCGCCTGACGGATGAGGCGCGTGTTGAGGGTGAAGTTGAGACGGGCGTGCAGGATGTGCTCGGTGAGCGAGCGCGCCTGCCCAATGCCGGCCTGGGCCAGGATGAGGACGAATTCGACGGCGAGATAGGGCAGGACGGCGGCGAGGCCGGTCTGGGCGTCCACGCGCGCGTCGAGCGAGGCGACGACCGAGTCGATGATGAGTTTGCCCACCCAGGCCTGCCCGGCGGGGATGAGCGCGCCGGCGATGGTAAGGGCCAGCATCACCAGCGTGGCAGGGCGATGGGCGTGCCAGACCAGGCCAAAGGCCGCCGGGATGTTGGCGGCGGCCTGTTTGAGGCTCTGCCAGCGCGGCAGTTTTGAGTCTTGTGTCAACGAGTGGAACTCCGGTCAATGAGGCTGCAACAATTATGCCCGATGCGAGGGAAGTTGTCCACAGTGAATGGCGGTTTTGGATTTTAGATTGCAGATTTTGGATTGCAGATTGGAGAGTGGAGGTTGGGATGAGGGCGGTGACAGGGCGCAGGCGGGTTGTGCCAGGAAACGTGTCGACTGGACACAGTGAACTGTCGGAACTGCCAAGGACGGTCATCGCCCGGATTATGAGGCGAGGATCATCGGGTCTGGGAACAATGTCGCGGGAGTTGCGTCACGCACCGCGCAGTAAGGGCTTTTTCACCGCATGGCGCATTTTAAAACGGGCAAGACTCACCAAATCGGCCCGCGCAGCACAAAGTTTTCGATGTAAGATGAACGATTGAGCGGGTCAATCGTCTGCGCCGCGCTCGCCAACCTCGCCGCCCCGTGACCCGGCCGCCTCGCGCCGCACAATCTCCCGGATTAACGTCTTGCGCTGCGCGCCGCTCAGCGTCTCCATCTTGCGCACGCCCAGCGGATCGATCACCTCGCGCAGCAGGCGCACCTCTTCGACGGTGGGCGGCTCAGTCTCGCGCACGTCCGGCGCCAGGTCCAGTTCAAAGCCGGTCTTGATTTGAATCGAGGCGGGAGATTGTCCCGGATGACAGGCGATGAGCCGCATGCGGCCGTTCGCCCAGTCGAACTGGCCCAGGTTGGTGACGCAATACTGCGGGCCAAGCTCGGGCCGATCGGGCGTGTGGCCGCGCCCGCTGACAAAATCCACCCGCTCCACAAACACCGCGCGCGAATGACGCGGCACGTACAGCATCAACCGCGGATTGTACGTGGTCACGTCGGCGATGCCGCCGCTGCCCGGCAGCCGCATCTGCGGCCGGGCGTGCTCGCCGCCGATGAAGACGTTGTTGAGGTTGCCGCAGGCGTCCACCTGCGCGGGCCGCAGAAATTCCTTGGGTTGAAAGCGCGGCAGAAACTCGCAGCTGATCTGCGCAAAGCTCATCAGCGCCAGCCCGTGATCGAGCCACGGTGCTTCGATGCGCGTCAGGCCCAGCGGCGCCCAGCGCCACGAGAACGTGCCGCCCACCGCCGACGCCATGGCGATGTCGGGCGCGTGGGTGAGTTTGGCCAGGATCACGCCCGCCATCACCAGCGGCGTGGCAATGCCCTGCGCCACGATGTCGGTGTTGACGATCTGGCGCGCGATGCAAACGGAGATCAGTTCGTCGATGGTGTAATCGGTGGCGGATGTCATTGGTTCGATTCGCGTTGCAGGCTGGCCCGCATTATACCGCACTCGGCCGGGTGAGCGCCGCGCCGATTCACAACCGCAGCCCGTACACCAGCAGATCGATCGTGCGGCCCGTGCTCGGCCGGTACAGATCGGTGGGTGTGCGCTGCAGCAGCACAAAGCCCAGCCGCGCGTACCACGGCGCGGCGACGGTGTTGGCGCTGCTGGTCTCTAAGTGGACGCCCTTAATCCCCTCGGCGCGGAGTTGAGCCAGATAAGCCGTCATCAACGCCCGGCCGATGCCCTGCCCGCGCATGTCGGCGCGGGTGTTGATGTGTAGGTGCGCCGGATACGGCGACAGATCGAGATAGGGCACGCGCAGGCGGGCGTAGCGCCATATGTAGCCCAGCGACTTGCGCGTGAACAACCCCCGGTAGCGCAGCGTCAACGCCCGCCACGCCACGCGGCGCAGGTGCGCGCTCGCCCAGCGCTGATAGGCCCGCGTGTCCGGGCAGCCCATCAGGTAACCCAGCACGTCGCCGTCGTCGCCTTCGGCCACCCACAGATGATCGCCGGCGGCATCGGTGTAATACGCGGCGAAGGCGTCCAGAAACAGTTCGCGCGCGTCGAAGAAGCGCTCAATCGGCTCGCCAAAGTGCGCGCTGTCGCCGGCGATCTGCCAGACGGCCGATCGATCACGCGGCTGATAGAGGCGAAGGTGCCACATGCGGGGCTGTCCGTTGACTCGATGGGTTGACTGACCGGGCCGCGCTCACAGCCAGTCGCGCTACCTCGCCGGCTGCGTCCGGGCGGGCAGCGCGCTGCGCGGCGGCACGCATGGTCGTTTGGGCAGCCGCGTCGTTCAGCAGGGCATCGGCCAGCGCCACGGCCTCGGCCGGCCCGTCGGCCAACCGCGCCGCGCCGGTTGAGGCGAAATACTGCGCGTTCAACGTCTCGTGCCCGGTGAGCACACGCGGCACCACGGTGGGCACGCCGGCCGCCAGCAGTTCCGACGCGGCCAGACCGCCCGCTTTGCTGATGACCACATCGGCCGCGGCCAACCACAGTGCCATATCGTCCACAAAGCCGCGCACCATCCAATCGGGGTTCAGGGCGCGCAGTTTGCGGCGCAGCGATCGATTGGTGCCGGTGATGAACACAATTTGCGCGGCGGGTGGGCGGGCCAGCAGGGCGCGCGCTGCGCGATCGAGGCCGCCCACGCCCAGGCCGCCGCCCATGATAAGCAGGATGGCTCGATCATTGCCTAGATTGAGACGGCGGCGGGCGGCCACCCGATCGATCTTCTCGGCAAAAGCGGCCGCAATTGGGATACCGGTCACGGCCAGGCGCTCGCGCTCGACGCCGTCGCGCGCCAGCCGGACGGCAGCGTCAGCCGTCGGCACGCAGTAGGCGTCCGTGCCGGCGTGCTGCCACATGCGATGCGGCTCAAAATCGGTGATCACTGTGATGAGCGGCGCGGCCAGGCGCTGCGTCCGACGCCACGCCGCGCACAACTCGGCGGCGAGGAAGTGCGTGCAGACCACCGCCTGCGGATCGAAGGCGTCAATCGCCTGCAGCAGATGTGGCGTGCTGATCTGCTGGGTGCGGGCGCGCGGACCGCGCACCAGCCGGTCGAAGATGCGGCGGTCGGTGGCGCGATAGGCCAGGCCGTACAGGCCGGGCCAGCGCGTGATAAGTCGCAGGCCGCCGCCTACATACAGGGCGTGAAAAGCGCGCTGCGTGTAGGCCATCACATCCAGCAGCTGCGCGGCGGCGCCCAGCGAACGGGCGGCTTCGGCCACGGCTTCGGCGGCGCGCCGGTGGCCTGCGCCCGCCGTGCCGTACAGGATGAGGAGACGTGGAGCTGTCACGAATTGATTATACTCGAAGCGCTGGGACGCTAGAGCGGGGCGGTGGCCACAATGGGAGCGGCGAACGATCGGGCGGGGCATAAAACGATCGGGCGGGCCAGAGACGCGCTCTGACCCGCCCACGTGCTAACGATCCAATTCAACCAATCATCGGTCAACCCACAACTATCCAGTAAGCTTGTCAATCCCCCGGCCAACCAATCAATCGATTAACCAACTCTCCAACCAGCCCATCCACCAACCGACTAATCCACTTGCCCGTTATTAACGCTTACCGTGGCCGCGCCTGCAGCTTGGCCGTCAGGTTCAGCGTCTGGCCGTTGCGCCACACGCTCAACGTCACCGTGTCGCCCACTTTGTAGCGGTTCAATGCGCCGAAGAACGTATTCTGATCGTCCATGGCGTACTGCCCGATCTGGGTGATGATGTCGCCGGCTTTCAGGCCCGCCTGGTCGGCGGCGGTGTCGGCTTCCACAAACTGGACGTACACACCCCAGTCCATCGGCAGCCCATTGGCCCGCGCGATCTCCGGCGTGATGGCTTGCCAGCGGATGCCCAGAAACGGCCGGTCATAGTAGCCCTTGGCGATCAGCTGTGAAGCCACGTCGCTGACGGTGTTGGACGGGATGGAGAAGCCCAGCCCTTCGGCCACGTCGCCGCTCAGCCCGCTGCCGCGCACGATGGCGGTGTTGATGCCGATGACTTGTCCCGCCAGGTTGACCAGCGGCCCGCCCGAATTGCCGTGGTTGATGGCGGCATCGGTCTGCAGCATGTTCTCCAGCGAGAAGCCGTTGCCGGTGTCCAGGCTGCGGCCCACGGCGCTGATGACGCCCGAGGTGACCGTGTTCTTGAAGTCGCCCAGCGCGCTGCCGATGGCGATGACGGTCTCGCCGATCTGGACGTTGTCTGAGTTGCCCAGCGTGGCGACGGCGGGCACTTCACCATCCACTTTGATCACGGCCACGTCGGCGTACTGGTCGGCGCCCACCAGTTTGGCCGGGACTTTGGTGCCGTCGGCATAGATCACCTGCAGCGATTCGCTGTTTTCGATGACGTGATTGTTGGTCACGATGTAGCCCTGCGGCGAGATGATCACGCCGGAGCCTGACGAAGTGGGCTGCTGTACCTGGCTGCCGCCGAAGAAGCTGAAGACGCGCTGCGCAGGCTGGGTGTTGATGACCGTGACGACGGCGGGCTGCACTTTCTTCACAGCTTCCACGGCCGCGGCGCTGGAATCACCCGCTCCGGTCACGGCCGGGACCGCGGCCACGGTGCGGCTGGCCGTGGGCGTGACGCTGCTTATCGTCACCGTCTGCGCGGCTCGCAGGGCGTTGGTGGCCACCAGGCCGCCGGCCACACCGCCGCCAATGGCGCCAAAGATCAAGCCGATAATCAATACGATCGTTGCGCCCATCACCCCCAGGCCGCGCCGCCGCGGTTGAGGGGCGGCGACTGCCGGCGCGGGCGCCGGCGGCTGATAAGCCGGGCGCTCATACGCTTCGGCGCGTATCACCGGCGTCGGCTCGGTCGATTGCGACGGGGCCGGATTCTCTTCCGGCAATTGCGGATTCAACGGTTCCCAGCTCATAATGGCACACCTCCGGTCAAATCATCACTCGCTGTTTCGAAAGTGATTATGCCGCGGCTGGCTTAAATCGACGTTAAATGAGGCGTAGAGGATGGTAAGAACGGGCGCGCTACGGGCGCGGCGTGGCGATGACCTGACCAGGCCGCGGCGTGCTGGTGGGGGTGGGCGTGGGCGGATTGGCCAGCCACTCAAACGTGTACTGGCTCAGCGGGCTGACGACGCTGTAAATGGGCGCACCGTCGCTGCCCGTGCCGGTCTGCCGGATGATTTCCACTTTCCAGCGGAAGACGCGGTTGCGGTCGTCCGGCTCCGGGAACAGATCGAGCGGCAGATGCCAGCTGGTGGCAAGCGTGCGGATGGACAGCGGCGCGCGCGTGCCGTTGACCTGCACCACTTCGGCGCGGTACAGCTCGTTGGGTTTAAGCACACCCGATGAGAGCCATTGCAGCAGCACCGGCTGCGCATTGCCGATGATGATCTCTTGATCCAGCGGCGTCAACAGAGTGACCGGTGGATAGTTGGTCTGCGGCGTGGCGGTGGCGTTGGCGGCCACCGGCGCCGGCGTGGGGGTGGCGGTGGCGTTGAGCGGGATGATGAGCTGCTGGCCCACCTGCAGGGCCTGTGGATCAGCGATGTTGTTGCGCGCGATGATCTGATCCATCGACACCTTCACCTTCTCGGCGATCTCGCTGAGCGTGTCGCCGGCCTGCACGGTGTACACCGCTTCGGATGGGGTGGGCGGAATGGGCGTGCGGGTCAGCTCAAAGCCGATCGGGGTGGGAGTATTGGTCGGCTTGGGCGTGGGCACCGGGATCTTCAGCACTTCGCCAGGAAAGATGTAATCATTAGGCCCTTTGCCATTGAAGGCATACAGCTCGTCGAAGGTGATCCCGTAGAAATCGGCAATGCCGCCCGGCGTGTCGCCGCTTCTGACGGTGTATTCCACCGGCGGGATGGGCGTGGGCGTAAAGGCCGTCGTCGGCGACGGGGCCAGCGTGCGGGTGGGCGTGGGGGTGCGAGTGGGCGTGCGAGTGGGCGTGGGCGTCAGGGCCAGCTGCGCCGCTTCTTGCGAGGCCTGCACCACCAGCGCCAGGATCAGGCCGACGAGGATCGTCGTAAACACGATGACGAAGATGCGCGTCGGCCGCAGCGCGGCCTCTTCGCGCTTCTCGCGCTGGATGGCCTTAAGCCGGGCCTGCTCGGCTCGGGCGATGGCCACCAGGTCTGCGCCGCAGTACAAACAAGTCTTGGCGCGGGCTGCGATGGGCGAACCGCACTGCGGGCAGATGTGTTGTTGTTCGGGGGCAGGGCTGCCGTCCGGCGGCACAGTGTCGCGCGGCGCGCCCGGGCGATGCAGCTTCATTTCGCCAGACTACCATCCAGCCCCAGCGCCGGCGCGATGGCCTGCATGGCCTGCAGCACCTGGCCGATGTGCTCGTCGAGGGGCACGCCCAGATCGGCGGCCGCGTGTTCGATCTCCGTCCGATCGACGCCTGCGGCAAAGACTTTGTCTTTCCACTTTTTCTTCACGCTGGATATGGTCACATCGGCGATGTTCTTGCTGGGCCGCACCAGCGCCACGGCCGTGATCAGGCCGGTCAACTCGTCGCAGGCATACAGGGCTTTTTCCATGTCGGTCTGGCGCGTGACGCCGGTCACTTCGGTGGCGTGCGAGAGGATGCAGCGGATGACTTCTTCGTCCACGCCGCGCTCGCGCAGGATGCGCGAACCGACGACAGGATGGCCGTCGGCGGCCACATCGGGATAACGCTCGTAATCGAAGTCGTGCAGCAGGCCCACCACCCCCCACCGATCGGGATCGGCGTTGAAGCGGGGCGCGTAAGCGCGCATGGCGGCTTCGACGGACAGCATGTGTTTGCGCAGCGAATCGCTGGCGGTGAATTCGGTGACGGTGTTCCAAGCTTCGTCGCGGTTCATGGGCAATTCCTCGGGAAACGCGCGGCGATTATACCACAGGCGACTCGGCGCTTAGGGGCGGGGCGTAGGTGTACGGGTGCCCGTGGGGGCGCTGGTAGCCGATCGGGTGGGGGCGGGCGTTGACGTGTTTGTCGGCGTCAACGTGGGCGTCGAGGTGGCGGTGCGCGTCGGCGTCAGCGTAGGCGTCGAAGTCGGCGTGCGGGTGGCGGTGGGCGTGGGCGTCGAAGTCGGCGTGCGAGTGGCGGTGGCGGTGAAGGTCGGCGTCGGCGTGTTGGTGGGTGTGCGAGTGGGCGTCGGCGTGCGCGTCGGCGTCTGGGTATTCGTCGGCGTCAGGGTCGGCGTGGGCGTGTCGGTCGGCGTATTGGTCGGCGTGGGTGTGCAGATGCGCGGCGGACACTGGGTGGGTGTCCACGTCGGCGTAAACGTCCACGTCGGCGGAATCGTTGCGGTGCGGGTGATGGTGGGCGTGGCCGTGGCAACAGGCGCAGGCGAAAGGCGACTGCTTAGCAACGATACGAAGGCGATGCCCAGAATGATGATGGCGCCGCCGCCCAGCACATACATTAAAGTTCGCTGTTGCCGCGGCCGGATGGGCTTGCGCGCCAACCGACGCGCTTTCTGGCGTTTATGGGCGTCGGTCGGCTCCACCGGCACCGCCGCGTCCGGCTGGGCGGCCGCCAGTTCGGCCACGGCCGCCGAGGCCGCGGCGCGATGCCGCGCCGCCACCTGTTCCAACTCGGCCGCGGCTCTGGTGTTCTGCGGATTGATGGCCACGACCTGGCGCAGACATTCCTCGCGCTCGGCGTCATCGGCGGCGATGGCAGCCAGCCACGACCAGGCGACTTCGTTGCGCGGCTCGGCGATCAGCACGAGATTGAACATCTCGCGCGCCTTGTCGTGAAGGCCGCGCTGCGCGGTGAGGATGGCCTGACCGAGGAGTTCTTTGGTGCCCATGGTGGACCGCTGTCCGCTGCGTTGAGGCCAAGTATAGCATGAATCGTGGCGGACGATGAGGTCCGGTTGAAGCGGAACGCGCCTTGCTCAATCGATGGGCAGTTTGTCGCCCAACACCGGCGTGGGCTTCAGCACGTTGACATCCAGCCACGCCGCAAGGGTGGCGGCGATTTCACGGATGTCCCACCACGTCTGCGCGCCGGCCGCGTAGCTGTGTCGATCGGCCGACACGCCGATGGCGTCGATGCCGAATGCGCTGCACAAATACAGGGCGCGATCGAGGTGAAAGGCCTGCGTCACCAGAATGGCCCGTTCGACGCCGAAGATTTCTCGCGCGCGATAACAGCTGTCGTAGGTGCGGCGGCCCGCGTAATCCAGCACCAGCGCTTCGGCGGGCACGCCCAGTTGAAGCGCTGTTCGCCGCATGGCTTCCGGCTCATTGTAATCGATGAAGCGATTATCGCCGGACAGGAGGAGCTTGGAGACCAGACCGCGCTGATAGAGCTCGGCCGCGACGGCCACGCGATCATACAGCACGGGGGTCGGCCCGCCCGATCGGGTCAGCCCGGCCCCAAAGACGATGGCGATGCGCGGCGGCCCGTCGCGCGGCACATCATCTGGCGCGGCATAAATGCGCGCCGCGTAGGCCAGATGCAGCCACGTATTCAGAATCAGCACGCCCAGCATCGCCGCCCCGCCGGTCAGCAGCGCAGCCAGCAGCAGGCGTTTGAACGTAGTCCGTAATCGTGCGAACATGATCGATCGGGGCTGATTATATCACCCGGATCGAGCCAGCATGGCTTTCAAACGACAGGGATCACGGCTGAGCGGCATCACCGCGAATTTGCTTCACCATCGCCGCCAATGTGCCTCCGCGCGCGTAATCGCCAGGACTGTTCCGCATAATTGACTTTTATCCAGAATACGGCATAATCAGCGCGATGGCTTCCACACCTGATCGATCCACCGCGCCCAACGAACAAGTCGCGCAGACCATCGTCTATCGCGCCATCACGCTGCGCGTGGACTTGCGCGCGCTGGCTGCGCTGGGCGGCGCGCTCATCCTCATCGGGTCACTGCTGCCGTGGGTGACCGCGCCCTTCGAGCCGGTGGTGCGGGCGAGGCAGACGACCGGCGGTGGTTGGCCGCTGCTGATCATCGGCGTCGTGTCGATCGTCCTGGCCTTTCTGCCGCGCTTTCGCACGGCGCGCGTCAGCGCACCTGCCGCCGCGCTGGGCTTTGCGGCCGGCCTGCTGGCGCTCAACAGCCTGACGACTACGCTCGCCGTGCGTGACGCCTTGATCGGCGTGCAGGCTGTGTCGGCATGGTCGGGCGTGGGGCCGGGCGTGTACCTGACGCTGGCGGGATCGATCATCGCCATTCTGGCGGGACTCGCGCCGCATCCCTTTCACAACGAACCGGCGCGCGCCGAGATCAAATTGTGGCATTCGTCGTTTGCCATCTACGCTGCGCTGGCGGTGCTGGTCATTCTGGGCGCAGTGGCGCTGGGGTGGTCGCTGGGCGGCGGCGGTGCCGGTCAGGCCTCGCCCACCCCGCCCGCCTTCAATACGAATTTGCTCGCAACGCCGCTGATCAACGTCCAGGTCAACCCGCTGGGCGCAGCCGGGCCGGAAGAAGCCACACCAACCGAAGGCGGCGCGCCGGCGATTGTGCCGCCGACATCTACGCCCACCCTCGCTGCTTCGCCGCCTGAGCCGCCAACGCCGCCACCCGCTGAGCCGCCCACCCAGGCGCCGCCATTCGTGCCGCTGCCCACCGAGCCGCCGATTGTCTTTCCGCCGACGGAGACGCCGACGGCGACGCCGACGCCCACCGTTACACCGCCGGTCTCGCCGTTGGGGACGCCGACTTTGACGCTGACCCCCACGCCGAGCTCAACCCCCGGTGAAGGGACCGCGCCCTAGCCTGCGGAACGTGGTGGCCATGAAGTATGCCGAACGCCTCACCGCCGCGCTAAGCCCCGCCGATCGCGCCGCAATCGATCTGATCGCGCAGGTCGCGCAGCAGCAGCACGCGGCGATTTATTTGGTGGGCGGGCCAGTGCGTGATTGTTTGTTGACAGGGCGCATCACCGGCGGCGATTTTGATCTGACAGTGGAGGGTGAGGCGGTCGCCGTGGCGCGCACCGCTGCCGCCGCCCTGGGCGGCGTGCTGACGGTGCATGAGCGCTTTGGCACGGCCACTATTCGATTGAGCGACGGCCGCTCCATCGATCTGGCGATGACGCGTACGGAAACGTACGCGCGGCCCGGTGCGCTGCCCGACGTGACTCCCGGCCCGATTGAGGCCGATCTACTGCGCCGCGATTTTACGATCAACGCGATGGCGCTGCGGCTGGACGGGGCGCACTTTGGAGAGTTGATCGATCGGCACGGCGGCGAGACCGATCTGCAGCGCGGCGTTATCCGCGTGCTGCATGATCAGAGTTTCATCGACGATCCGACGCGGCTGTTTCGCGCGGCGCGGTTTGAGCAGCGCTTCCGATTTCAACTGGCGGCGCGCACGCAGGACTTGATACCGGGTGCGCTGCCGGTGATCGATCAAGTGAGCGGCGATCGGCTGCGGCATGAACTGGAGTTGATCTTTCAGGAGGCGCGGCCCGTCGATGCACTGCGGCGCTTGCAGGCCTGGGGCGTGCTGCGGCAGATCGATGCGGCGCTGGATCAACTGAACGACCTGAACGATGCCGCCGCGCCGGGCGAGCCATTTGGCTGGTGGGCGCGATGGTTGTGGCGTCTGCCGGCAGACGATCTGGATCGCGTGGCCGAGCGGCTGAATCTGCCGGGCGATGATGTGCGCGACTTGAAGCAGCTGCCTGAACTGGCGGGGCGCGTATCGGCCATCGGGGCGGCGCAGCGCCCCAGCGCCGTGTATCGATTATTATCGCCTTTCAGTGAACGGGCAATCGTCACCGCCGCCGACCTGATCGACGACGAAATTGCTCGTAAGCAGATCGGGCAGTATTTGTCGGCCTGGCGGCACGCGGCGCCGCCCATCGACGGCCGCCGCTTGCAGGTATTGGGCATGCCGCCGGGACCGGCGCTGGGCCGCCTGCTGGCGGCGCTGCGCGACGCGGCGCTGGATGGTGAAGTGTCGTCGGCGGCGGAAGCTGAGGCGCTGGCCCGGCAGTGGATGGCACGGGAGTTGCGGACGCATGTGGACGCTGAAACGTGAGACAGTGCGCGGCCAGCCCATGCGCATAGGCGGACGAGAGATCGTGCCGGAGGCGCGGGTATGGCTGGTGCGGACGAGTGAGGCCGTGATCGGCCAGGGCGGGCAGGCCGCGCTGCGCGGCGGGCTGTGGCTGTGGGCGGCGCCGACGGCGCTGCTGGATCGTGCGCCGGAGCGCACTTATCGCATCCCGATCGTGGATGTGAACCGCCGCCTGGAGGGGCTGCTGCTGGTGGCGGCGCTGGCGCTGCCGCTGGTGCTGAATGTGGCGGCCGGTTTTGCGCGCCAGGCGCGCAGACGGCCGGATACGACAATCTGAGTAAAGGACGAAGCGATGGCGGACGAATCACCCAGCAGCGCTGCCGAGCGCGGCGTGAGCGAGTTTTTTGCGATGTTTGAGCGCGCCCAGAGTGGGGCGGCCATTGCGCAGGTGTATGGCGAGCCGATTGAGCGCGATGGCAAACTGGTGCTGCCTATCGCCAGTGTGGGGCAGGTCTTTGGGCTGGGGGGCGGCATCGCCAGCAGCCGTCACGATGACAAATTGGACGACGGAACGGGCGGCGGAGGCGGTGGTCTGGCGGGCGCGCGCCCCATCGCGCTGGCCGAAATCGATCTGGACGGCGTGAAGGTGCATCCCGTGGTGGATGAAAATCGCGCGTTGGCGGTGAGTCTGGCATTTGCGGCCTGGGCGGTCTTTTGGACGGCGCGCACGTTGATCAAGATTTTCAAGCCGTAAACGGGCCTGATAGCTGCTTGCGATTGAAGGGCTGCGGGGCCGGCGATGCGGTGGCAGAGATTGATCTGGAGTGTGGCAGTCATTGCCCTGGGCGTGCTGTTGACGGCCGATCAGGGCCAGACACTGCCCGACGCGATCTGGTCTTACTGGCCGGTGGTGCTCATCGGCTGGGGGCTGTGGTTGTTGTTTGCCCGGCTGCGCTCGCGTGAGGATATGTGGGCGGGCACGGATTACGGTACGGGCCTGTATGTGATCCGGCACCGGCGGCGGCGGCCGCGGCAGTGGCTGCCGGGCCTAGCGCTGATCGTGATCGGCGGGTTGTTGTTTGTGGCCGGGCTTGATCCGGCGTCGAGTGTGTGGTTTGGGCCGCTGGTGGTGATTGCGCTGGGTGTGGTGTCGCTGATCAGCAGTTTTGGCCCGCCGCCGCGCAAGGACTTTGCCGGTTAGGCGGGAGATTATGCAACGAGGGGAGAGCGAGCATGTCGTGTGAACTGGGTCTTCAGCCCGGCTTTTGCATCGGGCCGCTGCCGGTGCGGTTTTATGGCGTCATCATTGTGCTGGGCGCGCTGGTGGGCGGCTTCATCGCCTCGCGCGAGGCGCGCCGCCGGGGCGAGAACCCCGATCGGATCTGGGACGCGCTGGTGTATGTGATCATCGCGGGCATTCTCGGCGCGCGGTTGTATCACGTGTTGTCCACGCCGGCCGGCTGCGCCGAGAACGTGCCGATGTGCGGCTGGCCGTGGTACAAAGATCATCCATTGGATGCGCTGCTGATCTGGAATGGCGGGCTGGGCATTTTTGGCGCGGTGTTTGCGGGTGGGCTGGTGGTGGTGTGGTACGTGCGACGGCATCATCTGTCGCTGGCGCGTTATCTGGACATCGCCGCGCCCGCGCTGTTGATGGGGCAGGCTATCGGTCGCTGGGCCAACTTTGTCAATCAGGAGTTGTACGGGCCGCCCACTGATCTGCCGTGGGGCATTCCCATCGACGCGGCCCATCGCTATGCGGCATACGATCCGGCCATTTACCCGATCGATCAGACGGTGTTTCATCCGCTGTTTTTGTATGAATCCATGCTGAATGTGATCGGTTTCATTGTGTTGACCGTCGGGGCGCGCCGTTGGAAGTGGCTGAAGGACGGCGATTTGATCTTGATCTACATGATGTGGTACGGCGTGGTACGCACACTGGTGGAGTCGCTGCGGCCGGACGCGTGGACGGTGACGCAGGGCCTGGCGACGGCGCAGTTGATCTCGCTGGTGCTGGTCGCCATCGGGGCAGTGCTGCTGTTCATCCGACATCGACCCACCCGGTCGGCTGCGGCTTGATCGGTCTGGTGTATCTCCTCGGGCACGGCGCCGAAGGCCGTGCCCGTTTTTGATCGCGCCGCCCGGCCGGATCGGGTTGAAGAAGGCCGCCGGAGCGACTTGACCTTATTTTCCGCCCCTGTTACAATCGCGCGGCTATTTTCATCAGAAAGAAGGTACGTTCGATGTCTGTGACTGTTTCGACGCCCCGGGCGGGCGTGCTGCAAGAACGGCTGGTGTCCCCCGAACAGCGGGAGGCGGCTCTCAGTGAAGCCCAACGCCTCCCGCGAATTGTGCTTAGCCCTCTGTCGATCAGCGATGTGGAGTTGTTCGGCAATGGCGCGTACACGCCGCTGACCGGCTTCTTGAACAAGGCCGATTATGAGCGCTGCGTGGCGGAGATGCGTCTGACGAGTGGGCAGGTGTGGTCAATCCCGATCACGCTGCCAGTCGAACGCGAATTCGCCGCCTCCATCCGAGAGGGGCAGCGGGTGGCGTTGACCGAGCCCGATGGTCACGTGCTGGCAATTGTGACCGTTGAGGAGAAGTTTGACTACGACAAGAAACGCGAGGCGCGCGAAGTTTTCCGCACTGAAGAGGACAAGCATCCGGGCGTGGCGCGGCTGTATCAGCAGGGCGATGTGCTGCTGGGCGGCCCGATCGAGGTGATCGACTTTCCGGCGGATCGGCCGTTCATGGAGTATCGCCGGACGCCGGCGCAGACGCGGGCGCTGTTTGCCGAGCGCGGCTGGCGGACGGTGGTGGGCTTTCAGACGCGCAACCCGGTGCACCGCTCGCACGAGTACCTGCAGAAGGTGGCGCTGGAGATGATCGACGGGCTGCTGCTGCACCCGCTGGTGGGTGAGACGCAGGCCGAGGATATTCCTGCCGATGTGCGCATGGCGTCGTATCGGGTGCTGCTGGACAACTATTATCCGGCGGAGCGCGTGACGCTGAGCGTCTTTCCGGCAGCGATGCGCTATGCCGGCCCGCGCGAGGCGATCTTCCACGCGCTGTGCCGCAAGAATTACGGCTGCACGCACTTTATCGTCGGGCGCGATCACGCCGGTGTGGGCAACTACTATGGCACCTACGACGCGCAGCAGATCTTCGATCAGTTTACGTTTGACGAGCTGGGCATCACGCCGCTGAAGTTCGAGCACACGTACTATTGCAAGCGGTGCGAGGCCATCGTCTCGTCGCGGACCTGCCCGCACGACAAAGCCGATCATTTGATCTTCAGCGGCACCGAAGTGCGCCGCCGCCTGCGCGCCGGCGAGCCGCTGCCGCACGAGTTCACCCGGCCCGAGGTGGGGGCGGTGTTGATTGAGGGGCTGCGCGACCGCGCCAATGGCGCCGGCGGCTGAGTGAATCTAAAGGATAAGGATAAATCATGATGAATTTGGAACACGGCTGCACGGTCTGGTTTACAGGTCTGTCGGGCGCGGGCAAGAGCACGCTGGCCAATCTGATCGAAACCGAACTGCGAGCGCGCAACCTGCGCGTGGAAGTGCTGGACGGCGATGTGATCCGCACGCACCTGTCCAAGGGGCTGGGCTTCAGCAAGGAAGACCGCGACACCAACATCCGCCGCATCGGCTGGGTGTGCGAGGTGTTGAGCCGCAACGGGGTGGTGGCGGTGGCTGCGGCCATCTCGCCTTATCGCGAGGTGCGCGACGAAGTGCGCAGCAAGATCGGTCGCTTTGTGGAAGTGTACGTCAGCGCGCCCATCGACGTGCTGGCCGAACGCGACGTGAAGGGTCTGTACAAGAAAGCTCTGCGCGGCGAGATCAAGAACTTCACCGGCATTGACGATCCGTATGAGCCGCCGCTGAACCCCGAAGTGGTGTGTTATACCGACGAGCGCGAGACGCCGCAGGAAAGCGCGGCCAAGATTCTGCGCAAGCTGGAAGAGCTGGGCTACGTGCCGGCGGCGCAGCCCGCGTAGATTAATCGCCACGGCGCCAAGCGCGCCCGGCATCTCAATACAAAAGGACCGGCTGAGAAGCGCTCTTCAGCCGGTCCTTTACGTTTCACTCATCACTCGTCATTCATCACGATCGGCTTCTTCAATGCCGCCAACAGCAATTTCACCGCATTCTCTGCATCCGATAGATCGATCATCTCCGACGGGCTGTGAATGTGACGGCAGGGCACCAGCACGCCGCCGGCCAGCACGCCGTCGCGCGAAGCCTGAATCACCTCGGCGTCGGTGGTGCCGTCGCGCAGAATCTCCAGCTGATAGGGAATCTTCGCCTCCGTGGCGCGCTGCACCAACCAGTCACGCACGCGCGGATCGGCCAGCATGCGGCTGTCCTGCACTTTGATGGCCGGGCCTTTGCCCAGTTCCACCGCCATGGGCCGCGCCTTGGGCGTGTCGCCGGTGGCGGTCACATCAATCGCCAGCGCCACGTCCGGCGCAATGCTGTACGCGGCGGTGCGCGCGCCCGCCGAGGTGGTCTCTTCCTGTACGCTGAAGACGAAATACACATCGTGCGGCGTCGTCTTCAGGCGTCGCGCCGTCTCGATCAGCATGGCGCAGCCCAGCCGATCGTCGAGGCTCTTGGCGATGAGCCGATTGCCGGCCTGTTCGACCGCGCCGTTGAAACAGGCCACGTCGCCGACTTTCACGGGACATGCAGCTTTATCGGCCGCGCCCACATCGATGTACAGCTGATCGAGGCTGGGCGCTTTGCTCGTGTCGTCGCGCCGCTCCACATCGACGACACCCAGCCGCCCGTCGGCGAAGCGCACACGCTGGCCGGTGCTGAAAACGGGGAACACCGTGCCCAGCTGGGTCACGCGCGCATAGCCGCGCTGATCGATGTGCGTGACCATCAGGCCGATCTCGTCCATGTGCGCGACGAGCATGATTTTGCGGCGGACGCCGCGTCCGCGGCCGCGCTTGACGGCGATGAGGCTGCCCAGTCGATTGACGCTGACTTCGTCGACGAAGGCGGCGATCTCGGCGCGAACGATCGATCGGACGTCGTCTTCAAAGCCTACCGGGCCGTAGGCAGTGGTCAATTTCTCGATCAGTTCTTTCACGGTTTCAACCTTTTGTCTGCCGTCGAGTACACAGCATTACGCGGCAGCTAATCGCGTGCCAGCACGGCGGGGGTCAGGCGCGCGGCGCTGTCGCGCACCAGTTCCACCAGCTGGCGCAGATCGCTCAGCTGAAGGATGGCCGCGGGCGAATGAATATAGCGCGCCGGCACAGATACCGAGATCGTGGGCACGCCCGATCGGGCCAGTGTGATGCCGTCGGCGTTGGTGCCGCCGCCGCCGGGCTGCCGGATTTGATAAGGCAGTCCCCGCTGGTCGCCGGTCTCAATCAAGTGTTTGATCAGACGCGCATCAGAGACGTTCCGCCGCGTCATGACGTAGATGGCGGGGCCGTGCCCCAGCCGCGTGTTGGGGCTGAGATCGGCCTCCAGCACGGGCGGCAGATCGTTGGCCGGCGTGGCGTCAATGACGATGGCGGCGTCGGGTTCCAGCGCGTGCGCGGCCACGGTGGCGCCGCGCAGCCCCACTTCTTCCTGCACGGTAAAGGCCGCCGCAAGCTCCACCGGCAGGCGCGGGCCGCGCAGCACTTCGATCAGCGCCGCGCAGCCGGCGCGGTCGTCGAAGGCTTTGCCGCGCGCCGTCGGCCCTAAGGATTGATACTGAGTCGAAAAGGCCGCCGTCTGTCCGATCTTCACCGCGCCCAGCGCTTCATCTTTGGAGGTCGCGCCGATGTCGATGGCCAGGTCGCTGATCTGGCGCACGCTGCGGTCGCCGGCCGAGACGTGCACGGGCGGCACGCCGATGACGCCGGGCAGCCGATCGGGGCCGACGAGCAGCGCTTTGCCGGGCAGGATGCGCGGATCGAAGTTGCCCACGCTGCGGAATTGCAACGTGCCGTCGGTGTTGGCGCCGACGATCATGAAGCCGACTTCGTCCAGGTGGGCGTCCAGCAGGACGCGCAGCCGGGCGCGGCCGCGCGCACGTTTGATCGCCAGGATATTGCCGATGGTGTCCACACGCAGCTCGTCGACGTGGGGGCGGATGGCGGCCAACACCAGACGACGCACCTCGCCTTCGTCGCCGGACACGCCGATGGCGTTGCTCAAATTCTTGAGGTTGGTGATCAATCCCGGCACGTTGATCCGTCCTGACAGGGTGGGCGTGAGCGGGCGACAGAGTGGGGCGATGTGCTTCGATTGAAAATCACTTTGCCACTCCTGTCAGCCTGTCACAGGTTAAACAGCCCTTGATAGAACGCTTCATCCAGACCGGCGATGAATTCGGCCAGCAGCCGCCCGGCGCGGTCCACATCTTTTGCGGCCACCGTTTCAACCGGCGTGTGCATGTTGCGGATGGGAATTTCCACGATGCCGGTGGGGATGCCTTCGCGGGCGACCTGAATGACCCAGCCGTCGGTCTGGCTGCTGCCCGGCATCGGCTCGATGGGCGCAGTGAGATCGAGGCGCTGCGCGGCGTCGCGCAGACCCTGCGTCAGCCGCGGGTGCATGTTGGGGCCGATGGCGATGGTCGGGCCGCCGCCGACTTCAAACGATTCGGCTTCGGGTGTGCCGGTCTGTTTGCCATAGGTGGTGTCAATGGCGATGGCGGCGTCGGGCCTCAGGCCAAACGCGGCGGTGCGCGCACCCAACAGGCCGGTTTCTTCCTGCACTGTTGCGACGGCGATCACGTCCCACTGCGGCCGCCGCGCGGCCAGCTGTTCCAGACAGATCGTGACCGCGGCGATGGAAGCGCGATTGTCGAAGGCTTTGCCGGCGATCAGGCCGTTTTTCAAATCGAGCGGCGCACGCTGCATCGAGACGAGATCGCCGATCTGCACCAGCCGATCGACCTGCCGGGCCGAAAGGCCCACGTCGATCCACAGCTGGTCGAGCGGTACGATCTTATCCCGTTCGGCCGGGCTTAGCACGTGCGGCGGCGTGCTGGCGACGACGCCGGGTAGTCGGCGCGTCTGCGTGTGGACGATGACTTCCTGGCCGGGCAGCACGCGCGGATCGACGCCGCCCACCGGCGACACGCGGATGAAGCCCTGCGTGACGCCGGCCACCATCAGACCGATCTCGTCCATGTGCGCGGCCAGCATGATGGACCGGGCAGGTGCCGGGGACGATCGGGTTCCACGCAAAATGGCGTAAGTACTGCCCAGCCGGTCAACCCGCGTCTCGGCCGCAAATGGGCTCCATTCGCTTAAGACCACCGATCGAATATCGCGTTCATGGCCGGAAATACCGTTAGCCTGCGACAGGCGTTTGAGCAGATCGTGAGTGTCCATGCTTAGCCGCCCGGGCCGCCCGGAGTGGGGGTCAGTTTTTCGTCCGAGATCGGCGTCGCAGTCGGCTCAAGCGTGGGCGTTTCGGTGGGCGTCGGCGTCTCGGTCAGGGTCGGGGTGGGCGTCGGCGTGCTGGTGTGCGTAGCCGTGGCTGTGGGTGTGGCCGAAGCAGTCGGCGTGGCCGTGGCAGTCGGCGTGTTGGTGGGCGTCGGCGTGCTGGTGGGCGTGGAGGTGGCAGTGGGCGTCGGCGGCAGGGTGCCGGTGGGCGTCAGGCTGGGCGGCGTCCATTGAGTGGGCGTGGGGCCAAGTGTGGCGTTGGGCGGCAGCGTGGCCGTGGCCGCGCCCGGCGTGACGGTATCGACCGGCAGGGCCGTTGGGCTGCCGGCGGGCGGTCGGGAGTTGCCGGGGGCCATCGCCAGCGCGCCCAGTCCCAGGCAATAGCAGGGCAGCGTGGCGGCGATGATGCCGATCAGAATCATGTAGAGACGCCGCCGCTGCGGCGCAATTCCGGCAAACCAGCCCATGCGGGCCACCTATCGAGTGAGTTAGATACGGCGCGGCGCATCATAGCATTGACCCCAAGGGCTGTCAAACGTCCGGCCCTGTTGGCGCAGCCGGCAGGGGTAAATTTGACATGATCAAAGTGCGTCACGTATAATTCGCGGCGCTGTTGACGGCCGACCACAAGGGTTACAGGCCACATCTCTGGAGAGCAAATATGCGCTGGGGTCGTTGGATTCAATTGACGCTGATATGCGCCGCGATGCTGATGCTAGTGCCACTTGTGGTAATCACGGCAGGTACGAGTGATGTTGAGGTGGCACTGGCCCAAAACGCGGTGGGGCCGAACTTGTTGGCGAACCCTGGTCTGGAGGGTACGTATCGGCAGCAGTGCTCGCTGCGGACTGATCCGCCGTGGGTGCCGGCGCCGACACCGTGTGACCCCAGGAATTACGACTATGCTAATCGCATTTTGTGGGCGACGGCGCAGGTGCCGATAGGTTGGGCGGCGTGGTGGCGCGTGCCCAATTCCAACCGCAACGATCCCAATTACTTCAACAGTTTTCCAGACTTCTGCGACTCCACCAAGCCAAGCACCCCGCCCGACTGTCTGCCGTGGCACAACCCCGAGTTCCGTGACACGGCCGGCGGCCCGCAGGAGAAAACACCCTCGCGCAAGGTGGCCGGAGAGAATTCCCAAAAATACTTTACGTTCTACAGCGTGCACGAAGCTGGTCTGTATCAAATTGTGGCCAATGGCATCAAGGCCGGCGATCGGCTGCGCTTTTCGGTGTACATGATGGCGTGGTCGAGCCAGTTTAACGATCCCTATCATTCGGATAGCCAGCCCACGATGGGCATGCGGGTGGGCATCGATCCGTACGGCGGCAACAACCCGTGGAGCGCCAACATCGTGTGGTCGCCGGTAAAGGAAAGTTTCGACCAGTTTTCGTTGTTCTCGGTGGAGGCGGTGGCCCAGGGGCCGATTGTGTCAGTCTGGACGAGATCGGCGCCGTTGTATGCCATCCAGCACAACGATGTGTATGTGGACGAAGCCAGTCTGGTGGTGGTGCAGCCGGCGCCGGCCGCGCGGCGTGTCACGACTTCGCGGCCGGTAACGACGACGCGACCGGTGACGACGACCCGCGTGGTGACGGAGACGAAGGTTACGACGCGGACTATCGGCACGCGGGTGATCACGTCGACGATGACGGTGACACGGACGGTTGTGATCACATCGACCAGCTCCATCACGCCGACCGGTGCGGTGACCCTGACCCGGCCCATCACCTCATCGGGTACGGTCACGCCGACGCGTCCGCTGACACCGACGGCTACGATCACTTCGACCCGGCCGGTAAGCACGGGTGTGACACCCGGCCCCAATACCTACACCGTGGTCAGGGGTGACACGGTGATGAGTATTGCCAGACGTTTCGGCATGACCTGGCAAAAACTCGTGGAGTTGAATCCGATCATCAAACCGCCCAACTATGTGATTGAGATTGGGTGGGTGCTGCGGATAAAATAGTCGCAACGCTAAAGTTTCCTGTCGATTGAGGAACAGTCGGGCCGGCGCGGTCATCAACGCCGGCCCGTTTTATGCTACAATCAGCGCGCTTTTTCATTCATCCTGCTCAATGAGGCGAGGCGTGATGCTCAATCGGCGAGCGGCGCTTGAGTTGTTTCTGGTCAGTGCCCTGGGACTGTTCATCGAGATGATCTTTATCCGATGGGTGGCGTCGGAACTGCGCGTGTTTGCGTTCTACAAGAACGTGGCGTTGATTGCGGCCTTTCTGGGACTGGGGCTGGGTTTTGCGCTGCGGCATCGCGCGCCGACGCGCCACTACTTCGGTCGGTATTTCTTTCCGCTGCTGGCTGTCACCGTGATAATAGTGCTGCTGCTGGGGCGCACCGCGCTGAGCGAATTGATCCTGCTCAATCGCACCGGTTCGCAGGAATTTGTGTGGGCCGGGGCGACCGGCACGCTCGATCCACTGGTGACCATGCTGCTGGATGCCGCCTTCTACGCCATCCTATTGGGGCTGTTTGCGCTGATTACACTGTTGTTTGTGCCGCTGGGCAATTTGACCGCGCACAAATTTGCCGCGTTCAAGCCGCTGCCCGGCTACACGATCAACGTGGTGGGCAGCCTGAGCGGCATCCTGCTCTACACGCTCATTTCATTCCTGGGTTGGCCGCCGGCGGTCTGGTTTCTGCTCTCGGCCGTAGCCGGTCTGTATTTTCTGCCGCGCGACGGGCTGCGCCGCTGGACGATGCAGATCATATGGGCGGCCGTGCCCGTCGTGTTGGCCGTGGTCTGGCCGACGGGCGCCGCGCAAACCTTGTGGTCGCCTTATTATCGGATCGACATTACGCCTGTGCAGGCGACCTCAGACCCCGGCCTGCAGCTGGGTTATGAGCTGTCTGTCAACCAGGCGTGGCATCAACGCCTGTGGAACCTGTCGCCGGCATTTGTAGCCGCGCATTATCAGGCCGCGCCCGATCACTTCGACGTGATGCAATCGGAATATGACGCACCCTACGCCGCGGCCGCCAGCCTGGATGCGGTGCTGATCGTGGGGGCCGGCACCGGCAACGATGTGGCCGGCGCGCTGCGCGCCGGCGCCCGGCACGTCACGGCTGTCGAGATCGATCCGGTGATCCTCCAGATCGGGGAGACGCTTCACCCCGAAGGCCCGTATGCCGATCGGGCGCGCGTGGAACTGGTTAATCAGGATGCCCGATCGTTCTTCCGGCACGATACGCATCGCTATGATTTGATCGTCTTCGGGCTGCTGGATTCACACACGCTGTTCAGCACGGCCAGCAGTGTGCGCCTTGATAATTTTGTGTACACGCAGGAAAGCCTGCAAGAGACGCGCGCGCTGCTCAAGGACACCGGCCTGCTGGCGCTATCGTTCGGCGTGCCGCCTCAAAACGAATGGGTGGGGCTGCGACTGTACCGCACACTCACCGACGTGTTTGGACATACGCCGCAAGTGTATGAGTTTGGCAATCAGGACATCATCTTCTTGATCGCGCGTGATCCACTGCCCGACGCGCCGCTGATTCGTGATCCGCGCGTTACACCGCGTCCCGATTACGCCTACCGCGCCGACCTCAGCCCGGTCACCGATGACTGGCCGTATCTTTACCTGCAGCAGCGCGCCGTGCCCACCACTTACATACTCGCCCTGATCGGCGTGGTGTTGCTGAGCCTGATATTCATCCGGCGGGTGCTGCCCGATTTTGGGCAGCTTAATTTCCACTTCTTCTTTATGGGCACGGCGTTTTTTCTGCTGGAGACCAAGAGCATCACCGAGATGGCGCTGTTGTTCGGCTCGACGTGGATCGTCAACGCCGTGGTAGTGGCGGCCATCTTGACGATGATCGTCGTGGCCAATTTGCTGGTGGAGCGTTTTCGGCTGCGGGATCCCCGACCGTTCTACGGGCTGCTGGCCGCCGCGCTGCTGTTCAACTTCGCCGCGCCGGTCAGCGGCTTTCTGGGCCTGCCGACCGGCGTAAGCATCGTGCTGGCCGCCCTCACGCAGGCGCTGCCGCTGTTCTTTGCGGGCGTCATCTTTGCGATCACGTTCAGCCAGACCGCTTCCATCGGGATTGCATTGGGTTCCAATCTCATCGGCTCGGTCGTGGGCGGCATCGTGGAATACGCTTCGCTGGCGCTGGGGATTCGCGCCCTGTATCTGCTGGCGCTGCTGTTTTACGGGCTGTCGGCGCTTGCATTGCGCCGCCGCGCCGCTGCGGTCGCCCGCTGAAGGTGAAACGGTTATCCCGATCGAGCGCCTTCACGATCGGGGGGCAATGGTCGGCAGCCACACCGCCATCAGCCCCGCCGCGATCAGCGCCATGAGGCCGCCAAAGACAAACGGCGCACTGGGGCCAAAGCCCGGCCAGGCGCCCACGCCCTGCCACAGCACCCCCGCGATGACCGACGCCGGGAAAGCCAATAGGCCGATCATGGCATTGTAAGTGCCATACGCTGTGCCGCGTAACTCGGCAGGCACCAGATCGGCGATCAGCGCGTTGGCGGTGCTGTAGGCCAGCCCGTAAAAGGCGCCGTAAATCGCATACAAAGCCCAGACCTGCCAGGCCGCCTGAGCCAGCGCCAGCCCCAGATAGATGGTCGCGTAGATCAGCCAGCCGGCCACAATAACCCGGCGCCGCCCGATGCGATCTGAGAGACGCCCCGCGGGCGTGGACACCAACGCGTACACCAGATTGAATGTAGCCAGCATGCCCAGCACGCCCAATACGTCGAGGCCGCGTTCTTGCGCGCGCAGCACCAGAAACGCATCCGACGAATTGCCCAGGGTGAATAGGCCGACAATCACGATGAAGATCATATACGGCCTGCCCAGCGACTTGAAGGCAAACTTGGGCGCGGCGCGCCGCGAGGTGACGGGCAATTCCCGCGCCATCGCCAGCAGTGTGATCACGGCCAGCACCGCCGGGATGACGCTCACCAGCACAATCGAGCGAAACGTCGCTTCGCCCAGCAGCACGCTGTTAGACTGCGCCAGCGCCACGATCAGCAGCGCGATCAAGATACCAACCATCGCGCCCAGCGTGTCGGCCGCGCGATGAAACCCGAAAGCGAAACCGCGCTGATCGGGCGTCACCGAATCGGCCACCAGCGCATCGCGCGGCGCGGTGCGTAGTCCCTTGCCCACCCGATCGATCCACCGCACCCCCGCGATCGCCTCCCACGACGCGGCGACATAGAAGAACGGTTTGCTCAACGCCGACAGGCCATAGCCCAGCACGGCCAGGCCTTTACGGGCGCGCAGCCGGTCGGACAGCCAGCCGGAAAACAACTTCAAAAGGCTGGCCGTCGCCTCGGCGACACCCTCGATGACGCCGATGAGGCTGGTCCTGATGCCCAGGACGTTGGCCAGAAACAGCGGCAGAATGTTGATGACCATTTCGCTGGACACATCCATGAAGAAGCTGGTCAGGCTCACCGCCCAGACGTTGCGGGGGAGACGGCGAATAGATGCGGCTTGAGGTTGATCTTGTTTCATCTGGCATCCTAGCCCGCCACGCTCACACCAATGAGGCGTCCGATCAGGAAGGTGACCGCGGCCGCCGTCAGCCCAAACAGCATCTGCCGTGTGCCGGACGAGAGGATCGATCGGCCGGTGAACAGCGTGATGGCCGCGCCGATGCCAAACAACCCGATCGCGCTCATCATCGCGCTGATGATCACCGCCGTCATGCCTTCCGTGAATAGGTAAGCGAAAACCGGGACAATGGCGCCCACGGCAAACAACAGAAACGAGGTGATGGCCGCCTCCCAGGCCGAGCCGCCCAGCTCGTCGGGATCGACGCCCAGCTCGTCGCGGCTCAACGCCTCCAGCGCGCCTTCGCGATTGCTCATGATCTGAGTCGCCAATTGACGGGCCGCCGCCTCATCCAGCCCGCGCGCTTGATAGATCAGCGCCAGCTCTTCAATCTCCTCGGCCGGCGCCTGTTCGATTTCCACTTTCTCGGTGGCGATTTGCTTCTGATACAACTCGCGCGAACTTTGCACGGAGATCCATTCACCCAGCGCCATCGAGATGGCGCCGGCCAGCAGACCCGCCAGCCCGGTCAGCAGGATCTCGCGATTGGCGACCTGCGCGCCCGCCACGCCCATGACGAGGCTAAAATTGGAGACAAGCCCGTCATTCGCGCCCAGCACGGCGGCGCGCAGCGCATTGCCGCCCGCCGATCGGTGCCGCCCTTCGATCTGGGCGACCGCCCCGCCTTCCAGCCCGCCGCGAATGGTGCGCAGCAAACGCGCGTGCGACTGTTCGGTGGCCGCCATCCTGGCCGATTCGCCCTGAGCGGCGTAACCATGCGTGCCCCGACTTTCCATCGACGACATGGCGGGCAGCACTGCGCCCACGCCGAAGCGCCTGGACAGCGCGATCAACAGGCGCGTGCGCGGCGTCGGTTTGAATTCGGGCACGGCCACGCCGGCCGCTTTGAGCTTGTCCGCCCACACGGCGGCGTGGCCCTCTTCGGTCGCCGCCAGCCGACGATAGACCTCGGCCAGCTTGGGGTTCTTCTCAGCCGCGGCCACCGCCTGATACAGCGCCGCGCTGTTGCGTTCCTCATTCCAGAATTCAAGATATTGCCTGGGGGTAAGTTGGGACATGGGGCCTCCGAAGAAATGCGAATAAAGCGCGCGGGCGATTTTGCCTGCGCCCGATTGTACAGCTGGCCTCGGGAAACAGGTAATTCGTTGACGCGACCATACCCGCGTGCTACAATCGATTAACGGAAAATAAAGGAGTATCATGAGCCGCAAGCGCACCATTTACCTGGATCACGCGGCGACGACGCCGGTCGATGCCCGCGTGCTCGACGCGATGCAGCCCTACTGGTCGGATGTGTTTGGCAACACGTCGTCCAGTCACGCCATCGGTCGCGCCGCGCAGCAGGCCTTGGACACGGCGCGGCAGAGTGTGGCCGACGTGCTGCACTGCCGGTCGGACGAGATCACGTTTACGGGCTGCGGCACGGAAAGCGACAACCTGGCGATTCGCGGCACGGCCTTCGCGGCGCGGCAGGCCAAACGCGGCAATCACCTGATCACCATTCCGATCGAGCATCACGCCGTGGGCGCGACCTTCGATCAACTGCGCGATTTGTTCGGCTTTGACGTGACGATCGTCGAGGTGGACGAATACGGCATGGTCGATCCCGACGCGATCGGCCGCGCCATCCGATCAGACACGGTGTTGATCAGCGTGATGTACGCCAATAATGAAGTCGGCACGGTGCAGCCCATTGCCGAGATCGGTGCGCTGGCGCGCGCCCGGGGCATTGTGTTTCACACCGACGCCGTGCAGGCCGGCGGGCAGCTGACGTTGGCTGTCGATCAACTCAACGTCGATCTGCTGGCGCTGTCGGCGCATAAATTCTACGGGCCAAAAGGCGTGGGGGTGCTGTACGTCCGATCGGGCACAGCGCTGATCCCGGCATTGACGGGCGGCGGGCATGAGCGCGGCCGCCGGCCCGGGACCGTTAACGTGGCGGAGATCGTGGGGCTGGCGACGGCGCTGCAGCTGGCGCAAGAGCGGCGCGAAAGCGAGAACGCGCGCGTGTCGGCGCTGCGCGATCAGCTGGTCTCGGGCGTGATCGAGCGCATCCCCGCTGTACAGCTGACGGGTCATCCCACGCGGCGGTTGCCCAACAGCGCGTCGTTCGCCGTGAAGGATGTGGAAGGCGAGATGCTGTTGACGGCGCTTGATCTGGAAGGCATCTGCGTCAGCACCGGCTCGGCCTGCACCACCGGCGAGGCGGAACCGTCGCACGTGTTGACCGCCATGGGGCTGCCGCGCGAGTGGGCCTTAGGGTCGCTCCGTATGACGCTGGGGCATCTGACGACGCCGGAAGACATCGCCACAACGTTGGACGTGCTGCCTGGGGTGGTGGCGCGGCTCAGGGAACATGCGTAGCGCGCGGACTGCAGGGCGTGATGACTAGAGTGGAACAGGCGATTTAGTATGGCGGGTGAAGCCAACTTCCAATCCCCAACCTCCAGCCTGCGTGTGGTGGTGGCCATGAGCGGCGGCGTCGATAGTTCCGTCGCGGCGGCGCTGCTGCGAGATCAGGGCTATGATGTGGTGGGCTTGATGTTGAAGCTGTGGAGCGACGGCGATGACGGTCGCGCCAACCGGTGCTGCACGCCTGCCGACGTGGAAGCCGCGCGCTCGATCGCGCGGCAGCTGGACATTCCGTTTTACCTGGTCAACATTGCGGATACGTTCAAATCAACCGTGGTCGATTATTTCGTTGGCGAGTACGTGGCGGGCCGCACGCCCAACCCGTGCCTGATGTGCAATCGCCACATCCGCTACGAAGTGCTGCTCAACAAAGCGCTGGGGCTCGGCGCGCACTATCTGGCCACCGGCCACTACGCGCGCGTGCGCCAGATCGACGGTGTCTATCAGCTGCTGCGCGGCGTGGACCTCAACAAAGATCAATCATACGTGCTCAGCGTGTTGGGGCAGCGGGAACTGTCACACGCGCTGTGGCCGCTGGGTGAGCTGACCAAGCCGCAAGTACGTGAACTGGCGGGGCGGTATAACCTATCGGTGGCCGAGAAGGCCGAAAGCCAGGATTTGTGTTTTCTGGCCGATGGCGACTATCGATCTTTCCTCACGCGGCACGCGCCCGCCGGCTCAATCCGGCCCGGCGCCATCCGCACGACGGCGGGCGAGGTGATTGGACAACATCAAGGTTTGCCGTTCTACACCATCGGCCAGCGCAAGGGGCTGGGCATTGCGGCGCCCGAACCGTTGTATGTCATCGCGCTGGAACCGGCCGATAACAGCGTGATCGTGGGCACACGCAACGAATTGGGGCGTACTGAATGTGCGGCGCGCAAGATGCACTACGTCAGCGGCATCGCTCCGGCTGCGCCATTTAGAGCGACGGCGAAAATTCGCTATAAGGCACGTGAAGCGGCGGTCACGGTTTATCCCGATCGGGCGTCGGCGCGCGTCGAGTTCGACGAGCCGCAGCGCGACATCACGCCGGGGCAGGGGCTGGTGTTGTACGACGGCGAAGTCGTCATCGGGCAGGGGATTATTGCGTAAGCGGACAGTGCGGGACGCGCAGCGTGAAACGTGAAGCGTGAAACGTAAAGCGTGAAACGTGAAGCGTAAAGCGTAAAACGTACTTGGACCAATCAGTATCACGTTTTACTCATTACTCATCACTCATCACTCATCACACCCATGTCTCCATCCTTGATCGTCTCATTGCTGATCGCGGCCGGACTGGCCCTGGTCTATCACGTGTGGCGGGGCGGCGGTTTCGCGCGGTTGGTCATCACGCTCGTGGCGGCAGCGGCGGGCTTTCTGGCCGGACAGCTGGCCGCGCAGTTGTTGGGCTGGCAGCTGCTGATGCTGGGTGAAGTCCATCTGGCCGAGGGCCTCATCGGCGCGTTGATCGCCATCGTCATTGTCAATCGTCCCGATTGAAGCGGGAAGCGGTGCGGCGTCTAGTCAATGGTTTTGAACCATGCTATAATCGCGCCTGAGGCCAGCATGAGCGAAGCGACTCCCGGCAACTCGACACCCCCACCCTCGACCAACCGCCTGCCTGACGAATTTGTCCAGGAACAGACCAAAACGCGGCAGACCCGTCGTCGCATGACGATCGTCGGCGTGGTGGCCGGTGTGGTGCTGCTGCTGATCATCGCCGGTTTCGTGTGGATGATCAGCGCGGGCGTCACCGGCGTCGTGCGCGACATCGTCATCATCCTGCTGGCGGTTGAGGCGCTGCTGCTGGTGGGGCTGACGCTGTATCTGGTGGTGCAGATGACGCTGCTGGTGCAGATGATGCGTCGCGAACTGATGCCGCTGGTCAAGTCGGCGCAAGAGACGGTCAATTCGGCGCGCGGCACCACGGCGTTTGTCGGCCAGAAGATCGTCAAGCCCACGGCGGAAGCGTCGGCGAATGTGGCGCGCGTGACGCGCATGTTTCAAGTGCTGTTCAGGGGCAAGTAACCCGCGGGTTACGCACATGAAAGGAGTTGAGCATTATGAGCGAACAATCTGGCGGTGAAACAGGCGCATTCCTGGCCGGCTTTATCCTGGGCGGCCTGGTGGGCGCAGCCGTGGCGTTGATTATGGCGCCGTCTTCAGGTACGGAGACGCGCAAACAGCTTGTCGATCGCGGCATGGAGCTGCGCGGGCAGGCCGAATCGCGGTTGGAGGAGGCGCGCAAGCGCGCCGATGAAGTGGCGGCCCAGGCGCGGGCGCGCGCCGAGCAGGCAGCCGAAGAGGCCCGCAAGCGCGCCGAGGAATTGCAGGAGCGCGGCCGGGTCATCCTGGAAGAACAGAAGTCCAAGATTCAGTCGGCCGTCAGTCACGCCGAAGACACAGCCGGCGAAGCAGCGGCGGACACCCCGGCCGATGTGTCGCCCAACGGCGAAGCGCCCGCCGCGTAATTTCCCGTTTATCCTCACTCAAGGCTCCGGTGAAGGTCCTTCGCCGGAGCCTTTGTATTTGCCGCGCCGACAGAACTTTCTGAGCGAATTTTCAGGTGATTTTAATGTCGGCCGTCATGATTGGGTGTAAACTGGCATCCGGCTTTCAGTGCGCCGGCTGGCAGCTCAAGGGTGCGCTGTACGGCGAGGAGGTGCGATATGGAACTGGGAGCGCCGGAACTTCTAATCATCTTGGTGATTGTCGTCCTGTTGTTTGGGGTGGGCCGCGTCGGCCAGATCGGCGGCGAGCTGGGCCGCGGTATCCGCGAATTTCGCCGCGGGTTGGCGGGTGATGATGCGCCGCCCTCGAACGCATCGTCATCGAGCAAACCATCGGCCGACGATCACTCGACCGGCGGCGTGCCGTCATCGGGCGCGCCGGGATCGGGTGCACCTTCGGCGTGAACCGATCACTCTGTTCAAACTGTCCATCATAACTCTGGCGAACAACTTTTCGCCAGAGTTATTTTTTTGCGGCAAGGCGGGCTTTTAATGACGGCTAACAGTCGTTTAACGTACATTTAAGCCGGTCGATCTATACCGTCTGCTGGTCGGGAAGAGAAGCCACACCCGGCCAAATGCACCACTTAAACAAGGAGAAGAGACCATGTTCAAGCGATACCCGCTGTCACGTTATACGCTGTTGCTTGTTGTGGCGGCATTGGGTGTGCTGCTGGCGGCCTGCGCCGCGCCGGCGGCTCCGGCTCCGCAGACCGGCGCCCAGGTGCCCGCGCTGCCCAGCCTGGAAGCCACGACTGTACCGCCGGTGGCCAACACACCGGCTCCGACCACACCGCCCGAGGTGACGCCCACTCAGGCGCCGGCCACAACCATGCCCACTGTCGCGCCAACTGCCGCGCCGACCGTTGCACCCACCCCCGTGGCGATCTCGGCGACCATTGGCGTGGCCGAACAAGTGGCCGATCTGCAAATATTGCCGCAGCAGGTGACGCGCGCCAGCCAGCTGGGCGCGAACAAGCCGAAGAGCGGCGATACTTATCTGGTGGTGACGATCTCGCTCACCAACACCAGCCAGACCGATGATGTTCAATTCGATCCGGCTACGTTCGTGATCAACGACGCGACCGCCAACAAGACTTATCCGGCCGCGACGCTGACGGCGCAGACCGACGAACTGACGGCGCAGACCTTGAAGCCCGGCGCGAAGCTGGACGGCAAGCTGATCTTTGAAGTTCCGCAGGCGACCGCCGACAAGCTGGAGCTGGAGCTCAGCACGGCCACGCACATCGTCTATTGGACCATCGGCGCGTGAGCGCCGCCCTCAAACGCCCAACGCCCCGCTTAATCGGCGGGGCGTTGGGGTTGATTAAGGGCAAATACTAACGAAGCCGGCGCAGCGCCCGCGGCAGAAAATCTGCCAGGTCGCCCGCCAGCACGCCAGCCGCGCCGATCTCCCGTCGCGCCAGTTCGCCGGCCGCGCCATGCAGATACGCGCCGCCGATCGCCGCCTCAAACGCCGCCAGTCCCTGTGACACCAGCGCCGCAATCGTGCCTGCCAGCACATCGCCGCTGCCGGCGGTGGCTAGCGCGGGATTGGCAAACGGCATCAGGATCGATCGGCCGTCGGGCGCGGCGATCACCGTAAACGCGCCCTTCAAGACGACGACGTGTCCCCAGAGTTTGGCATACTCGATCGCGCTTCCAACCCGATCGGCCTCAATCGCCTTCAGGCTCAACCTGGTCAGCCGCGCCATTTCGCCGGGATGCGGCGTCAGGATGGCCGTCGGCCTGACGTGCGTCCACCAGTGATCGATCTGGGCGAGGCAGTTCAGCGCGTCCGCGTCCAGCACCAGCGGGCCGCTCAACTCTGGCTGCAAAATCGCTTCGATGAACGGTCGGGCCTCTTGAGTCAACCCCGGTCCGATCAAAACCGCTTCGTAATCTTCGATCAGTTTACGCACTTCGGCGGCGGCGGTCGCGCTCAACACCCCCGATTGATCCGGCAGCGGCCGAAAGGTCGCCTCGTCGATCTTGCTCGCCATGACGGCGTGAATCGATTGTGGCGTTGCCAGCGTCACCAGGCCCGCGCCCGCGCGATAGGCCGCCGTCGCCGCCAATACGGGCGCGCCCGTATACAGCACCGAGCCGGACACGATGAGCGTCTTGCCGAAGGTGCCCTTGTGCGCGCTGGCCGGTCGGTTGGGCAGCAGCGATCGGATCAATGCCGGGTCGGCCAGCTCGAGCGTGACATCTTCGGCCAACTTCAGATCCGTGCCGATGTCGGCTACGATCAACTCGCCGCCCGCGCCCGCGCCCGGAAAGCGCGTGTGGCCGAGCTTGGGATAGGCAAAGGTCACGCTCACGTCGGCAGGCACGGTCAATGAATCGAGCTCGCCGGTGTCGTAGTTCAGGCCGGTCGGCCCGTCGACGGCGACGATTAACGGCGCCTGAGGTGCAGGCTCGGGCCAGGCCGGATTGCTGAGATCAGACGCCGCGCTGCGGCGCTCGGCCACCGCGCCGGCGACGGCGTTCAGTAGTTTTGCTAATTCGCCGGTGATGGGCCGGCTGGCGCCGGTGCCCAGCAGCGCATCGACCAGCACGTCGCAGTTGCCCAGCCACAGCCGCAGAATCCGCAGCCCGCGATCGTCGGCCAGGTTCGCCAGGAAGACGCCGCGTTCGCGCAGCGCCGCGGTGTGTTCATCCTCGCGCGGCTTCAGCAGGTACGCGCCGATCTGCGCGCCCGCGTCGTGCAGGTGACGCGCGGCCACCAGCCCATCACCGCCGTTGTTGCCCGGCCCGACGAGGATCAAAACCCGTCGGCCGCGTATGTCCAATCGGGTCTGGATGACGCGCGCCACCGCGCCGCCCGCGCGTTCCATCATCGCGGCATAGCTGTGCCCCTGCGCATCGGACGCCGCTTCGATGCGGCGCATTTGCTCAACCGTGACAATTTTCATGGGAACTACTGACTCCACGCCGGGCGCGGTGCGGGCCGCGCGCTTCAATCCACGGTCAGTGTCTTGCTCAGATTGCGCGGAAAATCAGGATCATAGCCGCGCGCCACGCTGATCTGATACGACAGCAGCTGCAGCGGCAGCACCGACAGGATGGGGCCGAACAGCGGCCCGCTGCGTGGCAGCGTAATCAGATCGTGGGCGTTGGCGCGCAGGCGCTCGTCGTCTTCGCCGATGGCGATGGCGCGCCCGCCCCGGCACGTCGTCTCGTTGATGCCGCTCACCAGCAGCGGCACATCGTCCGGCCCGGTGACGAAGATCACCGGATAATCGTCGCGCACCGCCGACAGCGGGCCATGCTTGAATTCGGTGGAGAGCATGCCTTCGCAGTGCGCGTAAGTGATCTCCTTCAATTTTAACGCGCCTTCCAGGGCGATGGGATACGTTGTGCCGTAGCCCAGGCAGTACAGATCATCCCACGCGGTTAACGCGGGCGCGATGGCCGCCACCTGCGGCTCAATCATCTCAAGCGTCTGTTCAATGAGTCCGGGCAGGCGCGCCAGTTCGGCGGTGGAGCGCCGGCCCAGCCGCAGCGCCAGATACAAGAAGGCGATGACCTGATTGGTGAACGTCTTGGTGGCGGGCACGCTGATCTCGTAGCCGCAGCCCATGGGCAGGGCGATCTCGCTCTCATTCATCAACGTGGAGCCGATGACGTTGACTAGGCTGAGCGCCGTCAGCCCGCGCGGCTGCGCGGCGTGCAGGGCGTTGAGCACATCTTTGGTTTCACCGCTCTGGCTGACGAAGATGCCCACATCGTCCGGGCCGACGGCGGGCAGATATTGTGGCATGAACTGCGGCGCAAGGATCGGGATGGCGGGCCGCTCGGCCAGCTGCGCGAGGTACACCGCGCCCAATAAGCACGCATGATAACTCGTGCCGCAGCCGATGAGATACAGATTCCGGGCGTTCTTCACCCGATCGAGAAACGGCGCCACCAGCGGCGACGCTTCAAGCAGGTGCAGCAGCTCGCCCGCCACCTGTGGCTGCTCGTGAATCTCTTTGAGCATGAAGTGATCATAGCCGCCTTTTTGCGCGGCGGCCATGCTCTCGGTAATCGTCTCTGGCGCGCGATCGAGCCACGCGCCGTCGCTTACCCGGACGAGATCGATGCGATCGGGTTGCAGAATGACGATCTCGCCGTCGTTGATGCGCACGATGCGGTTGGTCAACGGCAGGATCGATGGCAGATCCGACGAGACGCACGCGGCTCCATCGGCCAGCCCGGCCACCAACCCCGAGCCTTTTTTGATGGCGTACAACTTATCATCGTCGGCGCGGCCGATGACGAAAGCGTAGTCGCCTTCCAGATCGGCGTAGGCGCGGCGAATGGCGTCGATCATGTCGCAGCCGCGTTTGAGGTAGCGCTCCACGGCGTGCACGCACGATTCGCCGTCGTTCATCGAGCGCACGGTCAGGCCTTCGGCCTCGAACTGCCGGCGCAGCTGCACGTTGTTGACGACGTTGCCGTTGTGCGCGCCCACCATGCCGCCGTCCGAATCAAGGTGAGGCTGGGCGTTGATTTGTGACGGCACGCCGAAGGTGGCCCAGCGCAGCTGCACCATGCCGCGTCGGCCCGTCATCGCCGCGAAGTCCAATCGGGCGGCCACCGCGTCCACTTTGCCCACGTCCTTGCGCAGATCGATGTGGCCGGTTGCATCCAGCGTCGCGCAGCCCACCGAATCATAGCCGCGATACGACAGGCGTCGCGCCGCCTCGATCAAAATGGGGCCGAGCGCCTGCTCAGTTTGCGTAATGATGCCAAAGATGCCGCACATGGAACCTCGCAGAGGTGGAGAAGATGGAAAGAGTCAGGGCAATAATTATAGCGCGGAATACGGGGGCGTAAAACGTGAGGCGTAAGCGTGAAACGCAAAACGTGGCGCATAACTTTGGGTCACGCGCCACGTTTCGCTCGTCACTCCTCACTCTTCAAGTTTCGGCACCAGAATGTCGTACCAGAAGCGCGCCTCGCGGGTGCGGCTCAAATCCGCGTGGATGTGCTTGACCTCGGTGTAGGCGTGCAGCCCCCACGTGCCCAGCTCGCGGCCCAGGCCGCTCTGCTTGTAGCCGCCGAACGGGGCTTCGGCATTGATAAGGTGATAGTCGTTGATCCACACCGTGCCCGCGCGCAGCCGATTGGCGACGCTTACCGCGCGCTCCAGGCTGGCGCTCCACACGCCCGCGGCCAGCCCGTAGATGGTGTCGTTGGCCTGGCGGATGGCGTCTTCCAAACTGTCGTATTTGATGACCGCCAGCACCGGCCCGAAGATTTCTTCCTGTGCGATGCGCATGTCGTTGCGCACGTCGGTGAAGATCGTCGGCGTGATGAAGTGGCCGTGGGCCAGTGCCGGATCAGTCGGGCGGTGACCCAGCAGCGCCGGCGTGGCGCCCTCTTCCAGCCCGATCTGGATGTACTTTTCCACCGTGCGCAGCTGCGACGCGCTGATCAGCGGACCCAGATCGGTGGCGCCGTCGCTCTGAATGCCGACCCGAAGCTTGCCGGCGCGCTCGAGCAGGCGGCCCATGAATTCATCGTAGATACTGCCCGGCACAAAGAGCCGCGTGCCGCTTTCGCACGCCTGCCCGTTGTGCATGAACGTCGCCCACAGGCTGCCATCGATGGCGATGTCCAGTTCCGCGTCGTCGAGAATAATGTTCGGGCTTTTGCCGCCCAGTTCCAGCGTCACCTTCTTGATGGTGCTGGCGGCCTGCTGCATCACCTGGCGTCCGACCTCGGTGCTGCCCGTGAAGGCGATCTTGTCCACCATCGGGTTGGTGCACAGCTCCGGGCCGACCACACCGCCGGGGCCGGTGATCATGTTCAAGACGCCGGGCGGCAGCAGACCCGTCTCGTGGATGATCTCCATCATCTTCAGCGCGCTCAACGGCGTGTAGCTGGCCGGCTTGATGACCACACAGTTGCCGGCGGCCAACGCGGGCGCGATCTTCCACACGGCCATGAGGAACGGGAAATTCCACGGGATGATCTGGCCGCACACCCCGATCGGTTCGCGGCGCACGAAGTTATACGACAAAGTCGGGAAGGTGATCTGCGGCACAGGCTCCAGCGGTTCCATCGTCGCCAGCTTGGCAAAGTGGCGGAAATGCAACAAGCCGACCGGAATGTCCATCAAATTCGCTTTGCGCCACGTGCAGCCGCCATTCAGCATTTCCAGCTCGGCGATCTCGGCCTGCCGTTCTTCCAGCGCGTCGACGATCTGGTGCATGATGCGCGAGCGTTCGCCGGGGGACAGGTTGGGCCACGGGCCGCTATCAAAGGCGCGGCGCGCGGCCTGGATGGCATCGCGCGTGTCTTCAGCGTCGCCTTTCGCCGCGTAGGCCAGCACGTCGCTGGTGGCCGGGTCGTACGCCGCCTCGTACTGCTCGGCGCGCGGGGCGCGCCACTGGCCGTCGATGTACAGATTCCAGCGGGGCAGGGTTTCGTCAGACATGACAACCTCCCAGACCGTTACTCATCAAGATCGATCGAGGTACCATCGGGCACGGGCAGACCCAGCTCGGCCAGACGAATGACGGCATCAAACGGCGTCACCTGAAACTGTTCGCTAATCGCTTCGGGCGCGCGCTGCGCTTCGGGCAGGGCGCGGATCCAATCTTCAGGCATCAACAGGCAGCGCGTAAAGTATTTGATCTCGCGGCGCGAAGCCGGCCACGGCGCGTCGAAGCCGGCGCGGCGGGCGGGCGCGCTGTCCGAGATCACGCGATACAACAGCCGCGCTTCGGCGGCGCGTGGCGCGTAACGATACAGCCCGTGGCCGATGATGGCGCTGACCCGATCGGCCTCCACGTGCCACAGACGATCGGGCGGTTCGCGCAGCATCTGATCGATCGGGACGGGCGGCGAGGCCACGCCATAATGCGCCAGCAACAGCCCGGCCAATCGCTGCAGGCGTTCGCGCGTTTCCGACGATATGGCTGGATGAGGTTGAGAGGCCCTGGCTGAGGACATGGTAACCGGCGCTGCTCCTGTGAAGCCCCGCACGAATCGGATTATACCATAGCGCCTGTCTGCCTCTGGTATAATCGCGCCGGTACCGCGACGATTGACTCGGAGCAATGGCTGATGAATACTGCACTGGCGACGATCTCGCTTTATATCCGGCGGCAGGCCGCCAATCCGCTGCGCTATCTCTGGGAACAGTTCTGGCTGTTTGCGCTGGGCTGGATTCCCACCATCGCCGGGATCGCGATTCGCGGCGTGCTGTACCGGCTGATCTTGAGGATGGATGGCCTGGCCGCGATTGAGAACAACGTGCGCCTGCGTTTTGCCTCCCACATCCGATTGGGCAAGCGCGTCTACCTCGATCAGAATACCTACCTTCACGCTTGCCCCAACGGCGTGACCATTGGCGATGACACCTTGGTGATGCACGGCTCGATCTTGCATGTTTACAATTTTCGCGGGATGAAGCAGAGCGGCATCACGATCGGCAAACACAGCCTCATCGGCGAATACAACGTCATTCGCGGGCAGGGCGGCGTGACCATCGGCGACCGGGTGTACACCTCGCCGTTCGTGCAGATCGTCGCCGTCAATCACGTCTTCGACGATCCCAACGTCCCGTTTGTCGATCAGGGCATCACCGCCGAGGGCATCGTGATCGAAGACGACGTATGGATCGGCTCAGGCGCGGTCATCACCGACGGCGTGCGCATCGGCCGGGGCGCGGTGGTGGCAGGCGGCGCCGTCGTCACCCGGGACGTGCCCCCGCACACCATCGTCGGCGGCGTGCCCGCCAAAGTCATCCGCGCCATCACCGGCGAGAAGACCACGGGCGACAAGGCCATCTACCATCTGTAAACGATTGACAGGTGACGCGGTGACAGGCTGACGGCCTGAGATCGCCTCGTCACTCTGTGTCCCATCACCCTGTCAGGCTGAAAATGACCTCTTCACCGGCGATCACCGTTCAACCAGCCAGCCAGCGCAAATGGTTCGTGCTGCTTGCCATCGGCGTGGGCACCTTCATGTCGGCGTTGGATGGCAGCGTCGTCAACACCATCTTGCCCGTCGTGGCGCGCGACTTCACAACCGATGTCGCGACGATCGAGTGGGTGGTGACGGTCTATCTGCTGGTGGTCAGCGGGCTGCTACTCAGCTTCGGGCGACTGGGTGATCTGCGCGGGCACAAGCCGGTGTACTTGACCGGCTTCGTGATCTTCATTGCCAGTTCGGCGTTGTGCGGGCTGGCCCGATCGCCGCTCATGCTGATCGGCTCGCGGGCGATTCAAGCACTGGGTGGCGCGATGCTGTATGCCAACTCGCCCGCGATCCTCACCAAGAGTTTTCCGGCCGGCGAGCGCGGCCGCGCCCTGGGCCTGCAGGCCACCATGACGTATCTGGGCCTGACAATCGGGCCGTCGCTGGGCGGCTGGTTGACCGACGCGCTGAGCTGGCGCGCCGTCTTCTACATCAACGTGCCGGTGGGCGCCCTGGCCCTGTGGCTGAGCTGGCGCTTCATCCCTAAAGATGAGCCAAACGACAAGGCCGAGAAGTTCGATCGGGTTGGGGCCGCAGTCTTCATGGCAGGCCTGATCGCGCTGTTGCTAGGCCTGAATCAAGGCTCCAGCCGGGGCTGGACCTCGCCGGTGATCCTGGGCTTGCTGGGCGGCGCGGTGGGGCTGCTCGTGATCTTCGTCGTCATTGAGCGGCGCACCGCTCAGCCCATGCTCGATCTAAGTCTGTTTGGCAGCCGCACCTTCTCGGCTTCGACGGCGAGCGCGATTTTGAATTACATGTGCGTTTACACCATCTTGTTTCTGCTGCCGTTTTATCTGATTCAAGGCCGCGCGTTGACGCCGTCGGCCGCCGGCCTGATCCTGACCACGCAGCCCATCGTGATGGCGATCGCCGCGCCGGTCAGCGGCTCGTTATCCGATCGGATCGGAGCGCGCATCTTGAGCGTGTTCGGCATGGCGGCCATGGCGCTGGGGCTGTGGCTGCTGTCGCAGCTGACGCTGTACTCACCCGACAGCGAAGTGGTGACGGCGCTGGCCGTGATGGGGCTGGGCACGGGCGTCTTCATCTCGCCGAACAGCAGCGCGTTGATGGGCGCAGCCCCGCGTCATCGGCAGGGCATCGCCGCCGGCGTGCTGGCCAGCGCGCGCAACGTGGGCATGGTGCTGGGTGTGGGGCTGGCCGGCGCCGTGTTCACCACCGTGCAAACGCAGAGCACCGGGCCGGGAGCGGCCTCGATTGTGGCGGCGGTGACGACCAGCTTTGCCGTGACCATCGGCGTGGCCGGCCTCGGCGCCGTCATCGCCGCCATCCGGGACTGACGGGAGATAACTCATTACGCGCTACGCATTTTCACTGAGCCCGCGTCGCTGGCTGCAATGGTCGGTGGCGGCGGTGCTGTTGATCCAGGCCGCCCTGTGCGTGCACAGCGCGGGCCTCCACGGCTTTGCCACCGGCGACGGCGGCGTCAAACTCTGGCAGGTCCAGGGCATCCTGCACTCCGGCCAACTGAACGCTCCGCTCGACTACCCCGGCGCGATCTACGATCCGGATCATCAGTATTCACCCTTTGTTGCGCCGTGGTTCCTCTGGCAGGCCGGCCACCCCTATTCCGAATACACCTCACCCTTCATCTGGCTCAGCGTGCCGCTGTACGCATGGCTCGGACACGCGGGCCTGCTAATCCTGCCGTGGCTGAGTGGCGCGCTGCTCGTCAGCCTTACGGCGTGGCTGGCGTGGCGGCTGCGACCCGGCTACAGCGCCGCGCTCGCGCCGCTGGCCGTCGGCCTGGCCAGTCCGCTGCTGATCTATTCGCTGGAATTCTGGGAGCACGCGCCGGGCGCGCTGCTGACGACCGGCGCACTGGCCGCCATCATCAAATCCGCAGACAGCCCGCACCGCGCGCGCTGGTTGATGTTGGCCGGCGCCGCCATCGGTCTGGGTCTGACGATGCGCGCCGAGCTATATGTCTTTCCGATTGCGATCCTGATCGGGCTGGCGGCGTCTTCGATCAGGCCGGCTATTCCGCTAAGGACGGCTGTCCGCCGGTTCTTTCTATCCCCGATCGGTTTTCTGGCGTTGGGGGGCCTGCTCACGGCCGGGCCGTGGTGGCTCTACCAGCAGCTGACGTGGGGCAGCCCCTTTGGGCCGCGCGTGCAGCAAAACGTGCCGCTGCTGGGCGGCCAGGCCATGCTGGCCCGGCTGGGCGACACCACCGGCCACAACGAAGTCATGCTCTGGCCGCTCGACGGCGCGGGCGCGGACGTGGTCTCTGTATTGCTGCTGAGCGCGATCGGGTTGGCCGTGATCGCGCGCGCGAAGGCCTTGCCGCCGCGCGCGCGATCGATCACATGGGGGCTGCTGGCGAGCGCGATGGTGGCATTGAGCGCCGTCACCGCCTGGCGCGTGACGCAGGGCCTCCGCCCCAACGATCTGCTCACGACGTTTCCGCTGGTGCTGCTGTTGTTGCTGCCGGTTGACCACGCGGCGGCTGACGCAGAGCGATCATCACCACACCGGCGGCTCTTGCTGACGACAGCGCTGGCCTTTGGACTGCTCGTCCTGCTCATCAGCCCGTTCGAGGGCGGCGTCCAGTGGGGGCCGCGTTTCCTGCTGCCGGCTGTCGCGCCGCTCGTCGTCGTCGCGGCTGTGCAGCTGCCGCGCCTGTCAGGCCGCGCGCCGCGCCGGGGCGTGTTGGCCGTCGTGGCCGCGCTTAGCCTGTCGGGTTGGTATGTGACCGCGCAGGGCGTTCAATTCATGCAAGCCGGCCAGGCCGCCAGTGAGTTCATGTCGGCGCTGATCGCGCAAGCGCCGGAGCGGGTGGTGGTGACCGATGCGTGGTTTCTGCCGCAAAACGCGGCCTACACCTTCGCCGGCAAACTCTGGCTGCTGGCCGAAGACGACCAGCACGTGTTCGATCTCATCCAGCAGCTGCGCAAGCAGACGGATGAACCGGGCTTTGTCTATGTATCGGCCCTGACCTGGGCGCACATCGATCCGGCCGTCTTGCTGGGCCCGCGCATCAAAGAAACGGGCGAGCGCGCCTACGTGGACGCGCCCACCCAGTACATCGAAATCAGCCGCTATCAGCTGCTGAAGTAGCTACGCAATCCAGTAGCCTTTTGTAAAGAGCAGCGCCAGCACGCCCTGCAGCAGCACGGAGACAATCAAAATCACGCGATCGAGCACGGGGCGTTTGCCGATCAGCGCCAGCGCCATGAAGCCGGGGAACATCGGCAGCACGAAGCGCGGCATGGAGATCAAGTCGCCGCCGACCAACGAGAACAGCGCCACCGTCAGCAGGTACACGCCGTACACGCGCGGCAGGCGCGCCCACACTTCCACCGTCAAGATCAGCAGCAGGATCAGCGCGCCCATCACCGCCACCCCTTCGGTGGAGGGTGCGCCGGACAGCAGACCGCCCAGATAGTTAAAGAACGTTGTCAACGGAAATGTGGGAAACGCTTCGGCGCGACTGCCTTTGAAGAACAATGTCTGCACTTCAAAATACGGCGAAAAATAGCCCGCCGGTTGGCCGAACGTCGCGTTGAGATACAGATTGAACGCTAGCACGCCCAATGGCGCGCCAATCACGCCGATGATTGCGGGCCTGAAGATCGCTCGCCACTGCCAGCGCTGTTGGCGCAAATACTCGTAGCCCAGCGGCACCATGAGCAGCGCGCCGTGCAGCCGCGTCAGCCCCGCCACCAACCCGATCGCGCCCGCCCAGCCCCAGCGGCCCCGCCGCGCCAAATAAAACGTGCCCAGCACCGCGACCACATACAACGCTTCGCTGTAACCGATGCTCAGATAATACGCGGCCGGGAACGCCAGCAGATACACCGCCGCGCGCCGCGCCGTCTCGTCATCGCCGGTTTCGTTCAGGGTCAGGCGGTACAGCAGCCAGCACGCAATCAGGGCCAATACTGATGACACCAGCGGCCCGCTGGCCGTGACCGGCAGGCCGGTCAGGTGTGTCACCGCGCCAAACAGCAGCGGCGCGCCGGGGAAGAAGCCGGCGTTCGACGCCCCGGCCTGGCCCGCGTACTGATAGCCGTCGCGGGCGATGCTGCCGTACCAGATCGCGTCCCAGCGATACCACGTGTCAAACACGGCCTCGCCCCACGACGCGAGCGGCGCGGGCAGCACCTCCGGGCAGCACTCGCGCACGCCCACCACGTCCGCGCCGAGGATCGGCACAGCGATCAGCGCCACGCGCCACGCCAGGAAGACGCCCGCCACATAAGCCGCGCTCCGCGGCGCGGCGCCAATCACCGCCCACCGGTCGTCGACGGTGGAGGCCTTCAGGCGGACCGCGATCAGCCATGCGCCGATGATCGACGTGGCGAGCCACCAGCCATAGTAGCCGATCCACAACCGGGCCGCGGCCGTGGCGGCGATGTAAGCGCTCAGTAAAACTACTGAGACGATCAGGCCGGGGCGCGTCCCCAGCCCGATCGCGCCAATCAGCCCGAAGATCGCCGCGACGCTGGCGGCCAGCAGCAGCCATGTCCAGAGCGGCGGAACGATCACGCCCGGCCCGGAATCGATCTGGATGCGATCCACAAACAAACCCAGCGGGCGCGTATCATCGCTGTTGGGGACGGTGTCTTTGGGGATGAAGCTATCCGATCGGAGGCTGATGGAAACCGTGCCGGGCAGCTGATCGATTGGGGGCAGATCAAACGTGTAAGCGGCCAGCTGCACATCGGGCGTGAAGCTGATCACCTCACGCCCGTTCAAAGCGACGTGAACCGGTTGCGGTGACAGCGGCGACGGGCGAAATTCGTGCAGCACCAGCGTCAGCTGCAGCGGCACGCCGCTGCCCGCGCCCGGCAGATCGATCTGCGCGTCGCCGTCGGTCCAGCGGAACGTCACGTCGAACGTCTGCTCCGGCGGATAAAAGCCGTGCAGCAGCACGTCCTCTGCGTCCGAGGTCATGTCCAGCGTCAGCGGCGCGCGCCACTGATAGGCCAGTGCCAGCGTGACGAGTGCGGCCGCAAACAAGATCGCCGGCAGACGCCACCCTGATCGCGTCATGGCGGTTGATCGCCCCGGCGGCTCAGCGCCGACGGCGGGCGCTCAGCACAAAGGCGAACGCGGCCACGGCCATCAAGATAAAGGCGCCGCCGACCAGCAGGCCCAATGGTGCGGTGGACGGCCGACCGGCCGGCTGCGGCACCGGTGTTGGTGCTTCAAGTGTGGGCGCGGGCGCGGGCGTGCTTACGGGCACGCGGCTGCCAAAGGCTACGCCGACCCGCGTGCCGGTGATTAACGACACCGACCATTTGGTGTCGGAGGTGGCGGTGCGATCGGGCGGCACCTTAATGTCCACCGTGTAGCGGCCGTTGGGCAGATTACCCAGGCAGTTGATCTCGGTGACGCCGTCGCTCGTCACTTGCGCCACCGATTGGCCGTTGGCATCCTTTACGTCGAATTGAACGCCCGCCACCAGGTTCTCACCGGCATCACGTGTGCCGTTGTCGTTGGGATCGTCAAACGCCGTCAAGCACAGCCCTTCATTTTCCAGCGCGGCGGTCTGCGTCACGACCGGCGCCGGCGTGGAGGTGGACAGCGCACTGACGAGGGTGGACGTGACTACGGGCGCGGCGGTGGCGGTGGGCGTGGCGGTCGGTGGCAGCGTGGGCTGCGGCGTGCCGCCAACGTTAAGCACTTGTCCGACTTCCAGCAGACTCGGATTGGTGATCTGCGGATTCAACGCCAGCAGTTGATCGAGCGTGAGGTTGAACTGCAGCGCAATTGCAGAGAGGGTGTCGCCGGCCTGAACCGTGTACGTGCCGGTATTGGGCGGGACCGTGGCCGCCGGCTGCGGCGTGTCGTTGGGCGCAGGCGTGTTGGCGGGCTGCGCCGTGGGCGCTTCGCCCTGGCCGATGGCGACCAGGCTGGCATCGTCAACGTACACATCATTGTATTGCTGCGGCAGTTTGGGCGACGACCAGATGAACACCGTGACAGTCCCGTTCTGCGCCACCGCTTCCACCTGCTGCTGCACAAATGCGTCCAGCGGGTTGGCGTAGGGCGACCAGACCACGTTCGGCCCAAAGGCGTTGGTACCACCTGTCGGGTCGATGCCCACCCGCGTCAGCACGTCGCCCGGTTCATACGATCGACCATACGCCCCCAGTCCGCCAAAACAACCGGCCGTGGTGGAGCAGTTGAAGCCCTGCGTAAACGCCGAAAAGCGCAGCTGCGTGCCCGGCGCAATGCCGCTAACCTGCTGATAAACGCCCGCGACATAGGTGGCGTAGCTGATGCCCCATTTTTGCGAATCGCCCAAGCGGGCGCGAGGCGGCAGACGGGTGTCCTGCGGTTGAGAGTTGCGATATACCGGCACGCGATACGGCACACAACCGGGCGGCGCGCTGGCCGGACAATCGATCGGATACGTCACGCCATCCGGCGTCACGTACCACGGCTGCCAGCCATTGGCGACGAAGATGTCGGCGCTGCCCTGCTGATTGAACGGCGGCTCGAAGCCGGGATTGTTCAGCAGCTCGCCCGATTGGGCGGTGGCCGACCCGATCGAGCTGCCCAGCCAGCCGGCCGCCAGCGCCAGCATCAATACGCCTCCCAACAGCCGATGCTTCTTATGCCGCAACATGCGCTCCTCCACTATGCGCGCCAATCGGCGCCGTACCGGAAGCGAGGCTTCGACCGGAAGCCTGTGCAGGCCAGCGACCCGGCCGAAGCCTCGCGTCCTTGTTCCTTCACCACGTGCGCCCCCGGCGGGACTTGAACCCACAACCTGCGGATTAGAAGTCCGTCGCTCTGTCCAATTGAGCTACGGGGGCAAAAGTTGTCAATCGGCCGGCAGCCGCGCCGCGCGCAGCACGCGCTCGAAGTCGCCCGCCGCCACAAATGCTCGAAACTGATCCAGATCGGCCAGCACCCGAGTGGACAGCGCGTTCACCACCCAGTTGTGCTGCAGCGGTGAAATGGTGACGACCGGCTTGCCGTGATGATACGCCTCCCACATCTCCAGCGCCGTGCCCATGCTGGCAGCTGGCACGTAGGCCACCACCGCATCGGCGGCGCCCGCGGCCGCCGCCATGCCGATCAGCGTGGCGCGCGCGGCTTCCAGGTCATAGGCCACGCTGTTGGGATGCAGCTCCAGCGGATCGATGATGTCCACCTGGGGCACGTGGGCGCGCAGCACCTCGCCGATAAAGCGGCGATAGTCCTGCGCGTCCAGATCGTTCTCACGGCGCGAGCCCTGCATGATGCCGGCGATAAACACCCGCCACGGCGCACCGCCCACCACCGGCGGAAACAGCCGCACGCGGTCGCCGTCCTTTAGTGGGTGCGCCAGCTCGGTCGGCTCGTCGTTGAGGAACGCCGCATGTACCTTTTGCGGCGGAATGCCAAAATACTCGACCGCGCTCTGCACACTGGCCGGCTCGGCCAGCACGATGTCGAACAGATCGACTTTCGATCCCTTGGGACGGTAATCGCGCAGGATGCCGTGCAATTTCACCGCGATCTTCATGGGGCGTTCACCACCCGATCGAGCCGCGCGGCCCGCCGGTTAGTGCGGTCAAGCGGGGCGCAGACCCTGATAAACCTGCCGCCCGCCGATGGTCCGCAGGATCGTGTCGGGGTCACGGCTCAGACGCTGAGCCAGTTCGCGCGGCGTCAGCGGCTCGTTGTCGTTGGTCAAAAACACTCGAAAGGCCGCGTCGACGATGCTGGTGTGCTCGGTGATATAGTCGGGCTGCAGCGCGCAGTGTGTGTGCAGCAGCTGCACCAGCCCGTCGCGCCGCTTCACCTCGGCCGTCTGGGGATCAACCCAGTCAATCATGTCGGGCTCCAAGCTGCCATCGCCCAGCTGCGTTCGATGCTCCGGGCACAGGTGACTGCGCATATACACCCGCAGATCGCGGCCGGCTTTGGTCCACCAGTCGTAGTCGATGTGAAAGGGCGTATCAAGTGTCGGGCGCAACGATCGCGCCGGTTTCAATCCAGTGTTCATAATGACAATCGACTCAAAACGAAATCGGCGGCACGCTTCACGTGAAGCCGCCGCCGATTATACCACGGTCAATCGCCGCATCGTCGGCGCTACGAGTAAGCCAGCCAGTAGCCGTCACCCAGCGCTCTGAAATCGGTCTGCTCCATCAACGCGGCAAACAACGGGCCGGGCGGCGTGCGTTTGATCAGGTTGTAGGCGGCATACAGGGTGCGCGCGTGGACGTTGCCCTGCGGGCTGAGCTTGGCCAGCTCTGGCACCAGCTGCAACAACAGGTCATGCATGGACAGGCGGCGTTCTTCCACGTGTGACCAGATTTTGTCAGTGCCCTGATCGTCGTCCACCACCATAATCATCTGTTCATCATAGTCGCACGGCACCTGATGCCGGACCACCTGAAAGGCCAACCGGCCGTCGTGCGGCGTTGCCACCCGCACCCAGTCGCGGCGTTGACGATGGCCTTGCAGGTCCACCACCACCACGCCTGGCTCGTCGCCGCGGCGCAGCTGCACGTAGGCGCCGGCCGGCACTTCGTTGGCCTGATACCATTCGTCAAGGCCAAAGGCGTAATGCCGCTCGCGCACCACCCAGCCCGGCCAGCGCCGACCCGAGCGCGCATCCTCAAACATGAAGCGGATGCGATGCGTGCGACCGGTGGGGAACAGCTGCCCGATGGTGGGCGACAGCGGCACCGTGCCGCTGCGTCGATGTGGATAAGTCAGGGTGAAGGTGATTTCCTCGATGCCTTCATTGGCCGGCGGCAGCTGCGACCATTCGTCGTCGATGGACTGTTCGATGCGCAGCAAATCGGGCGTCAGCAGATCGCGGCGGTAGTCCGCGGGGGTGTACTTCAACCGATCGGGCGTCTTGATGACATTGGCCGGTTCCAGCCGCACCAGATACCACAGCACCTCGCCCGCCGGCCCCACCTCGTCAAAGCGCTCGTCAGAGTAGAGCGCGTAGTTCAGTGAAAACACCTGCAAATTAGGGTTGATCTCGCGGGGCAGGCCCAGCTCCGGCAGGATGGCGGCCGTGGAGAGCGGACCGCCGTTGTTCATGTCCAGAATCGCTTCGGCGATGTTGAGCTGCCCCACGTTCACGTCAGCGATCAAACCGCGCGGGAACCACTTGCCCGCCAGCCAGACAAAATCGGCGCTGGCCTGCAGCAGCGCGCGCAGCCGTGGCACAAACAGCCCGCTCACGCGGGCGTGCAACTCATCGGGCGTGACCACTGCCTCATCTGGCGACAGAATGGCCGCGTCCTCGTTGAGACGGTGCTCGTCGCCAAATTCGGCGGCGAACTCGCGCATCTCGCCGCCTTCCAATTCCACTTCGATCACTTTGAACGGCTGATAGTCCGGACTGCGGCCGGGGCGCACACCGCGCACCTGGCCCACCGCAAATTCCAGCGCGGGGAACACCACCTGCTCGCCGATCTGAAACGAGCGCTTGGGTTGATACAACGTGCCCTGCGCCTGCCGTTTACGGCGGATGGCGGCTTCTTCGCGCTCAACGCGATAGCGAATCAGCGCCTGCGCCAGTTCATCCGTGCTGCGCGGCTGTTCGTCTTCCACAAACAGGTTGAGCAGATACTCGCGATCGTCGGCGGTGAGGGAAAAAGCTTCGCCCCAGTAGTCCGGGGACTGTGTTGCGCGGGCAGTCACTGAACACTATCTCCTGCTGAATGCACAATGGATAACGAGCGGGATTATACCACAGGTTCCGCGCGCCGCGCCCGGATCAATAGCCCCAATCGCGCAGATAATTGAAATCGACGCCGACCGTGCGGTGGCTGAGCTTGGCGATGACCGGGCCGCGCCGCTTGAAATGCGAGGTGCGGACCATGCGCCACACCCGATCGACATACGCCCGCTCGAAGCCCGCTTCGACGCATTCGTCCGGCGAATAGCGCTGATCGATCAGCAGATACAGCAGCTGATCGACCTCGGCGTAAGTCAGCCCCATTTCATTTTCGTCAGTTTGGCCACTCCACAGATCAGCCGAGGGCGGCTTGTCGATGATGGGCTGCGGCACGCCCAGGGCGCGCGACAACTGGCGGACTTGCGTCTTGTACAGATCGCCCAGCGGGTTCAGCGCCGACGCCATGTCGCCATACAGCGTGCCGTAGCCCAGCAGCAGCTCGGTCTTGTTGCTGGTGCCGATCACCAGGCCGCGATGCTGCGCCGAGCGGTCGTACAGCACGATCATGCGCGCCCGCGCCATCAGATTGCCCCGGCGCTTCTCGTCGATGCCGGGCGTCCGCGCAATGAGCGGCTCGACCATGTCGGTGATGTCCACGGTCTCGCTGTTGACGCCCAGCGCCTCGATGACCAGCTGCGCGTGATCCAGGCTGTCCTGCGACGACGTGCGATACGGCAGCCGCACGGCATAGACGTTGTGCGCCCCGATCGCCTGCGCCGTCAAATAACAGGCCAGCGCTGAATCGATGCCGCCGGACAGGCCGATGACGGCGTGCTCGATGCCCACTTTGCGGATCTCATCGCGCAGAAAGGTCTTGAGCACGGTGCGCGCCAGATCAGGATTGATGCTGAGTTTGTTGGAATAGTCGGGATGAGCCATGGGCTGGGTTGTCCAATCGCGGCGGGTGCCGTCAATGTCCCGTCATGCGCTGCAGTTCACGCAGGGTCAGTTCCGGGCGCTCGTCGCGCAGCAACGGGATACGCTTGCGCGTGCGCCGGATGTCGGCCAGATCGATCGATGCGACGGTGAGCGATTCCTCGAAGTAGGGGGCCTGCACCACCAGCTCGCCGTCGGGCGCAAAGATGGTGGAGCCGCCCCAGAAGTTCATGCCGTCTTCAAAACCCACGCGGTTGGAGTGCACCACGAAGCTGCCAAACAGCGCCGCGTAAGACTTGTTGACCGTCTCTACAAAGCGCGACGAATCCAGCCGGTCGTCCAGGCCCAGGCCGCGCCCCGGACTGGCCGAGGTCAACAGCATCACGTCGGCGCCGTCCAGCCACGCCAGGTACGGCGGGCTGACGTGCCAGAAATCCTCGCAGATCAAAATCGCCATGCGGCCAAACCGCGTGTCAAACGCGCGCACACTGTCACCCAGATCAAAATAGCGGCCTTCATCAAAAAGGCCGTAGGTGGGCAGATACACTTTGCGATGCACGTGCACGATCTTGCCCTGCGACAGATACGCGCCCGCCGTGAAAAAGCGGCTGCGCTCGTCCACTTCCGCAAAGCCCACCACCAGATCAAGACGGCGGCTCGCTTCCAGCATGGAGCTCATCAGCGGATCAGACGGCGCGGCCTGATGCGCCACTTCCGACATGGCGTCCTGCAGCGTGTAACCGGTGAGCGACAGCTCAGGGAAAACCAGCAGATCGACGTTTTGCCGGGCCGCGCGCTCCACGAACGACAGGTGCAGCTCGCAGTTAAAGCGCACGTCGGCCAGCTTGGGGCTGATTTGGGCGAGGCCGATGTTGATCTTCATGGGCAGAGTCCGTGACCGACTGATTTCGTGTACAGATTACACTAACGAGAGTTTATCCTCAACTCGATGGCTTGTCAAGGGGCGAGCGCGCCCGGCGGCAGATCGCCAGCCCGATCGCGCCGATCAGCCCGAAGGTCAAATCCAACCACTGGTCGAGCCGCCAGCCGGCCAGCAGCGGCGCCGCATCGCCGCGCGTCCAGCCGATGAGCCAGGCCCCCGCGCTATAAGTGGAAATGAATAGCCAGAACCGTGTCCCCGCGGGCCAGGGGCGCGATCGGGTCAGCCACAACCCCAGAAAAACCGCCGCGCTCCAGCCGACCCCCAGCCACTGACTGGGCCAGCGCGGATTGATCGTGCCGTAAATATCGGGCGCATCGATGTTGAGGAAGAAAAACGTTTCGCCGGGGAACAACTCACGGCCATAGGCGCACGCCGACAGGTGACAGCCCGCCCAACCGAAGGCGGCGCCCAGCGGCGCGCCAATCGCCAGCAGGTCGAGCAGGGCCGCCGGGGGCGGCTGCGCCGATCGGTGTGCCATGAGCCACGCGCCGAGGGTGCCCGCTGCAAGGCCGGCCGGCCAGCTCAAGCCACCCTGCCAAATCTGCAGCACCTCGCCAAGGTGGTCTTTGAAGTACGCCCAGTTGATGGCCGCATATCCCAGGCGCGCGCCGATCACGCCGATGGTGATGGCGGCCAGCACCGCGTCGAGCCAGAGCGCCGATCGAATCTGCCGTCGCCGCGCCTCAAGCGCGATGACGCCGACGGCCGCGAGCAGGCCCAGACTCATCAGCGCCGCATAGGAGCCGACCACCCAACTGCCGCTCTGCCACAAGATCGGTTGCATGCGCGCAGTATATCACATCCCCCGCGCGGATTGACGCCGCTTCGGCGCTCGGTTATACTCGGCGCACTTTGGCAATGGGATGAAGGGATGAAACGCATTGTTTATCAAAGTTTAAGATTGGTCATTATCGCCGGACTGCTGGCGGCCTGCTCAGTCCCGGCCGCTCAATCGGCGGCCACTGAGCCTGCCCGGCCGGAAGGGCAAGAGGTGATCGTCTGGCATCCTTACGCGGGCGCGGAACGCGACGCGCTGCTGCAGCAGATCGACAACTTCAACGCGGTGAATCCGTGGCACATTGTGGTGGTGCCCGAATATCACGGCAACAGCGCGCAGCTGGGCCGTGACCTGACTGCCGGCGTCGACACCGGCGCGCTGCCCGATCTGGTGATTCGCAGGCCGGCCGATGTGTGGAGCCTGGGCGCGGCCGTGGTGCCCATGCAGACTTACGCGGACGACGAGCACTTTGGCCTGACGACGGATGACCTCAACGACCTGTTCCCCGCCATGCTGGACATCGCGCGCGATCCCAAGCTCAAGACGCTGATCGGGCTGCCGTTGGGCGGCGAGGGTGTGGTGCTGGTGACCAACAACGATCGGCTGGCTGCGCAGAACTACTTAACCCCGCCCAACTCGTGGCCGCTGTTCCGCGAGGTGTGCCAGAACATCACCCGTGACACCACCGGCGACCAGCAGCCCGACGTGTATGGGTTTGGCTTCAATCCGCGGGCGGATTTTGCCACGGCCTGGCTGAACAGCCGCGGCGGATCGATCCTGACGGACGACGGCACGCGCACCTCGTTCAACGCGCCGGAAGGCGTAAACACGCTGCGCACGTTGCAGGAGACGGCGGCCAGCGGCTGCTTCTTCCGCACCAACGATGCCGACGCCGTGCGCGATTTTGCGCGCGGCAAGGTGGGCATGATCTTCGCCACCACCACGCAGCTGCCGGAGATCTTCACCGCAGTCGAGGCGCGCGGCGGCTTTCGCTGGAGCGCGGCGCCGGTGCCGTATGGCCGCCGCGACCCCACATTGACGATTACCGGCCCGGCCTGGTTCTTACTGCGCGGTACGCCGTCGCGGCAATTGGCCGCCTGGTTGTTTGTCCGCTGGTTTTCGGAAACGCCGCAGACCGTGCGCTGGTCGCAGTTGACGGGCCTGCTGCCGCTGCGCAAATCGGCGGCGCAGGGCCTGGCCGCGGAACTGTCGCTGAACGCGGGTCTGAAAGTGGCATTTGATTTGTTGTCGGTGGCGCGCGCCCAGCCCGACATTCCGCAATGGGACAGCGTGGCCGAATTGCTGGTGCATGCCGTCAACGCCGCAGTGGACGGCAATGATCCCGAGCGCCTGTTGAACGAAGCGGCGCAGGTGGCCGACGGCCTGTTGAGCCAACCCTGATTCTGGCGCGAGAGGATGGGAGAGTGATGACCGAATTGCTGGACTTTACGGTGCAGCTGGCCCGATCGGCGGGCGGCATTCTGCGCGACAAATATCTGCAGCCGCGCGAGATTCACGCCAAAGGCTGGCGCGATTTTTACACCGATGCTGATCTGGCCGCGCAGGCCGCGATCGTCGATCGGATCCGATCGAGAGAACCACAGGCCGCAATCCTGGCTGAAGAGAATATCCAGCCACCCGAGGATGCCACCGCGTTCTGGGTGATCGATCCGCTCGACGGCACGACGAATTATTCGCGGCATATTCCGGTGTTCAGCACGTCGATTGCGCTGGTGTGCGACAGACGGCCTGTCCTTGGCGTGATCTACGATCCGCTGAGCGATGATCTGTTCGCCGCCGAGGCCGGTCGGGGCGCGACGCTGAACGGCCGGCCCATCCATGTTTCGGCGGCGAGCGACATTGGCGAGGCGATCATCGGCCTGGATTGGGGCCGGGGCGAGGCGGCCCGCCGGCGCGAGCTGATGTGGTTGCAGCGCGCGGGCGTGCAGAGCCGCACCATTCGCGCCGTCGGATCGGCGGCACTGGGGATGTGCTATCTGGCTGCCGGCTGGATCGATGTGTATTATCACGGCGCGCTGATGCCGTGGGATGGCGCGGCGGGGCAGATCATCATCGAAGAAGCGGGCGGGCAGCTGTTGAATCATCACGGCCAGCCGTGGAACTACGTGGAGCCGGATTGCATCGCCTGCGGGCCGGGGCTGATCTCATGGGCGTTGGCCTCGCTGGCCTGACGTTCTTTTCGCCAACTTCCGCATCCGGTGCTATACTGATTGTGTCGTGACACATCTGATGCGGAGGCCGCTCATGTTGAAAGAATTTCGTGATTTCATCGCGCGCGGTAACGTGGTCGATCTGGCCGTGGCCGTGATCATCGGCGGCGCGTTCGGAGCGATCGTCTCCTCGTTCGTCAAAGACATCATCATGCCGGTGATCTCGCTGCTGACGGGCGGCATCGATTTTACCAACTGGTTCATCCCGCTGAAGGGCGGCCCATATCCCACGCTGCAGGCCGCGCAGGCTGCGGGCGCCGCCACGATCAACATCGGCCTCTTCCTCAACGCCATCATCACCTTTCTGATCGTGGCGTTTGCCATGTTCCTGGTGGTGAAGTCGATGAACGCCATGAAGAAGCCGGCGCCCGCCGCCCCGGCCGCGCCCACGACGAAGGACTGCCCCTACTGCTTCACCACCATCTCGATCAAGGCGACGCGCTGCCCCAATTGCACCAGCGAATTGCCTCATTAGGGTGGTTTCCGTTTTGATTTGCGCCGGTGTCAGTCTCGCACGGTTTAAGTTTTAAGACCGACTGCTCCGGCGAATGAATTCGCGGCTGGTGGGCGTGCCGCCGATCGTCGGCCTGCGCCGACGGGCCCACATGGCCCAAAGGTGCGATTTCAAGATTTCAAGCGCCAGCACGCAGCCGCGCCAAACCATAACGCGCCCGGCCGCTGCCCACCACGCTTGACAACCAGCCCGACGTATGCTATACTCCCCTATAGTATTCGGATGGGGCGCGGGGGCGCCATCCAGTCCGGAGCGGAACATGCCGATTTACGAATATTATTGTCCCGATTGCCATACCGAATTTGAGAAACTCGTCAAGATCTCAGAGGCAAATGTGACGCCGGAATGCCCGGAATGCGGGGAAAGACATACTCAGAAAAAACTGTCGGCGTTTGCCATGAGCGGCGGTTCTGCAGGCGGCAGCGCCTCCGTCAGCAGCTGCGGGGGCGGCGGGCGCTTTTCTTGAGCGGGTTGAGCCAGCCGCCGTGTGCGGCCAACGCCTCACCACAGATACAGGGGTAGGGTATGAAGGTGCAAACCTCGACCACCAAAGAAGAGCTCCAAAAACGCCTGCGACGCATCGAAGGCCAGGTGCGCGGCGTCCAGAAGATGCTGGACGAGGAGCGTGACTGCCACGAAATCATCCAGCAGCTGGCCGCGATCCGATCGGCGGTGCAGGGCGCCAGTTTGATGTTTATGAAGCAGTATGCGTCGGACTGCCTGATGACGGTGGACAAGACCGACAAGGCGACGCGCGAAATGCTGGTGGACGACTTGATTGGCTTGCTGGGCAAAGCGCCCTGATGGGGAGTGAGACGGAAAGGATTTAGATCAATGGCGGAGAATACCAAGACAGCACAGGCCGTGTGGGAAGGTCAGGGGCTGGCGTTTACGATCAACGGCGGCTCAGGATATAGCGTGCGGACCGATAGTCTGGCGGGGCCGACGGCCGGCAGCGCCATGGAATTGGTGGCGATGGCTTCGGCAGCGTGCACGGCCGCAGATGTGCTCTCGATCTTGCAGAAGAAGCAGCAGAAGGTTACAGCTTTTGAAGTTCGGGTGGTGGGCCTGCGGGCCGAAGAGCACCCCAAAGTCTTTACCGAGATCGAGCTGGAGTACGTGGTCACCGGCTACGGCATCGATCCCAAAGCGGTGGAGCGCGCCATCGAATTGTCCTTGAGCAAATACTGCTCGGTGAACAAGATGCTGGAGAAGGCGGCCGCGATTTCTCACCGCTATCGCATCGTCGAAGCGGAGCCGGTGACGGCATGAACACGTCGACGACCACCGTTCACTGGCTGTCCGGCAAACGCTTCGTCGGCGTCGATTCCACCAACCATGCGGTGGTGGTGTCCAGCAAGGATGAGGGCATCGGCGTCAAGCCGTCTGATCTGCTGCTCATCGCGCTGGCCTCGTGCACGGCGGTGGACGTGGTGGAGATCCTGGCAAAGAAGCGCCTGCCGTTGAGCGAGCTGGAGATCGTCACCTGCGGCGAGCAGGACGTCGAGCCGCCCTGGACGTTTCGGCGGATCAATATGACGTTCAAGCTGGTCGGTCAGAACCTGACGCCCAGGGCAGTGGAGCAGGCCATTCAACTGGCCGAGGAAAAATATTGTTCGGTGGCCGCCACGCTGCGCGACACGGCCGAAATCACGACTGATTTTGAGATAATGGAACCAGATCAAGGAGATCGAAAATGAAAGAGCCGATTCACGTGTCTGATGCGAATTTCGAGAAAACGGTGTTGAAGTCAGCGGTGCCGGTGGTGGTGGACTTCTGGGCGCCGTGGTGCGGCCCGTGCCGCATGGTGGCCCCCGTGCTGGAGAAGATCGCGGGCGAGTACGAGAACAAGCTGATCGTCGCCAAGGTGAACACCGACGATAATCCCGAATGGGCGATGAAGTACGGCGTGCAGGGCATTCCCACGCTGCTGTTCGTCCGCGACGGCCAGATCGTCGATCGCATCGTGGGCGCCGCCCCGTACCCGATCATCAAAGGGCGGGTGGACAAGCTGGTGGCGCCCCAACCGGCCCAGGCTTAAACCCGATTGCTCTTTCCTCCTTAACGTGTCGAAGCGGCTCATCAGGCGGGCCGCTTCGACACCCGGCTTTTTTCTGCCCCGTCCGGCGCGGGGCAAAATTGACCCTTGACAAATAGATGATTGTCTATATAATAGCGCATAGACGGATGTCGATATGAAGAAGGTCAGTCCTGTTGAGTTTGCCAAGGCCATCGCCGACGAGACGCGCCAGCGCATCATGAGTCTGTGCTGCTGCAGCGAACTGTCGGTGAGCGAGATCGTGGAGCAGCTGGACGTGTCGCAGCCCACGGTGTCGCACCACCTCGCCATCCTGCGCGACGCCGGGCTGGTCACCGTCCGCCACGAGGGCAAGCAGACCTACTACACGCTGAACCAGGATCGCATGGCGTTGTGCTGCGGGCAGCTGATTCAGGTGTTTGCGCCGGAGACCGAAACCGCCGAGGCCGTGAAGCAAACCGCCGGGGGCTAGATCGCCGATCGGGCTGAAAACCAGCCCGTTGTCTTGGCCTAATCGTATAGACATTCGTCTATATAATACATCCGTTGGAGGATAGACATGCAACCCACTTCGATTCATGACAGCGTGCGTGAGCACTACGCCGAGCGCGCACGCAACGCCGATTCGTGCTGCGGCAGCAATGCTCTGTACGATGATCGGCTGTTGCAAGACCTGCCGTCGGACATCAGCAGTTTCTCGCTGGGCTGCGGCAATCCGATTACGACTGCCGCGCTGAAGCCGGGCGAAACCGTGCTCGATCTGGGGTCTGGTGGCGGCCTCGATTGTTTTCTCGCGGCCAAGGCGGTGGGCGAGGCCGGCCGCGTCATCGGCGTGGACATGACGCCGGACATGCTGGCGAAGGCGCGCGGCAATGCCGAGCGGCTTGGCTATTCCAACGTCGAGTTCCGCGAAGGTTATCTGGAGGCGCTGCCGGTGGACGAAGCGACGGTGGACGTGATCATTTCCAACT